>CAXTRK010000008.1:0-106386 GCA_964246745.1 uncultured Acetobacteraceae bacterium
CCCGCGCCCCCCCCCCCCCCCCCCCCCCCCCCCCCGGGGGGCGCCCCGCCCCCCCCCCCCCCCCCCGCCTCCAGGATACGGTCGGCGCCGGAGGCGGAGCGCCAGGCGCGCTCCTGCGGCCAGCCGTCGCGCGGCGCCACCAGCCGTAAGTGGAACAACCCGCCATTGGCCATCGCCCGCGCCGCCGCGCCGATATTCTCGGCAAGCTGCGGACGCACCAGCACGACCACCGGGCTGCCGGCAGCGGGCGCCAGGTCGGCGCCGCCATCTCGTCCGGTCACCGCACCCGCCGCCAAGTCGTTCCCGAAGCGGTGTCTTCGAGTGCCACGCCCTCTGAGGCGAGCTCCGCGCGTATCGCATCGGCACGGGCGAAATCCCGCGTTTGTCGCGCCGACAGCCGCTCCGCGATCAACGCCTCGATCCGCCCGGCATCGGCGCCGCTCTGGAACCAGGCGCGCGGATCGCCTTGCAAAAGTCCCAGCATCGCGCCAGAAGCCCTGAGCGCCGACGACGATGCCAGATCGCCGCCGATCGCCGCATCGGCCAAACGGTGCAGCACCGAGATCGCCAGCGGCGTGTTGAGGTCATCGCACAGCGCGTCCAGGAAGGCCGGGCTCGGCGCCGCGTCGGGCGGCGCTTCGGACGCCGCCTCGGACAGCCCCTGGTGCCGCTCCAGCGCCCGGTAGAAACGGTCGAGCGTCCGCCGGGCCTCGGCAAGACCGGGAAACGTGAAATTCAGCACCGAGCGGTAATGCGTGCCCAGCAGCATCAGCCGCAGCGCCTCGGCGGGCCAGTCCGCCAGGATTTCGCGCGCGGTGAAAAAATTGCCGAGGCTCTTCGACATCTTCTCGCCGTTGACCAGCAGCATCGCGTTGTGCAGCCAGATCCGCGCGAAGCCGCTGCCTGGCCAGCCGCACAGGCTTTGCGCGCGCTCGTTCTCATGGTGCGGAAAGATCAGGTCGGTGCCGCCGCCATGGATGTCGAAGCTTCCGCCGAGATAGCGGTGCGCCATCGCCGAGCACTCGATATGCCAGCCGGGACGTCCCCGCCCCCACGGGCTGTCCCATCCCGGCAGCTCCGCATCCGACGGTTTCCACAGCACGAAGTCGCCCGGATCGCGCTTGTACGACGCCACCTCGACCCGGGCGCCGGCCAGCAGCTCCTCCGGATTGCGTCCCGACAGCCGGCCATAGTCGGCGAAATGCCGCACCGAGAACAACACATGCCCGGACGCCGCGTAGGCATGGCCGGAATCGACCAGGCGCGCGATCAATCCGATCATGTCGCCCACATGGTGCGTCGCCGCCGGCTCGATATCGGGCGGCGCCATTCCCATGGCGGCCAGATCGGCATGAAACTCCCGCGTCGTCCGCTCGGTGAGGGTTGCGATCGGCACCCCCATCGCCCGCGCGCGCGCGTTGATCTTGTCGTCTATGTCGGTGATGTTGCGTACGTAGGTCACACGCGGATAGAGCGAGCGCAGCAGCCGCACCAGCACGTCCGCCGTCGCCATCGCGCGCAGATTGCCGATATGCGGCAGGTCATAGACCGTCGGTCCGCAATAATAGAGACGCACGTGCTCCGGGTGGTGCGGCGTGAACGCCACCTCGACGCGTGTCAGGCTGTCGTGAAGCACGAGCTGTCGCATGGCCACCTTCTGCGCGAGCGACGCATTTCGCGCAATCGCCGCGCTATCCTGCCCGCCATGCATGTCGCCCTCGTCACCCTGATGCTGATCGCCGCCACCGCGCTCAGCACCCTGATCACCCGCGCGAGCCGTATCCCGGCGCCGCTGCTGCAGATCGCCATCGGTGCGGCGATCGCGCTTGCCGGCTTCCACCTGGCGCTCGATCCGCCTGTGTTCATGCTGCTGTTCATCCCGCCTTTGCTGTTCGCCGACGCCGCCGTGATGCCGTTGCGCGAGCTGCGCAACCTGCGTGGTCCGATCCTCGCCTTGGCGTTCGGTCTGGTTCTGTTCAGCACGCTCGCCGGCGGCTGGCTGGTCAACCGGTTCGAGCCGGGCGTGCCGCTCGCCGCCGCCTTCGCGCTCGCCGCGGTGTTGTCGCCGACCGACGCGGTCGCGGTGGGCGCGATGCTGGAAGGCCGCGGAGCGCCGCGGCGCATGATGCATATCCTGTCCGGAGAGGCGCTGCTCAACGATGCCTCCGGGCTGGTCTGCTTCAAGTTCGCTGTCCTCGCCACGATGGCCGGCAGCTTCTCCATCAGGAGCGCCAGCGTCGAGTTCGTGTGGATGGTGGCGGGCGGCCTTGCCGTCGGCGCTGGCCTCGGCTGGCTTGCCAGCCGGGCCGCGTCGATGCTCGCGCGACGCGACGTGGGCCCTGCCGCCCAGCTCACCCTGATCGCCCTGCTGCCGTTCGGCGCCTACCTCGCGGCCGAGCGGCTGGGCGCCTCCGGCATCCTGGCCGCGGTCGCCGCCGGCATCGTCGTCAAACGACTGGCGCTGTACAGCGCGCGTCCAGAGACACGACTGAGCCAGCAGGTGCTGTGGTCCCTGATCGGCTTCTTGTTCAACGGCATCGTCTTCCTGCTGCTTGGCTTGCAGTTGCCGCGCATCATCAAGAATGCCGCTTCCCTGAGCCAGGAGCATGCGCTTTCTCCCTGGCGTCTGCCGGAGGCGGTTCTCCTGCTCACCCTTCTGCTCATGCTGCTGCGGCTGATCTGGGTTCGCCTGATATTCGCGGTCCGCTGGACCAATGCGCGTGTGCGCGGCGACAGCATCGAGGCGCCCCCCTTCCGGATCAGCCTGGCGATGGCCGTGGCCGGCGTGCGCGGCGCGATCACCCTGGCCGCGATCCTGTCCCTCCCGGTGGCGACCGGCACGGACCCAGGGTTCCCGCATCGCGACCTGCTGATTACTGTGGCCACCGGCGTGATCATCTGCTCGATGCTGTTCGCCGCCATCCTGCTGCCGCTGCTGGTCGCGGGAGACGGGCTGGGGCAAGAGGATCCAGTCGAGCATGAGATCGAGGCCGCCCGGGTGACGCTCGCCCGTGCCGGCCTCGATGCGGTCACCCAGTTCCGCGACAAGGCGGCCGCCGAGGACAAGGACGCGGCACAGGTCGCCGCTACCGTGCTCGCCGACCAGGAAAGCCGCCTCGCGCGCCTCACGCGGGAGGAAGAGTCCGAGCGCGACATCTCCGCCGAGGACGCAAAGCGCCTCTACCGACGCGAACTGGCGCTGCGCTTGCGCGCGGTACGCGCGCAGCGCACGACGCTCGCGGGGTTGCTGCGCACGCAACGCATCGACGACGATGCGGCGAGACGCCTGCTGCGGGAACTCGATGTCGAGGAATCGTCGCTGCTGGTCACCGCCCAATCCACGCCCAAGACCGGAGCCGGGTAAGCATGCAAGGCAGGTTCTCCGCCACCGGCCTCGGATTGCGGCCGGACGATCTGTTGCGTGACGCGGTCTATCGGCGTTTGTGGATGTCGGTTCTGGCCAGCTCGTTCGGGGCGCAGATCACGTTCCTGGCGTTGCCGCTCACTGCGGCGGTGCTGCTGCGCGCGCGGCCGGCGCAGATGGGAACACTGACCGCGATGCAGATCCTGCCCTTCGTGCTGTTCTCGCTGCCATCCGGCGTGTGGCTCGACCGGATGCGGAAGTTGCGCGTCTATATAGCCGGCGAACTCACGCTTGTCGGCGTCGCGGTCAGCGTGCCGCTCGCCTGGTGGGCTGGCATCCTGTCGCTCGACTGGTTGTTCGCCGCTTCCTTCATGATCGGCCTGGTCAATACGACCGCCGGCAGCGCCGCGCAGATTGTGCTGACGCAGATCGTCAGGCGCGACCGGCTGCTCGAGGCGAATGCACGCAACGCTCTGGCCAACTCCGGCGCGCAAGTGGCGGGACCGGGCCTCGCTGGCGCATTGATCAAAGTGCTGGGCGCGCCGCTCACTCTGCTGTTCGACGCTGGCTTGCTGCTGCTCTCGGTCGTCATCCTGAGCGGCATCCGCACGGGCGAAGCACCGGCGGGCGCACGCGGCCGGTTCTGGCCGGAGCTGACAGGCGGCCTGCGTTTCGTACGCTCCAGCCGGGTCCTGATCAGGCTCGCGGGCTTCGTCGCGGCGTGGCAGATCTTCTACAATGCGGCGCTGGTCGTGACCATTCTCTTCGCCACACGCGGTCTGGGCCTGTCCGGGCAAGGCGTCGGGCTCGGCTATATCTGTCTTGGCGCCGGCACGGTGGCGGCAAGCCTGCTCAGCGGCCCGCTTGGGCGCGCGATCGGCCCGGGCTCCTGCCTCACCGTCGGCTTCGGGCTATGTGCCTGCAGTTGGATGATGCTGTCCGCGGCTCTCCAAGGGGTCGTTGGCGACGTCCTGTTCGGATGCAGCCTCGGACTGTTCGGCATGGGCGAGCTGTTCATCTTCATCAACTTCATCGCACTGCGCCAGGCGGTCACCCCGGCGCCGATGCTGGGCCGGATGACCAGCACGATGCGCTGGCTGATTCTGGTTCCCGGGCTGCCCGGCGCGCTGATCGGAGGCTGGCTCGGCGAGCATGCCGGGCTGCGCGCGGCACTCGGGTTTGCGGGGACGGGGGCCATGCTTCTCACCCTGGTTGCGTGGCGCAGCCGGACCTTGCGTTCGCTCAGGGCGTTGCCGGATGTCGATGGCTCAGAGGGCAGGCTCGTGTCCGAGTTGACTCCGCCATGATCGCCGCCACGTTGAGTGCCCCACCTTGGATACGTGCAAGGAAGCCGAACGATGAGAACCGCCTCCGCCGTCGCTGCCAGGATCACCGCTGAAGCCGCGCCACACCAGGGCAAATCGACGATTTCCGCGCGCGTGACGCTGCTGGCTGCCGCCTGCGCCGCCTGCGCCGCGGGCTTCCTGCTGGGCATTCAGACCGCAGCATCGCCGGCGCTGGCGAACGCCGATCCGAACCTGACCGGTCTGCTGCGCGCGATGACGGTGCTCAAGATGGCAATGGCCGCCGCCGCCACCGGCGCAGTGGTCTGGCGGCTCGGCATGCCGGCGCGGCCGCGTTGGCTTGGCGTCTATGCTCTCGCCGGCGCGCTGATGTGGGCGGGCCCCGGGCTGATCTGGAGCATGACCCATGTCGGCACCGGTGCGCTGCTGCTGCATGGCGGGCTGCTCGCCACGTTGGTCCTGCTCTGGCGCGATCCGGCGGTCGGCACACGGCTCGCCGCGATCATCGCCGCGCGCCGCGAAGCGATCCGGACGGCCCACAGCGCTGCCCGTGACCCGTCCCAGGCCGAGCCTTAAGTCTGCAGGGTAGGCGTCGTTTGTGCACATGTGCGCTTGAGGCTACGTTAAGGCTATGTCCGCTTCCCAACCCGGCACTCCGGCTTTTCTGTCCGTGCGTCTGCCTGAGGCCGCACGCGACCGGCTGAAGGCTGTTGCCGCCGCACGCGGCGAGACCGTCCAGGGGCTGGTTGGAGGTCTGGTCGAGCGCTTCCTGGTCGAGGAGGATCGCAGGCCGCCTGCCCTGAGAACGGTGTTGGGTAAGTTGCGGGCGAATGCGCCGATCCTTAAACAACACGGCCTGACCGGACTTTGGCTATTTGGCTCAGTGGTGCGCGGTGATGCGCGCCCGGATAGTGATATCGACCTGTTTGCCGAGTTCGATCCTCAGGCGCGTCTCTCTCTCTCGTCAGTCTGGCGTCACTAAGGGCCGAATTGTCCGAGTTGCTGGGATCATCCGCGGATCTGGTGGAACGAAGCGCCTTGCGTCTGGCCGTGCGGGAGACTGCGGAGAGAGAGGCCGTGCGCGTCCTATGACGCGGCGAGGGAGCCGCGAGCGGCTCGAGGACATCCGAACTGCGGCAACTGACGCTCTGGATTTCTGCGGGGGGTTGGACGAAGCGGCCTTCATCGCGCTCCCAACGGCCGACCGGCGCACCTATCGCGCGCGTTCTTCCGCCCGAGCTGCTCGCGAGGCACCCTGACGTGGATTGGCGCGGCTGGTCCGGACTGCGCGATATGGTATCGCACCAGTATTTCAGCCTGCAACTGCCGCGCCTGCGTCCGACCATCGTCATTGAACTGCCCGTACTGTTGCGGGCGGTCAGGCGCGAGCTTTCAGAGTGACACATGACGCAGGATGAAAGGCCTGCGGCTTCGGGGGCTTCGCCGGCATCCCGCTCACCATGGCCAGAAATGGGCCGGACACGCCGAGTTCACCACCAACGCCGTCTACGCCAATGCCGCCGGCAGCGAGGAAAAGGACATCGCACGCCGGATGTGAGAGTGATGGCCCTGCCGCGATCGTATCGCATGCATGTCCCAGCCGGGACGATTATAGTGCAGTCCCGCAAGTCCGAATGGATAATACGGTCGACGTAACCACTCCCGTCGATGCCGAAGCGGCGCTCCTGCTCAACTGCCCTAGCGGCCGGGTGGAGCTGCGCCAAAGCTACGGGTTCAACGGACCCGAAATACGCCAGAGGCGACCAGTCCGCTGGCCCATGTCCCAGCCCTTTGCACCGAAGCCGCAGCGGCTCTCGCCCCGTATCATTCTCTCAAACCGTCGTTTAATAGAGTGTTACGATATTGCATATTCCGTGTTAGCATATCACTATGAACGCATGACATCGATTCCCGAGCTAGTTTCCCGTTTAGTCGAAAAGCACGGTGGCAATGCCGCTTTAGCGGCCGAGCAGCTTGGCTCGTCGGCTGCAAGCCTTTCTCGCTACCGTACAGGCGACGCTCGACCACGCAAGGCCATTGAGGATCGTCTCAGGTCGCTTGTTGAGGGCGCTGGGGACCTAATTGAACTAGCAGCAACGCCCAAAGATGAAGCTCGTTTCCGTCAACTTGAGGAAGCCATCGCAGGCACACTCAATGCGCTGCGTGAGGAATTCCATCGTGCGGCTTCAGTTTCTAGGCGCCAGGAAGTTCTTGATTTGGTCGCTGTTCTAGTTTTCGCTCATGTCACGTCCATTGACGCCGGAGGGCAGGGGCTGGGCACACACCTAGCATCCAAAGAGTCGAGCGCCGAAAACGTCAACGCCTTCGTTCATGAGGCGCTTACTCGCTACCTTCCTGACCCAAACGGGCATGGACCTGATAGAAGCCGCTTTTTCTCTCCCCTGACCACAGCTGACGAGACTTTCGCACAAGCCCTTCTTACTATCTTCGAGCGTGACGCAGCTGCGTTTCGATCGCTGCATGAAGCCGGGCGTGATGACCTAATTAACGAGGTATTCTCGCGGTTTATGTCCGCCTCATTCGTAGACGAAAAGGAGATGGGTCAATATCTTACCCCTCCCGAAGTTGCACGATTTATGATTCAAGTTGGATTCCACTTACTTAAACCGGAAGTGCGGTTTGCATTAATTGATCCTGATCTATGCGAACAAGCAGGCATAATCTTGGATCCTTCCTGTGGGGTCGGGTCTTTCCTCGCAGAGGCAATCAAGTTCTTTCATGAAAGCGTGCGCGAACATAATCCAAAGCGCGCCCCGGAATGGCTTACCCGCTTCGTAAATTACAACGTGGTCGGAATCGACAAGTCCGAGCGTATGCTGCGACTAGCGTGCATCAATCTCGGCTTGTTTGGAACGCACTTAGCCAATCTCTATCTCGCTAATGGACTGGAGAGAAAAGGTCCAGAGTCAGATATTACGACACAACTTGAAGGCCGGGCACAGCTAATTCTTACTAATCCGCCATTTGGCGCTACCTACAGCGGTGCAGACGTGTTGGAATTTGCCATGGGGCATAAAGGTGGCCGCGTAGACTCGGAAATTTTGTTCTTAGAGCGGTATGTCGATTGGACTGCACCGGGTGGCGTTATTGTCAGCATTGTCCCTGACAGCATTCTTGTAAATCGAGGTCCGTTCTCGCGATTGCGACAGCTTTTAGCAGCTCAGTGCAGCATCGAAGCCGTCTTCTCTCTGCCTCCTGTGACCTTCGCCGCGGCGGGCACTAGTACGAAGACCTCAGTGCTCGTCCTTCGTCGTAAGGAGACGCCAATGCCCACTAACACCTTCTTCGGTGAGGCCCGAGAAGTCGGCTATGATGTGGTGACACGCTCCGGGCAGCGTCGGCGCATTCGGCATGCGCGGACCGATCTTCCTTCGCTACTGGCCGAGTTCACCGGTAGGAGTCCGAGCAAGCTTGGTCATTGGATCGAACTTCCTGCCTCCGCCGAGAGGTGGGACGCTGGCTTTCACGCTGAACCGGAGGTCTGTCAAAACACGAGGGCCGGCGAAGACAACGAAGGAATTGCTGTCTCAGCAATTGCTCGTTTAGTGGATGACCGCCAGGACCCTAGGCGTCGAAAAACCGAACATTTCGAGTATATTGAAATCAGCGACGTGGATGGTCGTACCGGCTTGGTCGGACATAAGTATATTCCTATTCAAGAGGCCCCAAGTCGGGCTCGTAAAGTTGTGAAAACGGGAGATGTCCTTGTGTCAACCGTGCGTCCAGAGCGGGGCACAGTTGGCGTTGTTCCGTCGCATCTGAACGGCGCGATCTGCTCCACAGGTTTTGCGGTGCTCCGCTGTCGCGACGTTCACCCAGGAGCGCTCGCTTGGTTTCTCAAGAGTGAAGCCGTACGAAGACAAATGATCCGACACAACATCGGAATTGCCTACCCAGCAATAGCTGAAGAAACGTGCCTCTCGCTTGTCCTTCCAACAACCCAGGACAAGCTTAGAGAAGCTTCAATTGCAGCTCAGGAGCTACAAGACGCGCAAGACGTTTTCGAGGCGGCGCGCCGCCACATGATGCAACTCGTGGGAGCCGAATTTGACGAAGGTAGCTCACGGAAGCTTCCAAACCTCATCGAGGGTAGCGAACCACGTTCCGTCACCAACGCTGCATGAGGGATTCTGGCTTATATGCTCTGGGAAAAGTCGGGCGCGCGGAAGGCCGTGCGGGTGCTTATCCTTCGGCACGGATCGAGCAAATGCAAACTCCGATATGTTGCCGGTCCGAAGGAAAAGGCTAACCGCAAAGAAGTCTTGCGCTGCGAATTTACAGCTGCTTGTCGGATAGTAATTGGCTTTTTGTTCTAAGCTCCATTCCGAAACTTCCCCCTTCGGTTTAGTAGTCGTGCTATGGATTAGTCGGGCGAAATTAGTATTTGTTCCCCAAAGAGACTTAACTTCGAGACGCTTGCGAAGGTTGCCTTTGAAAACTTGAAAGTCGTAGTTCGCGTAAGCGCCAAGATGAGCAGCCATGTCTTCCGGCATGCGGACAACGCCGTATCCTCGTGCTTTGAGATGCTCCACGAGATAATATTCAGTTAGTCCGCTCAGCGCCTTGGCTGCTACGCCGTATTGGTCGATCTCAAGAAAGCAATCTGCTGTTAGCTGACGGAGCGCCTCTTGCAGAAGAGCCTTGTTTTTGGCTCCCGAGCCGCCAAAGCCCATGTAGATCTCTCCACTAGCAATCCCCTTCTTGAGGTCAACTGTGACAATTCGTCCCTTCGCAATTTCTCTCCACCCGGCCTCGGCACCTTCCTCAGCGCCGTATCCGGAAGGAACAAATTTCCCGGTTCTTCCGACAGAGAGGACACCTTTATTTTCCTCGTTCAAAGTCACCTCAAACGAGGCTCTTACGTGCTTGCTCCCTGGAGCTATGAATATTGATTTATTAATCGACGTGATCTTCACCAGCAGTGGGCACAGCACAGCTACCAATGCCTCGGGTGTTGTTTGATATCGGCGGGTCAGGAGCCTCATAGCACGATCAGGCGTCAGCTTATCAGTCATGCTTTGATAATCTCCCTTCTAGTTCCGCAATGAAATCGTGCAGCTTGATGTTGAGGCTATTGCAAATCATTTTCAGCTCGATTACATCGACACGTCGTTCGCCCCGCTCGATTTTGCTGATTGCTGGTTGCTCGAAGGGAAGCTGTTGCCCGAGCTGGGCCTGCGTGATTCCTACCCGGTGTCTGATCTCGATCAGCAACTCCAGGAAAGCCGCATAGTCTTTGGTGTGGACGCTTTTGCGCATCATGCTCGCAGGAGCGTGAATGCTAAGTTAGAATAGTCCAAATTGGACTATTCTGGCTGCCGAGTCGGAGGTGAGATGCTAACTTGTGCTATCTCCCCAACCCACGCTCCTGCCTCTGCCGCTCGCGATCCTGCTTCGGCCCTCGCGGCAGCCCCCGGCGCTCGCGTTCATCCTGCCGCGCCTGCCACCTCTCGCGGCCTCCTTCGCCTGCTGCTCGACGTGGTGCTCCCACCTGGCGCTGAGGGCCACTCCCTCCCGCACCTGCACGAAGCAGCGCGCCGCCTCGTCCAGCCCGTCCTGGTGCTCGCGCCCGGTGCCCGGCAGCTCCATGCGCCTGCCGCTGCTGGCGGCGCGTGACATCGCCCGCTCGCCCGCCTCGCCCGCCTCGCGCAGTTGCTGGCTGGCTGCGGCAAAAAACGGTACAGTTCGCCGGTTATGTGCGGATCGGCGCGGCCCTTCTGCCAGGCGCCGGCAACCGCCTCCTCCCGCCGCCGCTGCCGGTCGTCGTCGTTCTCGCCATCACGCTGCGCCTCTGCCATGAGCCACGCCGTCCGCACGTCCAGCGCCGCCTTGGACAAGCCCGGTATCTCGATCGCGTCCTTGATCTGCCGCGTCTGCACGCCCTGCACGTAGCTGCGGCGCGCATGCTCGGTCGCCTCGTGGATGCGCCGGGTCGCGCGTGATCTCCTTCCCGGCCCGATACCAGCCGTCCCGCTTGACCACCTCGCCCAAGGCCGCCTGCGCTGGAGACGGGTCGCGGTAGGTAGCTCCCCAGTGCCTCACGTTCCCGCTGCACGGCGGCGTTGGCCTTGACCGCCGCGGCCACGCTGCCCGCGTCCAGCCCACGCCAAGGCTGTCCCGGCCCTGCCCGGCCGCGCGCGCCTTTTCCAGCGCCTCCGGCCCTCCCGACGCTCCAAGTTCGTCCGCGGCATTCCGCCAGAACGACGTCAATGCATTCTCGAAATCCGGCGAAGAACGGGAGTTTGCAGCGCCCCAATCTTGCTCATCCGGCGCGGGCATCGTCCATGCCGGCTGGTATTACCCGCCCGCTTCGCGTTTATGCCGCGCCAGCGCCATCAGCCGTCGGTCGCGCCAGGCGGCGCGCTCGGCGAGACCGTCGCGCGGCAGGATCGCGCGTCGCTGCGCCTCCACCTTGTCGATAAGCGCCGTATTCCAAAGCTGATGCGTCGATGTCGAGGCGGCGATGCTCTGATACAGCCCTCCCAGCCGTTCCGCGTAGTCGGCGATGCCGCCGGGCGCGTTCAGGTCAATGGTCTCGAACGGTCCCATGAACGACCAGCGCAGACCAAGTCCCTCGGAGACGGTCTTGTCGATATCCTCGACGGTGGCGAGGCCTGCCTCCACCAGCCGCCAGGCCTCCATCAACAGCACGCCTTGCAGCCGGTTCAGCAGGAAGCCCTCGGCCTCCCGCGTCATCTCGACCGGCGATTGGCCCACCTGCTCCATCAGCGCCCGCGCCGCCCGCATCGTCTCCGGCGCGGTCCAGGGGGCGGGCACCAGCTCGACGATCGGCGCGAGATACGGTGGATTGACCGGATGCGCGACCAGGCAGCGCGCCCGGCACGCGACATGACCGGTGAAACGCGACGCGGCAATGCCGGACGACGAGCTGCCGACAAGCGTCTGGGGCCCGATCACCGCGTCGATTTCGCTCATCAAGGCGGTCTTCACCTCGACCCGCTCCAGCACGCTTTCCTGCACGTAGCGCGCGCCGTCGAGCGCTTCCCCCAGGCTGGCCGCAACCGTCATCCGTCGTCTGATCGCGTCCGCATCATCAGCCAAGCCGGCGCGGCACAGATCGACGAGCCGGCCCGCGATCAGCTCGAGCGCCCGCTCGGCGACGCCTGGTTCGCTGTCGTAGAGGCGGACCGGCAAACCGGCGCGCGCGAAGACGATCGCCCAGCCGCTGCCGACCAGGCCCGCGCCGACCACCGCGACATGGCCGTCGTGGCTCGTCATTGAGCCGGTTTCGCGGCCATCGCCACCTTTGCCAGCGTGCGCATGATCCGGCTCGCGGCGCGGACCGTGCCGCGCAGATTGCCGGCGACCTTCGATCGGCCGGCGATCCGGCGCCGGTAGGGCATCGGCACCTCGCGCACACGCAGCCGTGCCTGCGCCGCGCGCATCTGCATCTCCAGGTTCCAGCCATAGCTCATCTCGCGCATGCCCAGGCGCTGGAGCACGTCGAGCCGGATGGCGCGGAACGCCGACATGTCGCGGTAGCGGGTGCCGGTCACCACGCCCACGGCGCCGCCCACCAGATAGCCCGCCAGCACCTGATGCAGTCCCATGCTGCCGGGCTCGCGCCCCGCCGGCCCGCGCACGGCAAGCACGAAATCGGCGTCGCCGTCGCGCACCGGACCCACCACCCGTTCGGCGAGTTCGCCGGCGTCGCTGCCATCGCCGTCGAGGAACAGCACGATCTCGGCCCCCAGTGCCGCCGCCCGCTCGACCCCGGTCTGCAGCGCACGCCCATAGCCGCGCCGTGGCTCAGGCAGCACTTCCGCGCCAGCCGCGCGGGCTTCAGCCACGGTGCCGTCGGTGCTGCCGCCATCGACGACGAGCACGTGATCAATCAAGGCCCGCGGCAGGCGCGACACCGTGGGACCGATCGCGCCGGCTTCGTTCCAGGTCGGGATGATCGCGGCGATGCGCGGCACCGCGTCAGAGACTCCAGCGCAGGCCGCAGCCCTGGCATGGCTTCGGCGGCGTGTCGCCGAGCAGATTCTCGCGGAAATCCTGGTAGGCGGCGCCGTTCCAGATCTCGCGCAGGGTCTGCTGGGTGGCGTCGCCGAGGGTGTAGGTGTCGTAGCCGCGCGCCGAGAACGGCGCGATGCAGCAGGGCAGCGCACGCCCATGCGCGGTGAAATACATCAGCGACCAGGGCCTGCGGCAGGTCGACCAGGGCTGCTCCTCGTCGCCTCGCTTCAGGCTCAGGCCGGGCTCGGTGGCGCCGGAGGCGTCCAGGGTCACGCCAAGCTCGGCGCCAAGCGCCTGCGCCGAGGCGATGGCCTGCTGTTCCTCGGCTTGCGTCTGCTCGAACAGCGAACTCTCCGCGCGCGCCATGCCGAAGCCGCTTTCGTCAAACACCAGCCGCTGCAGATGCACCTCGCGCACGCCCATTTCGGCGGCAAGACGCACGAAGTCGGGAAGCTGCTGCACGGTCTCCTTGAGGCCGGTGAGCCAGAGCGACACCGCCGGCCGGTCCGAGCCCACCTTGGCCTGGTATTCGGTGAACAGACGCACGTCGCGGACGATGCGGTGAAAAAAATCCTTGCCGCGCACCAGCTTGTAGGTGGCGGCGTCGGCGGCGTCGACCGAGACCCGCAGCTCGTCGAGGCCGGTTGCCACCAGTTCGGGAAACTTGCGCGGATTGAGCAGCGTGCCGTTGGTGTTGAACAGCACATGCACGTCGCGATCCTTGAGGTAACGGATCATTCGCGGCAACGCCTTGACCAGCATCGGCTCACCGACCCCGTGCAGCACTGCGCGCGCCAGGTTCGGCACCTGATCGACGATGCGGGTGAACAGCTCCCAGCTCATGTCGGCCGGCGGCTCCAGCGCCTCGAAGGTGCGCGGGCAGGTTTCGCACAGCAGGTTGCAGCGGTTGGTGACTTCCAGATAGAGGCAGACGGGTGGTGCGACCGCCTGCGAGCGGCGATCGGGCGCCACGCGTTCAAAATAGCGTTTCTGATCGAGATTGGCGGCGGCGGACATCAGATGTTCCTCACGGAAGGAGGGGCTACGGAGGCAGCGGACCAGGCGGCCGGCTGGCGGCGTCCGGCATCGGCGAGACAATCCCAAGCCGCGACCGCCAGCGCCGGCGCGAACACCAGGGAACGCCACAGGAACGGGTTCTTGTACGGGTCGAGATAGAGCAAAAGCGGCGCCACCGACAGCCAGAGCAACGCCCGGACCGGCGCCACCGTTGCGAACACCGCCAGATAGGCGAAGTACCAGGGATAATGCGGGCTTAGCAGCAGCATGACGGCGCCGGAGAGCCAACCCGCCTGTCGGCAGAACCGGATCGTATCCGGCGCCAGTGGCAGGGCCGCGCGGTTGCGCGCGACGAACACCAGCGAGACGGCAATCAGCCCGACCGCGCAACACGCAAAATAGGCCGCCGCCGTCCAGGCCGGCAGGCTGACCAGTTCGTGGGCCCCGTCGAGCAGCCAGACCCCGCTGCCCCGGTCAAGGCCCTCCTCACGGCCATAGCTGGACAGGAAGCCCAGCACATGCCAGCCGACATTGATATAGAGCGCGTAGAGTCCGACGGCGACGGCGGCGAAGGCCAGCGGCGCGCGCCAGACCGCCGGCGCCGTCCACGCGCGCCACAGCGCCGGCGCGATGGCGATCGGCAGGAACTTGACCAGGGTGGCCATGCCCAGCAAAGCCCCGGCGGCTCCGTCCCATCGTCGCGCGCGCGCCAGCAGACACGCCGCGATCAATCCGGCGGCCGCAGCGTCGACATGGCCGTTGCCGGCGAAAGCCCAGACGGCGAGCGGGTTCCAGGCGTAGATCAGCACGCGGGAGCTCGGCTGGCCGGTGAGCCGCAGCAGCGCGATCAGGCACGCCACGGTCAGACACTCGAACAGCACCATGGCGACCTTCACCGCGCGCACCGACTGCGCGAACCCGGCGATGGCACGGTAGATCACTTGGGCCATCGGCGGATAGATGGTGCGCGCGTAGGTGCGCCGGTTGATGTGCGGATAGATCGCCTGGTCGCGCAATCGGGCGAGCGCCGGGTCCGCCGGTATGTAGCGGTACGGATTGATGCCGTCCGCCTGCACGCGGCCGTCCCAGACATAGCGATAGACATCGCTCGACAGGAACGGCGGCGCGAGCAGCACCGGGCCGCGCATCGCGAGCGCCACGCCAAGCACCAGCCAGAGCGCGCCGCGCGGCGTCCGGTCCCGCAGCACCAGCGCGCAGGCGGCCAGATAGACCAGCCCGGCCACGCCCATGATTGCGACAAAGCGGTTGGTAAGCCGCACCGAACCGACGCTTTGCGCGTGCGGCACGTGCAAGGCGAGGCCGAACAGGGTCAAGCCGAGCAGCGCCGCCCCGGCCATCGCCAAGCCAACCCGGCGCACGGTCAAACCGCGGCCTGCCGCATGCGCCCGATACCGAGACGGTCGATGCAGGCGCGTGTCGCCGGCGCCGCGTAGGCGCCGGGGCCCGCCGCGCGCGGACCCTGAAGCAGGCGGTCGAGCGCGGTGCCATCGTCGATGTCATACCATGGCGGCAGCTCGACCATGTCGAGGCCGATGGCGGCGGCGCGCGCCCGTGTCTGCGCCGCCACCGCATCGGTGCTCCAGTCGATCCCGGCAAACAGCTCGGCACGGGCGGCCTTGAGGCCCAGGAAATAGTAGCCGCCATCTTCAGAGGGTCCGAACACGGCGCGATCGACGGGATCGGAGAGCAGGCGGGCAGCCTGGATCAGGATCGCGGTCGGCAGGGTCGGACCATCCGCGTTCAACACGCAGGCGGCCGCATAGCCGCGCCCCAGCAGGTCGCGCGCCGCGTGCAGCAGGCAGCGGCCGAAACCCTGCACGCCAGGCGGCATCTCGCCGCTGCCGTCAGCGAGCAGCAACGGCGTCGCATCGGCGACATGGCCGTCGAACAGCGCCTCCATGCCGGCTGGAGCATAGGCGACGTAGCCCTGGATCGGCGCTTGGCGTGCGGCGAGCGCGATGTTCTCGGTGGTGTCGCGCAGGAACGCGGCGCTGAGCGACGCCGCCTGATCGTGCGACAGCGGCGGCACCAGGCGGGTCTTGGAGAAACCGGGCCTCGGCGCCTTGGCCATGACGGCGATGGCGCACCCGCGATGTCCGTTGGCAATGACAGGCATACGTCGATCAGGACCCGCTGAACCAATTATAGCCACGATCCTCCCAGAACCCGCCTGGACGACGGTTGGTGACGTAGAGCGTAGTCAAAAATTTGGGATTCTTGAAGCCAAGCTTGGTCGGGATGCGGATTTTAAACGGGTAGCCGTATTCCGCCTCGATCGGATGGCCGCGCCGTTGCGTGGCGATCAGCGTTTGCGGGTGCAGCGCCGTGGGCATGTCGATGCCGCCGTAATAGCCGTCCGCGCACTCATAGCCGACATAGTTGGCGGTGAGATCCGCGCCGACGCGGTGCAGGAAGCTGGCCAGTGTCGGGCCGCCCCACTCGCCGATATAGCTCCAGCCTTCGACGCAGATATGCCGGGTGATCTGCGAAACCTGCGGCAGCGTGCTGAAATCGGCCAAGCGCCAGGGCCGCTTGTCGGCGATCGCGCCGGCGAGCGACAGCCGGTAGCTGTCTCCGTCCAGCCTCGGCACCTGGGCCGCGCCGTAATAGGCGTTGAAGCGGTCCGCGGGCGCGAGCGCGCTCGGCGGAAAAACACGCGCCGTGCGGCTCGGCGAGAACAAGGCGGCCTGGACCCGATCGTTCCAGCGCGACACCAGCTTGAGCGCGCCTTGCACCGCGTCGTTGTCGCTGATGTCGCACCCGGTGAGCATGGTCAGCGCGCCAAGACTGAGCGCGCGTCCGGCCAGCGTGCGTCGCGCAATCAAAGCGTGGGCAATCAAAGCGTGGTCGGTGAGGCCGCGCATCATCAATTTCCGGCACGCGAGGCGGCGCGGCCGAGGGTCATGGCAACGAAGGTCTTCGGCACCAGCGCCACCAGAGTCACATGGACGACGATGAACGCCACGATTGCGCTCATGAACAGAAAATGCACGACACGCGCGATCGCGAAGCCGCCCATCAGCCAGGACAGCCAGCCAAGCTGCACCGGTTTCCAGATCGCCAGCCCGGAGAGGATCATCATCAGGATGGCGAACAGGACGCCCCAGTAGAACGCTTTCTGCACCATGTTGTAAGTGCCGAGATGATGATCGAGCTTGAAGCGCGCGGCGGCGGTGAAGTCGGAGAGCAAGGCGCGCGGCCCGACGGGCAGGAAATCGCGTCGGAAATGGCCGGTCAGCAGCCCGTGCAGCGCATACACCGCAACACTCGCCGCCAGCAGCCACATGCCGGCGAAATGCCATAACAGAGCATTGGCGGTGCCGCTCTCGCCATGCTGATCATAGGAAGCATCCGGGTCCCCGCCCAGGGTCGCCCAGATCGGGAAATGAAACGGCAGGATCGGCACATTGTTGTAAATCCGCCAGCCGCTGCCAATCATGATCAAGATGGCAAGCGCGAACAGCCAGTGGCACAGCCGGCGGACCAGAGGATGGCGCTGCTCCTCGATGATGTCGGCTGTCATGCCTCGACCTCCAGGCCGCTTTCGGCAAGGCTCCGGTGCGCCTTGTTTGTGGTCAAGAAGCGCATGAATGCGGCGGCATGACGGCTCAGCACATGCCGGTTGAACGCCGCGGCAGTGCGGATCGGCGGATACGCCGCATCGGGGATGCTGACGGCGGCAGAGAAGCCGCGGCCAGGCAGCTCCGTGCTCAGCAGCAAGCCGAGCCCGACCCGTCCGCGGGCCAGCAGCCAGGCGACGCCCTCCATGTCCACCTCCCCCATGACGTGCCCGACGAGCGCCTCGTTCAGACCAAGCCTGCCGATCAAGGCTTGCGTATCGACGACGGCGTTCGGACCCGGGTCCGGAGCGCCGAGCATGCGCCCGGCCAGAAGCGTGGAGACGAGCGCCGGCCGCACTGGCATGGGCGCCGGACCCGGACCCGAGCGCGCGATCAGCAGCCGGTTGCGCCAGGCGCCTACGGACGTCTGTGGATGCACCGTGCCGTCCGCGGCCAGCCGCTCGACGACGCCGGACAGGGTGACGATGATATCGCAGCGCTCGTGACGGACAAGCTGTGCCGCCAGCAGCCGCGCCGGCGCGCATTGCAGGCGGACCGGCACGTTGTCGCGGCTCGAAAACAGCACGCCCAGCCGGCGCACAACGCCTCGCAGCTCCGGATCGCAGAACACGACCACGTCCGCAGGTCCGACAAACGCCGCGCGTGCCCAGGCCGGCGCCGCCGCCAGCACGGGAGCAAGCCCGCTCAGCCGCAGTGCCGTCCGCCTCGGCATCGCCAGGCGGTCGTGCAACGATGCCATCGGCATTTCCCCTCCCGCTTTCGTCGGCGCTTCCGCGCTTCTGTTGTCTTCGGGTTGTGCGATACAGTCCACTTCCATCCCGGAGTCATTGTATGCCGATCGCCTTGCGCAGCCGAGTCATCCGGCAACGAATGGTGTCTGGGCGCATGCTGGAGAGTGTTCGGGCGAGAGTGATCGAGGTTACAGGCATGGTCCTGGCGGTGGCGGCCATCGCCATGCTGGCGGCGCTGATCTCCTACACGCCGCGCGACCCGTCCTTCGACACGGCGAGCCCGACCCCGCCCAGCAACCTGATGGGAGCGCCTGGCGCGATCGCCGCCGACCTGCTGATCCAGGGCTTCGGACTGGCCTGCCTGCTGCCGCCGCTGGCGATGCTGGGCTGGGCCTGGCGCATCGCCTCGCATCGCGGCGTGCAGGCGCCGGTGCTGCGGCTCGTGGCATTGCTCTGTGCGCTCCCCGCCTCGGCCGCCACCCTGGCCGGCATGCCGCTGCTGCTGCATCGGGCGCCCTGGCACTGGCCCGGACCCGCGGGCTTGGGCGGCGCGGCCGGCCAGAAGCTGGCGACGACCGTGCTGGAAGCGGGCCACACGATGATCGGCCATGCCGGAGGTGCTGCGGTTTGGGGGCTGGTTGCGGTGTTGGCCCTGGTGCTGACGCCGCTTTCGCTCGCCTTGTCGGCGGGCGAATGGCGTGCGGCGGGACGGTTTGCCAAAGGGGGTGTCGGCCTCACCGCGCGCTATTCCAAAGTGCAGAGGCGCCGCTTGAGCGGTCATGGTCCGGTTGCGCGCGAGGAGCCGGCTTCGCTCGAACCCAGACAGAGCAAGCTGTGGACGCTGTGGCGCCGGCGGCCGGTGGAAGCCGCGCACTCCCCACACGATCATTTCTCCGACCCGGTATCGTCGGAGCGTTCGCCGATCTCGGCCAGAATGCCGCCGGCCGAGGCGCCGACGGCGGAGCCGCAACGCCGGCCGTCTGGCGCCGCGCGGCGCGAGCCGAGCCTGCGTGCGGGCCAGCCCGCGGCGCCCACTGCCACGTCCGGCGGCTTCGGCGGCTACATCCTGCCCCCCGGTCTTGGCGAGGAGCAGGAGGAGCTTCCGGCGATCCCGCTGCGATCCGCGGCCGCCCGCGCCGCCGCGCGCAAATCGGCCGAGCAGGCTCCAGACACCCCGGCGGGGACAAGCCAGGATCCCGCCGCCCGCGAGGGCACCCTGCAGTCAATACGCAAGCTGCTCGGCGTCCGGGGCGAGTCGGCCGCCAAAGCGCCGGACGGGCCCGCTGCCCGGGCACGCGTGCCGCGTGACCTTCGCGGCGAGGAGACGCCGCCATGGACGCTGCCGCCTTTGTCGCTGCTGCAAAAGGTGCCGGCGCGCGCCGCCACCGGACCGTCGCCGGAGAGCCTGCAGGCCAATGCACGTCTGCTGGAGACAGTGCTGTCGGACTACGGCGTGCAGGGCGCGATCGGCGAGATCCATGCGGGGCCGGTGGTGACGCTCTACGAGCTGGAGCCGGCGCCCGGCATCCGCTCCGCCCGCGTCATCGGCCTTGCCGACGATATCGCCCGCTCGCTTTCCGTCACCGCGGTGCGCATCGCCACCGTTCCCGGCCGCAACGTGATCGGCATCGAGGTGCCGAACGCCAAGCGGGAGACCGTGTATTTCTCTGAATTGCTGGATGCCGAAGCCTGGCATGACAATCCGTCCCGCCTGTGCCTGGCGCTGGGCAAGGACATCTCGGGCGCTCCGGTCTATGCCGACCTCGCCCGCATGCCGCATCTGCTGATCGCCGGCACCACCGGCTCCGGCAAGTCGGTCGGTGTCAACGCGATGATCCTGTCGCTTCTGTACCGGCTTTCTCCCGACGAATGCCGGCTGATCCTGATCGACCCAAAGATGCTGGAGCTGTCCATCTATGACGGCATCCCGCATCTGATGGCGCCGGTGGTGACCGAGCCGGCCAAGGCGGTGACGGCGCTGAAATGGACCGTGCGCGAGATGGAGCGACGCTATCGCGGCATGAGCCAGCTCGGCGTGCGCAACGTCGCCGGCTACAACGAACGCGTCACTGCCGCGCGCGCCGCGAGCGAGGTGCTGATGCGACGGGTGCAGACCGGCTTCGACCCGGAGACCGGCAAGCCGACCTTCGAGGAGCAGGCGCTGCCGCTGGAGAACCTGCCGCATATCGTCGTGGTGATCGACGAGATGGCCGACCTGATGATGGTCGCCGGCAAGGAGATCGAGGCCGCCGTGCAGCGCCTGGCACAGATGGCGCGCGCCGCCGGCATCCACGTCATCGCGGCCACGCAGCGTCCGTCGGTGGACGTGATCACCGGCACCATCAAGGCCAACTTCCCGACCCGCATCAGCTTCCAGGTGATCAGCAAGTTCGACAGCCGCACCATCCTCGGCGAGCAGGGCTCCGAGCAGTTGCTGGGCCAGGGCGACATGCTGTTCATGCAGGGCGGCGGCCGCATCACCCGCGTGCACGGCCCGTTCGTCGGCGACGCCGAAGTCGAGGACGTGGTGCGTCACCTGCGCCAGCAAGGCGAGCCCGCCTACATGGACGACGTGACCTCAGTGTTCGACGACGATGGCGGCAACGGCGCGTCCAGCACCGGCGGCGGCAACGGCAACGGCCTGGACGGCGGCGGCTTCGACTCGGAAACCGGGCTGTTCGACCAGGCGGTGGCGCTGGTCGCGCGCGAGGGCAAGGCGTCGACCTCGTTCATCCAGCGGCATCTGTCGATCGGCTACAACCGCGCCGCCAAGCTGATCGAGCAGATGGAAAAACAGGGCATCGTCGGCCCCGCCAACCATGTCGGCAAGCGCGAGGTGCTGGTCAGGCGCGAGCCGGCGGTCGAGGATTAATACCAGGCAGCTTTGAGATCGACCCATAAGAGGCCGGGAGTCGCTCAGCAGGGCGGTTGGTACTATGTTCTTGATGCGGCACTTCCCCTGACCAGATGTTCCGTTGCGGAGCGATCTGGCCGGTGGCGGCTGCAAGCCATGGTATCGACTATACTGGTATTCATATCTATAAAGTGTGTATGAACAGCCGCGATATCATCCGCGCAATCGAAATCGCCGGATGGGTCCATGTCGCGACCAAGGGCGATCACTGGCAGTTCAAGCACCCGAGGCGCCCCGGCCGCGTGACGGTGCCGCATCCGAAGCGTGACCTGCCGATCGGCACCCTGCGGAGCATCGAGCAGCAGGCCGGCGTGAAATTGAGGTGAGCCGATGACCAGCTACATCGCCCTGATCCGCAAAGAGCCGACCAGTGACTATGGCGTCGAGTTCCCCGACCTGCCGGGGTGCGTCACCGCGGGGACCGATCTGGACGACGCATGTCGCATGGCGCGCGAAGCTCTTGCATTGCACATCCAGGGGCTGGTCGAGGACGGCGCTGAGATCCTCAGCCCGTCTGCCCTGGAGACCGTTATGCAGGACCCGGTCAATGCGGGCACAGTCGCGGTTCTGATCGAAACCCCCGCGCGCGTCTCATCCGCAATACGGGTCAACATCACGCTCCCGAAGGATCTGATCGAGGCGATCGATCGGGTCAGCTCCAATCGGTCGCGCTTCCTGGCAGACGCGGCACGGGCGGCGCTCAAGACCGTCGCCTGACCAGTGCCTCGGTAAGCAGCTAGACCGTGCGGTGAGCCGGCAGCGTGCGGTCACAAGCAAGGCAGGCGGAATGACGGCTGGCGAGCAGATCTCGATCCGCAAGGCGACGCTAGATGATCGTGAGACGCTTTTGCGTATCTACGTCGGCTCTGTGACAGCCCTTTGTGCCTCACCCCAGCGGCACGCCCGCAACCGCTACCTCGACGCCTTCGATGCTGGCGTTGCGTTCGGCGCGCCGGTTCTCGCGGGAGAAATCCGGAGCGGTGCAGATGAACAGCGTCCTGCCCTCCGGGCCACCTAGGGCACAGGCGTAGGCCGGCCGGCTGACCTCGATTTTGTCGAGCACGGCGCCGCCCTCCCCCACCCTCAGGCAGGCGTTGCCGGACGTCGCGGCGACCCAGACGCAGCCCTCCACGTCAAGACAGATCCCGTCCGGGTAGGTGCGTTCCGGCAGCGGCGCCCAAATCCTGCGCCCGGCGAGGCTGCCGTCGCTGCCGATGTCAAACGCGGTCAACCTCGCGGCGAAGGTCTCCGCCACGATCAGCGTGCGCTGATCCGGCGTGATCACCATGCCGTTCGGGAACAGCAACCGGTCGGCGACGACGCGCGCGCGTCCGTCCGGTTCCACCATGGCCAGCGTGGTCTCCGCGACCGCCTCACCCTCATCCAGGTCAAAGCCGAAATTGCCGACATAGGCGCGGCCGACGCGGTCCACGACCATGTCGTTGATGCGCCGAGGAGCAAGCCCGCTCAGATCGGCATGCAGAACGAATTCGCCGCCCTGCTCGCGCCTGCGCACCTGGCGGTCCATCATCGAGGCGACCAGCAGCCTGCCGTCCGGAAGCCAGCCGAGACCGGATGGGCGGCAGTCGACGGACCCCTCATGCCTCGGCGCCTCGCCAGGCGCCCAGCTCTGCACCTGTTCGGCATGCATATCCGACCACCAGAGGCGGCCATCCTTCCAGCGCGGCCCTTCCGCAAACGCAAGGCCGTCCACGAACTTCTGCATTGTTTCCTCCCGCGCGGGATTACCCCATCAGGGCGCGGACATGCGCCGCCGAACATTCGCCGAGTGCCGCAAGGTCGTAGCCGCCTTCGAGCAGCGAGACCAAACGTCCCGCGCAATGACGATCGGCGGCCTTGCGCAGCAACGAGGTGAGCCAGGCGAAATCCTCCGCCTCCAGCCTGAGGTCGGCGAGCGGATCGTCCCGATGCGCATCAAAGCCCGCGGAGATGACCAGCAGTTCCGGTGCGAACGCCTCCAGCGCCGGCAGGATGCGGCCGCTCCAGCCCTCGCGGAAGGCGCGGCTGCCGCTGCCGGGGGCGAGCGGCAGGTTGACCACATTGCCGGCGACACCACGCTCGTCCGCCGCTCCCGTGCCCGGATAGCACGGCATCTGATGGCTGCTGGCATAGAACAAATCAGGATCGTCTTGCAGCATCGCCTGGCTGCCATTGCCGTGATGCACATCGAAATCGACCAGGGCGACGCGGCGCAACCCCCAGCGTTGGCGCGCGTGCAGCACGGCGATCGCCGCACTGCCGAACAGGCAGAAGCCCATCGCGCGCGCAGCCTCCGCGTGATGGCCGGGCGGCCGCACGGCGGCGAAAGCGGCGCCCGCGCGTCCTTGCAGAACCGCGTCCACCGCGGCACAGGCGCCGCCGGCGGCATGCAGCGCCGCCTGCGCGCTGCCGGCGCTGAGCACGGTGTCGGCATCGAGCGGGATGCGCTGCCCATCAGACGGCCGCGCGCCCAGGATCGCGTCGACATAGGCGCGTGGATGCGCGAGCAGCAACTGCGCCTCGGTCGCGGCCGGCGCCGGCTCGCGGATAAGGACGTTGAAGTCCGGGTGCTCGAGCGCCCGCAGCACGGCCGAGAGCCGCTCGGGCCGTTCCGGATGGCCTGGGCCGGTGTCATGGCCGAGACAGGCGGGATGGCTGAACAGGATCACCGTCATCAGCGGCGCTACTCGGCCTGCTGGCGCACGCCGCCGCTGATCCCCTGGGCCAGCCTTGGCATGCGACGACGGCGCGCCGGCGACAGCCAGTGCTGCACCCGGTCGAGATAGAGATAGATCACCGGCGTGGTGTAGAGCGTCAGGATCTGGCTCAGCAGCAATCCGCCGACCATGGCATAGCCGAGCGGACGCCGCAGCTCGGAGCCCGCGCCGCTCTCCAGCATCAAGGGCAGCCCGGTCAGCATCGCCGCCATCGTCGTCATCAGGATCGGCCGGAAGCGCAGCAGGCAGGCCTGACGGATGGCCTCGACCGGACTCCTGCCCTCGTCGCGCTCGGCGTGGATGGCGAAGTCGACCAGCATGATGCCGTTCTTCTTGACGATGCCGATCAGCAGGATGATGCCGATCATCGCAATCACCGACAGGTCGGTATGCGCCAGCATCAACATCAGCAGCGCGCCGACGCCGGCCGACGGCAAGGTCGAGAGGATGGTCAGCGGCAGGATGTAGCTCTCGTACAGCACGCCGAGGATGATATAGACCGAGATCAGGGCGGCGGCGATCAGGTAGGGCTCGGTGCCGAGCGAACTCTGGAACGCCTGCGCCGTGCCTTGGAATGAGCCGCGCAAGGAGAGCGGCGTGCCGAGTGCCGCCTCGGCTTTCGTGATGGCGTCGACCGCGTCGCCGAGGGCGGCGCCAGGCGCCAGGTTGAACGAGACCGTCACCGCCGGAAATTGGCTCTGATGGTCCTCGGCCAACGGTGTCACCGGCACCGTGCTCACCCTGACCAGGGCGGAGAGCGGCACCACGGCGCCATTATCGCCGTGCACATAGAGCTTCTTCAGAGTTTCGACGTCGCCCTCCTGCTGCGGCGGCACCTCAAGGATGACGAAGTAGGAGTTGAGCTGCGTGAAGTACTGCGTCACCTCGCGCTGGCCGAAGGCGTCGTAGAGCACGGCATCGATCTGCGCCGGGAGGATGCCGAAACGTGAGGCCTGGTCGCGGTCGATGGTCAGCGTCGCGGTCGTGCCCGCGATCTGCTGGTCGGTGGCGACGTCGCGCAGTTGCGCGAGCTTGCGCATTGCGTCCCACACCTTCGGCGCCCACTGGTCGAGTTCGGCCGCGTCCGCATCCTCAAGCGTGTACTGAAACATGGTCTGCGACAGACGGCCGCCGACGTTGATGTCCTGTGCCGGCTGCATGAACAGCTTGATGCCCGGCACATGGTCAGCCTTCGCCGACAGCCGCGCGATCACCTGCATGACCGGGACACGCTGGCCCCAATCCTTCAGATGAATGTAGATCCGGCCCATGTTGGCGGTCTGTCCGGCAGTGCCCGCGCCCACCTGGGAGGCGAACACCTCGGTCGCCGGGTCCGCCTGCACCAGCGCGTTGATGCGCTGCTGGCGCCGGTACATCGCATCGAACGAGATGTCCTGCGCCGCCTGCGTGGTGCCGATGATCAGGCCGGTATCCTGCACCGGGAAGAAACCCTTGGGGATGACCAGATAGAGCGCCACGGTCAGCCCCACCGTGCACAGGAAGGTCAGCAGGGTCGCGAAGCGGAAGCGAAGCGCTACATCAAGGGTGCGACGGTAGAAGCCGAGCACGGCGTCGAACATGCGTTCGACGGATCGGTAGAGACGCCCATGCCGCGGCTCGTGACGCAGGAATTGCGAGCATAGCATCGGCGTCAGCGTGAGCGAGACGAACGCCGAGACCAGCACGGCCGCGGACAAGGTCACCGCGAATTCGCGGAACAGCCGCCCCACGATGCCGCCCATCAGCAGCAACGGGATGAACACGGCGATCAGCGAGACGCTGATCGAGACGATGGTGAACCCGATCTCGCCGGCGCCCTTGAACGCCGCCTGCATCGGGGCCATGCCATCCTCGACATGCCGGTAGATGTTCTCGAGCATGACGATGGCATCGTCGACGACGAAACCCACGGCGATCGTCAGCGCCATCAGCGACAGATTATCCAGGCTGAAGCCGAGCCCGTACATGACGGCGAACGTGCCGAACAAGGAGAGCGGCACGGTGACGCTGGGAATGATCGTCGCCCACGCGCTGCGCAGGAACACGAAGATCACCAGCACCACGAGCGCGATCGCGATCGCCAGCGTCACCTCGACGTCGTGCACCGAGGCGCGGATCATGATCGTCTTGTCGACGATCGCGCTCACATGGATCGTCGGCGGGATGCTGGCTTCGAGATGCGGCAGCGCCGCCTTGATGCGTTCGACGGTGCCGATCACGTTGGCGCCCGGCTGCTTGAAGATGATCAGCAGCACGCCTCGCTTCAGCCCATGTCCGGTGTCCTGCCAGCCGGCAAGCTCGCGGTTCTGCGGACCGCGCACCGCCTGCCCGATCGCATTGATGCGGATCGGTGCCCCGTTTCGAGTGCCGACGATGACCTGGTTGTAGGCCTCGGGCGTGGTAATCTGGTCGTTGGCGTTGACCACCAGCGACTGGCGCGGACCATCGATGCTGCCCTTCGGACTGTCGCTGGTGGCGTTGGACAGCGCCGTGCGCACGTCCTCTAGGCTCATGCCCATGCTGGCCAGCCGACCGGGGTCGATCTGCACACGGATCGCAGGCTTCTGCTGACCGCCCACCACGACGTCGCCCACGCCCTTGATGGTGGAAAGCTGTTGCTCGAGGATGTTCTCGGCGTAGTCGTCCACCGTGGTCAGCGGCAGCTCGTCCGATTGCACCGAGAGGATCAGCACCGGCGGATCGGCCGGGTTGAGCTTGCGCACCTCGGGCTGCGTCGGCAGATCCTTCGGCAACTGCCCCTGCGCCGCGTTGATCGCTTCCAGCACGTCGGTCATCGCCGCGTCGATGCTGCGCGAGAGATCGAACTGGATGGTGATCGTGCTGGTGCCAAGCACGTTGATCGAGGTCATCTGCGAGACCCCGGAGATCTCGTCGAACTGGGTCTCAAGCGGCGTGGCCACGGCCGAGGCCATGGTATCCGGACTGGCGCCGGGATATTGCGTGGTGACGGTCAGCGTCGGAAAATCGACCGCCGGCAACGGCGCCACCGGCAGCAGCGGGAACGCGGCCAGGCCGATCAGGAAAATCGCCGCCATGACCAGGGACGTCGCGATCGGCCGCCTGATGAACGGGCTCGATATGCTCATGCGGCCGGCCGCGGCGCGATCCGTGCGCCGTCCTGAAGCCGTGACTGCCCGTCCAGCACCACGGTCTCGCCGCCGGACAAACCGCTGGTCACCATTGCGTCGCTGTCGTTCTGGTAGCCGACGGTGATCGGCTGATTGCGCACGGTGTCGTTCGGCTGCGCCAGATAGACATACAGCCCGTCCGGACCATGCTGCACCGCGCCGAGCGGCACCACCACCGCGTCATGCTGCACGCGCAGGCGCAGCTCGACCGTGACATACTGACCCGGCCAGAGCAGGCCCCGCCGGTTCTGAAACACCGCCTTGAGCGAGATGGTGCCGGTCGTGGCATCGATCGTGTTGTTCGGAGTGACCAGGGTGCCGGCGCCGAGCCGCGTCTTGCCGTCAGCGGTGACCGCCAGCGCCGTCAGCTTGCCCCCGGTCTGCGCTGCGTCGGCCCGCGCCGCCTCGACCTGCGGCAGGTCTTGCTCGGCGAGGGTGAAGACGACGGCGATGGGATGTATCTGCTCGATCGTGACGATCGGCGTCTGCGCGCCGGCCTCGATCAGATTGCCGACATCGACCAGCCGGAAGCCGACGACGCCGTCGATCGGCGCTGCGATGCGGCAGAAATCCAGGTTGAGCTGCGCCTGCATGATCGCGGCGTCGTCGCCGAGCACGTTGGCCTGGAACTGGCGGACCATCGCCATGTCGTTGTCGGCCTGCTGCTGGGTTGCGTCGCTCTCATGCGCGAGCGAGGAGTCGCGACGGTAATTGAGCTGATCGTTGGCGAGCGTCGCCTCGTCACCGGCCTGTTTCGCCCTTGCCTGCGCGAGCAGCGCCGCATAGGGCCGGGGATCGATCATCGCCAGCAGGTCGCCCCGCTTAACCGACTGGCCCTCGTGGAAATTGATCTGGGTGAGATAGCCGTTGACCTGGGCGCGCGCGGTCACGGTGCGCCAGGCCTGCACGGTGCCAAGTCCGTGCAGAGTAATCGGCAGATCCTCGCGCCCTACCTTGCCGACGCCGACGGGAATTGCGTGCGAGTCCGCCGGCACCGCTCGCGCGACCTGCATGGAAGCTGTCCCCAGCAGCCCAGCCAACACGCTGCCGGCCAGCAGGCGCCGGCGCCGATTGCTGTCGCTCAAAGTCTGGACACCCCCGCCTCTTGTCGGCCGTGACCGCACATAAGGAGAGTTGCACGCCGGATGGAATAGAAGACGTGTAACGGGAAGGTAATTTTATCACGGCGCGCCCGATGACACACCGGGTGGGAAAGGTTGGGGCTCTGCCCCAAGCCCCGCCGAAGGCTCGCCTTCGGAAACCATTCAGTAAAGCAGTTGGGTTCTCAACGCCGACGCTCGATCAGCTCGATCTTGTAGCCGTCCGGGTCCTCGACGAAGGCGATGACGGTCGTGCCGTGCTTCACCGGACCGGCCTCCCGCGTCACCTTGCCGCCGCCGGCGCGGACCTGCTCGCACGCGGCGGCCACGTCCGGCACGCCGACCGCGAAATGGCCGAAGCCGGTGCCCACCTCGTAGCCGCCGTCCTGGCCCCAGTTATAGGTCAGCTCGATCTCGGCCTGGCCGTGCGCATTGTCGTCGAAGCCGACAAACACCAGCGTATATTCACCCGCCGGCACCTCGCTGCGTCGAAGCTCGCGCATGCCGAGCAACTTATAGAAGCCAAGGCTCTGATCCAGGTTCTTCACCCGGACCATGGTATGCAGATAATTGGCGCTCATCTTGGTTCTCCCATGTCGATCCCGGTGAGAAACAGCCCGGCGCGGTCCGCGGTTGCACGGCATGCGGCGCGATCAATGAGCAGCGTGCCGCCGGCCTCGACGGCAATCCCCCGCAAGCCGGCGTCGGCGGCCGCCTGCACGGTGCGCGGACCGATCGTCGGCAGATCGGCGCGGCGCTCCTGGCCGGGCTTGACCAGCTTGACCAGAACTCCGCCCGGACCGGGCTGGCGCAGCGACGAGGCGCGCTCCAGCATGCGGTCAGTCCCCTCCAGCGCCTCGACCGCAAGCACCAGCCCATGCTGGACCACACAGCCCTGGCCGATATCGAGCGCACCCAGGGCGCGCACTACCGCAATGCCGCGGACGATATCGGCGTCGGCCTGCGCGTCCGGCGCAATCGCCCCGAGCGCACCCTGGCCTGCCACCTCATCGCCCAGGAAGTCGTCCGCGCCGCGCACCACGAAACCCTCCTCGCCCAGCACGCGCACCAAGGCCGCAAGCAGGCCGTCATCGCCGCTGAACAAGGCGCGCCCGATCCGGCCGAGAATGCGTGCGCCATCGGCGTCCGGCCGCAGGTCACGCCAGGACGGCCTGCGCACCGGCCCGATCAACACCAGGTCGCGGCAGCCATTGCGACGCAGCGCCGTGAGAATCTGGCTGGCGGCGGCGAGACGGATCACGTCATGCGGGAATGCCGCCACCACCGCGGGCTCGGCAAAATCCTGAAACGCCACGATGAACACACGCCACCCGGCCTGGATCGCGGCGCGGGCGACCCGACCCGGCAGCGGACCGCCACCCGCCAGAATGCCCAATGTCGGGGGGTCAGAGGTCGGGGAGTCAGACGCCTTCGCTCTCCTCCAGGCTGCCGCGCCTGGCGATGCGCACAAGACCGCGTTTGCTGGGGGCGTCGATAAAGGCGAGGATTTCAGCCACGCGCGGCTCGCCTGCATAGGTGTCGCGAACCTTGGCAAGACGTTCGCCAAACACCGGCGTCCGGGTACCGCTGGCGGCACGCGGATAGAGCAGGCGAAAGGCGCCGCGCATCGCCTGCAGCTCGGCAGTCGCCGCGCCATTGCGACGCAGCCAGATCCAGTGCAGCCCGACCAGCCGGGCGCGATTGCCCATGACGCTGCCATACGGGATCACGTCGGCTTCGACGCCGCAGACGCCGCCCACCATCGCCGCCCGTCCGATGCGGATGAACTGGTGCAGCGCCGACGAGCCCATGATCCGCGCATCATCGCCGATCTCGACATGACCGCCCATGACCACGTTGTTCACGATGATCACGCGGTCGCCGAGCAGGCAGTCATGAGCGATATGCGCATTGGCCATCAGCAGGCAGTCCCGGCCCACGCGGGTGATGCCGACGCCGGTCGCGGTGCCGCGATGCACCGTCACGTTCTCACGTATGACGGTGCCGGCGCCGATCTCGCAGCGGGTCGGCTCGCCGCCATATTTGAGATCCTGCGGCGCCATCCCCACGGTGCAGAACGGATAGAGCAGCGCTCCCGCCCCGATCGTGGTGCGTCCCTCGACCACGACATGCGAGATGAGCCGCACCCCGTCGCCGAGCGCCACGTCCGGGCCGATGCTGCACCATGGGCCGATGCGCACGCCGCAGCCGAGTTTGGCTTCCGGCGAGACAATCGCCGATGGATGGATCTGGTTCTGCGTTTCGCGAAGACTTGACGTCGCCAACATGAGGGTTCCTGTCGCGCGATCTGGAGGCACCCGGGCCAGGGCCGATCCTGAACCGCGCTTACGGCATGATCATGGCGCTATAGGTCGCCTCCGCCACCGAGGCGCCATCGACTCGCGCGACCGCGCTGAACTTCCACACATTGCCGCGGTTACGCTCTTTGGCGACATGGATGCGAAGCTGGTCGCCGGGAACCACCGGCTTGCGGAACTTGGCGTTGTCGATGGTCATGAAATAGACCAGCCTGCCCTCGAATTCAGTGCCCAGGGACAGCACCACGAGAGCGGCCGCGGTCTGTGCCATGGCTTCGACGATCAGCACGCCGGGCATAACCGGCTTGACCGGGAAATGTCCCTGGAAGTGCGGCTCGTTGAAGCTCACGTTCTTGATGCCGATCGCCGAACGGTTTGGCACCACCTCGACGATGCGGTCGATCATCAGGAATGGATAGCGGTGCGGGATCGCCGACATGATCCGCGTGATGTCGACCTGCTCGATACGGTTGCCCAGTTCGGCTTCGAGCTTCGGCCCGCCGGATAGCTCGTCCGGATGATCGACGTCGGCCGCCTCATTATGTGTTGTACGGTCCATCGACGCCCAACCCGCTTCCTGCTCCATCAACGCGAACCCCGAATGCGGTGCAACCGCATTTCCTTCCATTCCGCTAAGCGCTCTCTTCCGGCCCACGTTCCGCATCGTCTCCTGGTGAGATCGCTCCAGATCGGCGGGTGAGGCGCCGCAGCGTCGCCACGTTGCGGAAAAACTCCCGGAACGGCATCGCCGGACTGCCGATCACGTCCGCGCCGCCATCCACGTCCGCCATCACCCCGGCCTGCGCGCCGATACGCGCCTTGTCGCCGATTCGCAAATGGCCGATCAGGCCGGCCTGCGCCGCGACCGTCACGAAGTCGCCAAGCTCCGTCGAACCCGCGATACCCGCCTTTGCCGCGACTATGCAGCCTTTGCCAAGCCGGACGTTGTGCGCGATCTGCACCAGGTTGTCGAGACGCGAGCCGTCGCCGATCACGGTGTCCTGCGCCGAGCCACGATCGATCGTCGTATTGGCGCCGATCTCGACATCGCAGCCGATCAGCACGCGGCCGAGCTGCGGCACGCTCTCGAACCGCTGCTCGGACACCGCGAAGCCGAAGCCCGCCTGGCCGATCCGCGCCCCTGGATGGATGGTGACACGGTCGCCGAGCACGGCATGGCTGATGCTGGCATGCGCGCCAATCCGGCAATCCGCGCCGATCACAACCCCCGGCCCGATCACCGCCTGCGGCTCGATCCGGCAACCGGGGCCGACCGCGGCACCCGCGCCGATCACCGCCAGCGCGCCGACCTCGGCACTTGGATGGACGTCTGCGCCATGGTCCAGGCAGGCGCGCGGATGCACTCCGGGGACGGGCGCGGGCGACGGGTGGAAAAGCGCCGCGATCCGCGCCCAGGCGAGATACGGCCGCGTTGTCACCAGGCAGGCGGCCGTCGCGGGCACGCTGGACGCGAAGGCCGGCGAGACGATCACGGCGCCCGCTCGGGTCGCGGTCAGCGCCGCCAGGTAGCGACGGTTATCGAGGAAGCTGATCTCGTGCCCGGACGCGGTGTGCAGCGGCGCGATCCCGCGCAAGGGTGGCGTCGCGCGACCGTCCGCGGGAAGTGCGAGGCGTGCTCCAACCAACTCGGCGAGCTGCAGCGCCTCGAACGGGCCTTGGCGCGCGAAGAAGCGCGGATCGCCGGCACCGCTCACGGCGCTACTGCTTCCTGGGAGTCGCGGCGGCGGTCTGCGCGGACGCCGGACCCTGCGCAATCATCGGAGCGGCTGGCTGCGGACCCGGATTGACCGTGGTGGGAAAAGCGCCGGATTTCGCCATTTCCTCCGGGTCGACTCCGGGCCCGGGGATGAACACCGAGTTCAGCACCGCGTTGAGCTGGCCCGCCACCTGCTCGGTGATATCAAAGCCGTTGACGTTCAGGGCCACCTGCTCGCGGTGCAGCACCAGGTTCATGCCGCGCGCCTCGGCGACCTGCCGGATGACCTGAACCAGTTCGCGCTCGACCTGACCCAGCGAGACCTGAGCCGCTTCCTGGAGGATGCGGTTGCGGTTGCGGAAGTCTCTCTGGGCACTCAGCACGCGTTGCTGCAGGGCGCGCTCGCGCTTCTGCTTCTGCGCCTCGCTGCCTCTTGAATCCTGTATCTGCTGCTGCGTCTGGCGCCAGCCGGCCTGCTCCTGTTCGGCTTCCTGGTTGAGCTTGTCGCGACGGGCGCCGAGCACGCGCTGGACCTCCTGTGCGGCGGTCGACGCGCGCATCACGTCCTGGACGCTGAGCACGCCGATCACGGCCGAGGGCGGTGCCGTGCCCTTCTGCATCGCCGGCAGCGCCGGGATGGGAGGCAACGGCAGCACCGGAGGCGTCTGCGGCGCGCCGTCGCCGGCCTGACCCCCATCCGGCTGCCCGGCATCGGCCTGCTCGGCCGCGGGGCTGCGGAAAGAATGCCCTTCCGGCACGCGCCGCGACGAAGCGCCGGACGCGCCTGAAGCCCCCGCGCCGGGCACGAACCAGCCGGAACCGGAGCTCTTCGCCGTCGAGCCTTGCGCAAGCACGACGGGCGAGGCGGACAGCGACGCCGCGATCACGGCGGCGGCGCCAAGGATGCGGACGCCAAGGCTGCGGACGCCAAGGCTGCGGACGCCAGAAGAATGAACCATCATCACCTCAGAAGTTCGAGCCAAAGCCGAATCGGAAGACCTGCTGCTGATCGTAATGCTGCTTGACCACGGGGACGCCGATATCGACGTTGATCAGTCCGAACGGACTCTTCCAGGACACGCCGACGCCGGTGCCGACACGCGGCTTCAGATTGTCGTCGACGATCATCTGTCCGATCGCCGCCTTGCCGTAACGGGTGAAGTTGGTGGAGATCACGCGAGCGCCGTCGAGACCGCCGATATCGACAAAATAGCGGCCCGAAATGCCGAGGTCACGACCCAGTGGCAGCGGAAAATTCAGCGTATTGGATTCCGTGTAGATGAAACGGCCGCCCAGCGAGTCGCTCGCCGGCAACGTCGAGGTCGGAAAGCTGCGCGGCCCGACGCCGCCGTCAAGGAAGCCGCGAAGATTGTCGCCGCCGAGATAGAAGTTGTCGACGATGTCCTGCCTGCCGCCATTATAGTCGGCGATGTAGCCGGTGCCCGCGGTCAGCGCCAGCGTCCAGTCGTGATTGCCGGTGAAGCGGTCAAGCGGAATGTAGTAGGCGGTGTCGAGCTTGCCGCGGACATAGCTCTCGTTGCCGCCTAGTCCGGACAGGTCTCCGCCGACACGCACGATAAAGCCGGTATGCGGCTGCAGGCGGCTGTCGCGTCGGTCATAGGCGAGCGTGGTGCCGACCTGCGACAACAGCGAGTAGCCGTGCTCCTCCTGGATGTAGAGGCTGGCGGCGGTATTGATGTCGCTGACCTTGCGGTAGGACAGGGAATAATTCCAGGATTGCGACAGGAACTGGTTGTAGGCGTAGCCGATGCGCGCCGTCAGCCCGGTGCGCGTCTCGTAGTAGTTCGAGACGTTGAGGTTGTCCTCCTGGATGGTGAAGAGGTCGATGCCGGCAACCAGGTTGCGGCCGAGAAAGTAGGGATCGGTCAACGACAGATCGACCTGGTTCTCATACTGGGCGATGGTGCCCTGCAGGCTGGCATCGATGCCGCTGCCGACCAGGTTCTTCTGACGGATGCCGGCATTGCCCAGGATGCCGGCATCGGTCGAATAGCCGCCGCCCAGGGTCAGCTCTCCGGTCGGCTTCTCGGCGACGGCGGCGTTGACCAGGACGCGGTCAGGCGCCGAACCCGGAGCGGTGTTCACCGCGACCGTGCTGAAATAGCCGAGATCCTCCAGCGACTGCTTGGCCCGGCGCTGTCCGGTGGGCGTGAATGGATCGCCCCCCGCAAACGGAAACTGACGGCGGATGACATGGTCCTGGGTGATGGTGTTGCCGACGATATCGAGGCGTTCGACGTGCACGCGCGGGCCGTCGCGGACATCGAACAGCAGATCAACGGTGTGCTTGGCCGGATTGCGGGCAATCTCCGGGTGCACCTCCGCGAACGGGTGGCCCTGCGCTTGCAGCTTGTCCTGCATCGCATCGGAGAGGCGCTGCACTTCGTCTCCATCATACCATCTGTGGGCGAGCGACTGCACATCCGGAGCCAGGCTCGAACCTTCGACATGACGGAGCGTCGAGCGCACGGACAGCGTGCCGATCCGGTAACGCGAGCCCTCATGGATGGTGAAGGTGATGTAGAAGGATTTGCGGTCCGGCGAAATTTCGCCGGTGGAGTCCGAGACGAAGAAGTCGATATAGCCGTTGCGCAGGTAGAAGCGGCGCAGCAGTTCGCGGTCATATTGGATGCGGTCCGGATTGTATTCGTCCGCGTTCGAAAAAAACCGGTACCAGGCATGTTCTTTCGACGTGATCACCTGCGCCAGCCGCGCCTGGGAAAACGCCTGGTTGCCGACAAAGCTGATCTTCTGGATCAGCGTCAGCGTGCCTTCTGAAATCCGGAACACCACATCGACCCGGTTATGCGACAGCCGGATGATCTGCGGCGTCACCGTGACATCGTAGCGGCCCTTGGAGGCATACAGGTCGAGCAGTTTCTCCCGGTCCTGCGCGGCCAACTCCGGCGTGTAGACCGCGCGCGGACGCAGTGCCAGAGCCTTGCGCAGGTCGTCGTCCTTCTGCGCGTGGTTGCCCTCGAAGACGATGCGGTTGACGATCGGATTTTCGGTGACATCGACGATCAGGGTGGAACCTTGGCGACGCAGATTCACGTCGCGGAATAGCCCGGTGGCGTAGAGCGTCCGGAGCGAACGGTCGAGTTCGTCCTGATTGAAGGTGTCGCCTGGCTGCACCAGCAGATAGGACATGATGGTGCCGGTCTCGATTCGCTGATTGCCGGTCACCTCGATCGACTGGATCGTGCCGCCGGCGCTGGCGGCGGGCGCTGAACGCTGGCGCGAGGCGCTCAGGGGGCCCGATCCCGGGGATTGGGCAAACGCCGATCCCTCCATCAGAACGGACCCCTCCATCAGGAGAGGCAGGCACGCGGAGGCGAGCAGCGCGGAACGTTTAGCGGACAAGACCTGCCATCCTCCCTGTCGACCGGCGCTTTCCGGGTTGGTCCCGGCTGCTCTCGAAACCGAGTACGGACCGGCCGCGCGGAGCTAGCCGAATTGCCCGCGCCTGCGCAAGCGGCCGCCTCTCAATCGACCAGCCTCGCCACCCACTGAAACAAGCCGAGATGCGACAGATCATTGAACGTCACGAACAGGAACAGGCAGGCGATCAAGGCAAAGCCGGCGCGAAAGCCGTATTCCTGCACCTCGCGCGGCACCGGGCGGCCGCGTGCCGCCTCGAAGGCATAGAACACCAGGCGGCCGCCATCGAGCACCGGGATCGGAAACAGGTTGATCAGCCCAAGATTGATCGACAGCAGGGCGATGAAGCCGACCAGGCTGGCAAAGCCGAGTTGCGCCACCTGACCGGAAAGCTGCGCGATCCGCAGCGGTCCGCCGAGCTGATCGGCACTGGCATGGCCGGTGATCATCTTCCACAGCCCGGCCAGCGTCTGCGCCGACACGTTCCAGGTCTCGCCGACACCGCCCACGATGGCGCGGCCGAGCGGCAGCGGCTTGGTGGCGGGCGCTTCGAAATAGACGCCGATGACCCCGCGCCGCCGCCCGGACCCGCCGCCGGCGTTGCGGCTGCCGATGGTGATCGGCAACACGCGGCTGGCCGCGCCCCTCTCGACACGCACCGTCATCCGCTGGCCGGCGTCCTCGCTGACACGTTGCTGCACCGCCCTGATCGTCGGCATCGCCACACCGTCGATCGAGACAATGCGGTCGCCCGCCCGCAGTCCGGCACGGGAGGCGGGACTCGCGGCGATCACCTCTCCCACCACCGGCGCCATGGTCTCGATGGCGGCGCCGACCGGCCGGCCGACGGTGGCGAACAGCGCCGTGAACAGCACCATCGCGAGCAGGAAATTGAACACCGGCCCGGCGATGATGACGATGGCGCGCGCGCCCACGGTCTTGTCGTGGAAGGTGCGTCCGGCCTGCCAGGCGGCCTGCGCCTCGGGTGTCGCCTCTTCCGGCCCTTCGAAGCCGTGCGGCTTGACGTAGCCGCCGAGCGGGAGCGCGCACAGGCGCCATTCCGTGCCGACGCGGTCGTGCCAACGCAGCAACGGCCGGCCGAAGCCGATCGAGAACACCTCGACATGCACCCCCTGCCAGCGCGCCGCCAAATAATGGCCGAGTTCGTGGATGAAGACGAGCACGCCAAGCACGAGAGCGAAGGCAAGCGGGGTTCGGAGCAGATGGATCAGCATCGGATCGTCTCTTGCAGCGGATCAGGCGGCACGGCAATCGCCACCGAACCCAGGCGCCTGCAGCCGGGCCAGCCGGCGCGCCTCCAGATCCCAGTGCAGCACCGACTCCAGCGTGGCCGCGCTCTGCGGGCCTACGGCATCGAGCACCGACTCGACCAGGCGGGCGATGTCGAGGAAGCCGATGCGCCGCGCGAGGAACGCCTCGACGGCCACCTCGTTGGCGGCGGACAGCACCGCCGGCGCGGCACCCCCCGCGCGCAGCGCCGCCCGCGCCAGACGCAACGCCGGGAAACGCTCCGCGTCGGGCGCCTCGAAATCCAGACGGCCGAGACTGGCCAGATCAAGCCGCGGCGAGGCGGTCGGCATGCGTTGCGGCCAGGCCAGCGTGTGGGCGATCGGAATGCGCATGTCCGGCGCGCCGAGCTGCGCCAGCACGCTGCCGTCGCTGTAATGCACCATGCCGTGCACCACCGATTGCGGATGCACCAGCACGTCGATCCGCTCCTCAGGCAAGCCGAACAGCCGCGCCGCCTCGATCACCTCCAGGCCCTTGTTGAACATGCTGGCGGAATCAATGCTGATCTTGGCCCCCATCGACCAGACCGGATGGCGCAGAGCCGCCTCCGGCGTCGCAACGCGCATCTCCTCGAGACTGGCGCGGCGGAACGGGCCGCCGGACGCGGTGAGCGTGATGCGCTCGACCTGCCCACTTTGACGGTCGGCCATCGCCTGGAAGATCGCATTGTGCTCGGAATCGACCGGCAGCAGGGTGGCGCCGGCGTCGCGCACGGCGCGCAGCATGACGTCGCCGGCACAGACCAGCGCCTCCTTGTTGGCCAGCGCCACAGCGCCGCCATTGGCGATCGCCGCCAAGGTCGGCGCGAGGCCAGCCGCCCCGGTGATTGCCGACATGGTCCAGTCAACCGGACGCGCCGCCGCCTCAAGCACCGCCTCGTGGCCCGCGGCAACGGTGACGTCGCTGCCCGCGAGACGCGCGCGCAACGTGTCCAGGGCCGCCGGATCGGCGATCACCGCATGCTCCGCGCGCAGCGCCAGCGCCTGCTCCGCGAGGCTGTCCACGTTGCGCCCGCCGATCAGCGCCACCACGCGAAACCGCGTCGGCGCATTCGCCAGCAGATCGACGGTGCTGCGCCCGACGCTGCCGGTGCTGCCAAGAATGGAGACGGTCTTCATCGCTGCGGTTCCTTCCCTGGCGCGGCGAACACGCCCTCCAGCCAGCCTTGCCGCATATGGCCGGCTACGATGTCGCGGTGCCCCGCATACGGCGCCGCGATCTGCCAGAACGGCTGGCCCGGTCCGCAGCCGAGAGAGAGCAGGGCGGCCAGGGGGGCGGCGGCGAGCAGACCGTCAAGCCGGTCCAGCAAACCACCATGGCCGGGAATCAGGCGGCCGGAGTCTTTCACCCCGACATGCCGCTTGAGCGCGCTTTCAGCGAGGTCGCCGGACTGCGCGGCGACGCCGAGCAAGGCGCCGAACAGCGCGCCGGGCAAGAGACGCTCAGCGAGGCCGCCCCACGGCGGCGTGCCCGGGCAGAACCACGCCACCACAGCGCCCGCGAGCATCGCCCCCGCGAAACCGCCAAGCGCCCCGGCACGGGTCTTGCCGGGTGAAATCCGCGGCGCCAGCCTGGCGCCGCCCAAGGCGCGTCCGACCAGATAGGCAAGACTGTCGCTGGACCAGACCACCAGCACCACGAACAGCAGCGAAGCGATGCCCGCGCCGGTCATCACCCGGAGCCAGACCAAAGCGAGTCCGGCGAGCCCGATCAGCACGACGCCGCCGCCACGGAACGCGCCGAGCAAAAAGCCGCCGAGCAGCAGGCGCACACCGGCGAGCCAGTCCACGCTGACCGCGCAGATCAGCGACAGGCCTGGCCAAAGCAGCAGCATCGCGCCAGCCGGGCTCATGCGGCGCACGCGGACAAGCCCCGCCCATTCCGCGCCGAGACCCGCCATCACGAGCAGCACCAGAACGACAAAGACCCACCCGCCATGGATCAGGCAGGCAAGCCCGAGCGGCGCCAGCACGCACGCGGAGATCAGACGCACCCGCAGGTCGCGCCACGCCTCCAGCGCCGGTGGCGCGCTCGTGGTCGAGGGGATCTCAGCCAGGGCGCGCCCCGAACCTGCGGTCGCGCCGCGCATAGCGGTCAAGCGCGTCGGCGAAGTGGACCGGACCAAAATCGGGCCACAGCACGTCGAGGAAGACCAGCTCGGCATAGGCCGACTGCCAGAGCAGGAAGTTCGACAAGCGGAACTCGCCGCTGGTGCGCACCATCAGATCAGGGTCGGGGATGCCGTCGGTGGACAGGAAGCGGGCGAACCCGTCCTCGTCGAACTGGCGCGGATCGATGGTGCCCGCGCGCACCGCCTCGGCCAGGCGCAGCGAGGCGCGCAGGATGTCCGAACGGCCGCCATAGGAGAGCGCAATCATCAGGCGAAGCCGGGTGTTGCCCGCGGTGAGCCGCTCGGCACGCTCGAATTCCGCGCGCATGCTGGGATCGAAGCGCTCGCGTTCTCCGATCACCCGCAGGCAGACGCCCTCCCGATGCAGCTCGGCAAGCTCATGGCGCAGGTAGTGACGCAACAAGCCGGTGAGGTCGGCGACCTCCTGCGCCGGCCTGCGCCAGTTCTCAGAGGAGAACGCATACAGCGTCAGCCACTCGACCTGGCTCTCGATCGCCGCCTTGATGCATCGCCGCACCGCCTGCGCGCCGGCACGATGGCCGGCGACACGCGGCAGGCCGCGGGCGGCGGCCCAGCGGCCATTGCCATCCATGATCACGGCGACATGGCGCGGCACCGCTCCTGCCTGCTGCGCCAGGCGGATCGGCGTCAGCGTGGCCGCGCCCAGATCTGGCCTGCCCACATCTGGCCCATCCACGTCGCCGGCAAGGCCGCTATCCGGATCCGCCAGCCGCTCGGCTCCGAGGGGTTTGCTCTGCACCGTCTCAGACCTGCTTGATCTCGCGTTCCTTGTCGGCGAAGCTCTCATCAATGCGTTTCACATAGGAATCCGTCAGTTTCTGCACCTCCGCCGACCAGTCCACCACCTCGTCCTGACTGATCTCGCTTTTCTTCTCGAATCCCTTGATCTGATCCATGCCGTCGCGTCGGACGCCGCGGACGGCGATCTTGGCGTTCTCCGCATAGCGGCCGGCGGCGCGGGCCAGCTCCGCGCGCCGCTCCGTGGTAAGCTGAGGGATCGGAACGCGCACGATCTGGCCGTCGGCGGACGGATTAAGTCCAAGCCCGGCTCCCTGGATCGCGCGCTCGACCGCGCTGACCAGCGTGCGGTCCCAGACCTGAACGGTGATCATGCGGCTTTCCGGCACGGCGATCGTGCCGACCTGGGTGATCGGCATCTCGCCGCCATAGGCCTCGACACGCACCGGCTCCAGCAAGGCGGGGCTCGCGCGGCCGGAGCGCAGGCCGCCGAAATCCCGTCGCAGCGTCTCCATCGCGCCATCCATGCGCCGCGAGAGGTCTTCCATCAGGGTCGTCAGGTCTGCGGCCAACTCGGCTCTCCCAAGCATCGTACCCGGTAAAATCCGGCTGCCGCCGGGCAGTGACTTGTCAATCCGTCGCGCTTCTATTGTCGCTCGACAATACGTGTGAAGGGTCCATGGCCGCGCATCACCTGGGCAAATGCGCCTGGCGCGTGAATGTTGAAGACGATGATCGGCAGCTTGTTTTCCCGTGCCAGGCTGATCGCGGAGGCGTCCATGACATTGAGGTCGCGCGACAGCACCTCGAGATACGAAAGCTCGTCGTAGCGTATCGCGTCCGCGTGCTTGCGCGGGTCGGCTGAATAGACGCCGTCCACCTGGGTGCCCTTGAACAGCGCGTCGCAGTCCATCTCGGCAGCGCGCAGTGCCGCGGCGGTATCGGTGGTGAAGAACGGGTTGCCGGTGCCGGCGGCAAAGATCACCAGCCGGCCCTTTTCCATGTGCCGCGCCGCCCGCCTCCTGATGTAGGGCTCGGCCACGCTCGACATCTGGATCGCCGACATCACCCGGGTCGGCACGCCGATCCGCTCCAGCGCGTTCTGCATGGCCAGCGCGTTGATCACGGTGGCAAGCATCCCGGCATAGTCGCCCTGAGCCCGGTCCATGCCCCTGGCCGCGGCCGCGATGCCGCGAAAGATGTTGCCGCCGCCGATCACCAGACAGATCTCGGCGCCAAGTTCGAACACGTCACGCACGTCGCCGGCGATGGCGCTCACCGTATCCGGGTCCAGGCCGTACTCCCCGGCTCCCATCAGCGCCTCGCCGGAGACCTTGAGCAGAACCCGCTTGTAGAGATTTCCAGCCGGTCCGGTCATGAATGCTCTGGCCCTGGTTCAGAAGGGCTTCTCATATCGAAGCACCCCCCGCCTCACAAGCGCCGCGTGCGCGCGCCGGATTATCGCCGCCGCGTTGCGCAACGCTGGATATGCTAGGTTGCGGCGAGAGCACCGGAGAGCCACGTCCATGTCCGAGACGCATTCTGCGCCGCCGCCAGCCAAAGCTGTCGCTCAGCCGATGGCGCCGGACGCGTCAAAGGCCATGATCCTGTTCGTCGGCGTCGTCGCCATCCTGTATTTTGGCAAGGCCGTGCTGATGCCGGTGACGCTTGCTCTGCTGCTGGCCTTTCTGCTGGCGCCGCTGGTCGAGTTCCTGCGCCGGCTGCGTCTCGGCCGGGTGCCGTCGGTGCTTCTGGGCGTCGTCCTCGCCCTCGGCGTGATCATCGGCATCGGCGGAGTCATCGGCACCCAGGTCGCCGATCTGAGCACCGAGTTGCCAAAATATGTCGGCACCGTCGAAGCCAAGGTCGCGTCGGTCCGGCACTTCACGGTGGGACGCCTCAGCAAGCTGGCAGACTCGATCGGCGCCCACCATAAGGCGACCGACGCCGGGCAGACGCCGGCAGCCGCCGCGGCCCCGCCGGCTGCCGCGGCTCCGATCACACCGGCGCCCCCCGCCACACCGGGAGTTGCCGGCCTCAGTTCGGGCGCCAACCCGCTCGATCTCGCCGAGCGCTATCTGTCGCCGGTGCTGTCGCCGCTGGCGACCTTCGGCATCGTCTTTGTGGTAGCGGTGTTCGCCCTGCTGCAGCGCGAGGATTTGCGCGACCGGCTGATCCGGCTGGTGGGATCGGACGACCTGCACCGGACCACTCTGGCCATCGACGATGGCGGTCGGCGCCTGAGCCGCTATTACCTCACCCAGTTGAGCATCAACACCCTGTTCGGCATCGTCATCGGCGTCGGCCTGCTCATCATCGGCGTGCCGGATCCGGTGCTCTGGGCGATCCTGTCGGCGCTGCTGCGCTTCGTGCCCTATGTCGGCTCGTTCATCTCCGCGGTGCTGCCGATGGCGCTGGCCGCGGCCGTCGAACCGGGCTGGTCGATGGTGCTGTGGACCGCCGCACTCTACATTGTGGTCGAAGGCGTCACCGGACAGGTGATCGAGCCGATGGTCTATGGGCACAGCACCGGCCTGTCGCCGTTCTCCGTCGTGGTCGCCGCCATCTTCTGGTCGTGGCTATGGGGTCCTGTCGGCCTGATCCTGTCGACGCCGCTCACCTTGTGCCTGGTGGTGATGGGACGCCACGTGAAGCGCCTCGAGTTCCTCGACATCATGCTGGGCGACAGGCCGGCGCTCACGCCAGTGGAGAGTTTCTATCAACGCATCCTGGCCGGTGATCCCGACGAGGCGCTGGACCATGCCGAGCTGCTGCTCAAGGAGTGCTCGCTCTCCACCTATTATGATGAGGTGGCGCTCAAGGCATTGCAGCTCGCCGCCAATGACGCCGAACGCGGCAATCTCGACCATGCCGCCCTTGACCGGGTCAAGAGCACGGTCAAGGCCTTGATCAATGGTCTGCGCGACCACGAGGATCGTGAGCCCGCTCCGTCAGGAGCCGACGATGGCACGGTGGCGCCTGCCGGGTCCGAACGCCCCCTGCCCCGCCGCGCGCCTCCCGCGAGCGTGCCGGACGGGACATTGCCGGAGGCTTGGCTGGGATCCTCCGCCGTGCTCTGCATCGCCGGCAAGGGTCCGCTCGACGAGGCCGCCTCGGCGATGCTGGCGCAGTTGCTGCAAAAGCACGGCATCGGCGCCCGTCTGGTCGGCTACGGCGAGGTCTCGCGCGAAGGCATCGAGAGCTTGGCCATCGAAGGCGTGGCGATGGCGTGTGTTTCCTACCTCGATATCAGCGGCAGCCCGGCGCATCTGCGCTATCTGATCACACGGCTGCGGCGTCGCCTGCCGCCCGCGGCACCCATCCTGGTAGGCTTGTGGCCCGCCGAAGACGCGACCCTGACCAACAAGAACACCCAGGCGTCTCTCGGCGCGGATTATTTCACCAGCTCTCTCGATCAGGCGGTCTCATCCTGCGTCGAGGCAGCCACGAAACCGTCTCGGCGGGATGATCGACGTTTTGTGGCCTGACATCTGATCCCTTCGCCGTGCTCCCTGTAATCCCAGCTCCGAACAAAGAACGATCCGGTTGAGTTCTCCGTTTGTAGTGTTTACATAGTTTGCTCTGGAGGGTGCCATGACAAAATCCGTGACAATCGCCGCGCGTGTCGATGAAGCGCTAGATGCCGAGCTTGATCGGCTCGCACAGACCACAGGCCGCACCAAATCCGCCCTGATCAACGCCGCGATCCGCTCCTACGTGACCAGCGAGCGCCAGTTCATCGCCAAGGTCGAAGCCGGGATCGCCGACTTCGAGGCAGGCCGGACCGTGGACTTTGAGACCGTGGTGGCCGCGGTTCGCCGGTCTATCCATCCCGCTTCGTGATCCGATTTTCCGCCGAGGCGGGCGCTGATCTCCGAGACATTGCAGACTGGATCAAGAACGACAACGGCGCCTCCGTGGCTAGCCGGGTGACGGAGGCAATTTTCGAGGCCATCCAACGCCTCGAACTGTTTCCCCAGCTCGGGCGGGCTGGCCGCGTTCAAAATACCCGCGAGCTGGGGATTGCCCGCTTGCCGTTCATTGTCGTGTATCAGCCATTGCCAAACGTCATTGCGATTTACCGCGTTATCCATATCGCGATGCAATGGCCGCCGCAGAACGAAGCCGGCTTCCCCATTTTCGAGTAGATCCGGCCAGCGTCGTGCCGACGCTCACTCGTCGAGCCCGATCGCGCGCAGCCGGGCGCGCTCCTCATCCCAGCCGGCGCGCTCCTTGACGTTGAGGAACAGGTGGCATGGCCGCTCCAGCAATCCGGCGAGGCCATGCCGCGCACGCTCGCCGATCTGTCGGATGCGCGCGCCCTTCTCGCCGATCAGGATCGCCTTGTGGCTGGCGCGCGAGACATAGATCGTCGCCTCGATTCGCACCGAACCGTCCGCCTGCTCGGCGAAGCTCTCCGTCTCGACGGTCGCGGCATAGGGTACTTCCTGATGCGTCTGCAGGAAGATCTGCTCGCGCACCATCTCCGCCGCCAGCAGCCGGTCCGGCAAGTCGGTGAGGTCGTCCTCAGGATAGAGATAGGGCCCCTCCGGAAGGGCGGCCGCCACTCCGTCCAGCAGGTCGTCGAGCCCTTCGGCGGAGCGGGCGCTGACCATCAAGGTCCGCTCCACGCTGAGCAATCCGGTGAGTTCCGCCGCCAGCGGCAACAGCCGTGGACGCGGCACCAGATCGGTCTTGTTCAACACCAGCCAGACAGGACGGGCGCCTTGACGCAGCCTGGCCGCGATCTCGCGCACCCCCTCGGTGAGGCCGGCGCGCGAATCAACCAGAAGCAGCGTGAGGTCGGCGTCATCCGAGCCCGACCAGGCGGCGGCCACCATCGCCCGGTCCAGCTTGCGCTTGGGCTTGAAGATGCCGGGGGTGTCGACCAGCAGGATCTGGGCACGCGCGCCCTCATGTCCCGTGTCATGCATCAGGATGCCGATGACACGGAAGCGCGTGGTCTGCGCCTTCGGGCTCACGATCGACAGCTTGGCTCCGGCGAGCCGGTTCAGCAGCGTCGACTTGCCGGCATTCGGCGCGCCGACGATGGCGACGAAGCCGCAACGCGTCATAGGCACCGCAATTGCGCCAGCAATTCGGCGGCGGCGAGGCTCTCCGCGGCACGTTTGTTCCCGGCGGCGCCGAACCCGGTCTTGCCGCATGCCAGCACACGGATGACGAAGCGCGGCGCATGCGGCGGTCCGTCGGCGGAGTCCAGCGTATAGCCGGGCAGCGGCAGGCCGCGGGCGAGCAGCCATTCCTGCAGCTCGGTCTTGGGATCTTTCGGCGGCAGCGTCTGCGCCGTCATCGCCTTGGCCCACACTGCCCGAACGAAACGGCGCGGCGCCTCCAGGCCGCAATCAAGATACGCGGCCCCCAGCACGGCTTCGATCGCGTCAGCCAGCACGCTTGCAGCCCGATGCACCCCGGCCCGCGCTTCATGGGCGGCGACGTCGAGCGCCGCCCCGATGCCGACATCTTCGGCCATGCCCGCCAGCACCGGCCGGGAGACCAGATAAGCCAACCTGCGGCCGAGTTCGCCTTCCTGCTCTTGCGGAAAGCGCTCGATCAGCCATTCCGCGATCAGCAGTCCAAGCACCCGGTCGCCAATGAATTCAAGCCGCTCGTTGGAGCCGGCGCCGCTTCTCGCCTCGGTTCGCGAGCGCGTCACATTGGCGGCGGAGCGATGCGTCAGCGCCTCGCGCAGCAATTCCGGACGCGCGAACGGTCGCCCCAACAGAGACTCGATGTTGGCGCGCGCATCGCTCGAAGGCGGCGCCTCGGTCAACGCACCCAGTGCAGGAGGCGGCCCCAGCGGATCTCGACCGGCCATTCCCAGAATTCCCAGACAGGATAGCGTTGATCGATGGAAAAGAAGATGAACTCCGCCTCGCCGACCAGGTTCTGGATCGGCACATAGCCGAGATCATCCGGTTCGGTTCCCATGAAGCGGCTGTCGGCGCTGTCGTCGCGGTTATCGCCCATGGCGAAAAAGTAGCCCTTCGGCACCACGTATTCAGGTGTGTTGTTGTAGGGACCTTCGCTGGTCAGCTTGAGGATCTTGTGCACGACCGGGGGGTGGCCGCCGCTGCCGGGCAAACTCTCGCGGTAGAGCAGGCCCTGCATGCGGTTGCCATTCTCATCGGTGGCCACGTAGTCGCCGAGCGGCGTGCGCGGCACCTCGCGTCCGTTGATGTAAAGCTGGCCGCCCTGCACCTGCACATGATCGCCGGGCAGGCCGACGATGCGCTTGATGTAGTCGATCGAGGTATTCTGCGTGAAGCGGAACACCGCGACATCGCCGCGGTGCGGCTTGCGATAGAGGATACGTCCCTCGAACCAGTCGGGCGAGAACGGCAACGAATAACGCGAGTAGCCATATTCGTATTTGGCGACGAAAAGATAGTCGCCGACCAGCAGGGTCGGGATCATCGAGCCGGAGGGGATGTTGAACGATTCGAACAGGAACGTTCGCACCAGCACCGCGATCAGGCCGGCATAGACCAGAGTGCGGAGCAGCTCCCAGGAGCTGGAACGGGTCTTTCTCGTATGCTCCGCGTTCTGGCGTTCCGTGGATTTGCCTGTGCTCATCGCCTCGCGCGTCCGGTCTCTGGTCCGGGTGCGGGGCCAGCGCCGAACCGGACGTGTGCCGCGGAAGCTCCGCGAGGAGGCCGGATCAAGCCGACCGCACGCGGAACTGTCAAGCGTCCGACGCTCCGGCCGCGTCGCCACGATCACGCACCGCCGAAATCATCACCTGGGCAAAGGCATAGGGCGGCTCGTCGGTGATGCTGACCAGCAGCGCGGGATGCATCCCCGTCGGCATGATCGCGCGCAGCCGCAGCAACGCGCCACCGGTCAGCACCAGCGTGGGCTGGCCGCTGGGCAGGTTCACAACGCCCATGTCGGCGTGGAACACTCCGCTTGAAAACCCGGTTCCGAGCGCCTTGGCGCAGGCTTCCTTCGCCGCCCAGCGCTTCGCGTAGGTGGCCGGACGCAGCGCCTCGGTGCGGCGCTCGGCGCGGGCGCGCTCATGATCGGTGAAAATCCGGGCGAGAAATCGATCGCCATGCGCCCGCATGACTTTCTCGATCCGCCTGATGTCGCACAGGTCGGTGCCAAGACCGATCATCATCGGCTGGGCGTCACAGACTGGGCGTCACAGGCTGGGCATCAGGCGCGCGCGCGCTCCACCTGGGTAATTCCGCTCGCTCCACGCAGCCCGGCGATGACGCTGGAGAGATGACGCAGGTCACGCACCTCGACATCCAGCAGGATCTCCATGAAATCGAGCTGACGGTTGACGATCTTGAGGTTTACCACGGTGCCCTCCTGCTTGGTGGCGGCATTGCTGAGCGTGGCCAGCATCGACGGCTCGTTGGCGGCGATCACGCTGATACGGCCGACATGGGTCTCACGCCCATCGGCCACCTTGACCGCCTCATAGTCCCAATCGACATCCATGAAACGCTCCGGGGTCGCGGCGAAGCTCTCAAGGGTTTGGCAGCCCGCCGTATGCACGGTGATGCCTTTGCCCTGGGCGACGATGCCGACGATCTTGTCGCCAGGCAGTGGATGGCAGCAGCCGGCGAAATGTACCGCGATGCCGGAGCCGAGCCCGACCAGGGACAGGCCGCCTGAGCCGGGCGGCCGGCCTGCTTGGGGACGCGGCAAGGACGGGATCATGCGCGGCATCCGCGCGCCTTGGCGCAGCTCCGGGTAAGCCGCGTAGACCACATCCTTCGGGCCAAGGTTGCCGTTGCCCACGGCGACGTAGAGATCGTCCCGCGTCGCGCATTTGAGACCCTTCAGCGCGCCATCCAGCACCTTTTCCGAACCATCGACGCCTTCCTGGCGGAAGGCCTTCGCCAATGCCGCGCGGCCGGCGTCACGGTGGGTCTCACGCAGGGTTTGCGCCAGATGGCGGCGGATGCGCGCCCGCGCCTTGCCGGTAACGACGAAACGCTCCCAGGACGGCGACGGCGTGCCGCCGCGCGCGGTCATGATCTCGACCTGGTCGCCGTTCTGCAACTCGTGGCGCAGCGGCATCAGCCGGCCGTTGACCTTGGCGCCGACGCAGCCATCGCCGACCTGGCTGTGCACCGCATAGGCGAAATCGACCGGCGTCGCCCCACGTGGCAACTGGATGAGCTGCCCCTTGGGCGTGAAGCAGAAGACCTGGTCCTGATAGAGTTCGAGCTTGGTGTTCTCGAGGAACTCGTCGGGCGCCGCCGAATTCTCGATGATCTCCAGAAGGTCCTGCACCCAGCGCAGCCGGCGCAGCTTGCTGACCACCGAATTCACGCCGTCCCGCCGCCCGGGATCGTGACCTTCCGGCACTTCCTTGTACACCCAGTGCGAGGCGACGCCGTTCTCGGCGACATCGTGCATTTCAGGCGTGCGTATCTGCACCTCGATTTTCTGGTTGCGCGGCTCGCGCAGGGTGACGCCGGTATGCAGGCTCTGGTAGCCGTTCGCTTTCGGTGTCGAGATATAGTCCTTGAAGCGGCCGGCGATGACCGGATAGGCGCCATGCACCGTGCCGAGGGCGACGTAGCAGGACTCCCGCGTGCGCACCAGCACGCGGAACGCCATGATATCGGAGAGCTGCTCGAAGGCGACATTGCGCTTCTGCATCTTCTCCCAGATCGAGAACGGCGACTTTTCCCGTCCGCTCACCTCGATCAGATCGACGCCGGCCTCGCGGCAGAGGCGCGACAGTTCGAGACGCACGTCCTCGATCACGTCGGCGCCCTGGCCGCGCAGATAGTTCAACCGCGCCTGTATGGTGGAGTTGGCTTCGGGATCGAGCTCGGCGAAGGAGCGGTTCTGCAGTTCCGTCTTGACCTTGTTCATGCCGATGCGTCCGGCCAGGGGCGCATAGATGTCCATGGTCTCGCCGGCGATGCGTTGCCGGCGGTCGGCGCGTCGCACATGATGCAGCGTGCGCATGTTGTGCAGCCGGTCGGCAAGCTTGACGATGAGCACACGGATATCGCGGCTCATCGCGAGCACCAGCTTGCGGAAATTCTCGGCCTGCTTGGTGCGGTCGGACTGCAGTTCGAGCCGGGTGAGTTTCGTTACTCCGTCGACCAGGTCGGCGATGGTGCGGCCGAACTTCGCCAGCAGCGTGGCGTAGGTGACGCCGGTATCCTCGATGGTATCGTGCAACAACGCGGTGGCGATCGATGCCACATCCAGCCGAAAGCCCGCGAGGATTTCAGCCACCGCGAGCGGGTGCGTGAGATACGGCTCGCCATTGTCGCGTTTTTGCGCGGCATGCGCTTCGGCGGCAAGCTCGAACGCACGTTCAAGCACTGATGTGTCAGCGTCGGGATCGTAGCTGAGAACGCGTCTGATCAGACCGCCGCACGCGAGGGGAGATGCGGGCCGAGCGACAAGCCCGGGCTCCGCTCGAAGCGCGGTGCCAACTGGAACGTCGGCCGCGACATCCGCGGCCGGCAGCTCGTGCGTGGCGCCGGCGCGGGCGCCATCGGGAGCGTGCACGACCGGGAGGCGGCCCATGGCGGCGTTATCTTCGCACGCGGCCGCCGAGTTCCGCCTCGATCGCGGATTCCAGATCCTCGGCGGACAGCTCGGTCCCCAACGCGCCTGCCTCCTCCTCGGCCGAGATATCCTGCAGGCCGAAGATGTTCTGATCGGTCGGAATCAGGTCAAGCACCTCTTCGTCCGCGGGCTCCGGCTCCGGCGCGCGGGCGAGCGACTTCACCAGATCCTGGTGCAGTTCGCTGAGTGCCACGGTTTCGCCGGCAATCTCACGCAGCGCCACAACCGGGTTCTTGTCGTTGTCGCGATCAATGGTAAGCTGCTCGCCGCGGCTGAGATTGCGCGCGCGTTGCGCGGCAAGCAGAACCAGCTCGAAGCGGTTGGGAACTTTCTCGACGCAATCTTCAACCGTGACGCGCGCCATGCGGCAGACCTCGACTTTATTTATAGACGACTGGCCAGTCTAGCGGCTGGCGTTCATCTCCGCAACCTTTGCGCATCGCGTCCAGCAGTTCCGAGATGGACCGCTGGCTGCTCGGATGAACCCAGTCGGGTGCCACATCGCGCAGCGGCAGCAGCACAAAGGCGCGGTCCTGCACGCGCGGATGCGGCAGCACCGGATCGGGGGACGCCCGCATTGCCCCGTCGATATCGATGATGTCGAGATCAAGGGTGCGCGCCGCGTTGGCGACACTTCGCGTCCGCCCGGCCTGCCGCTCGAGCGCCTGCAGCGTGGCCAGCAGCACGGCTGGATCAGCGGCGCCGCTGAGGCGCACGACTCCGTTGGCGTAGTCAGGCTGCGACGAGGCCGGCACTGGCGCCGCGCGGTACCAGCGCGACACGGCAACCGCGGTCAGCCCCGGCAGACAAGCGAGTTCGCGTGCCGCGCGCCGGCAGGTGTCGACCGGCCGCGTGCCCCATGGGCCCGGCAGGTTGGCGCCCACGGCGACCAGGATCATCGCGGCGTCGTCCATGCAACCTCCTGCTGCGCTCTCTCTTAATCAAACACCGCCACTATGCGCGTGACAGGATCAAGCCAATGGATTTTCGAAGCCCAATGGATTTTCGGAGCGAGGACCGGGTTGGCCTGTTCATCGACGGCGCCAACCTCTACTCGGCCTCCCGCAATCTCGGCTTCGACGTGGACTATCGCAACCTGCTTGCCTTCTTCCGGGCGCGCGGCAAGCTGCTGCGCGCCTATTATTACTCGGCGGTGCTGGACACCGAGGAATATTCCCCGCTCAAGCCGCTGACCGACTGGCTCGCCTATAACGGCTACACGCTTGTCACCAAGGCTGCCCGCGAGTTCACCGACCCGAGCGGACGGCGTCGGGTGAAAGGCAACATGGATATCGAAATCGCCGTGGACATGCTCGAGATTGCCGGCTGCATCGATCATGCGGTGCTGTTCAGCGGCGATTCCGATTTCCGCCGCCTGGTCGAGGCGGTGCAGCGGCAGGGCGTTCGCGTCTCGGTGATTTCCTCGATCCGCACCAGCCCGCCGATGGCGGGCGACGAGTTGCGCAGGCAGGCCGACCAGTTCATCGAACTTGCCGAGATCGCCCCGGAATTCACCCGCAGGCAGACCGAGCCGCGCGGCCGCACCGCACTGCGTCAGGCGTCGGCGGAACCCGTGGACAGCAGCCACGTGCTCTGATCGCATGCCGGCTGCAGAGTGCGCGGACCTTGCGGCGAGCCTTGATCAGCCGTCGTCGGAGTGCCCGCTCTGCCCACGGCTGGTTGCCTATCGCGCCGCCAATCGCGCGGCGCATCCGCACTGGTGGAATGCGCCGGTGCCGTCCTGGGGCGAACCTGACGCGGCGCTGCTGATCGTCGGCATGGCGCCCGGCGTGAAGGGCGCCAACCGCACCGGCCGGCCGTTCACCGGGGATTTCGCCGGCACCCTGCTCTATGAGACATTGCTCAAGTTCGGCTTCGCCGCTGGGCGGTATGGCGCTGACCCGGATGACGGCCTGGTGCTGCGCGGCGCCAGGATCGTGAACGCGGTGCGCTGCGTGCCCCCCGCCAACCTGCCGCAGCCCGCGGAGGTACGGCAATGCAACCGGTTCCTGCGCTCGGAACTACGGGCGAACACCCACGTCCGCGCGGTGCTGGCCCTGGGCGTGCTGGCGCACGGCGCGGTGCTCGCCGCCTGCGGCATTCCGCTTTCGCGGCTGCGCTTCGCGCATGGCCAAATCGCCAGCCTCCCGGACGGGCGGCTTCTCGCCGACAGCTACCACGTGTCGCGCTACAACACGAACACCGGGCGCCTGACCACGGACATGTTCGAGCGTGTGGTCGAAACGCTGCGCACCCGGCTTGACTGTTGACATGATGGAATTGGCTTTCCAGCAGGTTGATGTCTTCACCGCCGAGCCGATGCTTGGCAATCCGGTCGCGGTCGTGGCCGGCGCTGACGGTTTGACGGATGCGCGGATGGCCGCCTTCGCGCGTTGGACCAACCTGAGCGAAACGGCTTTCCTGCTTCGCGCTCGTCTGGAGGGAGCCGATTACCGGTTGCGCATCTTCACTCCGGCAGGCGAGATCCCCTTCGCCGGGCATCCGACGCTCGGAAGCTGCCATGCGTGGCTCGCCGCCGGAGGGGCCCCGCGCGGGACGGATGTGATCCAGGAATGTGGCTCCGGTCTTGTCCGGGTGCGTCGAGACCGGACCCGCCTGGCGTTTGCGGCGCCCCCGCTGCTACGCAGCGGGCCATTGGAGGCCGATCTGCTTTCCCGGCTCGCGCGAGGTCTCGGCGTGCCTGCCGACAGTGTGGTCGCCTCCCAGTGGGTTGATAACGGACCCGGCTGGGCGGCGGTCCTGCTCGGCTCCCGTGCCGCCGTGCTTGCCTTGAAGCCGGATCTCGCCGCCTTGGACGACCTTGCTTTCGGGGTGGCCGGACCGTTCGATGCCTCCATCGACGGCACCGACGCGCATTTCGAGGTACGGGCCTTCGCGCCTCGGCATGGCATCAAGGAGGATCCGGTCACCGGCAGCCTGAATGCCGGCTTGGCGCCGTGGCTGATCCGCGCTGGTCGAGCGCCAACTTCCTATACCGCGAGCCAGGGAACCGTGCTGGGGCGTGTCGGGCGCGTGTTTCTGGACCAGCTCGGCGAGACCCTGTGGATTGGCGGCGACAGCGTGACCTGTATCACGGGAACAGTGACGCTTTGATAAATCCGAATAAACGATGACACATCCAGAAAGCAAGATTGAAGCGCCGTCCATCGATCCGCTTCGCGGCTCGACCCCGTCAAAGGCGCAGCCTTTGAAATCCATTACTTATTAACGGATTTTGAAGATTCACTCTCAACACAGATTGGTAGCTTGGCCGGCGTGTCATCTCGTCAACTCCGGCTGGCATCACGTCGCGCTTTCGTCCAGGCGATCATCGACCGCAATGAGTTTCAGTCGAGACCGAGAGGGCCTTCAAATCTCGCAATGATGGCGCGCTGGAAACATGATAAACTGAGACGGTCGCCCACCGCAGACTCGCGGTTCAGCCAACCAGGCTCATCCAGCCATGCGGATCGTTGGTTTCGCCATACTGGATCGCCGCGATCGACTCGTAGAGTCGTTTTGTCAGCGCACCCGTCTCGCCGCGATTGATGACCATGCGGTGGTCGCGGTAGCCAAGTTCGCCGACCGGTGAAATCACGACCGCCGTGCCGGTGCCCCACATCTCCTTCAGAGTGCCGTCCTGGTGTGCCGAGATGACCTCGTGGATGGAAACGGCGCGCTCCTCGACGGGCACGTGCCAATCCCGCAGCAACTGCAGGACCGACTGCCGCGTGATCCCGTCCAGGATCGTCCCCCCGGTGAGCGGCGGGGTGACGACGGTGTCGCCAAGCCGCAGCATGATGTTCATGGAGCCGACCTCATCGAGGTATTCGCGGTCACGGCCGTTCAGCCAGAGCACCTGCGCGTAGCCGCCTCGCTCGGCCTCGCGTCCCGCATACAGGCTGGCCGCGTAGTTGGCCGCCGTCTTCGCGGCGCCAAGTCCGCCCGGCACGGCGCGGACATATTGGTCGGTCGCGAGGATCCGCACCGGGTTCAGCCCCTCCCGGTAGTAGGGGCCGACCGGGCTGAGAATGACGTAGTAGAGGTAGCTGCGCGATGGACGAACGCCGAGAAAGGTTTCGGTCGCGATCACGGTCGGACGGATATACACTGCTGTCCCACGCTTCGACGGAACCCAGCCGGCGTCGATGCCGACCAGCGCCTTGAAGGAGTCCTGCACCAGGCCCGGGTCGAGTTGCGGGATGCAGAGCTGCTCGCACGAGCGGTTCAAGCGGGCCGCGTGCTTGTCGCCGCGGAAGATGCGGACCAGCCCGTCCTGGCCGCGAAACGCCTTCAGCCCATCGAATACCGCCTGCGCGTAATGCAGCACGCAACAGGCCGGATCCAGCATGAATGGCGCATAGGGCACGATCCGGCCGCCATGCCAGCCGCCGCCCTCCTCATACTCCATCATGAACATGTGGTCGGTGAACACCTGGCCGAAGCGAAGCGCATCGTCGGGAGCATGCGGTTTCGGGTGCTCGTTGCGGGTCACTGGGAAATTCATCATCGATCTAGCCTATCGTATCCGATGCGTGCGCCGAAACGCGCAGGGGGAAATGGCAGGCGACGTCGCGATCCTCGGCGACCGGTCGCAGAGAGGGGATTTCGTCGCGGCAGCGCGGCTGCGCCTGCGGGCAGCGTGTATGGAAGCGGCAGCCGGGCGGCGGCGCCAGCGGGCTGGGCACGTCGCCCTTGAGGATTTGCCGATTTCCCGCGCGGCCCACCACCGGCTCCGGAATCGCCGAGATCAGCGCTGCCGTGTAGGGGTGCGCGGGCGCGTGCAGCACATCGTCGGTGGCGCCCCGCTCGACGATGGCGCCGAGATACATCACCGCGACGCGGCTGGCGATCTGGCGCACGACGCTGAGGTCGTGGGCGATGAAGACGATGGCGAGACCGAGGCGTTCGCGCAGATCGGCGAACAGGTTGGTGATCTGCGCCTGGATCGAAACATCCAGCGCCGAGACCGGCTCGTCGGCGACAATTAACCGGGGCGAGAGCGCCAGCGCGCGGGCGATGTTGATGCGCTGCCGCTGGCCGCCGGAGAATTCGTGCGGATAGCGGTCAAGCGCCTCTCGCGGCAGGCCGGTCAAGGAGAGCAGTTCTTCAAGCCGGGCCGCGATCTGGGCCTTGTCGTGCGGCGTGCCGCCCGGCGTGCGATGCACACGCATCGGCTCGGCGAGGATGTCGCGTATGCGACGACGCGGATTGAGGGCGGCGGAAGCGTCCTGGAACACCATCTGCATGCGCGGCCGCAATGGACGCAAGGCGCGGTCGCTCAGCGCGCTGATGTCGCGCCCCTCGAACAGGATGCTGCCCTCGTTGATCGCGGTCAGGCGCAGCAGGCAGCGGCCGAGTGTCGATTTGCCGCAGCCGGACTCGCCGACCAGGCCGAGGGTCTGGCCGGGCTGCACGGCAAGCGACACGTCGTCCAGCGCGCGCAGCGTCTGGCCGCGGCCGACACGGTAGCGCTTGCCGACATTGCGCGCCTCAATCAGGGCGGTCGTCATGGCGCGAGCACGCAGGCGATGTCCTGCGAGCCGCGCGCGCGCAGCCGAGGCCGCACCTCGCATGCGTCGGGCGCGGGGGCGCAGCGCGGCTGGACCGGGCAGCCGGGGGCGCGCGGCGCGGGGTTGGGCGGCTGGCCCGCGATCTGCGGCAGCCGCTGCGGGCGGGGGCCGCGCAGCGGCGGGATCGAGGCCAGCAACGCCACGGTATAGGGATGGCCGGGATGGGCGAACAGCGCCTCGGTCGGGCCGCGCTCGGCGACGTTGCCCGCATAGAGCACCAAGGTGCGGTCGCAGGTCTCGGCGATCACACCCATGTCGTGCGTGATCAGCAGGATCGACGAGCCGAAGTCGCGCTTGAGGGTACGCAGCAACTCCAGGATTTGCGCCTGCACGGTGACGTCGAGCGCGGTGGTCGGTTCGTCGGCGATCAGCAGCGATGGATTGCACGACAGCGCCATGGCGATCATCGCGCGCTGACGCAGCCCGCCGGAGAGCTGGTGCGGATAGCGCTCCGCGGCGCGGGCGGGGTCGGGCACGCCCATGGCGTCCAGCAGGTCGAGCGTGCGGGCGCGGGCGCGGGTGCTGCTCAGCTTCTCGTGCGCGCGTATCTGCTCGTCGATCTGCCAGCCGATGGTCAGCACCGGCGTGAGCGCGGTCATCGGGTCCTGGAAGATCATCGCGATCTCGCGGCCGCGCAGGCGGTTCAAGGCGCGGCGCGGCAGCCCGATCAGCTCTCGGCCCTTGTAGCGCACCGAGCCGGTGATGCGCGCGCCCTTGGCGTCGATCAGGCCCATGATGGCGAGCGCGGTCATGCTCTTGCCGGAGCCGGATTCGCCGACGATGCCGAGGATCTCGCGCTCCGCCACTGAAAAGCTGAGGTTCTCGACAATGCGGACGAGGCGTCCGCGCGCACTCGGCAGCGCCACCGTGAGATCGTCGATTGCCAGCAGGCTATCGTGCATCGCGCACGCGGGGATCGAGCAGGACATAGACAATATCGACCACCGCGTTGGCCAACACGACGAACACGGCGGAATACATCACCGTCGCCATGATCAGCGGCAGATCAAGATTGGACAGCGCCTGATAGGTCAGCCGGCCGACGCCTGAGAGGCCGAACACCACCTCGGTGAGCAGCGCGCCGCCGCCGACGAGCTGGGCGAAATCAAGCCCGAACAAGGAAACGAAGGTGACCAGCGAGGTGCGCAGCCCGTGCCGGAACAGCACGCGGCTGGCGGACAGCCCCTTGGCCTGGGCAGTACGCATGAAATCCTCGTTGTAGGAGGCAACCAGGTCGGCGCGCAGCACGCGTCCGTAGATGCCGATGAACAGCACCGCCAGCGTGAACCACGGGATCACCAATGCGCGGAACCAGGCGAGGGGATCTTGCGCGAGCGGCACGTAGCCGAGGCCGGGCACCCAGGAGAACAGCCAGGTGTCGTGCAGACGGCTTTGCGTGAACAGGTTGATCACCTCGCCCAGCCAGAACACCGGCATGGAGATGCCGATCAGGCCCAGGATCATCAGGCCGCGATCGATCCAGGTGCCGCGCATGGCCGTGGCCAGCGTGCCCATGCCGATCGAGGCCAGCACCCAGATCACCGCGGCGCCGCCCACCAGGGAGAGCGTCACCGGGGCTGCGTGAACCACCTCAGGGACGACCTTTTCGCCATGATCGACGAAGGAGGTGAGATCGCGGGTGATGAACAGCTTCTCCATCATCCGCAGGTATTGCACTGGCAGCGGCCGGTCGAAGCCATACTGGTGCCGCACGAAGGCGAGCGTCGCCGGCGAGGCGTTGCGCCCGGCGATGCGCGCGCTGGGATCGGCGCCGGGGGTCGCGAAGAATACCACGAACACCAGCACGCTGATGCCGAACAGCACGAGGATGGTCTGGCCGAGCCTGCGCGCGACGGTACTGACCATGGGCCTTATTCGCTCGACAAAGGAGTGACCAGAGGGCGCGCCGACAGATGCGACGTCAAGCGAGGTCGCCATTCCGGTCACCCTTCGTCATACGCACAACGCGGCGTCAGGCGCACGGCGCGTGTCGTTTGCCCATGTGCGGCAGCCTGCCACGACTGATCACGCGCGCCAACCTGCCAGCGCCGCGCTCGATTGCGAACCGACTGCCTAATTAACGATTACATACAGTGTTATACGCGAAATGCGGTTGCCGCGCGTGAGATATCATGCGACATCGATGGCGCAACAACAGGTCGGAGGCGCCGGGACATGCGAGCACCTACCCTTCGGGGTCGCGCGACGATCAACGTGGTCGGGCTCTTGGTCCTGGCGCCCGTGGCCCATGCTCAATCGGCCGACCCGTCAGCGGCCGCCGGAGCCGATAGCACTCCACCGTCGGCATCTGCGTCGGGAGCCGGCGAGAGCGTCATCGTCACCGGGACACGCGAGCCGCGAGTGAAGGCGCGAGACAGCCTGTCGCCGATTGACGTCGTGACCTCGCACGACATTGCCAACACGGGCCAGACCAACGTGACTCAGGCGCTGGTGCAGATCCTGCCGTCGGTTACCACTCCCGCTGTCGGCATTTTTGATGGAGCGCCGACCGATTTCGTCAGCCTGCGCGGACTAAACCCGAACCAGACGCTGGTGCTGGTGGATGGCAAACGGCGACATAACTCGTCCTTTATCTACATCGACGGCTTCGCAGACGGCGCCATACCGGTCGACCTGGACCTGATCCCGTCGTCGCTGATCGACCATGTGGAGGTGCTGCGCGATGGAGCAGCGGCGCAATACGGCTCAGACGCCATCGCCGGCGTGGTCAACATCGTTCTGAAATCAACCGACCGGGGCGGCGCCGCGTCGAGCGAGATCGGCCAGACCGAGGCTGGCGACGGCTTCGTCGTGCAGGCAGGAGGCGAGAAGTCGGGAAAGCTTGGGCCAAATGGCTTCCTTGATCTCAGCATCGACTATCGCCATCAGGACCACACGGTCCGCAACGACGACGATGACCGTACTGGCACGGAAGTCACCAAAATCCTGGGCGATCCGGAAACCACTCGTTACGTTCTCGGCGCTAACGCCGGCATCGACTTGGCGTCGGGCGTGCAGCTCTACAGCACCGACAGCTATGCCTACCGCTTTACCGACGTGAACCAGGTCTATCGCCTGCCGAGCGAGCTGCCGCAGCTCTACCGCGGGGGCTTTACGCCGCACCAGACCACGTTCGAGAACGATTTTTCCACGGCCCTCGGCCTTAAAGGCGACGATCTGCTGGGCTGGAGCTGGGATCTCAGTTCCACCTACGGTGGCGACTTCCTCGACGACAATCTGCGTAACAGCGCCAACCTCGGGCTCTACCAGGCGACCGGCTTCACGCCGACCGGCGTCCATCTGGCGAACTTCTCCAGCACGCAACTCACAGACGATCTCGATCTTCGCCGCAGCCTTTATCCGGATTTCTGGTCGTCGCCGATCACGCTCGCCAGCGGCATCGAGCATCGCTTCGAGACCTATGGCACCGGCGTCGGCAGCCCGGCCTCATACCTGTATGGCGGCAGCCAGGCGCAAGCGGGGCTGCTGCCGAGCGATGCGGGGCCACATTCACGGGTGGTGTACAGCGCCTATGGCGACATCGCGACGCATCTGACGCGGGATTGGCAGTTCGACGTGGCCGGGCGCTTCGAGCACTATACGGATTTCGGTGACACGTATAACGGCAAGGTCTCGACGCGCTACGACGTCTCGCCGACGGTGGCGCTGCGCGGGACTTTGAGCAGCGGCACGCGCGCGCCTAGCCTCGCCAACGAATACTATAGCGCGCTCGCGGTCGGACCCGACAGCGCCAGCGGCACGCTGGCCGCTAATTCCGCCGCCGCCCAGTTCCTGGGCGCAGCGCCGCTGAAACCGGAACGGTCCACGAGTCTGACCGCCGGCGTGGTGCTCAATCCGGCCAACCGCCTGCACGTCACCATCGACGGCTACCAGATCGACATCCGTGACCGCATCGTCAGTGGTCCCGGCGAGGCCGGCAATCCCGCGATCGAGGCGCTGCGCATCCAGGGCATCGGGGTGTCGCCCGAGCTGCAGCCCGAGGACGTCTCAGCCTCATTCTTCGCCAACGCCGCCAGTACCCGCACCCGCGGCGCTGACGTGACACTCGCCTACACGACGCCGCTCGGCCGCTGGCGCGCAGTGGCATTGGGCACGATCGATTGGGATGCGTCGCTAAACGTGAACTATTCCCGCATCACCCATGCCAACAGCCTGGCCGATGGCTCGGCCGACCTGACTGCACAGAACATCTCCTATCTGACGACCAGCACGCCCAAGAACCGCATCATTGTCGGCGGCCGCTGGCATGAGGAGCGCTGGGACCTGGTGCTGCACGAGCAGCGTTTCGGCGAGACGATCGACGAAATCACCTACTTCGAGGGACCAAACGCCTATTCGACCACTGACTTCTTCCGCTTCTACAATCGGCCGCGCTGGATTACCAATGTCGAGTTGGGCTACCGGCCGCTCCCGCTCCTTCGCGTGGCCGTTGGTGCGAACAACCTGTTCGACAACTATCCCACCCGTATTCCAGCGCAGAACGGCTACTACGGCTCGGAGCCCTACGATAGCGACGCGAGCCAGGTCGGCATTGATGGCGGCTTCTACTACGCCCGCCTCAGCTATGACTTCTGAGCCGGGGGCAGAGGCCCGACCATGACCATTCTCTCCCGACGCCACATGATCGAAGCGGGCGCCCTGGTCGGCCTCGCGGCCCTGCGTCCCGCCGCCGCGGCGACGGGCGGACCGCCGCCGGCGCGGCTGTTGCTGAACGAGAACCCGTTCGGACCCGCACCCAGCGTGCGGCGCGCGCTTGAGGCGGCGACGGGTCAGGTCAATCGCTACGGGGACGAGGATGCCGCAAATCAATTGGTGGCGCGGATCGTGGCCCTGGAGGGCATCGACGCCTCGCAGATCGTGATGGGCGAGATCCTGGAGGTGCTCGGGCTGTTTCTCGCGGCGCAGCGGCCGGTCGGCGGCCGCTTTGTCTATTCGGTGCCTGGCTACACGGCGCTGGTGGACGCCGCACGGCCGCTCGGCGGCGAACCGGTCGGCGTGCCGCTCGACGCTGGGCTGGGTAACGACCTGGGCGCGCTCGACCGCGCAACGCAGTCCGGTGCAAAGGCGCTCTATCTGATCAATCCACACAATCCGAGCGGCACAGTCAGCGGCCGTGTTGCCTTCGACGCCTTCCTGACGCAGGTCTCGCGGCGCGTCCTGGTCGTGGTGGACGAGGCCTATCTCGAATATGATGATATGGCGCTGAGTGCGGCGCGCCTCACTCGCGACGGTCACAACGTCGCGGTGTTCCGCACACTGGACAAGATCTATGGCCTGGCGGGACTTCCGGTCGGCTACCTGCTGGCGCCGCGCCCGATTGCCGCCGCGCTGCGGGCGGCGGGATTGGGCGACCCGCATGAACTTGGCCGCCTGCAGATCGCCGCCGCCGCCGCGGCGCTGGCGGACCAGGGCTGGTTGCGGCACGTACGCGCGCGCACCGCTGCCGGACGCGCGCGACTCACCGCCGCATTAGACCAGCTTGGCCTCAAGCATAGCGGCTCGGTCGCGAATTTCGTGTTCTTCCAAAGTCCAGTCCAAGCCAGCCGGCTGCGGCAGGACCTTCGGCAACGGGGCATCCTGGTGGCACGATCGTTCCCGCCGCTGGATCAGTGGGTCCGTATCAGCATCGGCACCGAGGACGAGGTTACCCGTACGATCCGTGCCTTGCGCGACAGCTTGGCAGCGCACCGGTACGAAGCCCGCTGAAGGCGGCCGAGTTGACAACGCACGATCATTCACGCCGCCGGCTTGCGTCGCGCACGTCGAGCGCGTCGCGCAGCCCGTCGCCGAGGATGTTGAGTGCCAGCACGGTCAGCACGATGGCAAGCCCGGGTGCCACGGCGACCATCGGGCGGGTGTAGATCAGCCCCTCGCCGTCCTCGATGATGGTGCCCCAGCTTGCCGCCGGCGCCTGCACGCCGATGGACAGGAACGACAGCGCCGACTCGGTCAGCATCGACAGCGCCATCAGCAGTGGCGCCAGCACGATGAGGGTTCCAGAGACGTTGGGCAGGATGTCGCGCAGCAGGATGCGGCTCGGCGGGACACCGATGCCGCGCGCGGCCAGGACGAACTCGCTGTGCCGCAGCGACAGCACCTGTCCGCGGATCGGACGCGCCGCGTACGGCACATAGACCAGCGCGATGATGCAGATCGGCAAGGCCAGGTTGTCCGACGCGATGGTGATGGGTCCGAAATGCAGCCCCTGGCTGATGGTGACGATGGAAAGCGAGATCGCGAACAGATAGACCGGCACTGCCCACATGATGTCCATCAGCCGCGACAGCGCCGCATCGACGATGCCGCCGAAAAATCCCGCGACGATGCCCACTGCGGCGGCCATGATGACGCAGAGCGCGGTGGCCGCGGCACTGATCAGCAGCGAGTTGCGTCCGCCATAGAGCAGCCGCGCCGCCACGTCGCGGCCCTGGCTGTCGGAGCCGAGCAGGTAGGCGGATGGATGCCAGGTCGGGCCGATCGGGGTGAGGCCGAGATGCAGCGGATTATCGTCCGGCTGCATCACCGTCCTGTCGTGCCCCTGGAGCGTAAAGGTCACGGCGACGTTGGACTCGAACGGATCGGTATGGGCCACGGCGTTCGCATAAAGCGGGGCGGCGAGACAGGCCAGGACGATGAGAACGAGACCGGCGAGGGCTGCCATTGCGCCGCGGTCGCGGACGAGCGCGCGGCCGGCGGTGATCCATGGACCGTTGCGTACAATCAACGGACCCAGACCTGGGAAAACAGCATGTGGTAGAGCCGTGTATAGGTGTAGTGGCCGATACGCTTCGAGACGAAGTCGACATCCTTCATCTGAAACAAGGGCGCCGCCGGTGCCGCCTGCATGATGTCGCCGCTTGCCTGCGACCACAGCGCGTTGCCGGCGTTTGCGTCGATGGCGGAGACGCGCCCGGCGCGCTCCATCGTGCGCTGGATTGATTGATCGCAGAATCCTGAGATGTTGACCGAAGAGTCGGAACCAGGATGGAAGTTCTCGCAGCCGAACAGATCATCGAGAAAATTCGACGCAGCCGGATAGTCGCAATACCAGTCGGCCAGGCTGATCTGCACCTTGTTGCTGGTGTTCTGGACATAGGTGAATTCGATCGAGTTGGAGACGAACTTGACCGAGGCGTCGTAGCCGATCCGGCGCAGCATGTTCAGCAGGTAGATGCCCATCGCCTTGTCGACGGCGCGGTCCGAGGCGATCAGCGTCACCTTCATGCCCTGGGTGCCGCTTTGCTCGACCAGAACGCGGGCGCGGGCAAGATCGGGCGCCTCCCAACGCATTGCGGGCCCCGCCGCGTCGGCTGCCTTGGTGTAGATGCACCTTCCGCTGCGGCCGGGCAGCCCGGTCGGGACCATCTCGCACAACGGCGTGGCCACCGCGGGACCGCCATAGAAAATCGCGGTCGCGGCGCGGTTGACCGCGTAGTTCACCGCCTGACGCGCCTTGAGGTGATCGAACGGCGGCAGGTTGACGTTCATCGGAATGTAATAGAGCGCGAACAGCGGCTGGATATGAACCTGGCCGGTGTAGCGCGCCCCGAGTTCGCCGAGGCGGTCGAGCGGCTTGGGCGCGAACATCCAGTCGTACTCACCGTTTTCGACGGCGGTGGTCTCCGCCTCGTCGGACAGGCCGTAATCATACTGGATGCGGTCGACATAGCCCTCCGGCTGGGCCAATGGGTTCCAGACCTTGAAATACGGGTTACGCTCCAGGACCATGCCGTGGTTGGGATCGTATGAAACGATCCTGTAAGGTCCGGTGGCCGCGGCGGGCGTGTTGCCGAGGTCGTGCAAAGGCGTGTCGGCGGGCAGCACGGAGGCGTGCGGCATGGCCAGCTTGTCGAAGAACTCGCCGTCGGGTTGGGTGAGGTGAAAGGTGACGGTGCCGGCGGCGTCATCGGCCTCGACGCCGCCCGCGAGCGTGCAATGCGCCGGGTCCTTCAGGCACAGGCCGGCGCCGACGATGCCGCCATAGAAGCTGCCCGCGGTGGGGCTGCCGACCTTAAAGATGCGGCGCATGGTGGCGAGCACGTCGCTTGGGCGCAGCGTCTGTCCGGTGGAGAAGCGGATGCCGGAGCGCACATGGAACACGTAGGTGCGGCCGCCATCGGCAGGCGCGGGCAAGGACTCGGCGAGATCGGGGACCAGCGTGGTGCTGGGGGCGCCGTTGACCTTGGCGAAGTTGGTCAGGCTGTCGTTGGTGATCGCGAGGATCTCGGCACCCTGGCTGAGATAGTTGATCTGCGGGTCCAGGGTGCCGGCGCCGCTGTCCGCGGCAAGGCGCAACGTGCCGCCGCGATGCGCGGGCTGGAACGGTGATGCTTGCGGGGGCGCCGCGTGGACGGCCGTAGTGAGAAGCAAGGCCAGAGCTCCACCCCAAGCTTCAGGCTTCAATGCGCATCCGCCCAATTCAAGCCGCGTCCGGTCTCGACGACGAGCGGCACCGAGAGGCTGGCCGCGCCCTCCATGACGCGCCTGACCACGCCCGAGAGCGTCTCGGCTTCCGCTTCCGGCGCTTCGAACAGCAGTTCGTCGTGCACCTGCAGCAGCATGCGCGCGTTCAGCCCCGCGCCCCGCAGCGCCGCGGGCATGCGCACCATGGCGCGCTTGATGATATCGGCGGCGCCGCCCTGCAACGGCGCGTTGCTGGCCTGCCGTTCGGCATAGCCGCGTCGGGCGGGGTTCTTGTCGGCGATGCCGGGCACCCAGCAGCGGCGGCCGAACAAGGTGAGAACGTAGCCGTGGGCGCGGGCTTCCTCGCGTGTGCGTTCCATGAAGGCGCGTATGCCGGGGTAGCGCGCGAAATAGGCGTCGATGTAGGCGCGGGCCTCGCCGGGCGCCACACCGAGCTGGCGGCCGAGGCCGAAGGCGCTGATGCCGTAGATGATGCCGAAGTTGATCGCCTTGGCGCGACGGCGGGTTGCCGGGTCCATGCTCTCGATCGGCACCCCGAACACTTCGCTCGCGGTGCGGGCGTGGATGTCCTGGCCGGTGGCGAAGGCTTCCTTGAGTGCGGGGATGTCGGCCGCGTGCGCGAGCAGCCGCAACTCGATCTGCGAGTAGTCGGCGGAGACCAGAACATGGCCGGGGGCGGCGATGAAGGCGCGCCGGATGCGGCCGCCCTCCTCGGTGCGGATCGGAATATTCTGCAGGTTCGGGTCGTTCGAGGACAGCCGGCCGGTCGAGGTGATCGCCATCTGGAACGAGGTATGCACACGCCTGGTGTCCGGGTTGATTTCGTCCACAAGCGCGTCGGCGTAGGTTGATTTCAGCTTGGCGAGCTGGCGCCATTCGAGGATTCGCGCCGGCAGGTCGTGGCCTTGCTCGGCGAGAGACTGGAGCACCGAGGAGTCGGTGCCCCAGGCGCCGGTCTTCATGCGCCTGCCGCCGGGGAGGGCCATCTCGTCGAACAGGATCTCGCCGAGCTGCTTGGCGCTGCCGAGATTGAAGGCGCGGCCGGCGAGGCGATGGATGTCAGTTTCCATCACCGCCATGCGGCCCGCGAAATCGACCGACATGCGTCGCAGCTCGGCGGCATCGACGCAGATGCCGGCCCGCTCCATGTCGGCGAGAATCCGTATCAGCGGCCGTTCGATCTGTTCGTAGAGCGCAAGCGAGCGGTTCGGAGCGAGTTGCGGGCGCAGGGCGTGCCAGAGACGCAGCGTCACGTCGGCGTCCTCGGCGGCGTAGGCGGTGGCGCGGGCGATGTCGACACGGGCAAAGGGGATGCGGTTGCGGCCGGTGCCGGTGACCTGATCGTAGGTGATAGGTGTGTGGCCGAGATGGCGCGCGGAGAGTTCGTCCATGCCGTGGCCGTGGCTGCCCGCCTCCATGGCGTAGGAGACCAGCATGGTGTCGTCGGTCGGAGCGGCTCTGGGGGCGCCCGCGCGTTCGAGCACGAGCAGATCGAACTTGGCGTTCTGGAAGATTTTGAGCGTGCCCGGATCGGTCAGCAGCGGGGTGAGTGCGGCGATGGCGGCGCCAGTGTCGAGCTGAACGCCAGTGGGATGCTCGAGGTCGCCCTCGTGGCGCAGCGGCACGTAGCAGGCGCGTCCTGGGGCGGTGGCGAGCGAGAAGCCGACCAGGCCGGCGCGCAGCGGATCAAGCCCGTCGGTCTCGGTGTCGATGGCGCAGAGGCCGGCATGGCGAGCCTGGCGGACCCATCGTTCGAGGGTGTCGAGATCGGTGACAGTCGCGTAGCCGGAGAACGCGATGCCCTTGGCGGGCGCGGCCGGGGCTGGCGCTGCTTGCTGCCGGACCTGGCGGTCCAGCCCGAGCCGCTGGATGATCGAGCGGAAGCCCATGCTCTCCAGCCAGACGGCGAGGCGCTGTGGGTCCGGCTCGGCCAGGCCGAGTGCGTGCAGCGGCAGCGGCAGCGGCGCGTCATCGCGGAGCATGACCAGGGTGCGTGACAGACGCGCCGCCTCGGCATGCTCGATCAGCGCGTCGCGGCGCTTCGACGGCTTCATCGCCGGCGCCGCGGCGAGGATGCTCTCGAGGTCGCCGAACTCGGCCACCAACGCGCCCGCGATCTTGGCGCCGATGCCGGGCACGCCGGGCACGTTATCGACGGAGTCGCCCATCAGCGCCTGCACCTCGACCACCTGGTTGGGCAGGACGGTGAACTTCTGCCGCACCTCGTCGTCGCCGATCGGCTTCTGCTTGATCGGGTCGAGCATGCCGACACCGGGGCGGATGAGTTGCATCAGGTCCTTGTCGGAGGAGACGATGGTGCAGCGTCCGCCTTCCGCCTCGATGGCGCGCGCATAGGCCGCGATCAGGTCATCGGCTTCCCAGCCTTCGAGCTCGACCGCGGGGATGCCGAAGGCGGCGGTGGCGTCGCGCACCAGGGCGAATTGCGGCACCAGCTCAGGCGGCGGCTCCGGGCGGTGCGCCTTGTAGCCGGCATAGAGCGTGTTGCGGAAGGTCAGCCGTCCGGCGTCGAAGACCACGGCGAGATGCGTGCCGGCATGGTCGCGCAGGAAACGCGCGATCATGTTGGTGAAGCCGAACACGGCATTGACCGGAGTGCCGTCCGGCCGGGTCATCGGCGGCAGCGCGTGGAAGGCGCGGAAGATGAAGCCGGAGCCGTCTATCAGGATCAGATGCGCATCGCGCAAGGGCAGGATCAGGTGCGCGTCACGCAGCGGGGGCGCCTCGGCCGCGTCTGGCGGCGACGCGGCTTCAGTGTGCGGAATCGCCCGAATCCAACGACAGCGGATCGAGCACGTAGAGCCGCGAGCAATACGGACAGAAGGTCTGCTGATCGACGATCCGCAGCCAGACACGTGGATGGCCGAGCGGGCCGCCATCTCCGTCGCAGGCGACAACCCGGCTGGTGACGACCAGCGTTTCGACCTCGCCGAGCTGCGGAGTGGGGACGGATGCGCCAAACGCCATTCAGGTGCCTCTTTGGTGGCAGACAGAGGATGATGATACGCAGGATGGCCGTGCTTTCAAACCTCCCCCTGTGGCTGCTGCTCGCCTGCCTGATGATCCCGCTTTGCGGCTGCGCCGATGAGCGGCCGCCGGCGTCGATCAATCATGCTCATCTGGCGGATTACCGCTTGGTGCCGCCCGACTTGTTCTGGACGCTGTCCGACGGCGCGCGAATGCCGGTGCGCGACTGGCTGCCGCGGGACCGTCCGGCGCGTGCGGTGGCGCTGGCGCTGCACGGCATGAACGACAGCCGGGACGGCTGGGAGATCTCGGGCCCCGCGCTGGCGGCGGCGGGGATCGCGGTCTATGCGCCCGACCAGCGCGGTTTCGGGCAGGCGCCGGACCGCGGCTTCTGGCCGGGCGCTGACCGGCTGATCTCGGATGCGGCCGAGATGACGCGTCTGGCGGCGCGGACGCATCCTGGCGCGCCGGTGTTCGTGATGGGCGAAAGCATGGGGGGCGCGGTGGCGATGGGCCTTGCGGCGCGGCCTGACCATCCGCCGGTCGCGGGCTTCGTGCTGCTGGCGCCCGCAGTGTGGAGCCGTGCCGAAATCAGCCCGCTGCTGACGGCGGCGCTCTGGACGACCGCCACCTTCGCGCCGAACTGGAAGCTCACCGGGCGCACCCTGCCGATCCATATTCTGGCGAGCGACAACATTGCCGCCCTCTATCGGCTCTCCTACGATCCGCTGACCCTGAAAGCCACGCGCGCCTCGAGCTTGCGCGGGCTGGTCGACTTGATGACGCGCGCCGCCGCCGCCGCTCCTCACATGAGCGGCCGTATCCTGATCGCGTATGGCGCCAACGATCAGTTGGTGCCGCCGCGGGCGATGGCCTCGGTCTGGGAGCGGCTGCCGGCCGGCGCCAGGCGCGCGTTCTACGACCATGGCTATCATCTGCTGATGCGCGACGTGGATCGCGAGCGGGTCATCGGCGACGTGGTCTCCTGGATGACCGATGCGGACGCGCGGCTTCCTTCCGGCGCCGGCGTCGCTGCGGCGGCCTGGATGGCGGCCGGGTCGTGGCAGACGCACGTGCCGCTGCTGCTGCCCGCGAACCTCGACGATCTGGCAGGCGGCGGCTGAACGACGGGCTTGGCCTTGGCAGGTCCCGCGGTTCGGGATATGGACCAAGGCTGCTGGACCCGTAGCTCAGCTGGATAGAGCGTCGCCCTCCGAAGGCGAAGGCCGAAGGTTCGAATCCTTTCGGGTCCGCCAAACTCCCTCGAATTGCGCCTTTTGGCGCGACGCGGATTAGGTTGGCCGAGGCTTGAAGATGGAGCGTCGCGCCGTCAGCCTTGAATTAGCCCCCGCACGATTAAGCTCTATGGCCATATGCTTTAATAGCGGCGAGGCTAGTTAAAGGATCGCGCGTGACGGACGGGGAGAACCAGGAACCCGGCCGGGCAACGCCCTGTTCGTGCCTCCGCCGCCAAACCGGCTGGACGAGTGCCTCGATGCGCTGGAGCGCTTTCTGCACAGCGAGGATGCGGCGCTGCCCCCGCTCATCCGCGCGGGCCTGGCCCACGTCCAGTTCGAGACGATCCTGGGCCGGCTGCTCATCACGCTGATCCTGTGTGAGGCCGGGGTGTTGCGGGAGCCGATCCTCTATCTCAGTCTGTTCCTGAAATCCCGGCGCGACGACTATTACCGGCTCCTCCAGGAGGTCCGGCAGGCCGGTAAATGGGAGACCTGGATGGAATTCTTCCTGACCGGCGTGGCAGAGACCGCCGAACAGGCCGCCGCTACCGCGCGCGATCTCATCGCCATGTTCGACACCCATCGACAGACGATCGCCGGCCTCGGCCGAGCGGCTCCGTCGGCGCTGCGGGTCCACGAGCTGATGCAGGCCAGCCCGATCGTCACCATCCAGACCGTCTCTGAAAAGCTCGCCGTCTCCTTCCCGACCGCCAGCGCGGCACTGGAAAATCTCGTCAAGATTGGTGTCGTGCGCGAGACCACGGGACGGCAGCGTGGCCGGATTTACGCCTGTTCGGACTATCTGGGCTTGCTCGATCGCGGCACCGATCCATTGCCGGCCTGACAAGTCGGGGGATCGAACCAGGGGCTTCATGTATCGTCGCGATCGCGGCGCCGGGCGCGCAATTAAGCCTGGAAGACAAGGTGATATCCCGCCTAGGATCGAGACCGTTGCAACATCGCACCATCCTGCTAGGCGTGACGAATGCCGATTTCACTCACCGGATCCCTGTCCTTCTCGGCGCATGGCAAAGCGATCGAGGATTACTTCATTGCCGAGTCCGGATCGTTCCAGCGAGACGAGTTCCCGGAAGTTCCGCATCAGGCGATCCTGTTGTGCTTCACCAATCGGTGCGGCTCGACCCTAGTGGCGGCGGAGGCATCGGCCTGGGGTTTTTGCGGAAAACCCAATCATCGGCTGAACTACGAGATGTTCAACTCGGAATTCGTCATTGAATGCTGCGATTACAACCGGATTGGATCATTTCAAGAATATCTCACGTTCATCGCGCGGGAATTCGTCTCACCGCTTGGAACATTCTTCAGCAAGGTCAGCATCGACCAGTTGGCCTGGTTAAGCCGTGTCGGCGTGTTTGGCTCGGGATTGCGCAATCCGCTGGTCGCGAGCGTCATACGTCGAAACATCCTGGCCCAGGCAATTTCGTTTACCATCGCCGAGCATACCGGAGAATGGACCTCGTTTCATCCGTCGAGCGCCGTCGAGCCTTCGATCAATCCCGAACGGATTGCCGAACTGATGACCGATATCTCGCACTTGAACGCGGAGGCCGAGCTGTTCTTCGATCTCGCGCGTCCGAGACTGGTGCGCTTCATCTATGAAGACGTGGTCGAGCATACCAGCCAGGTTCGGGACCGGCTGGAACACGCAACCGGCTTGCGTGCGCCACCCAGGCGCGAGCGGACGCTCGACGTGCGGATTCAGCGCAAGGAGGTGAACCGCGACTGGGAGCGCGCGCTACGCGCCCAGATCAACGAGGCGCTGCCTTCGATGTCCGCCTGCTGACGCCTCAATTACGCACCCGGTCTCACCAGGCGCGCCTGTCAATCAAGAGTTGGATCGCGCGGCGCGGCCCTAGCCGCCTGTTCGGTCTGCCGGTAGAATGATGAGGACGAGGATCACGACGCGATCTCATGGAAGGCATGGCAGGCATGAGCGAGAGCATCCGGCGCCCCCAATATCTCGCCGACCCGGGCCTCGTGGCGCCCCCGGACGTCGACAGACAGCCTCTGAAGCCCGACGCTCATATCGTCATCAAGCCGAACAGCGGCGGCGCCAACCTGTTGTGCCCGCGTTGCGGCAACAGCTATCTGCATCACCGCGGGGTCGTCACGTATGACCGCAGCGAGGATGCCGAGACCGTGCTGAAGACCAGCGTGGGCGTCGGCAAGACCACGGTGCAGCTCGTGGCGCAGGCGGAATCAGGCAATCCGAGTGTGCGGCGCGACGGGCTGGTGATCCAGTTCTGGTGCGAGAACTGTGGCGGCGGCGATGATGGCAGCAGCGTCATCGAACTGACCCTGGCACAGCACAAGGGCGAGACCGAGGTGGCCTGGCGTTTCACGCCAATGCAGCCGGAGGTCTGAGCAGCAGCATCTTTGTCGCCGTCGCCGGGCAACCGCTTGACAAAGCCGGTGTTACCGTCCGGATAGTGAGACGGTAACAAAAGGGTGCGCTCGGAATGGCTGGGACGGTGCTGATCACGGGCGGTGCGGGGTTCATCGGGCGTTACCTGTGTGAAGAACTGCTGACACGCGGCTACCGCGTCCGCGTCCTGGACGGATTGATCGAACAAGTCCACGAAGCGGGCACGCCACGGGTCCCCGAGGCGGTGACGTTCTTTCACGGCGACATACGCGACGCGGACCTGCTCGACCGCGCGCTGATCGGCGTCGATGGGGTGTTTCACCTTGCCGCCGAGGTCGGTGTCGGGCAAAGCATGTATGAGATCGCGCGCTATGTCGGCGCCAACGATCTCGGCACCGCGGTGCTGCTGGAGCGGCTGATCGCGCGGCCGGTGCAACGCCTGGTGGTGGCCTCGTCGATGAGCGTCTATGGCGAAGGGCTCTACCGCCGCCCTGACGGCAGCGGCGATGGCGGCGTGCGGCGCGTCCTGCGCGAAGGCTCCACCGAATGGGACCCGACCGGGGAGGATGGCGCGCCGCTGGTGCCAGCACCCACCGACGAGAGCAAGCCGGTTGATCTGGCCTCTGTCTATGCGGTGACCAAATTCGTCCAGGAGCGCAACAGCTTGATCGTCGCCCGCGCCTACGGAATGCAAGCGGTGGCGTTGCGCCTGTTCAACGTCTTCGGACCCGGCCAGGCGCTCTCCAATCCCTATACCGGAGTGCTCGCCAATTTCGGCGCGCGCCTGCTCAACGGCCAGCCGCCGCTGGTGTTCGAGGACGGCGAACAGCGGCGCGATTTCGTCCATGTCCGCGACGTCGCCCGTGCGTTCCGGCTGGCAATGGAACGGCCGCAGGCGGCAGGCCACATCATCAATGTCGGCAGCGGCCGATCCTACACCATCGCGCGCATCGCCCGTATGCTGGCCGAAGCGATGCGCATGCCGCACGTGGCGCCGAAATTGCTCGGCAAGGCCCGCGCCGGCGACATCCGTCATTGTTTCGCTGACATTTCGAAGGCCCGCGCCATACTCGGTTTCGCGCCGGAGCATCTGCTCGAGGATACCATCGGCGAATCCGCCGCCTGGATACGCGGCTCAGCGGCGCCGGACCGCGGCGAGCTTGCAACGCGTGAACTCGAGGCGCGCGGGCTGATGGCATGAAGCAGGCCGCAAGCGAGCCCGTGCTCGGCTTCCCCGTACTTGGCTTCGTCGAACAATTCCATCTCGGAGAGCATCAGCGGGCCGGCCAGACCATCGCCGCGATGCGCGCGATCGGCATCGACACTCTGCGCACCTGCATCTCCTGGGCCGATTACCACGCCGAGGGCGGCGAGGCCTGGTTCGATTGGCTGCTCGCGGAATTGGGCCCTGCTTTCGATCTGTTGGTGCTGGTGGATGCGCCGACAGATCATCTCCATGAATTCGCAGCCTTGCTGCTCTCGCGCCACGGCGCGCATTTCCGCCGTATCGAACTCGCGATCCAGCACGACGAGCGAGAGTGGGCGGCGATCAGCGACGCCGCATCCGGCGCATGGCAGGGCGGCTGGGAAGTCGTTCTGCGGGCGCCGCCTCAGGATGACGTATTGGAACGGCTTGGCCAACGCGGCATGCTGGCGCGGATCGCGGCCTTGGAACTGCACGCATCGTGGACGGCCTTGGGGGCGACCCTGGGGGCAGTGCCGGACCTTCGGGCAATGTCGGAAGCCGCACGCGCGATCCTGTCGCGCTACAATCCACGGGCACAGCTTTGGCTGACCGCTCCCCTCGCCCCGCATCCGGATGATGAGGCCTCGCAGCTTGCGGCGCTGCTGGATGCGCCTTGTGAACGGATCACCTGGCCGGACCGGCAAGCAGGCGCTGACGGTGTCTCGCTGGCCCGTCGTCTGCTCAAGGCCGGGCTGCTGCGACAATCGCGCTTGTTCAGGCCGTCGGTTCGGCGAGGCTGCGATCCGGTGCTGGTTCTGGGGGGCGCCGGCTTCATCGGCAGCAATCTTGCGGAGTCGTTCCTCAACGAAGGACGCGAGGTCATCGTCTTCGATAATCTTAGCCGTCCGGGAACGGAACGCAATCTCGCCTGGCTTGTTGGCCGGCACGGCGGGCGGGTGCATCCAATGCTTGCCGATCTACGCGACCCAGTGGCCCTGCACGCGGCGGTGACCGGCGCCAGCGCGGTGTTTCACCTCGCCGCCCAGGTGGCGGTCACCTCCAGCCTTGCCGACCCGCGGCACGATTTCAGGGTGAACGCCGAGGGCACTCTGAACGTCCTCGAAGCAGTACGCGCCCATGCGCCGTCCGCGCCGATCGTCTTCGCCAGCACGAACAAGGTCTATGGTCAACTCACCGACGTCAGCGTCGCCGATTTCGGTGGACGCACGCTGCCGCAGGATGCCGATCTTAGAAGCTACGGGCTGAGCGAAAGCCGGCCGCTCGACTTCTGCACGCCCTACGGCTGCTCGAAGGGGGTGGCGGACCAGTACGTGCTCGACTACGCGCAGTCGTTCGGTCTGCGCAGCGCCGTGCTGCGCATGAGTTGCATCTACGGTCCCAGACAGTTCGGCACCGAGGATCAGGGCTGGCTCGCGCATTTCCTGGTCCGCGCACTGACCGGCGAGCCGATCACCATCTTCGGCAACGGCAGGCAGGTGCGCGACGTGCTGCATGTCGCCGATGCCGTGCGCGCCTACCGCTCGGTGCTCTCCGGCATCGACGACGTGCGCGGACGCGCCTTCAATCTTGGCGGCGGTCCCGCCAACGCCGTCAGCCTGCATCTCGTGCTCGCGGAGATCGAGACATTGCTCCAGCGGCGTCTGCCCATCAGCTACCAAGACTGGCGCGCCGGCGATCAGCCGTACTTCGTCGCCGACACGCGCGCGCTGCGGGAGGCGACCGGCTGGCGGCCAAGGATCGGCTGGCGCGACGGGCTGCGGGACCTAGCGGCGTGGCTGCGGCAGGATTTTGGCATGACGGATGCGGGCACGAAGCGGCGGGCGCTGGCGTGAGGGTCGCCCTGGTCAATCCGCCCTGGGACTACGCCGGGAGCATCTATTTCGGCTGCCGGGAGCCGCACCTGCCGCTTGAACTCGGCTATGCGCAGGCGCTGCTGGAGGCGTCGGGACATGCTACGCTGATGTTGGACGGGCATCTTTTCGGCGACGACGCTGAAGCGCTGTGCGGGCGAATCGAGCGTTTCGGTGCCGACATGACCGTGGTGATGACGGCGCCGACCTATCTGTTCTGGCGCTGCGCGCCTCCGGAGCTGCGTGTGCCGGCCGCCTTCCTGCAAACGCTTGGGCGGCGCGGCGGCCGCACCGTGGCGATCGGCCCGCACGGTTCGGCCACGCCGGGCGCCGCCCTGCGCAAGCTCGGCGTCGACGTGGTGGCGCGCGGCGAAAGCGAGTCGGTAATCGCCGCCCTGGCCGACCGCGACGACTGGACCGGGATCGATTCCATCGGTTTTCTCGATGGCGGCACGCTGCGTCTGAATGGCGCGGCGGCGGCGCACCCGTTCGTGGATCTGCCGGCGCTGCGCTGGCCGGACGCCTGGATCGCCCGCCACGCCCACCACCATCATCGTTTCGATCAACTCCGACGCGGCCTTGGCGCCGAGGTCGAGGCGTCGCGCGGCTGTCCCTACGACTGTAGCTTCTGTGCGAAGATCGACTATCGCGACCGCTACCGCAGGCGGTCGCTCAGGCCGCTGCTCGAAGAGGTCGACGGCCTGATCGCGCAGGGCGTCGGCTATCTCTACTTCGTCGACGAAATCTTCCTGCCGCAGAAGCCGCTGCTCGAAGCGCTCGCCGCCCGCGACGTGCAGTTCGGCATACAGACCCGGATCGACCTGTGGAAGCCGGACATGCTGGAGCTGCTGGGGGCGGCCGGCTGCGTCTCGATCGAGGCCGGCGTTGAAAGCCTGACGCGCGAAGGCCGGGCGGCCCTGGCCAAGCGCTGCCGTCTCGAGACCGAAGATCTCGTGGCATTGCTGATCGAGGCGCGCCGCCATGTGCCGTTCGTGCAGGCCAACCTGATCGGCATGGAGCAGGACGAGGCGCTTCTGGTGCCGTACTGGCGCGACCGGCTGCGTGGCGGCGGCGTCTGGGCCAATGAGCCGGTGCCGATCTACCGCTATCCGAGTTCGCCGAGCTACCGTGCGCTGTGGGGAGTGCCCGATGATCTCGCCTGGGAGCGCGCGCACGCGCATTATCTCGACGCGTTCAGCCGCTTCAGCGACATTCAGGACGGGCGCCCGATGCCGCTCTCCCATCTCGAATCGGGCTGCTGCACGGCCCGATGAGCAGGCCGCGGCGGGTGTTGATGACCATCGACGCTGTGGGCGGCGTATGGCGCTACGGCGTCGACCTGGCGCACGCGCTCGCCGGCCGTGGCGTCGCGTGCATCCTGGCGGGACTGGGACCGAAGCCGGTCGGGTGGCACGACGCGCCGGTATGGAGTGATCAGCCGCTCGATTGGCTGGTCGGCGACGAGGCGGCTCTCGACGGCGTGCCCGCCGCACTGTCGGAGCTCGCGCGCAGCGCGCAGGCGGACCTGCTGCATCTGAACGCGGCCTCCCAGGCGGCGGGACTGGGCGGCGATCTGCCGGTGGTGGTCGCATCGCACTCCTGCGTGCCAAGCTGGTGGCGCACGGTGCGCGGCACGCCGCTGCCGAAGGCCTGGGCATGGCAGCACCGACGCAACCGCGACGGACTGGATCGCGCCGACATTGTTCTGGCGCCGAGCGCGAGCCACGCGCGGGAACTCGAAGCGATGTACGGACGCATCCACGGGCTGCGCGTCGTGCGCAACGCCACCGATGCCGCGTCGTCCGAGACGCCCAAGCAGCCGTTCGTGCTGGCTGCCGGGCGTTGGTGGGACGAGGGCAAGAACGCGGCAGCCCTCGACCACGCGCAGCAGCGCGCAGTCTGGCCGATTCGTATGGCCGGCGCGCTGACCGGCCCCGGCGGCCAGTCCGCCGCAATCCGCCACGCGGCAGCGCTTGGCGACCTGTCAGCGTCCGAGCTGCGGGCGATGATGCGCAACTGCGCGATCTTTGCCTCGCCGTCGCGCTATGAGCCGTTCGGGCTCGCCGTGCTGGAAGCGGCGGCGCAGCGCGCGGCGCTGGTGCTGTCGGACATCCCGACGTTCCGTGAGCTGTGGTCCGAGGCGGCGGTGTTCGTGCCGCCCGATGACTGGGACGGGTTTGCCAAGGCGATCAACCGGCTCGCCGACGATGATGCACTACGCACCCGCCTGGGCCGCGAAGCCGGGCGGCGCGCCGACGCGTTGCACCCCGCGCGACAGTGCCGCGGCGTGCTCGACGCTTACGCCGAGGCGATGGCGCGGCGACGCACGGGAGCCGGCTAGGTGCGCTTCCTGCTCTACACCCACTCTTTGCAATCGGACTGGAACCACGGCAACGCGCATTTCCTTCGCGGCGTGCTGCGCGAGCTCGAAGCGCTGGGCCACCATACTCTCGCCCTTGAACCCGAACGAGGCTGGAGCCGCACAAACCTGCTGCGCGACCAGGGAGGCGCAGCACTCACGCGTTTCGCGGATGATTTCCCGGAGCTGACCGCGCGATCATACGGACCCGGCTTCAATCACGAGGCGGCGCTGCACGCGGCCGACGTGGTCATCGTGCATGAATGGACCGATCCGGCCCTGGTCGCGCGAATCGGCGCCTGCCGCAGGCGCGCCCGCTTCACCCTGCTGTTCCACGATACCCATCATCGCGGCGTCTCGGACGCCGGCGCCATCGCCGGCCTGGCGCTCGATGACTACGATGCCGTGCTCGCTTTCGGCGAGACCCTGCGCGAGCATTATCGCCTCGCCGGCTGGGGAAAGCGCGTGTTCACCTGGCACGAGGCCGCGGACACACGCCTGTTCCGACCGGACCCGGGTGCTGAGCCGGAGCGCGACCTGATCTGGATCGGCAACTGGGGCGACGGCGAACGCGAGCGCGAGCTGCGGACGTTTCTAACTGAACCGGCGTCGCGGCTTGGCCTTTCGGGCACGGTGCACGGCGTCCGCTACCCGCCCGCGGCGTTGGCGTCGCTCCGCGCCGTGGGGCTCGACTACCGCGGCTGGATCGCCAACGCCGATGCGCCAGCCGCTTTCGCCCGCCATCGCATGACCGTGCACGTGCCGCGCCGCCCCTATGTGCAGACACTGCCGGGGATCCCTACCATACGCATGTTCGAGGCGCTGGCCTGCGGCATCCCGCTGGTCAGCGCTCCGTGGGACGACCGCGAGGAATTGTTCCGTTCCGGCCAGGACTACCTCGCCGCCAAGGACGCGGACCAGATGACCGTGCTGCTTCGCGAGCTGAAGCATGACCCGGCCTTTGCCGCGGCGATCGCGTCCAGCGGACTCGCCACCATCCAGGCAAGACATAGCTGCGCGCATCGCGCGGACGAGCTGTTGGCGATCCTTGCCCAGTGCGGCGGGGCCTGACCCGTTCAATGAACATCGCGCTCTATGGATCAAGCCTGCTGTCGTCGTACTGGAACGGCGCCGCCACCTACTATCGCGGCATTCTGCGCGCACTCGCGGCACTTGGCCACGCCATCACCTTCTATGAGCCGGACGCGTTCGATCGGCAGAGCCATCGCGACATTGCGCCGCCCCCCTGGTGCCGCGTCGTGGTCTATCCGGCGAGCGCGCAGGGCGTTCGAGGCGCGCTCCTGGAGGCGGCGTCGGCCGATATGGTGATCAAGGCGAGCGGGGTGGGCTATGCCGACGAGGCACTGCTCGATGGCATCATCCGCTACGCCGCTCCCGGTGCGCCGCGTGTCTTCTGGGATGTCGACGCGCCAGCGACCCTGGCCGAAATCAGCGCGCAACCCGACCACCCGCTTCGCCGGCGCCTGCCGGACCTCGACCTGGTGCTGACCTATGGCGGCCGCGCTCCGGTGGTGGAGGCGTATCGCGCGCTGGGCGCGGCGCGATGCGTGCCGATCTACAACGCGCTCGATCCTGACACGCATTTTCCAGCGCCGCCGCTGCCGCAATTCGCCTCGGACCTCAGCTTCCTGGGCAACCGGCTGCCGGATCGCGAGGCGCGCGTGGCCGCGTTCTTCCTGGAGCCGGCGCAACGTCTGCCTGAACAGCGTTTTCTGCTCGGTGGTTCCGGCTGGGCGGACAAGCCATTGCCGGACAATGTCAGCCGGCTCGGCCATGTTCCGACCGACATGCACAACGCGCTCAACTGCAGTGCCCGCCTGGTGCTCAACATCAGCCGCGACAGCATGGCGCAGGCCGGCTTCTCGCCGGCGACGCGGGTGTTCGAGGTCGCGGGCGCCGGCGCCTGCCTGGTCACCGATGCCTGGGACGGGCTGGAGCTGTTCCTGGCGCCAGGCGACGAGGTGATCGTGGCGCGTGATGGTGGCGACGTGGCCGAGGCGCTCCGCGCGGTGACGCCGGCGCAGGCGGCCAGGATCGGCGCGAACGGTCGGCGGCGCATCCTCGGCGAGCATACCTATGACCGACGCGCCGCCCTGCTCGACCGGGTTCTGCGCGAGACCGCGGCAAAGCGATGAGCGAGCGCCCGCTCGACATCGTGGTCTTCGGCCTATCGCTCACCTCGTCCTGGGGCAACGGCCACGCCACCACCTATCGCGCCCTGCTGCGCGGGATGGCCGGCCTTGGCCACCGCGTCCTGTTCGCGGAGCGCGACGTCCGCTGGTATGCCGAGCATCGCGACCTGCCGGCGCCGGATTTCTGCGAGCTTGTGCTCTACGACGATCTCAGCGCGTTGCGCACCCGCCTCGCGCCGCGCATCGCCGACGCCGATGCGGTGCTGGTCGGCTCCTACGTGCCCGACGGCGTGCGCATTCTCGACTGGGTGCTGTCCAGCGCCGCGGGCGTGCGCGCCTTCTACGACATCGACACTCCGGTGACGCTGGCGGCGCTGGCGCGCGGCGACTGCGCCTATCTCTCCTCGGCGCAGATTGCGCGCATGGATCTCTATCTCTCGTTTTGCGGCGGCCCGCTGCTGCGTTATCTGGAGGCGGAGTATGGCGCCTCGCGGACCAGCGCCCTCTACTGCGCGGTGGACGGCGAACGCTACTGTCCCGAACCGCGCCCGGCGCGTTGGGACCTCGGCTATCTCGGCACCTACAGCCCGGACCGGCAGCCCGCTCTCGACCGGTTGCTGCTGGAGCCGGCGCGCCGCCTGCCCGAACGCCGCTTTGTCGTCGCCGGCCCGCAATATCCCGCCAGCATCAACTGGCCCGGCAATGTCGAGCGCATCGAGCATCTGCCGCCCGAAGCGCACGCCGCGTTCTATGCGTCGCAGCGTTTCACTTTGAACGTCACGCGCGCCGACATGATCGCCGCCGGCTGGTCGCCAAGCGTGCGGCTGTTCGAGGCGGCGGCTTGCGCCACACCGATCATCAGCGATCGCTGGGAGGGGCTGTCGGAGTTGCTGCCGGACGGCGAGGCGCTGCTGATCGCCGACGGCAGCGAGGCGGTTGTGGCCGCCTTGACCACCATGCCCGACACCCGGCGCGTGGCGCTCGGCGCCCGCGCACGGGCCATCGTCCTGGCGGCGCATACCGGGACGGCGCGCGCGCGGGAACTCGCCGCACTCCTCTACGAGGTTGGCAGCACGCCGCGTCGGTAGGTCTCGACCAGCACCGCGAACGGCAGGCGGTCCGGACCCTGCGTCAGGATCGCACGGTTCTCGAACAGATGCTCCGGCACCTCACACAAGCTTTGCGGCCGCCAGAGCAGTGTGCTCGCGAGGGTATGACGTTCGAAGTCGAGGCATGCCACCACCTTGCCGAACGGCAGGTCGGTGGCGTCCAGACGCTGATTCATCTCCGCCGTGAGGCGCGCCGGGACATACCAGTTGCGGGCCTCCGACAGGATGCACGCGCCACAGGTCAGCAGCACGTGACGCAGCCGCACCGTCTCAGAGGCGCCGACACCCAGGGTGGCATACTCCGCAGAATCGCTGGAAACGGTCGTCTTGCTCTTCACCAACGCGCGGACCACGGGAGGGTCGCCAAGATGGTGGGTTCTGCACCAGGCCTCAAGCGTGCGCGTGGCGCTTCGGTTATCCCGCAAGTCGGATCGCAGCCTCTCGATCGCACTCCGCGCATCGCCCATGGTGAGCGGCACGGCTGCGACCGTCCAACGCCCGCTTCTAGGCTGCGGAGCGGACGAGGCGCTTGATAGGGCCGCGCGGACGGCCGGAGGCAAGTCCGATCTCACGATCCTGCGCCTCGATGATCGACTTTGCCGGGCCATCGCCGTCAAGGCCGACCAACTCCGCCGCAGGCACCCGCCGGTTCGAACTTTTAGAGCCATCCTCATACGTGATGTCGAACATGACAAAGCTACTCAGGATACGTTTCTTCGGCGGCATCAGCACCACATTCCCATGTTGCCGGCCACTCAGCGAAACAGGCGGCTGGAGGCAGGTTCGGCGCTTGGCGTGATCCCGCTCTCGGCGACGACGCGCTCCTGCCCGTCGCGCACATGCTTCACCCGGTACTCACGATCGGCAGAGTCATTCGGAAGCAGGCGCACAACCGTGTAGGGGCCGACATCGACCTGATAGGTGGACCGTCGTATCTCGATCCTGTCGCCGACCGCAAAGCGATGACCTGCCATACTCTATTCCTCAAGATACCGGGCCGGCGGGCCGGCAGGTTTACCGGACGGCAGACCTGCCGTTCAGATCACTCGGACCTGAGATTGACCGCCGACACCTTGCCGCGCTGGCCGCTCTCGAGTTCAAAGGCCAGCTTCTGACCCTCGTTGAGGCTGCTCATGCCTGCACGCTCGACCGCGGAAATGTGCACGAACACATCGCTCGAGCCGTCGGTCGGCTGAATGAAACCATAACCCTTCGTCGGGTTGAACCATTTGACGGTGCCACTTGGCATATCCGTTCTCCTGAACTCGGAGGTCACCAACAAGACGACCCATCTGCTCGATCGCAACGAAAGGCCGACTTTGGGACGGACTGGCTGACTGAACGAAACACCGAGGTCTTTATATGGACTGGATCGGCGCGTTTGACTACCCCCCGCGCGTCCGCCGGCCTCGATATCCAGCCTTGGAACGCGAGCCGCTGAACCGGATCGCCGTGTCGTCGTTTGGGCCGCAGGATGGACAAGCCCGCAAACCATGAAAGCGACATGCACGGCGACCTGCTGGACGCGCTCCGCGGCCTGCTCGCGGGCGAGACCGACCTGATCGCCAACACCGCCAATGCCTCGGCGCTGCTGTTCGAGCGGCTGCCAGAGATCAACTGGGCAGGATTCTATTTTCTTCGAGATCAGCGGACGCTGGTGCTGGGTCCGTTCCAGGGCCGCCCCGCCTGCGTTCGTATTCCGCTCGGCAGCGGGGTGTGCGGCACGGCGGCGCTTCGGCGACAGACCATCATCGTGCCGGATGTGCATGATTTTCCGGGACACATCGCCTGCGATGCCGCCTCACGCTCGGAGATCGTGGCGCCGCTGCTGCGCGCCGGCGAACTGGTCGGCGTGCTCGATATCGACAGCCCAGTGCCGGGCCGCTTCTCGGACGCGGACGCTCGATTCTGCGAGAGCGTGGCGGCGCTGCTGATGCAGGCGTCGCCGTCATAACCGGCCCCGTCGCGGGCGCCATCGCCGTGCTCGAGCGAGACGGCGCCTTCCTGCTGGTGCGGCGACGCAATCCACCCGACGCGGGGCTGTGGGGCTATCCCGGCGGCAAGATCGAGCGCGGCGAGACCATCATGCAGGCGGCTTGCCGCGAACTGCTGGAGGAGACCGGAGTCGTGGCGCGCCCATGCTGCCTGCTCACTCCCGTCGAGGTGTTTCGCCACGGCGCCGAGTGCGAGCTATCGGCGCATTTCATCCTGTTGCCGGTGGGCTGCCGCTGGACCTCCGGGAACGCCGCGCCGTCGAGCGACGCGGTGGACGCACGATGGTTCTCCATCGAGGCGATGTCCGGGCGGTCGGAGGTTCTGTCCGCGGGCGTGCTCGATCTGGCGATGGAGCTGATCCGGCGGCAGGCGGCGGGCCTCTTTCCCTCTATCTGAGGCCGGCCGCATTGCGCACCCGCACACGGTCGGGCTCCAGCTCAATCCGCGGCTCGCTGCGGTCCAACGCCTCACGCGGCAGGATATCCGGGCGTCGAACTCGCCGCACGCCACCGCCAGGACGGTGTCCGGCAGTGCCTGAATATCGACATTCTGCACGTAACCGACCTCAACGCGGACACCGACATGGTCTCAGAGGACAGGCAGTCCGGCCCTTCGTTGGACGGCCAGCCGCCAAAAACCCCCTCCAGCGAAGCCGCCGTCTCCGCTTCGACCGCCGTGATGACATGATCCACGCGAGCCAGCCGAAGCAGTTGATCGAGCCAACGAAGCAGCGTGATCGCGACCAGGATCAGCATGGCCAAGGTGGTAAAGAACAAGATGGCGCGGCCGCCTTGCCCGTAATACCCGGTGCCTCCGGCGCTGTAGCCGACAACGGCGTAGAGAAAAGCGCCAACGAAGGTGGCAACCGCTCCCTGAGCCTGGCGGTTGCGGGCGACCAACGTGGCCGCCCGCGGTGTTGCGTGAACAGACTAGGTGGTGGCCTCAGCCGCGCACCAGCCTGCGGAGTTTTGTCGAACCCGACGCTGCCAGCGATCGCGCACGCTCCAGCAGGATCGCCAACGCCGCTTCCAGGATCGCTCTGACCGTGAGCGACTTCTGGAGCTGTTCCAGGGAATGACGGCGCCGCTCGAGCGCTTCCCGCTCGGCCACTCCGGGCGCCGCTCCCGCCGCAAGCAAGCCGCCGACGATCACGAACACCGCATCCGCCGCCATCACGATCAGGGCCGCCCAGATCGGACCAAGCGCACGCGATTGCCGCAACCATTCGAAGGCCGCGACATGCAGGAAAGCAACCGCGAACACGCCGAAGAAGGCCGCGACGCCGGCATAGATGATGCGCCGCGCGGAGCGGGACACCTGCGCGCGCAGAAGGTCGATCTCCGCCATCGCGGCGGTCTTGGCGAGTTCCGCGCTGCGTATCACTTCCGCCTCCGCTCAGGCTTCGATCTGCTGGAGATGTCCATCAGGGTCGGCCAGCAATCCCGGCCGATCACCGCTCCAGACGATCCGGGTCGCCGCCACGTCGTTTGCCAGCAGTCGTGGTCCGGCCTGGCCTCGCGGCACGCCGTAGCCCAGCAGCTCCAGATGCGGCGTGCCGCCGTGCGGCTGCATCGCGACAACCGTCACTTCGACGTCACGCAGATCGTCGAGATGTTGCTGCGCCGGTCCCTTGTTCAATGTCCGCTTTCCGGCGGCGAGGCCAATCGTGGCATAGAAGGCGGCGCTGGCATCCGCATCGGCCACGCTGATCGCGGAGTGGTCGATGCCCATCGCGATCTGGCCCGGCTCCGGCGCACGCCCGCGCCACGTGGGCGGCACGTTGTCCTTGGGGAATTGCAGCAGCTCCAACGGATGGCCGTCCGGATCGCGGAACTTATAGGCGCTGGCGCCTCCTGACGCCGGCGGCAGATGCTGCGGGCCGCCCGTGGAGATCGGCGCGCTGTCGCGTAGCCGCGCATACGCCGCCTCCACATCCGGCACCACCAGCGCCAGGTGCTGGAACCACAACGAAGCGGCAGTGCTGTCGACCGGATAGGAACGCCCGGCCCGCTCGAACTGGTCGATCTCCAGGGCCTGCCCGCCGATGTGCAGCCGCAGGCGCCGGCCGCTGCCCTCAAGCCCAAGCAGGTCCATCTCGTCGCTCGAGACCGCCTGCTCTCCATGCACGGCGAAGCCGAGCACCTGGTCATAAAATCGGCCGAGACGGACCAGATCCTGTGTGACCAGCCGGAAGCCGAGAATGCGCTCGAGATGCGTGGCCGCCATCATGGCGCCGTCATTGAATGTGGCATGGCTGATGCTCCGCCTCGATGTGGAGCTGCACCGTCATCAGCACGGCGGGCTCGGCGCCGAGCGTGCCGGACTTGTGGCCCTTGCGGCCTTCGCGTTCGACACAGCCCTGGTCTTCGCCGAACGAGAATTCGCCCGGACCCTGCTCGATCCGCGTGCCGTCCATGCTCTCGATGAACCACCGTCCGGACAGCACGACAATCCATTGCGGCGCCGGATTTTCGTGCCAGTCGCCCACCCAGCCCACCGGTTGCACGGTGAAGACGACGGTCGACGGATGCTTTCCCTGCTTGTCGTTCCATTGCGGCGCGGCACCACCCACGCCCTTCAGTTCGAAGCTGCTCAACGTGCATTGCTGCTGATGACTGACACCCTCCTCGTCGGTCCAGAGGTGCCAATACGAGACCGTCGGCTTGTCGCCAGGCTTGCCGCCGCCTTCGTTGGCGCCCGTGCTGGGGGCGCCCGTGCTTGGCGCGCCTTCGAGCTGCATGAGCGGAGTGGGATTCATGGTGTTTCTCCAAGCGGCTGCCGTGAAAGCGCCGAGTAGGGATGAGACGATGCAAACGGGTCATCGATGAAGTTCTGATAGGCCTGACCGCCGATGCCGACCGTAATCAGCAGAAAACCGGAGGCCAGCGAGAAGTTCTTGAGGAAATCCCAGAAGGTTTCCCGCGCCTTGCTGTCGCCGGCTTTCCAGAAATCGCCAGGCTCCCAAAACCGCTTGAACAGCAGCGCCGTCACCGCGCAATAGCCCGCCATGATAAAGGCGGCGAGGCGGTCGCCGAAGCCGGTGAGAATTGCCAGCGGCATGACGATTTCGATAAAGATGCCCACCAGAATCATCGCGGCGGCAAGCCAGTGCGCCTTGAACACCTCCTCAGCCTGACCGACGGCGCCCTTGAAATTGAAGATCTTGTCGAGCGCGCTTGCCGGGAAGAAAAGGATGACCAGCCCGTAGCGGACGACGAGAATGACAAGGTTGGCAAAGGTCACTGCGGGGTTCTCCAAGGCTTGGCAGGAACGCGGCTTCGGGGGCAGATCATTGTGTCGGAAGGGGAAGCTTGCGGATGAGCGGATCCGGAATGCCCGAATGGCGGCTGGTGCTGCGTCGGCCTTCGATCACCGGGGAGAGCCCGGTCTGGTGCGAGCGCAGCCATCGGCTGTATTGGGTGGATGTGCAGCAACCGGCGCTGCACCGGCTGGATCCTGCGACGGGCCTTGACGAAAGCTGGATCATGCCGGCCTGGATCGGCTGCGTGGCATTGGGCGGGGGCGCCGCCGAGGGCAGCGTCCTGGTCGGTCTGCGTACCGGCGCCTATCGCTTTGATCTCACCGACGGCTCGCTCACGCTGGTAGCACCCGCCCCCTACGACCCAAGACGGTTCTTCCTCAATGACGGCAAATGCGACCGCTCCGGCCGCTTCTGGGTTGGACCGATGCGCCACTCCTTGCTGCCGCTTGTAGGCGAGAAGGGCGCTGACAAGGCGCCGCTCTGGCGGCTTGAAGAAGGGCGGCTGGTCGCGGTCGGCAAGCCGGCCGGCTTGTCCAACGGGCTCGCCTGGAGCCCGGACGGGCGCGTCATGTATCACAGCCATACCGAAACCGGCGACATCAACGCCTGGGACTTCGACCCCTCCAGCGGCGAGATGACCCGCCCGCGCCTGTTCGCCCATATCGAAGGCCCCCCCGGCCCGGACGGCGCCGAGGTGGACAGCGACGGTTTCTATTGGACCGCGATCAACGGCCAGGGACGCATCCTGCGCTTCGACCCGGACGGCCGCCTTGAGCGTGAGCTGCGTACGCCGTTCAAGTATCCGACCATGGTGACGTTCGGGGGCGCCGATCTGCGCACCTTGTTCGCGACGTCGGGACGCTGGGCAATCGCCGACAAGGACGCCGCGGACCACCCGCTCGACGGCGGCATCATCGCGCTCGAAGCGCCGGTGCAGGGACTGCCGTGCACGCGTTGGGCCGGCTAGGCGCGCCGCGGCTGGTGTCATTGCACGACGATCTCGACGCCTGAGGTCGTGATGACTTCCGTCTCCACGCTTTCGCCCCCCGCTCCGCTGCCCCCTACTCCGCTGCCCCCTACTCCGCTGCTACGACGCGTGAAGCGCAGCGAAGCCATGCCGCCGGCAACGCGCAGATCATGCAGCGCCAGTCCGTCAACGCCCTCCGGCAACAGCGGACGACGGACATGCAGGCGGCGGGCAAAACCGTCGGCGTGCAGGCCGAGCAGCTCGGTCAGCATGAAAGGCAGCGCCGCCGCCGACCAGGCCTGCATCGGATCAGCTCGTGGCGTATGGACCGGACCATTGCCGGGTCGCCGTTGCGTGCCAGCAATGAACTCCGGCAGCCGTCCGCGACGGAAACCGGCCGCCGAGTCCAACGTGGCGGCAGTGATGCGCAACGCCGCCTTGTCCTCCCCGTAGCGCCGCAATCCGGAGACGATCAGCGAATTGTCGAACGACCAGACGCTGCCCTGCTGATAGGCAAGCGGATCGAACGCGGCGTGATCGGCCGACAGCGTGCGCACGCCCCAACCCGAAAACATGTCCGGCCGCATCATGCGCGACGCAATCCGGGTGGCGTGGTCGGGGCTGGCAATGCCGGTCCAGAGCACCTGTGCCGCGTTGGACGCCACTGAGGTCACCTGCCGGCCGCCCTGCTCCAGCGCCAGGCAGTAGCACCCCTCCGAGGCCATCCAGAAGTCAGCCAGGAAGCGCGCCTTGAGCGCGTCCGCCTTCGCCTGCAACCGCTCCGCGCGCGCGGTCTCACCGGTCCGCAGCAGCAGCCCGGACACCAGGCTCAGCGCCTGATAGGCATAGCCCTGCACCTCGACCAGCGCCAATGGCGGCGCCGGATAGCTGCCGTCCGCGCGCAGCACGCCGGTTCCGGAGTCCCGCCAGCTCTGGTTCACCGGCTGGCTGCCCTCGGCCAGGCCTTCATAGGTGACGTAGCCGCCGCCCGCTTCCAGCTTGCGGTCGAGCCAGCCCATGGCCGCGTCGATGCTGGCGCGCAGCTCGAGGAACAACGCCAGGTCGCCAGTCCACTCCACGTGGCGGGCAATGGCGATGAGAAACAGCAGCGTCGAGTCGACCGACGCATAGCTCGGTGTCTGCGGGACTTCGTGCAGGTTCGAGAGCTCGCCCACGCGCAGCTCATGCAGGATCTTGCCTGGCTGCTCGCGGGTCTTCGCATCGTCCTTGCGGCCTTGCCAAGCCGCCAGCGCCCGCGACGTGTGGGCGCCGAGATCGGGGTTGAAGGCAAGGCACTGGATCGTCGGCAACAGGCTGTCCCGGCCGAACAGTCCCACGAACCACGGCATCCCGGCCGCGGTAAAGCGGTGCGCGCCACGCCTCACTTCCAGCAAGGCGAGATCAGAGAGCGCGCGCCCCAGCAGCTCGGCGAAGCCCTTGCTCGGCGTCTCCAGGCGCGCATAGCCCGCGAGCAGGTGTCCGGCCGCCTTCTTCTTGGCGTCGCGCATCGCGGCAGGGCTACGCGGAGCACGCGACAGAGCCGGCGGCGGCTCCGGCACCGGACGCTCATCCACCCGGCAGGTGACCACAAGCGTCTGGCTGGCGCGCGAGGCGAGCGACAGCTCGAAATGGGCAACGGTCTGTTCCGTCGTGCGCGGCGCGATCACCGCATGCAGCGAGAAATCCACGAGCAGGCTGCGCCGAACCCGGTCCGCGCCTTCGTAGCAGAACCGCAGCACGTCCTCGTCCCAAAACGGAGCATGCAGCTTCCCGCGTTTTCCCCTCGGCGTGCCGCGCAGCACGAACATGCTTTCGAACACGGTACGGAACTCGAGCGATATCGGCAGCACAACCGCGTGTTCACAGTAATTGTGCACGTCGATCGTATCGATAAACACCGGACCCTCATCAAGCACGAGCAGGGTCCGCCGCAGGTTCAGCTTGTGGTCGGGGATTTCCTCCCCGTCGGTGGTCATCAGCTTGCTGTTGGTCAGCTCGATCTGGGCCGCCATGCCCTCGCCATCGGACGCCATCAGCAGCATCGGCCTGGTGGCGTTCAGTCGCAGCGCATAGGCTTCGAGGTAGCACGTGTCCCGATAGAACAACCCGAAACCTGGAATGTCGTTCGGTATGTCGCCATCCTCGCGCGTCAGCAGCACGAGGTCGTTCGCCTTGAGCAGCAGCGGGTGGCGGATATCGATCGAGAGCGGACGTTCTGCCATCTGGAAGCGGCCTAGCCGGCGCCGAGCGAGCGGCTTTCAGAGATGAAGTGGAAGAAGCGTCCCTCGAACGGCTTCAGCACCTCGAGCGTGGCTTCGTGCGCCTTGTTCTTCACGTCAGAAGCAAGCGAGGCATGGATCGCGTCGAGATCGGCGAAATCCATCTCCAGGACCATGACGATCGGGATGGCGCCCGGATCGGCTTGCCTGGTGCGCAGCACGCGCACATCCTGGACATGGGGAAACATCCGCCAGATCGGCTCAAGCCGCTCGCGCACGTTGGCAAAGAACGCATCCTCTCCACCGGACGCGATCACTCCTTCGAACACCGCAACACGTGTCAGCATGACGCTTTCTCCTGGCTCAAGCGTTCAATCGGGTTTTGAGATGATCGGCGACGCGCAAGGCGTTGGCGATGATGGTCAGCGTCGGATTGACCGCGCCGATCGACGGAAAAAAGCTCGCGTCGGTGATGTAGAGATTATCCACCTCGTGGGCGCGGCAGTCGAGATTGAGCACCGAGGACGCCGGATCGTTGCCAAAACGGCAGGTGCCGGACTGATGCGCGGTGCCGTTGATCGGAATGTTCTTGCCGAGATAGAGCCTGCGCTCGAGCAGCTTCGGCCGTGCCCCGATCGGCTCCATCAGGCTTTCGAGCTTGTGCTTGAGGTGGTGCGCCGCGTCCTCGTTGCCCTCCTGGATGGAGAGCACGACCTTGTCGCCGTCATAGAAGATGCGGTTGTCCGGCCGCGGCAGATCCTCGCTCTGCAGCCAGAAATCCATTGAGTACTCGGCCATCTTGTCGAACGGCATCTCCGGCACTAACGACATGAGCCCCGGCAGCGGCGCCTCGCCCCTGATCTGCTCGCCGTGCGAGGTGGCGCACATCTGGATCAATCCCATCGGATACTCGAAGTCGGGCGACCCGAAATAGAAGTCGCTGACCGCGAGCGTCTTCTGGAACACCGTATGGTTCGGCTCCTTCAGCAGCGCCATCAGCACGCTCATATTGTGCCGCATATAGTTGCGGCCGACCTGGCTCGAGCCGTTGGCAAGTCCGGTCGGGTGCGCGTCAGAGGCCGAACGCAACAGCAACAGCGCCGAGCTGAGCGCGCCGCAGGCGACGACGACGATATCCGCGGAATAGACTTCGTGCTGTCCGCCGCGCCGCACGTGCACGCCGGTGACGGCGCCGCCCGCGCCGTCGGTTTGCAGCCGCTCCACATAGGCGTTGGTCAGCAGCGTGAAGTTCGGGTGCGCCGCCAGCGTCGGGTCGACACAGATCACCTGCGCATCCGCCTTTGCGTTGATCGCGCAGGGAAAGCCGTCGAAGGCGTCGCAGCGTATGCACGGACTGGTCGGCGTCGGCTTGCCGTCCTTCTCGTCAAGCAGGATGCCGAGCGGCAGATGAAACGGGTTCAGCCCCTCGCCCTTGAGGCTGTCGTTCAGCTCCTGGATACGCGGCTCGTGCGACACCGGCGGGTAGGCGTAAGGCTTGCTCGACCAGGGCTCGTTCGGATCCTCGCCGCGCTGGCCATGCACGTGAAACAGTTCCTCGGCCTGACAGTAGTATGGCTCGAACACGTCGTAGCCGAGCGGCCAGGCCGGCGAAATCCCGTCCTTGTGCCGCAACTCGCCGAAATCCTGCTCCCGCAGCCGGAACAAGGCGGAGCCGTACACCTTCGAGTTGCCGCCAACATAGTAGTGCAATCCAGGATGGAAGCTCTTGCCGCTATCTCCATACCAGGTGTCCGGCGCCTGATAGGCGCCGTCCACGAATACGGTCTTCGCGTCCCAGTTGGCACGCGAGCGCGGCAGATAGTCGCCGCGCTCGATCATCAGAATGCGCTTGCCGGTAGGCGCCAGCCGATGCGCGACCGAGCCGCCGCCAGGCCCGCTGCCCACAATGATGATGTCGTAATGGTCTGCCGACGCCATGGAGTGCCTCGCTTTCTGGTCCTTGCGCGCGTGTCAGCCGCCGCCGCGATGCAGCACCGGACCGGAGAGCCCAAGTGCGGTGTTGATGACAGCAAGATGCGTCAGCGCCTGCGGAAAGTTCCCGGCCATGTGCTTGCCCGGAACGTTGTATTCCTCGGAAAACAAGTTCACGTCGTTGCAGACGGCAAGCACGCGCTCGAACTGGGCGCGCGCTTCCTCGTCCCTGCCCATCATGCTGAGGCAATCGGCCATCCAGCAGGAACAGGCGAGAAACGCGCCCTCGTTGGGACCGCTGGCTTTCTCCTTGGTGCGGCGGATCAGGCCGCCCTCCGACAATTCCCGCTGGATCGTCTCGACCGTGGCGACGATCCTCGGATCGTCGGGCGGCAGGAAGCCGACAAGCGGCAGCAGCAGCACGCTCGCATCGAGCGCCTGGCCGCCATAATGCTGCACGAAGCTGCCAAGCGCGCTGTTCCAACCGTCGCGGCACACTGTTTCATGGATGGTCTGCCGTGTGGCCGTGAGACGCTTGATGGTCTCCTCGTTGCCGCCGTCCCGCTCCTGCTCCAGCAGCTTGACGACGCGGTCCATGCCGACCCAGGCCATCGCCCCGGAATAGGTGTAGTGCCGCGGCTCTCCGCGCGACTCCCACACACCCGATCCCGCCGTGTCCCACACCTGTTCCAGGTGATCGACGATGTCCAGGATCGCGGCGCGTTCCTGCGGGTTGCCGTCAATGCCGCCGACGCGGGCGAGATGCAGACAGTCGAGCACCTCGCCGTACACGTCGATCTGGTGCTGGGTCGAGGCGGCGTTGCCGATACGCACCGGCTTCGCATAGCGCCAGCCGGGCAGCGTATCGACGGTCCACTCGCTGAGGTGCCGCGAGCCGTCGACACGATACATGATGCGCATCCGCTCTGGCGAGCCGGCGATGGCGCGGATCAGCCAGTCGCGCCACCGTGTCGCTTGGTGGGTGAAGCCGGCATTGAGGAAGGCGCCGATGGTAAACGTCGCGTCCCGCAGCCAGGAATAGCGATAGTCCCAGTTCATGTCACCGCCGGGCGCCTCCGGCAGCGATGTGGTGGGCGCCGCGACCAGGCCGCCGCTCGGTTGATGGATCAGCGCCCGCAGCGTGATCAAGGAGCGCTTGACGACATCCGGCCAGCGGGTCTTCGAGGCGTCGAACTGGCTGATCCACTCACGGCATCGGGACTGGCTGTCGGCGAGCGCCTGGTCGACATCGATCGCGCCCGGCACCGGATCGTGCGAGGGTCCATAGCGCAGCACGAAGGCGTGGCGTTGGCCCGCTCGGATCTCGAAATCGGCGGCGGCGCAATGGGCGTGCGTCGTGACCTGGATCGGCGTGTGCAGCACCAGCAGATCGGGCCCGAGCTTGGCGACGAAGCCGCGCCCGGCCGGTTCGGACCAGGGTGGCAGCGCCCCGTAATCGAAACGCATCCGCATCTCGAACCGCATGGCGACGGTGCCGCTGACCCCTTCGACGATCCGCACCAGCGAAGAGGCTGGTCCGTCATGCATCGGCATGAAGTCGATCAGGCGCACCGTGCCGCCACCGGTCTCGAACTCGGTCTCGACGATCAGCGTGTCTTCCCGGTAGCGGCGCCGGTTGGCGGTGACGTCGCCTGTCGGCGCGATCGACCAATGCCCATTCTCGACGGTGCCGAGCAGGGCGGCGAAGCAGGCATCGTCATCGAAGCGTGGCCAGCACAGCCAGTCCACCGACCCATGTCGGCTGACCAGGGCTGCGGTCTCGCCGTCGCCGATCACCGCGTAGTCCTCAATCGGAAGGCTCATCTCGTGCGCTCCAAAACACTCTGTGAAACGATTTGCGCGCTCAGGAAGAGGGCGACACCTTGCCGCGGAAGATGAAATAGACCGCGCCGGTATAGGCGACGGTGATCGGCAGGATGACGATGCCGGCGCCCCAGAACAGGAACTCCAGGCTTTGCTGCGGCGCCGCGGCGGCGGCAATCGTCACTGAAAACGGGATCATGTACGGCAGCACCGACAGCACCATGGTCAGGAAGGCGGCGATGAACATGACCACCCCGGCCGGGTAGAGCACACGGTCGAACTTGCGCAGCACGGCAAGCAGCATCGTCAGAAGCGCCACAGCGCCGACTGCCGGGAAGACGAACAGCTCCGGCCGCTGCGTCCAGCGATGAGTGATGCGCAGATCCATCGCGAACGCGCTGGCGCCCGCCACGATCAGGAACAGCATCAGCCCGCCCATCACGATGGGCAGCATGGCGTAGCCGAAGCTGCGGGACTCGGTATCTGTCTTATGCACCAGCCAGGAGGCGCCGAGCATGGCGTAGCCGAACACCAGGCCCACGCCGCAGAGCACCGCGAACGGCGACAGCCAACTGAACACCGAGCCCACAAAGCGGCCGTCATGGACGGGCAGTTCCTGGACGAAGGCGCCGATCGTGCAGCCCTGGGCAAAGGCGGCGACCACCGATCCCACAAAGAAGCTCAATGTCCACACCGGCTGGAAGCGTGCCGACTTGCTGCGGAACTCGAAGGCGACGCCGCGCAGGATCAGTCCGCCAAGCATGACGATGACCGGCAGATAGAAGGCGCTCACCAGGATCGCGTAAACTTCCGGGAACGCCGCGTACAGGGTCGCCGCCGACAGCACGAGCCAGGTCTCGTTGCCGTCCCAGACCGGCGAGACGGCATCCATCATGCGACGGCGGCACTTCTCGCTGGGCGCCAGCCCGAACAGGATGCCCACGCCCAGATCGAACCCGTCGAGCACGACATAAAACGCCAGGCAAAGACCCAGCGCTGCCGCCCAGAACATTGCCATCGCGCGCTACTCCGCAGCCGTTGGAGCTGCGTGCGGGCTTTCGCCCCCGACCGCCAGCGGCCGCTTGGCATTGGTTCCGCTCACCGGCTTGATGGCGTCAGGGCCGTCTCGCAGAATGCCGTATATGTAGTACGTCCCGGCCGCAAAGATCAGCGCGTACACCGTCGCGAACATGATCAGGGTGAACGCCACCGCTCCTGCCGTGAGCTGCGGCGTCAGCGCGTCCGCGGTGCGCAACTGTCCATACACCACCCAGGGTTGGCGTCCGACTTCCGCCGTGAACCAGCCGCACAGCGTGGAGATGAAGCCGGCCGGGAAGCTCAGGAAGATCGGCCAGAGCAGCCAGCGCGCCCGCTCCAGGCGCCCGAACAAACCGAGCAAGGTGCCGATCCAGGCGAGCGCCAGCATCAGCAGGCCGAGCCCCACCATGATCCGGAACGTAAAGAACACCACCAGCACGGGCGGCCGGTCGGCCTTGGGAATGTCGGTGATGCCGACCTCGCGCGCGGTGAAGCTCTCGGAGTCGATCAGGCTGCCGACCGGAGCGGGAAGGGCGAGCTGGAATAGATTGCGCTGCAGCGCCGGATCAGGCCATCCGATCAGCACCTCCGAGGCGGGCTTTTCGGAGTGCCAGCGCCCCTCGAGCGCGGAAATCTTGCCCGGCTGGTCCTTCGACACATAGCCGCCGACGAGATGGCCCATGAACAGTTGGCACGGCACCAGGATCGCCGCCAGGCGCAGGCCCATCGACAGCATGGTGCGGGCCTCGAACGCATAGCTGCGACGCAGCGTGTACCACGCGCCGGTCGCCGCGATGCAGAACGACGTGGTGACGTAGGCGGCAAGCACCATGTGCAGGAAGCGGATGACCGCCACACGGTTGAACAGGATCGCCGTCCAGGAGATCGGCACGAAAACGCCGTGGGCTGCCATCCTGAAGGAGACCGGATGCTGCATCCAGCTATTGTTCGCCAGGATCCAGAACGAGGAGAGATTGGTGCCGAGCGCCACCATCAGGCACGACAGCAGATACAGCACCGGCGGCACGCGTTTGCGGCCGTACAGCAGCACGCCGAAGAACGCGGCTTCCAGCGCGAAGGCGCTGAAGCTCTCATAGGCGAGAAGATCGCCCTGCACGGAGCCGGCACGACGCGCCAGTTCGCTCCAGTTGGTGCCAAACTGGAACTCCATGACGATTCCGGACACCACGCCCATGCCGAAGGCGATGCCGAACACGCGCAGCCAGAAATCGAACAGCTTTCGGTAGATCGGTTGCTTGGTAAAGAAGCTGCAGACTTCGAGGAAAGCGAGCCATGCCCCCAGTCCGATCGTAAAGGCCGGAAAGATGATGTGGAACGCCATGGTGAAGCCGAACTGGACGCGCGACAGCACAAACGCGGTGATGTCCATGAGCGATGATCCTGGTATCGATGGTTCCTAGACGCCGATCCGCTTGGCGATCTGATGGACGATCGCGACGGCGCCGATGCCCGCGGCAGTCCAGAACGCCGCGCGATGACGGTCGGTGAACATCTCCCAGCTCCCGCTCCTCGAGCGCATGTCGAAACGGCCATGCGCCGCGTAGTTGCCGGGCACAGCCTCATACAGATTGGCGGGCGCGTTCGGACTCAGCTCCTCGTCGCTGAGCTGCCCGGAGTAGCCGGCGGTGGCCAGATACTTGTCGATCAGGCCGGGCGCGATCCGGTTGGCGAGGATCGCCTGCACCGTCGGATAACCGACCCAGATCTGCCGGCGGCGATGCGTCGCCGCGAAGAAGATCGCGCGCGCCGGCACCTCGGGCTGATAGATCGGCGCCACCGGCTTGGCCCGCTTGCCCATCTTGTTCATCGCCCAGTCGAACTGCGGCGTGTTCACCGCCGGAAGGTCGACCATGGTGAGATGCACGTCGAGCTTGTCGTGGATGATCTCTGATCGCAATGAATCGGTGAAGCCGCGTATGGCGAACTTGGCGCCGCAATAGATCGATTGCAGCGGCACCGAACGGTAGCCCAGCGCCGAGCCGACATTGACGATGGTGCCGCGGTTGCGCTCGCGCATGCGCTTGAGCGCCGCCATGGTGCCGTGCACCTGGCCGAGATAGGTGACGCGCGTGCCACGCTCGAACTCCGCGGCGGTGAGCTTGCTGACCGGAGCAAACACCGTCGCCATGGCGACATTGACCCAGACATCGATCGGGCCGAGTTCCGCCTCGACCCTGTCGGCGGCGGCCTCGACAGCGTCCATGTCGGCGACATCGGTGGGAATCGGCAGCGCACGCACGCCGTGGCCGCGCAGCATTTCCGCGGCCTGCTCGAGACGCGTGCCATCGCGCGCGAGCAACGCCACATCGTAGCCCTGCCGGGCAAACTCCTCGACCGTCGCTCGGCCGACGCCAGCGCCCGCCCCAGTCACAACCACGATCTTTGCCATGCTCTTTTCCAACTTCTCTTCAGTCATACGACGAATTCATTCAGTAATCATGAGTCCGGAATCCACACACGCGTGTTGCGAGACGTGATGCAGCCCGAACCTGAACCGTCAGAACGCACACAGCGCTTCATGGACGATGCGATTATGCATTGCCCGCTGAACGTCTGATCAATTCATCACGTGTGGAATATCCACAGCGTGATTTCAGCAATTTGTTTGACGTCTGAAATCCGATGACGACAACACACGTCTTCACCGCAATCCGCGCACGTTTCGCGAGACGGCGAGAAAAAGATTATGTCCTCTACGGGTGGAACGCATGAACTTATACGGAGCATAGCTCAGTAAGTTGCCCGCGCAACCCTCTCTTTTCGGGCAAGCCGCCGAACCCTGCGATCCGGGCGTTAATATTACCTGGATTCGACAAGCGGGGATTTCGGCAAGCGGGACGCAGCCTTGCGCGTTCTGGAGTAAATAAATCCCGTGGATTAGCTCGGCTGCACCGGTTGCTCCGGGAGCTGCCATTCTGCGCATGTCTCGCGCAGCAATAATTCCAGGGCTCGGCGCCGCGCGGCTAACCGCCTTTCAGTGATGAAGGCGGCACTCAGACAGCATCCTTCATTGATCAACCAGCCGCATGCGGCCAGGAGCCAAACCAACGGCACCGTGCCGGGCCGCGTCAGGATCTGCATGGCCGCCTGCATGTCGTGGCCGCCGGTCACCAGCGCACGGAATGGCTCGATGGCGCCCGCAAGCGAGAACAGGAGCACGGTCCGGGTCACGGCGCGGCCGGGCGAGGTGTCGGCGACCAGCATGAATAGGCAGGGCGCGGCCAGCACCGCGACAATCAGCGCCGTGCCTGGCGACAGCATCAGCAGCATGCCGGCGGCCATGCCGTGCCACCATTTCCAGCCGGCTCGCGACGGCGCACCTTCGCTCACGCCGGACGATCGCCTCATCGGCTGAGCAGTTCAAGGAACAGAGCCGCCATGATGCACAGCATGCCCGCGGCGGATGCGGTGTCACGCGCCGCATCAAGACTGCGCTCGAGACTCTGCGGCATCGTTCGCGTCTGCTCTTCGAGCACGGCATGGATGGTATCCACCTCGGCGGCGGCACGCTCCCTCGCCGCCTCATCCTCACGACGCTGCCGGCCATCGCTCAGCAGAACCAGCATCGCGGCGAGATCGCCCTGCCCGGCCAGCGCGCGCAGATCCGCGAGCCGACGCCGCCTGCGGCTTACCCCGGGCCAATCGTCCAGCAGCGTCTCGAGACGCGGCAGCAGGCTGGCCGCAATCCGTGGCCGCGGACCGCACGCGACCAGCCTTTGGCAACGCGCCAGCATCCACAGCTCACGCATCGCCTCAGCGCCGGGCAAGGAGCCGGTTGCTGGCTCGCCCTCGGCCTCTTCAAGCCGTGCATCGAGGTAGGCGAGACACTGCACGTCGATTTCAGCAGCGGCGCTTTCGAGCGCGGCCATCAAGGCGCTCATGGTCACGATCAGCTCGCCGGCGAAGTTTGGCGATGCGCAGGCGAGATACGGGTTGAGCGCGTAGGCGATGCGCGCCATGAACCGCTGGGTGTCGCCAACACCCGCCATGCGCAACAGACGCGCCGGCAGCTTTGGTCCGCCCTGCTCGGGCCGTCCCGAGCGCCATTGCTGCCAACGCGAAGCGACGCGACGGTTCAGCATGTCGTCCAGCAGCGCGGATGCGTCCCGCGTGGCAGACGCCGGCTGGGTCAGGCTCGCTGCCAGGATCGAGCCGAGCGCATCTGGCCAGAGCCAGCGTCCGCGCCAGAACAGCGGCGCCAGCGGATCAAGCAAGGCAACCAGTTCCGTGAGGGCAAAATCACCGCCCAACGGCGACGACGACGCGTGCCCGCCTGTGGACAGATCGTCCCGACGCAGTTCCTCAAGCCTGGTGATCAGAGCCGCATCTTCAGGACCGCGGTTCAGCCACTGCGCCATTGCCCCCTGACGCAGCAGCACCATCGCCTCGGTCGGCTGCTCGGCGCAGAGCAGCGCCAGCATGCGCCGGTTCGAGGCAAACCGCTCGCCGAGCTTGATCGGCCGGCCCATCGGCCGCGTGCCGCGCTGGGCGCCGCGGCTGGCATGGATGGCGTCCAGCCTCGCCAGCGCGTGAGGCTGCGGACGCGCCAGCGGATCATCCGCCAGCATGGCGCGCAGGATTTCCTCAAAATTGTGCGCCAGCCTGGTCTGGCCGGTCAGGGCCGCGTAGCTGCCATGCTCGAGCTTGAGCTGGATGATGTCTTGCGGCGACACCCCGCTCAGCGGAACGGCGCGCGTATGCAGTGCCAGCAGCAGCACGCCCAGCGCATACACATCGTCCATGATGGTGCCGTCGCCACGCGCCGCGGGCGCGCAGATCGCGCTATACGCGGGCTCGAACATCGCCGGCTGACTGAACGCGGGAGGACCCATCCAGCAGGGTCCCAGCACCACCCCACGGCCGCCCGATGCCACGAACACATTGTCCGGGCGGATCGCCCGGTGCGTCAGCCCGTTCATCTGAAGCTGGTCCAGCGCCAATGCGGCGGGACGCAGCACCTGGGTCAGCAGCGCGTTGCCGCTCCAGGGTGAAGCCAGCGAGGCGAGCGACGGGCCGGGCGGCGCGCCAGTGACGACCCAGAAGGATGCGCCCACGGCGCCATGCGCCAGCACCTTGAACAGCGACTCGTGCCGCGCCTGCATGAAGCCTGGAAGCTGCGCCCGCACCGGTGTGCCGGCGTGCGCGCGCAACGCCACGATGTCTTCAGCGCCCGACCGGAGATCCTGAGCCGCGACACTGTCGTAACCGCCGAGCGTCTCCAGCCTTGATCCAGGCAGGATGCGGAAACGGCCGTCGATCAGCGGATCATCCATCTGCGCGGACGGTGGCGGAGTCGCCTGCCTGCTCGCCGCCATGCCCCCTCGCTTGCATCCGTCCGCCCAGCGATCCGGGCGCAGAGACGGAGCATGCCCGCGAAAGGTTAAGACTCCCTTGCGGAGTGCGGATCAGTGCTGGCTTGTCAATCGACGAACGGATCGCGCATCAGGATGGTGTCGTCCCGTTCCGGGCTGGTGGAGAGCAGGGTCACCGGCGCCTCGACCAGCTCCTCGATGCGGCGGACATATTTCACCGCCTGCGCCGGCAGTTCCGCCCAGGAGCGCGCGCCACGTGTGGTGGCGGACCAGCCAGGCATGGTCTCGAACACCGGCTGGATACGCGACTGCGCGCCGGGTGCGGCGGGCCACTGGCGGACCAGGGCGCCATCCAGCGTGTAGCCGGTGCAGAGGCGTATCTCGGGCAGACCGTCGAGCACGTCCAGCTTGGTGAGCGCCAGACCGGCGATGCCGCTGATCCGCACCGCGCGACGCACCAGCATCGCATCGAACCAGCCGCAGCGTCGCGGCCGGCCGGTGACGGTGCCGAACTCATGGCCGCGGCTGCCGAGCAGCCGGCCGGTCTCGTCAGACAGTTCGGTCGGGAACGGGCCGGCGCCGACCCTGGTCGAATAGGCCTTGGCGATGCCGAGCACGAAGCCCACCGCGGCCGCGCCGACGCCGCTGCCGACGGCGGCATAGCCAGCGACCGTGTTGCTGCTGGTGACGAACGGATAGGTGCCGTGATCGACGTCGAGCATGACCGCCTGCGCGCCCTCGAACAGGATGCGCCGGCCAGCCCGGCGCGCCTCGTCGAGCAGCTCCCAGACCGGGCTTGCATAGGGCAGGATGCGTGGAGCGAGGCCGGCCAGCCAGTCCATCATCACAGGTTTCTCAAAGGTGGCGGCTCCCAGCCCACGCAGCAGCGCGTTGTGGTGCAGCAACAGCTCGTCGAGCTTCCAGTCGAGTGTCGATGGTTCGGCCAGGTCGCAGACCCTGATGGCCCGCCGGGCGACCTTGTCCTCATAGGCGGGGCCGATGCCGCGCCCGGTGGTGCCGATGCGCCGCTCGCCGCGCGCGCTTTCGCGGGCACGGTCGATGGCCGCGTGCAACGGCAGGATCAGCGCCGCGTTCTCGGCGATGCGCAACGCGTCCGGACCGACGTCAAGGCCCTGGCCACGAACACGGTCGATCTCCGCCAGCAGCGCTTCCGGATCGATCACCACGCCATTGCCGATGATGCCGGTCTTGCCGCGCACCAATCCGCTCGGCAGCAGCGACAGCTTGTAGGTCTGGTTGCCGACCACCAGCGTGTGGCCGGCATTATGGCCGCCCTGGAAGCGCACCACGATATCGGCGCGGCTGGCCAGCCAGTCGACGATCTTGCCCTTGCCTTCGTCGCCCCATTGCGCGCCGATGACGGTGACGTTGGACATATTCAGCTCCTTGGACTCACCGGCACCGGGCTGCCGTGGCGGAGGTAATGGGTGCAGCCGAGACGGATCGCCTCCGCCTCGTGATCCTCGACCGGGGCAAGGCCGGCGACCGTGGCAAAACCTTGCGCGCGCGGGCCGGCGGCGGCGGCGGCATCGTCGGCGTGCGGAATGAACAGCCTTGGGCGTCTCGGCCGCGCCGGCGCCGCGCGCAGGATCGCCTCCGGACGCAAGGTCAGGCCGCAGGCCGGCTCGTCGCCGCCCGAAATATAGCGGCCGCCGCGTCCCAGCTCCTCGTGCCGGCCTGGCGCGTACACGGTGACGCACAGGCCGGTATGATAGCGCCAGCCGCGGAATTCGATCGGATCGATGGTGAGAAGCAGCGCCGGCGCGCTTCTCGTGATGGCGTCGACGCTCTGCGCCAGGCGTTCGGTCAGCAGGCGTGACGCCGGCGGCAGCGCCGCCCGCCGCAGCACGCCAAGCGCCTTGGACGCCGGCCCGGCGCCGAGCAGCAGTTCGTTGAGCGTACGCGCGAGCCGGCCGCCATGTCGGGCGACACCGGCCGCGTCCTTGCGGTCGAGGGGCCCCCCCCCCCCCCCCCGCGCGGGGGGGGGGGGGGCGGGCGCGCGCGGCGGCCTCCTCGATCAACGTCGGCGCCAGCGTCGGCAGCGTGAGATCAAAGCTGAAACGGGCGAGCCCGACGGCGGCGAGCGCTGCGGCACCCAAGGCGATGACCTCCGCGTCGGCGGCGGCCGAATCGGGGCCGATCAGCTCGATCCCGGCCTGGGCGATCTGCCGGTCGGCGACCAGCGCGCTGCCGGGCTGGGTCTGCACGCACATCCCGTCGTAGGAGAGACGCAGCGGCCGTGGCGCGCCGGCGAGGCGCGTCGCCGCGATACGCGCCACCTGCGGCGTCATGTCGGCACGCAGCCCCATCATCCGGTGCGTCGCCGGGTCCATCAGGCGGAACGTCTGCTCGGCGACCGCCGCTCCCGAGCCGGACAGCAGGCTGTCCTCGAATTCGAGCAGCGGCGGCTTGACCCGCTCATAGCCGTGGTCAGCGAACACCGCCATCAACGCCTCGAGCGAAAGCGCCTCGGTCTCCGCGTCCGGCGGCAGCAGGTCGCGCAGCCCCGCTGGCAGCAGGGCCGGGCTGGCGGGCGGATCGTCGGTCATGCCGCGGCGTCGCTCGCTGCAAATTCGCTGCGTGTCTCCTGGATCGCCCAGTCGAGCCAGGGCAGCAGCGCCTCGATATCGCTGGTCTCGACGGTGGCGCCCCCCCAGATGCGCAGGCCAGGCGGCGCGTCGCGATAGCTGGCGATGTCGTAGGCAACGCCCTCGCGCTCCAGCAGGCCGGTCACGCGCTTTGCCGCCTTTGCCTGCACGTCGGCCGGGAGCTGCGCGAACCAGGCGGCGGTGACGCGCAGGCAGATCGAGGTGCTGGACCGCGCGCGCGGCTCCTCGGCCAGGAACGTGGCCCAGTCGGAGCCCGCCACCCAGCGCGCCACCGCGGCGAGATTGGCGCGGCTGCGTGCGATCAGCACGGGCAGCCCGCCGATCCGCTCGGCCCAGCGCAGACCGTCGAGCGCATCCTCGGCGCAGAGCATCGACGGCGTGTTGATGGTGTCGCCGTCGAAAATGCCCTCGATCAGCCGGCCACGCGCGGTCAGACGAAACAGCTTCGGCAGCGCCCGCGGCGGCGGTGCCGCCTCCAGGCGCGCCGCCGCGCGCGGCGAGAGCGCAAGCATGCCGTGCGCCGCCTCGCCGCCGAGCACCTTCTGCCAGGACCAGGTGACGACATCGAGCCGGTCCCAGGGCAGCTCCATGGCGAAGGCGGCCGAGGTCGCGTCGCAGATTGCCAGGCCCTCATGGGCGGGCGGGATTGCGGCGGCGTCCGGCAGGCAGACTCCGGAGGTGGTGCCGTTCCAGGCGAACACCACGTCGCGCGACCAGTCGACCTGGTCCAATCTCGGCAGCTTCCCGTAAGGCGCCTCCAGCACACGGGCGTCGGCGAGACCAAGCTCGTTGGTGATGTCATACGCCCACGCCGCGGAGAAATTCTCAAAGGCGAGCACGTCGACCGGGCGGGCTCCGAGCAGCGACCACAACGCCATCTCGACAGCGCCGGTATCGGACGCCGGCACGATGCCGAGCCGCCAGTCCGCCGGCATGCCGAGCAGCGCCCGCGAGCGCTCGATGATCTCGGCAAGCCGGGCGCGTCCCGCCGGCGCGCGGTGGCTGCGCCCCAGCAGGGCGCCGGACAGCGCGTCGAGCGACCAGCCCGGCCGCTTGGCGCACGGTCCCGATGCGAAACACGGATTGGCCGGAAGCAAAGACGGCTTGGCCAAAGGCTGCTTGGCTAAAGGCTGCGGGCTGGACATGCGGGCGGTGATCCGGAATTGCACGCGTGACCGTAGAGCAATCGCCCGCTTACTGAAAATCGCCGCCGAGGACATAGATGACAGCCGCTTTTTCCCCGGCTCAGCAGGCGGTCGACGCCGCCGGCATCACCATTGACAGGAGCGAGCTGCCGCAACTGCTGCGTCTGGTGGCGCGCCGCTTGCCTGCGGACGCGGATACCGTGCGCCAGGCACTCTGCGAGGTGCGGCGCAAGGGCTGGGCGTCCCGCCTGATCGATCGCGCGCAGCGCGCCGGCCGGATCTGGGTGCTCCGACGCGACGCGGAGGCGGCAGCCGCTTCGATTATTGATCCCGAGCCGGATGACGACGCCCTGCTCGCCGCTCTTGAGCCGGTTCTGGCGGCGCGGCTGCGCGGCACCGCCGAGACCGCCGAGGCGGCGCTGGCGCTGATCCGCGACGAACTCCCAGGTGGCGCCGGCCGGATGCTGTCGCCAGGCCAGGAGGCGGCGCTGGCGCGGGACCTGGCCGCTTCGTTCGGCCGCTCGGTCGACTTCGTGCGGGCGGCAGGGCGCGACGCCGAGCGGCGCGGACGCGAGCAGGCGCTGACCGAGCGGACCGCGCGTGCTGGGCGGCGAGACGAGCTGCGACGGCAGCGCGACTGGGAAGCCAGCCTGGTGGAATTCGGCCAGGTGCCGGCGCTGCTCGGCTGCGACCGCGCCGAGGCGCTGCGCATGGTCGCCGAGAACCGGCTGCCGGTGGCGCGCACGCTGATCCGCGATGGCGTCGAGCATTGGCAGTTCGATCCCGCTTCGCTGGTCCGTCTTCGAGCAACGAGCTCCAACCGCCAGAGCGGCATACAAACTCGCATACGGAGCGGCAACGCCGCCGTCGCGCGCGTGGCCGCACTCGATCGTTACGCCGCCCATTTCCGTACGGCGCGCGCGCTCGACCGACGCATCACGCTGGTGACCGGCCCCACCAACAGCGGCAAGTCGCATACCGCGCTCGACACCCTCGCGCATGCTCCAAGCGGCCTGGCGCTGGCGCCGCTGCGCCTGCTCGCGCACGAGTTCCGAGAGGCGATCGAGGCGCGCGGGGTTCCCTGCGCGCTCTCGACCGGAGAGGAGCGGATCGAGGTTCCGGGCAGCCATCATCTGGCGGCCACCGTCGAGATGTGCCCGATGCATGCTCCCATGGACGTCGCCATCGTCGACGAGGCGCAGATGCTCCATGACCCTGATCGCGGCGCCGCCTGGACCGCGGCGATCATGGGAGCGCCGGCGCGCCATGTTTTCGTGCTGGGGGCGCCTGAATGCACGGCGATGGTGCGGCGCATCGCCGCCCTCTGCGACGACCCGCTCGACGAGATCAGTCTTGAACGGATGGGTCCGCTGGTCGCGGCCAGCGAGCCGGTGCGGCTCGCCTCGCTCGGCCGCGGCGACGCGCTGATCGCGTTTTCGCGTCGCGACGTGCTCGACCTGCGCGCCGCCTTGCTTGCCCGCGGCCGACGCGTGGCGGTGGTGTACGGCGCGCTCAGCCCGGAGGTGCGACGTGCCGAAGCGGCCCGCTTCAATGACGGAGACGCCGATATCCTGGTCGCCACCGACGCGATCGGCATGGGGCTCAACCTCAACATACGCCGGATCGTGTTTTCCTCCCTGCGCAAGTTCGACGGCAGCGAGAGCCGCGAGCTGACCGCCCAGGAGGTCAAGCAGATCGGCGGCCGCGCCGGACGCCACGGCAGGCACGAGACTGGTGTGGTCGCGGTGCTGGCCGGTGCGGGCAGCCCCGCCAGCATACGCGCCATGCTGGCGGCGCCCGCTGCGATGCGGCAGGCCGAGTTGCGTCCACTGGTGCAGCCGGACGCCGACATCGTGCGCGCGGTGGCGGCCGAGATCGGTTCGGACAGCCTGTTCGGCGTGCTGGTGCGGATCAGGCGGGCGGTGCTGCGCCGTGACGATCCGAACTACCGGCTCGCCGACATGGGCCAGGCCTTCGCGGTGGCGACGGCGCTGGAGGGTGTTCGGGAGCTCGGTCTCACCGAGCGCTGGGCCTATGCGATGTGCCCGGTGGACGAGCGCGACCACGGCATTCCCCGCCTGGCGGCTTGGGCGGCCGATCACGCCGCCGGAAGGGCAGTGCCGCCGCCGCCGGTGGGCACGCTGCCGCCGCCCGAGCGCGCCACGCGCGAGGAGCTGGAGCGCGCCGAGAAGCAGCATCGCCGACTGGTCGCCTGGCGTTGGCTGGCGCTGCGTTTTCCCGCGGCCTACCCGGCTCGCGAGGAAGCTGAAGCCTCGACATCACGCCTGAATGGCTGGATCGAGGATGTGCTGCGCCAGCAGCGTCGCGGCCAGGCCGACGCCGGACGATGACACCGGGATCACTTCGCTTGGAAAGCTCGGGCTTTACAAAGCCCGGCCAGAGCGTTGGTGCGGGTGGTCGGGGTCGAACCGACACTCCTTGCGGAACCGGATTTTGAGTCCGGCGCGTCTACCAATTCCACCACACCCGCGTGGAGAGCGCCCTCTTAGCGCACTCGCGCGCGTCTGTGGAGACGTGATCGCGGCTCGCCAGTGTCCCGATTCAGCAATTCCTTGCTGAATTTCGGGGACACTCGCTCTTTGTTGTCAGTGGCCTGCTCATCCCTGACATGCTTACGCATCTCAGGGACAGGACACTAGGCGGCGGCGGAGACCAACTGGCTTGGATCGTGTATGCCGCATTCCACCTTGGACGAGCCGGCCCATCGTCCGGCGCGGCTGTCCTCGCCGGCGCCCACAGCGCGCGTGCAGACCGCGCACCCGATCGACGGATAGCCGCGCTTGACCAGCGGATGCTGCGGCAGCGCGCGGCGGGACAGTTCCGCGCCGATCCGTCGCATGTCCCAATCCGCCAACGGGTTCAGCTTGATCTGGTCGCCGACCCGCTCGACCACCGGCAATGACGCGCGCGCCGTGGTCTGGAACCGCTTACGCCCGGAAATCCACGCGTCAAAAGCGGACAAAGCGCGCTTCAAAGGCGCCACCTTGCGTAAATTGCAGCAGGCATCCTGATCATAATACCAAAGCTCGCCGCTGGGGTCGTGCCGCTCGAGAGCGCTGGCGCCCGGTGTCACGTTGCGGATGTCGCTCAGGCCGAGATGTGCCGCGAGCGTGTCCCGGTAGGCCAGCGTCTCGGCAAAGTGCTTGCCGGTTTCGAGAAAGACGACCGGCACCGACGGGTCGATCTCGGCGACAAGCGCCAGCAACAAGGCGGATTCCGCGCCAAACGCGGACACCATCGCAATCCGTCCGCGTAGCGCGTGGCGGACAGCATGGTCCAGAACCTCGCTGCCGCTGGCGCCGTCTTGCTCCATGCCATGCAGGAGATCATAGGCCTCCTGGGTGCTGAGCGGGCGCGCGCGCACCGTGGTGGACGCGACGTCATCGTCGCAACCGATCGAAACGCAGGGAGCAAAATCCATAGTCGAGGCCACAATCCTGGTGTGGCACCGAATATAGCGAACCTACGCTCTCAAGGAAGGGTTTAGCCAAACCAACGAGCAGCCGATGTGTTTTTTTTGCCGCACTCGCATTGGCGTCCCACGCTGGCGTGAGGCAGCCCGAGTGGTGTCATCCACCTGCTTTACATGACCGGGCGCAGATCGCTATACGGTCGCGCGCCGTTCCCGGATAGCTCAGTTGGTAGAGCAAGCGGCTGTTAACCGCTCGGTCGTAGGTTCGAGTCCTACTCCGGGAGCCAGCGAAGCCCGAGCCGCGTGCGCGCCGCTTGGCAAACCGGCCTGGAGCCGGCAAGAAGACGCAATGACCGGCACCCATCAGGCACCCGCGCCGCTTGCGGCCAGCATCGCACTGGACGAGCTGGAGCGCGTCGACATCCGTGTCGGCACGATCGCTGACGCCAAACCCTTCCCCGAGGCGCGCAAGCCCGCGATCCGCCTGTGGATCGACTTTGGACCGGTCATCGGGATGAAGACCTCTTCGGCGCAACTGACCCGCCACTACACCACGGACAAGCTGATCGGCCGGCAGGTCTGTGCCGTGGTCAACTTGCCGCCCCGTCAGATCGGCACCTTCATCAGCGAGGTGCTGACCCTGGGCATGCCCGACGCCGCTGGCGAGCCGGTGCTGATCCGCCCGGACCACAAGGTGCCGGACGGCGGACGATTGTTCTGAATGGCCACGACCTACGCCACCGTCACCTGGGACCAGTTGCACCGCGACGCCCGGCTTCTGGCTGAGATGCTGATGCCGCTTGGCCCCTGGCACGGCATCGTCGCGATCAGCCGCGGCGGGATGATCCCGGCCGCGATCATCGCGCGCGAACTGGATTGCCGGCTGATCGAGACGATCTCCGTGCTCACCTACGACGAGGAGGCGGCCGGCGCGCCGCGGATCGTCAAATATCCGACCGCGGCCGGAGACGGCGAAGGCTTCCTTATCATCGACGATCTGGTCGATTCCGGTGTGACCGCGAACCTGGTACGCAGCACCCTGCCGGGCGCCTATTTTGCCTGCCTGTACGCGAAGCCGGCTGGCCGGCCGGCCGCCGACAGCTTCGTGGTCGAGGTCTCCCAGGAAACCTGGATCCTGTTTCCCTGGGACACGGCGCCGCTGTTCGTCCCGCCGATCGCCCGAGCGCGCAGCGGCAGCGGCGACGGCGGATGAGTGCCACCGAACGCGCGAGTCCACGCTTCGCCGAACTTGACGCCTGGCCTCTGCCTGATCAGATCGCTGCCCTCTACGAGAGCCAGCTCGACGCGCTGGCGGCGATCCGCCCGGCGCTTGCCGCCATCGCCGCGGCGGCACAGGCCGCCATCGAGCGGCTGCGGCGGACAGCAGCCGGCCGCCTGGTCTATGCCGGCGCCGGCTCGTCAGGGCGGTTAGGCGCCCAGGACGGCGCCGAGCTGCAGCCAACCTTCGACTGGCCGCCTTCGCGGCTGGCGCTGCTGATCGCGGGCGGCGCCCACGCCCTGACCCAGGCCATCGAAAACGCCGAAGACGACATCGAAGCCGCGCGCCAAGCCCTGACCGCCTGCCGCATCGGCCCGGACGACGTGGTGATCGCCCTCGCCGCCAGCGGTGCGACGCCCTTCACCCTTGCCTGCCTGGACGGCGCGCGCGCGGCAGGCGCGCTCAGCATCGGCATCGCCAACTGCCAAGCGGCGCCGTTGCTTGAGCGCGCCGAGCATGCGGTCCTGATCGAGACCGGCGCCGAGCCGATCGCCGGTTCCACCCGCCTCAAGGCCGGAACGGCGCAGAAGGTGGCGCTGAACCTGCTCTCGACTGCGATCATGACCGGCCTCGGCCGGGTGCATGCCGGCCGCATGGTCGACATGCTGCCACGCAACGAGAAGCTGCGCAGGCGCGCCGTGGCGATGGTCGCCGACCTCGCCGCCTGCCCGACGCACACCGCCGAAGCCGCGCTTGGGGTCTGCCAGATGCGGATCAAGCCCGCGATCCTGGTGGCGCGCGGGATGAGCGCGCAAGCGGCACAGGCCCTGCTGGAGGCGCATCACGGCCGGCTGCGCGCGGCGCTCGCCGCTCTGTAGAGCTTGCCACGGACCGCGTCCGCCCATAGCTTCCGCCCTGGTCGCGGGGCGTGGCGCAGCCTGGTAGCGCGCGTGTTTTGGGTACACGAGGCCGCCGGT
>CAXTRK010000009.1:0-97621 GCA_964246745.1 uncultured Acetobacteraceae bacterium
GCGGCGGGGGGGGGGTGGGTGATCATCGCGAAGGTGACGGGGTGCGGCGCGGGCGCCGCGCCGGCGGCGCCGGACATGGCGGCGAGCAGCGCTCCCGCGGCCATCGCGGCCATCGTCCTTCGTCTGCCAGTCATTGCGTTTCCCCTGCTCTCCCGTTGCGCATCGGCGGTGTCGTTGACGGGTGCGATCCCGCATCTTTTCAAAGGGGGCTTCCCAGGTTTAGTCTCGCTGTAAATGGAATAGATATTCCAAAACAGAGGCTGTCAACAGGCGAAGTCGCGAATGTCCGTGGCGCCGCGCGGCTCCGCCGGAACGGGTATTCCAGCCTTTGGCAAACCGTGGAACAGAGACGGAATGGGAGCCTGGCATGGACAACCTGGTACGACATTTTATCGATAGTCGCCTGACATCGAGGGTCGGGGACAAGCGGGCGGAAGTGTTCGAACCTGCCAGCGGGGCCGCGATCTTTACGCGCGACGGCGAGGCCGCGCGCGCCTTCGCGCACGGGGTACAGGCCGGAATGGTCGGCGTGAACATACCGATCCCGGTGCCGATGGCGTTCCACAGCTACGGCGGCTGGAAGCACCCGATCTTCGGCGACCATGCCATGCACGGTCATGAAGGGATGCGCTTCTTCACCAAGCTCAAGACCGTGACCCAGCGCTGGCCGGAGGGCGGGCAACGCGGGGGCGCCTTCGCCATGCCGACGATGGGCTGAAGCGCATGAGCGTGGGCGTCGCCGTGATCGGCACCGGCTTCATGGGGCAATGCCACGCCCGCGCCTGGCATTCGGTGCGCACGGTGTTCGCCGACGTGCCGATCCCCCGCCTTGAAGTGGTCTGCGATAGTGACGCCGAGCGGGCGGCGGCTGCGGCGTCGGCATTCGGCTTTGGCCGTGCCACGACCGACTGGCGGGCGGCGATCGAGGACGACGCGGTTGATGCCGTCTCGATCACGGTGCCGAACGCGCTGCACGCGCCGATCGCGCTGGCGGCGCTCGCGCGCGGCAAGCATGTCTGGTGCGAGAAGCCGATGGCCTCGACGCTGGCCGATGCCGTGAGGCTGGCCGAGGCGGCGGCGGCATCGAGCGCGGTCGCGGCGCTTGGCTACAACTACCTGCGCAATCCGGCCCTCGACCACGCGGGCCGCCTCGTCGCGGGGGGCGCCATCGGCCGGCTGGTGCATGTGCGCGGCATCATCGACGAGGACTATGCATCGGACCCGATGCTGCCATGGTCGTGGCGCGACAGCGGCAGCCAGGCCGGGCTCGGCGTGCTGGGCGACCTGATGTCGCACCTGGTCGCCATCGTGCGTTGCCTCGCCGGGCCGATCACCCGTGTCTGCGGACAGACCGCGACGCTGCACGGCCATCGCGTGGCGCCGGATGGCGGCGAGCGGCCGGTCGAAAACGAGGACATGGCGCAGGCGCTGATATGCCTCGTCGGCGGTGCGACGGGCACGCTGTCCGCAAGCCGTGTCGCCTGGGGACGCAAGAACCGGATTGCCTTGGAACTGCACGGCACCGGCGGCGCCATCGCGTTCGACCAGGAGCGAATGAACGAGCTGCGCATCTTTGACACATCCACGCCCGCCGCGACACGCGGCTTTCGCACGGTGCTGACCGGGCCGCTGCATCCGCCCTACGACCGCTTCTGTCCGGCGCCGGGTCACGGGCTCGGCTTCAACGACCTCAAGATCATCGAGGCGGCGCAATTCCTGCGCGCGATTGCGGGCCTGGGTGAAGCGCCCACCAGCTTCGCCGAGGGGCTGGCGATCGAGCGCGTGCTGCATGCCATTGCCGAGGGTCACTGGGTCGACCTGCCGGAGGCATGCCCTTGCTAGCTGTGCTCGCCTGAAGGGTGTGCTGGTGTCCGGCAATCGCAATGAACCCTACGGCCCCCAGCGGCTCACCCCCGGGGCGCCGCTACACCCAGCCGCTCGGCGAACCGCCGGGCCTCCGCTTCACGGGAGGCCTTGTTGGCTCCGTAGTTGCGGAAAAACATGGCGACGACGTCCCGGCTCGCTTCCTGCGGCGTTCCGCTGTGGAAGAGCGGTTCGGGAGCATATTCGATGTCGAGCTGGATCTCCTCGGCGATCGTGTCGCCACGCAGCAGCGAGGCCACCAGCAAGGCCCCGTCCAGACCGGCGGTGACGCCCGCGGTGCTGACATAGTTCCCGTCCACTACCACCCGGGCTTCAACGGGCGTGGCGCCGTAGAACTTGAGGAGATCGTGAGCGGCCCAATGCGTCGTCGCCTGCCGGCCCTTCAGCAGCCCGGCCGCCCCGCAGAGGAGCGCGCCGGTGCAGACGGAGAACACCAGCCGTCCCGCCTGCGCATGACGCCGGATCAGGCCGATGATTTCCGGGTCGTTCATCATCGCCTGCTGCCCGAGCCCGCCGGCGACATGCAGCACGTCGAAGAGCGGCGCCTCGGCGATTTTCATCGTCGGCGTCAGCAACAGCCCCTTGACGTCCGGGATCGGCTCCAGTGTCTTGGCCACCATGTGGACGTGCGCGTCCGGGATGCGCGCGAACACCTCGAACGGCCCGGTGAAGTCGATCTGATCCAGCCGTGGGAAGATCAGAGAACCGAAGCTGATCGGACCCTCATGTCGCCCCGGCCGGGGTCTGTCGCTGAACACCACAGGCGGCATAGCCGGCCCTTTGGCGGACGCGGTGGACGGGGTCGCGGCGAGGCCGGCAGTAGCGGCCATGCTCGCGCCCGCCGCCATCGCCGAGCGTCGTGAAACGGGCAGGGGCTTCGGTTGCGTCATCTGGGTCTCCAAGGAATGGATGTTGCGCCGGCGGGATCAGCCAAAGGCTACCGGCCCGACCGCACCATACCAGCGCTTGACCTTGGAGGGATCGGTTTCATCCATGTAGAAGAAGTGGGTCATGGTGGGTTGGACCACCGGGCCGCCATTGCCGGGCGTCATGGTCACCACGCCGCGGAACACCTTCAACTGGCCGCCGTCCCAATACTCCACCACCTCGTGGTGCGCGGTGAAACCGGTGTCGATGAAGCGGCGCAGGCGATCGCGGATCGCGTCGCGGCCATGCCAGTCCGCCACGCCGAGGTTGCAGATCGCATCCTCGGCGAGGCAGTCAAAGCCCTCGCCCCAGGTCTTGTTGTCGATCTCGCCCCAGAAGGCCATCAGCCAGGCGGGTGCCTCGGTCTTGGTGAAGGTGGTTTGGGTCATCTCGGCTCCTTGCATTGATGTCGAGCGGCGTTGGCAGCGCACGAAGATAACGGCGATGGTGGGTGTCTCAATTACGCCGGAGGTAATAGAGACGGCGCACTGGCCGGAGTAGTATCATGGGTGGGCGGCCGATCGGCGGCGGCCGGGCGAGGGAAGGCCGACATGCTGGACGTGCGAAGCGGGGCGGGACGCGCGGACGGGCTCGGCGATCTGCTGCGCGGCTGGCGCTCGGCCCGCGGCAAGAGCCAGCTCGGCCTGTCGCTGGAGGCCGAAATCTCCCAGCGTCATCTGAGCTTCATCGAGAGCGGGCGTGCCGCGCCCGGACGCGACAAGCTGATGGACATCGCCGAGGCGCTGGATATTCCGTTGCGAGATCGCAACGCGTTGCTGCTCGCCGCAGGCTACGCGCCGCTCTATCCCGATGAGGGATGGGACGCGCCGCAGATGAAGCGCATCACCGCTGCGGTCGGCCGCATGCTGAAGCAGCAGGAGCCCTATCCGGCCGTGCTGATGGACCGTTACTGGAATGTCTTGGACGCCAACGATGCCGCGACGCGCTTCTTCGGCCGCTTTGTCGACATGGCCGCGCGCACCGGGCCGCGCAACATCTTGCACCTGATGTTCGATCCCGCCGGCATGCGGCCCTTCATCCGCGACTGGGAGCGGGTCTCCCAGTCTCTTCTCGCCCGCGTGCGCCGCGAGGCGGTTGGTCGCGTGCTTGACCGTCGCACTCAGGATCTCGTGGACGCGCTGATGGCCTATCCGGGCGCGCCGCCTGCCCACAGGCACCGGCCAGCCAGCGAGGACCTGCCCATGATCCCGCTCAGTTTCGAAAAGGACGGCGCGTTTCTGAACTACTTTTCCATCATCTCCACCGTCGGCGCGCCAACAACCGTCGCTTCGCAGGAGCTGAGGATGGAGTGCATGTTCCCCGCGGACGACGCGACAGAGGACGCTCATCAGGCCTTCATGGAGGCGCAGTAACGCCTGCGCGTTAGCGGGCGCCGGCGCTGTGCCCACGAGCTTCGCCGAGGGGCTGGCGATCGAACGCGTGCTGCATGCGATCGCGTCAGGTCACTGGGTTGATCTGCCGGAGGGCTGAAGCGGGCCGGCCTGCCTTGGCCGGGATAGCCGCATCAGGCTGACGCAGGCCGCGACAAGGGCGAAGCCCACTCCGACCAGCAGGTCAACGGTTGTGGAGTCGTGGGCCGCAATGCGGAACATCAAGGCGCCGAGGCTGGCGCCGAGGGTAAGCCCGGTCAGGCGCGCGGTGGCAAGCATCCCGCCTGCGGCGCCGGCGCGTGCGCGTGGCGCGGCGGCGAGCATGGCGCGGTTGTTCGGCGCCTGGAAGAAGCCGAAGCCCGCGCCGCACAGCGCCATGCGCCAGACGATGTCCAGCGTGGCGGGGTGCTGCGGCATGGCGGCCAGCAACGCCAGACCCGCGGCCAGCGCGGCGAGACCGGCGCTGCCCAGGATCGCCGTGGGCACAAGGTCGGCAAGCCGGCCCGCCAGCGGCGCGGACAATCCGACCGCCATCGGCCAGGGTGTCATCAGCAATCCGGTCTGCACGGCGTCGCGGTGCAGCACGGATTCGAAATAGAAGGGCAGGCCGAGGAAGGCGAGCATGGAGGCGGCAAAGGAGCAGACCGAGGTTGCCGCCGACAGCGCGAACATCGGAATTTTCAGCAGGTCGATCGGGATCAGCGGCAGGGACCTGCGCGTCTCGCGACGGATCAGGGCGGCTCCCGCCGCGAGTGCGGCCGCGATCTCGGCCGCTGCGACGGCGCTGCCGCCGCTGCCATGGGTGAAGCGGTCGGCGCCGATGAAGAACAAGCCGAACGTCAGGGCGTTCAGCCCGGCGCTGACCCAGTCGAAGCGCTTGGCGGAGAGATCGGAGTAGGGCAGCGCGCGCGACGCCAGCGCGAGGTTCACAATACCGATCGGCACGTTGACCGCGAACAGCCACTCCCAGGGTCCGACCGACAGGATGGCCGAGGCGATGGTCGGCCCGAGAGCGGCCGCAATCGACACGACCAGCGCGTTCAGGCCGATGCCGCGGCCAAGCGAGGCACGCGGATACGTGAACCGGACGAGTGCGCCGTTGATGCCCATGATGCCCGCTGCGCCAAAGCCCTGTGCCACGCGAGAGATCACCAGCGCGGTCAGGCTGTGCGACAGCGCGCAACCAAGCGACGACGCGGTGAACACCGCCAAGCCCATCAGATAGACACGCCGGTAGCCGATCCGCTCGCCGAGCGAGGCCAGCGGCAGCAAGGCGATGACGATGGCCAACTGGTAGGCGTTGATCACCCAGACCACCTGCGCGGGCGCCGCGCGCAGTTCTCGCGCGATGGTGGGAAGCGCGATATTGGCGATCGCGGAATCCAGCACCGCCACAGTGATGCCCAACGCGATGGCCAGCATGGACCAGTAGCGCTGCGGCGTCGGCAGCCCGTCCGGATGGACCATACCTGTCAGGGTTCGGGTGCTCAGCGCAGCGCGCCGCCGACGGCAGCAAGATTTGGCATGGCAGGATCCTCTCGGAGAAGGCTTGAGCGTCGCGGAAGCCGCCGGCAGGATGCGGCGTTTTCGAGGGCGTTGATAATTAGTACCAGCTCTTGACGGCGGCAAGTGCAGGGCTCTGCCGGACCCGGAACTCTTCACGCAATCGGCTAGCGAAGAAAACGAGGGCATCATGACCAAGCTGTCGCCGTTTCGGATCGACATTTCCCAGGCCCGACTGGACGCGATCCGCGACGCCATTCTGGCCTTTGATTGGAGCGCTTTCCCCGAGCTGATCGAGCACGGCGATCGCTGGGCTGCCGGCACGGACCCTGCGTTCCTCCGCCGCCTGTGCGAGCACTGGGTCGATGGATTCGACTGGCGCGCGCAAGAGGCCGCCATCAACCGCTTCGCGCAGTTCACCGCCGAACTCGACGGCCAGCGCATCCACCTGTTGCACGAGCGCGGCTCCGGCCCGGACGACACTGCCCTTGTGCTGACTCACGGATGGCCCGGCTCGATTGTCGAGTTCCTCGGCACGATCGAGCGCCTTGCTCACCCGGAACGTTTTGGCGGCAACGCGGCGGACGGCGTCGATGTTGTCGTGCCCGCTCTGCCGGGCTTCGGGTTTTCGGCACGCCCCGAGCAGCCCATGGGACCGCGCCGGATCGCCTCGCTCTGGGACGGGCTGCTCCGCGAGGCGCTTGGCTATCCCAGATACATCGCTCAGGGCGGCGACTGGGGATCGATGGTAGCCGCCATGGCCGGGCTCGACCATTCGCGCGCCAAGGGCGGCGGCTGCGAGGCGATCCATCTCAACTATCTCGGCTCTCGCGTGCAAGACGACGTCACGACCGAAGCGGAGCGCGCATTCGAGGAGCGTTGCCAAGGCTTCGCGCGCGACGGGCGCGCCTATGCCGATACGAACCGCACCCGGCCGCAGACGCTGGGTCTCGCCATGCAGGACAATCCGGTGGGCCAGGCGGCCTGGATCATCGACAAGTTTCACGCCTGGTCGGATTTGCGGGTGCACGCGTCACTGGATGAGGTGTTCAGCCTCGACACGCTGATCACCAACCTGATGTTCTATGTTGCTCCCGGAAGCTTCACGAGTGCGAGCTGGATTTATCGTGCGGCGGCGCGCGAGACGATGCGCCAGCTTCCGCTCGGCACCCGGATTGAGGCGCCGACGGGATTTGCCAGCTTTGCTTGCGAAATCCAGCCGCAGCCGCCACGCAGCCTGGTCGAGAAAACCTATGACGTGCGGCGTTTCACCGAATTCGATCAAGGCGGCCACTTCGCCGCACTTGAAAGGCCGGAGGATTTCGCAGCCGACGTCTCGGCCTTTGTCCGCGAGGTGCGTTCGTCAAGGTGAGCCAGGCCTCAAGGTAAAATCGGCCGCGACAGTTCGCCGCGGTCGGCCAGAGCCTTGATGCGGTCGGCGGTGCGCAGCGCCAGTGCCGTGATGGTCAGCGACGGATTGACGCCGCCGGTGGTGGGGAACACCGAGCCGTCGCAGACGAACAGGTTAGGCACGTCCCAGCTCCGGCAATCGGCATTGACCACGCTGGTTTCGGGCGCAAACCCCATACGGGCGGTGCCGGCGAGATGGTTAGTGTCGTTCTCCTGACGGAACAGGCCCTTCACGCCGGCAAGTTCCATGCTGGTTTGCATCTGGTCCATCGCGTGATTGATCAGCGCCTTGTCGTTGTCCGACCAGCTATAGGTGATGCGCGGCACGCGCAGGCCGTACTGGTCGGTCTCGTCGGCGAGTGTCACACGGTTGTCGAGCGACGGCAGCATCTCGCCGACCATCTTCACACCGACCTGATGATTGTAGTCTTCCATGTGCGCGCGCAGCGCGCCTCCCCACAGGTCGAGCGAACTGGTCAGCACCGAGGACCACTCGCTCGGCAGCGGCCCCTGCGCCATCCAGCAGTAGCCGCCGAAGAAATCCTTGCGGTCCTCGTAATTCCAGTGCTCGGTGATGGAAAGCGACGGCGGTCCCTTGTTCCAGCGCACGGCATCTTTCATGGTGCCGTAAACCGCCTGATTGGACTGCGTCATCAGGTAGCGCCCGACCAGGCCGGAACTGTTGGCGAGCCCGTCCGGAAAGCGGTCCGTCGCCGAATTCAGCAGAAGTCTCGGGGTTTCGATCGCGTAACCCGCAACAACCACGTGGCGCGCCTTTTGAAAGCGCCAACGCCCGTCACGGAAATAGTGCACACCGCTGGCGCGTCCATCACGGTCGACCTCGATCCTGCCGGCCATCGCCAGATCGCGTATCTCGGCGCCGGCCTGGATCGCCCTCGGGATGAACGTCACCAACTGGCTCTGCTTGGCATTGGTCGAGCAGCCGACACGACAAAAGCCGCGATAGACGCACGGTGGCGAGCTGCCGCGCGGCGCCGAGACGGTGGCAAGCGGCGTCGGCGTCCAGCGATAGCCCTGCGCCTCCGCGCCGCGCGCCAGAACCTCGGCCGCGCCGTTGAGCTCGTGCGCGCGGTATGGATAGCGCGGCCGCTTGGGACCCCACGGATAGCTTACCGGTCCGGAGATCGCGAGCGACCGCTCCGCCGCCGTGTAGTAGTTCCACATCTCGCGCCAGTCGAGCGGCCAGTCGGCGCCATAGCCAAGACGCGAGCGTGAGAGAAACCAGTCGGGGCGAAAACGCAACGACACCATGGCGAAGTGCACGGTGCTGCCGCCAACCGCCTTGCCGCTGTTGTTGCCGCCCATCTTGATCGGATTGGCGCCGTCGACAATCCGCTCGTCGGTCCAGAACAGCTTTGATTGTGCGGTTTCGTCCGAGGCGAAATCCTCGAGCGGGCGGAAATAGGCGCCCGCGTCGAGGCCCACGACCGAAAAGCCGGTCTCGGCAAGACGGGCAATCAGCGGACCGCCGCCGGCGCCGGTGCCGATCACCACGAAATCGACCAGATCGTCCTCGGAATATTCCCGCATGGCGACCCATGCGCCTGGCTTGAACACATCCGGCGCGCGGCCGCCGGTGGCGCGCGGCTTGGCATAGATGTCAACGGACACGTTGGTTTTCCCGACGCGCCGCGCTCTCGCCTTGCGCGGAGGCCTCTTCCGCTTCCCAAGGATCACGTCGATTAAGGCCCAGGCGGACATAGCCGCGCGGGCTAGCCGGCCCACCATAGCCGATTTCGCTCCACGCGGTGGGGTGTGCGTAATAGGCACTGACGATGTCGGGAAGTACCCGGTTCTTGAAGAATGATTGGCCTGGCATACCCTCGAACGCCGCCGCTTCAAGGCTGCCTGCTTCCAACTGTTTCAGCAGCGTATCCTGCTGCTCGCCCTCAAGCGCTTCGAATGGCTTGCCGTGATGCGCCTCGGAAGTCTTGCGCAGGCCGGCGAGCCCACGCTTCCAGGCTATGCGCTGTTCCGGCAGCTCCGCATGACGGTAGCCGTCGCGCGCATCCGCATGCATCTTCTCATCGACATAGGATGCGAGCGGCACCGGCGGACGATTGTTCGGCTGCGGCATGATGCGGCGGCAGATCGCGCTCAGCGTTGCCCACTCCTGCGCGTCAAAGAAACGTGGCTCCCGCGGCACGGCGAGCCGTTGATCAATCACCCGACGGGTCTCGTCGTTCCAGGACAGGCCAGGACGCTTGTCCAGCACGTCATACCCGGGATAGCGATCACCCATCGACATCATCCTCGAGCAAGCCAAGTGCCGCCAGACCAGCCAGCGCCAGGCCGGTGAAGGCAGGCGGCGCCGGGATCGGCGGCCCGTCCAACAGATTCTGCCGCCAGTTGCGCCAGCCGCCCATGCTCCGGCCGACGCCCGCCGCGTGGAACCCGGTGCCCGCGAGACCGAGCACGGCCGTCGCGCGCAGCCACCAGCGGGTGAACGGCCGCGCGCGCTCGCCGGCCGTCATCGAGGCGGCCGCGGTGAGCAAGGCGGCGACCGGCGGCATCGTCACCGGCAGATACATGAACGGGTCGTGGAACTCGCCGCGGAAATGCAGGAGGCCAGCTTCGCCCACGGTGCCGAGGATTCCGGCTCCTGTCACCGCCCCCACCACACGCCCCGCCGGCAGGCCCAGGATGGTCGGGGGCGCGTCCGGAGTGGAGTCTCTGACGCGTTCGGAGAGGAAACCCAGCAGGCCGGACAGCATCAACGCCGCCGGCGCGCCGGGAGGCGCGGAATAGAACAGATTTTGCAGGATGAAACCGCCCGGTTTCTTGCCGATGTTGTAAAGATGAAACCCTGTGCCAACCAGCCCGGTCAGCGCGGTCAGCACATAGATGGCGTCACGCGCCTTATGCGAGCGATCGCGCGTATCGGAGGTGCCATGAGCGCTGACCGCGAGCGAGAGCGTGGACGTCACCAGCGGCGTGAACATCGCCTTGTTGTGGAACTGGCCGCGATAATGCTCGATGGCGCTATCGAACAGCACCGAGCCCGCGAGGGTGCCGGCGGCGCGATTGAGCCGACGTGCCGCCTTGACCTTTCTCGGACGGTTGACCGATGGAGCATCAAGCGTCGGCGTCATGTCCGCCAGCGACGTGGGCGGAGCGCGCAGCGACAGCCCGCGCGACGACGCCGCCAAGGCGCCCAGCGTGGCGGCGCCAAGTGCCGTCATCACTCCAGCCACGGCGCCGTCCGGCCGACTGGGCATCGGCCGCCGGGACATCAACCGGCCCTTGGCCCGCAATGCATCCATACGCATGTCAGTGCTTGCCGGGCAGAATGCCGGCCAACATCTCCTTGGCGCTGTTCTTGAGCACGCTGGCGAGTTCCGGCTCGTGGGGAATCATCGTCATGAAGTTCTTCGCGTCCTTCACCGTGATGTGCGGCGGCAGCGGCGGCACATTCGGATCCGTGCGTGCCTCGAAAATCACCGGCCGGTCCGCGGCCAGCGCCTCATCCCAGGCGGCGCCGAGCTTCTCCGGATCATCGACGCGAATACCCTTCAGCCCGATCAATTCGGCATAGCGCGCATAAGGAAAGTCCGGGATGGACTGGGTGGACTCCGTCTTGCCTTCGCCCAACTGCACGCGCTCCTCCCAGGTCACCTGGTTGAGGTCGCGATTGTTCAGCACCAGCACGATCAGGCTCGGGTTCGACCATTGTTTCCAATACTTGCCGATCGTGATCATGACATTGATGCCGTTCATCTGCATCGCGCCGTCGCCCATGCAGGCAATCACCGTGCGCTCCGGAAACGCCATCTTGCCTGCCATGGCATAGGGCGTGCCGGCGCCAAGCGAGGCGAGGCCGCCGGAGAGCGACGCCTTCATTCCGCGCCGGATTTTCAGGTCACGCGCATACCAGTTGGCGGCTGAGCCGGAATCCGCCGTCAGAATGCAGTTGTCAGGCAGACGTGGCGACAGCTCCCAGAACACCCGCTGCGGATTGATCGGATTGGCCGAGGACATCGCCCGTTCCTCGAGTGTCTTCCACCAGGCGGTGACTTCCTTCTCGATCTTGTGCCGCCACGACCGATCCGTCTTGCGTGTCAGCAGCGGCGCCAACGCCCGCAACGTCGCGGCGCTGTCGCCGATCAGGTTGATCTCCATCGGATAGCGCAGGCTGAGATTGGCGCCGTTGATGTCGATCTGCACGCCGCGCGCGCTGCCAGGCTTAGGCAGGAACTCGCTGTATGGAAAAGACGAGCCCACCATCAGAAAAGTATCGCATTCCTGCATGAGGTCCCAGCTCGGCTTGGTGCCGAGCAGGCCGAGCGAGCCGGTGACGTAAGCGAGATCGTCGGGCAGCACCGCCTTGCCGAGCAACGCCTTGGCCACACCCGCGCCAAGCAGGTCGGCGACCTCCATGACCTCGTCGACCGCCGACATGCAGCCCGCGCCGACCAGCATCGCCACCTTGCCGCCGGCATTCAGCACGTCAGCCGCCTGACGCAGGCCCGCCGCCTCCGGCACCTTGCTCTCGAAGGCGTAGCCGATGCCGGTATGGGTGGTGCCGTGCTTGAGCGGCGGGTCTGCGTAGGCGAGTTCCTGCAAATCGTTGGGGATGATCACGCAGGTCACGGCGCGCTTGGCGTGAGCGATACGCACCGCGCGGTCGATCAGGTGGCGGACCTGTCCCGGCACCATCGCGGTGGCCACATACTCGGAGGCGACATCCTTGAACAAGGTCTGCAGGTCGACTTCCTGCTGATAGTGCGCGCCGATCGCGGTGCGCGCCTGCTGGCCGACGATGGCGACAACGCCGACATGGTCGAGCTTGGCGTCATAGAGGCCGTTCAGCAGGTGAACCGCCCCCGGTCCGGAGGTGGCGTAACAGAGCCCCACCTGACCAGTGAACTTCGCGTGCGCCGAAGCCATGAACGCGGCCATTTCCTCATGCCGCACCTGGACGTAGTCGAAGCCGTCGTTGATCGCCTCTTGCAGCGCGATATCGAGGCCGCCGACGCCATCCCCGGGATACCCGTAAACTCGCGTCAATCCCCATTCACGCAGTCTGTGCCAGACGAATTCACTGACGTTCATGCTCATGGCGATATTCCTTTTCGCGCCGGCTGAGACCACTACGCCGGCTTGTCAGAACCGTTCCCTCCCGCCAGCGCCACCTCGCGCGCGCGCCCTGCCTCGGCCATGTATTCCGAAAGTTCGGGACGGCGCGCGAGCTGTTCGCGGTAGAGGCCGATCGCAGCCTCGATCAAGGTGCCGCCGCGGCCGAGTTGCGCGTCGCCGAACTCGACCATGCGCAGGTTCGGCCAGGCCTTGGAGCGGATTTGCAGCAGCTCCGCCGCCAGAGCGCTGGCCTCGCGATCCGGCTGCGCCTGCGCCAGCATCAGCAGCATCGCGGCCGACGAGCGCGACACCCCGGCATGGCAGTGCACCAGCAGATGCGGGTCGGGCTCCGCCAGCAGGCCCCGCCCGAAATCAAGCAGCCGGCGCACATGCTCCGGCTGCGGCGCGATCTCGCCTGGCGTCTCCTCGATGATGTCGTTGAAGCGCAACTCCAGCCGCTGATGCGCGCCATAGGTGCCGAACGCCTCCGGCACCGGCCAGTCCGGGTCAAGGATCGACAACACGTGCGTAACACCCAGGGCGCGATGGCCGGGCAGCTCGTCGAGACCGCAGATGGTGGTCTTGAACGGGGTGAGGTCAGGCATGGCGAGGCTACTCCCAGAGGCGTCAGACAAACGCGGCAATGATGGTCATGGTGTCGAGGGTAAAGCTGCCGTCGGCCGCGACCGCGAAATGGTCCCGCACGCACGCGGGCGCCATTTCCTGCACCTGGCGGATCGCCTGCACGAGCGGCGCGCACGTTTGCGTGCGGCCGGTCCAGCTCGCGAAATCAAGTGCGAGCCTGCGGCAAATGAGCCCGGTGACCGCCAGACCGCTGCGCGACAACGCGGCGACCCATTCGGCAACGCTGTAGTTGCGAACGTGCGAGGCATCGCGCAGCAGCTCGATCGCCTGCAGATGGGTGTCGAGCAAGGCCGACGCCGGCGACACCGTGTCGATGAACACGGCGATGCCACGCGGCCGGAGCACGCGCCTTGCCTCGCGCAGCCCGGCTTCGAGATCCTGCCAGTGATGCGCCGAGAAACGGCACAGCACGGCGTCGAAGGCCGCGTCGTCGAACGGCAGCGCTTCCGCCGCCGCCTGCCGCGTCTGGATGTTGAGGAGGCCACGTTCGCGCGCTTCGTGGTTCACCGCCAACAGCATGGCCGGAGTGAGATCACAGGCAACCACTTCAGCGGCGAACGGCGCGGCGCGGTAGCTGACATGGCCGCCGCCGCAGCCCAGATCCAGCACCCGCCCGCACGGCCGCTCGCGGAGCAGCGCCTCAAGCTGGTCAAGGTCGGCGCCGCTGCTATGCGTGGCACTGCCGACATAGTCCTTGGCGCGCGGACCATACTGGGCGGCGACGAAATCGTGCTGTTCGGTCGAGGTCATCGGGAGATGCTTGTCAAAGCGCGGGTGCTTGTCAAAGGATGGGCGTCCGGTTCAATCGAACTCCGTCGGCAGATCCGTTGCGCGGTGATGCGCGAACAGCCGAGCGATCTGGTGCGGCAAGGTGCGGCCGGTGGAAAGATCGGCGGGAAGTTCGTGCTCCGCGAAAAAGCGCGCCTCGCTGGTTTCCAGGCTGCCCCGCGCGGCCCCTCCGGTCAGCGCGCACAGGAAAAACAGCTTGTAGATCGAGAACGGGCCCGCTGGACGGTGTCCTTGGCGCCCGCGGTCGTGCAGCAGCGCCAGCTTGATCACCCGCGCCTCGTAACCGGATTCCTCACGGATTTCGCGTGCCACGCATTCGGACGCGGTCTGATTGACATCGGCCCAGCCGCCGGGAAGCGTCCAACGGCCGCCATCCGCGGTCTCCCGCACCAGCAGCAGGCGATGCGCGTCGTCGAACACGGCGCCGCGCACATCGACTTTCGGCGTGGCGTAGCCCTGCTCCGACTGGAACAACCCGAGCAGCGATGCCGCATCCTGGCCGCTGCCTTCCGCCATCATCCCGGCCGCCAGCGCACGCAGCGCCTCATAGCGCTCACGGTCATATGGGTTTGGGCTGAAGGCCAGGCCACTCTGCGAGATCGCCTGGATCTCACGCGCCCAAACCAGCCAACGCGGCTCATCTGTCATGACACGACCTTCACGCCGGCGAGGAGACCGCACGATACAGGCTTTAAGCCGCCATGCCAGATCGTCCGCTTGACCAGGCCGGCCGCGCCGCCGCAGGCTTGCCGCCATGACCGGCATTTCCGCGCACGACGTCGCCGCCACTCTCGCGGCGCTGCGCGCGCGCACGCCGCTGGTGCACAACATCACCAATCTGGTGGTCACCAACAGCACCGCCAACGCGCTGCTGGCGATCGGCGCCTCGCCGGCGATGGTCGAGGCGGCGGAAGAGGTCGAAGCCTTTGCCGCCGTGGCCTCGGCCTTGGTCATCAATCTCGGCACGATGAGCGCCCCCCGCGCCGACGCCATGCGGCTCGCGGCGGCGTCCGCGCGCGCCGCCGGCACGCCCTGGGTGCTCGACCCGGTGGCGGTCGGCGCGATCGCCTATCGCTCGATGGTCGCGGTCGGGCTGCTCGCGCACAAGCCGCAGGTGGTGCGCGGCAACGCCTCGGAAATCATCGCTCTCGCCCAGCTTGCAAGCGACCAGCCCGCGCGCGCTGCCGGCCGCGGCGTCGACAGCCTGGCGCACTCTGGAGAGGCGCTGCACGCCGCCCGTCTGCTGGCGGCGGCGACCGGCGGCGCGGTCGTCATAAGTGGCGCCACCGACTACGTCGTAGGGGGCGCCCGCACCATCGCCATCGACAACGGCCACCCGATGATGACGCGCGTGACCGGGCTCGGCTGCACCGCGACGGCGATCATCGGCGCCTGCCTCGCCGTCGAGCCCGACCCGGTCGCGGCGGCGGCGCACGGCATGGCGCTGATCGGCCTCGCCGGCGAGATCGCTGCCGCCCGCGCCAACGGTCCCGGCTCGCTGCAAATGGAGTTGCTGGACGCGCTCTATTGCCTCGACGCCGGCACCGTCACCAGCCGCGTGCGTCTGCATGAAGAGGTCGGCGAAGTCACTCACCTGTGACTACATGAACAAAAATCAAGCTTTTCCAGGTCGGCTATATTCCTGTTAGATTACGAACAAATAACGGGAGGAAACAAAATGACGCGGTTCTCACCGGCAGGTCGGCTGCGCCGTTCGCGGCTTTGGCAAGGCGTGGCGCTTCCCGCTCTGCTTGTCGGCCTGGCGCCCTTCGGCACGGCCTTCGCGCAAGCTCCGGTCGGCAATCCGGCCGACTGCCCCTGGCTCAATCCGACCCTGTCCTTGTCCAAGCGGGTCAATCTGCTCATGCGGAAGATGACCCTCGCCGACGAGATCAACATCGTCGAGGGCAACGGCAGCAGCGAACCCTACGTGTTCTACATCGCCGGCAACACCTCGCTCTGCATGCCGCCGCTCGGCTTCGAGGACGGCCCGGAAGGCGTCGCCGACGGCCTGATGGACGTGACCCAGCTTCCCGCCAGCGTGGCGATGGCCGCCACCTTCTCGCGCTCGCTGGCGCTCCAGTACGGCAGCGTCATCGGCGCCGAGCAGAACGCCAAAGGGTCCGCCGCCGACCTCGGCCCTACCGTCAACATCGACCGCGATCCACGTTGGGGACGCACCTTCGAGAGCCTGTCGGAAGACCCGTTTCTCACCGGCCAGCTCGACGTGGGCGAGATCGAGGGCATCCAGGGCCAGCGTGTCATGGCTCAGGTCAAACATTTCGATGCCTACAACCAGGAGACCAACCGCAATACCCAGGCCGACGACGTGATCGTGAGCGACCGTGTGCTGCACGAGATCTACGAGCCTGCCTTCAAGACCGCGATCCGCGACGCCGGCGCCGCCTCGCTGATGTGCGCCTACTCGTCGGTCAACGGGTTCTATAGCTGCCAGAACCGCTCGTTGCTGACCGGGGTGCTGAGGAACGAATACAACTTCCAGGGCCTCGTCATGTCGGATTACGGGGCGATCCACGATACGTCGGCGGCCCTCGCCGGCACCGACAGCGAGCAGCCCGAGAACACCTATTTCGGCGTGCCGCTGATGGACGCGGTGATGAACCAGTCGGTGCCGCGCGCGGTGCTCAACTCCATGGTCGAGCCGATCGTCGCCGAGGCGTTCCGGTTCGGCTTCTTCGACGCGCCGCCCTCCGGCTCGACGACGGCGGTGGCGACAACCCCCGCGCATGTCGCCTTCTCCACCGAGATCGCCGAAGCCGGCTCCGTGCTGCTGCAGAACCAGGGCGCGCTGCTGCCGCTCGCGGCCGGCGCCAATGTCGCGGTGATCGGCCCCGCCGCCTCGACCCAGGTGACCAGCGGCGGCGGCGGCAGCGCGCACGTCGATGCATCCTCCGTGGTGACCCCGCTCGCCGGCATCCAGGCCGCATCGACCGGCAGCGTCACCTACGCGCAAGGCCTGCCAAACGATACGCAGCTCGCGGCAATTCCCGCCGCCGACCTGTCCGCGCCCTATAGCGGCACACCCTTCGCCGGCACCTATACCGCGACGCTGACCGCGCCGGAGACCGGCACCTACGTCATCGGCATCACCAATCCCTGCGGCTGCTACACGCCGACGCTGCTGTCCATCAACGGCACCACCATCATCGACAATCCCGGAACGCCGCCGGTCTCCACCTACTCCGCGGCGATCCCGCTCACCCAGGGCCAGACCTATACGCTGGCGATTTCCGGTGCGAGCGGCGGCCTCACCTGGGCGACGCCCTCGGAGCTGGCCGCCTACATCGCGCCCGCGGTGCAGGTGGCGCAATCGGCCCAGGCAGCGGTCGTGGTTGTCGCCGACGACACCGAGAGCGAGGCCACCGACCGTCCAAGCCTCTCGCTGCCTTCGGCGCAGGACGAGCTGATCTCGGCCGTCGCCGCGGTCAACCCGCATACGGTGGTGGTGATCCAGGCCGGCGCGCCCATCACCATGCCCTGGCTTGGCCGCGTCTCCTCGGTGCTCGACACCTGGTATCCGGGGCAGACCGACGGCACCGCGCTCGCCGCGCTGCTGTATGGCGCCGCCAATCCGAGCGGACATCTGCCGATCACCTTCCCCGCCAGCCTGGCCGACGTTCCGGCCTCGACATCGGCGCAGTTCCCCGGGGTGAACGGCATCGCGCAATATTCCGAGGGTCTGCTGGTCGGCTACCGCTGGTATGACGCAAAGGCGATCAAGCCGCTGTTCCCCTTCGGATACGGCCTCTCCTACACCCATTTCAGCTACAGCAACCTGAGCCTTTCGAGCAGCTCGGTGGACGGAGTGACACCGATCCAGGTGACCGCCACCGTGACCAATGACGGCACCGTCGCCGGCAGCGACGCGGCGCAGCTCTATCTCGGGTTTCCCACGGCCGCGGGCGAACCGCCACGCGAGCTGGCCGGCTTCGAGCGCGTGACCTTGGCGGCAGGACAATCACAGACCGTCCACTTCTCCATCACGCCGCGCAAGGAATGGTGGTGGAACGGCAATGCCTGGGACGAGACCGCCGGGACCTACACAACCTATGTCGGCGACTCCTCGGCGCTGGCCAACCTGCCGCTCACGCAGACCTACACGATGACGACGTCGATCGGTAATCGCGGGGTCGCCGTGCGGGCACCCCGCAGCTTCGCGCCCGGCACCGGCGGCACCGTCAATGTGACGCTCGGCGCCGGCGGCAGCCAGACGCTGGGCCAGGTCAGCCTCGACCTCACGGCGCCCGACGGATGGACGGTGGTGCCGCTCGCCGCGACCACGCGCACTCAGTTGCTGCCCGGCGATGGCGCGACCGTGCCGTTCCAGGTCACCCCGCCGACCGGCGCTGTGGCGCAGAACGTAACACTCTATGGTACCGCCAACTTCTCCCCCGCGGCCTGCCTCGGGTCCGCCACCGCCGCGGCGGCGGCAAACGCTCAGGGCGAGAGCCCCGCCACGCTCTTCACCCTCGCCGCGAAAGGCGCCACACCCTGCAAACCCGTCACCCGCCATGGCGGCGTGCAGGTGCGACTGATGCAGTGAAAGGCAAGGCCGGGACCCCCCGGCCTCGACCTGCCGAAGGTGGCTGAGTGCTCAGCGCTCCCGCCGCCAGTCCCAGCCCCAACGCGCCGTACGTGGCGGCCATCGACCACTTCGAGAGCACGAACTCCCATCCCGGCGTGAACCGCTTCGGCGTGGCGCCATAATCGACCGCCGCCGCGACCGCCGACATGACAAGGGCATGCCTCAGCATGGCAAACGGCGCGACGGGGCGGCGCGATCCGATCCAAGCCTCGAACAACGCCGCCCAGAAGATCGTGGCGGCATGATGCGTCGCGTAGCCGACGGCGGTGTGGGCAAGGTCGGCGCCCCTGAACAATGCCGCCTGTTCACCGCCAAGCCAATGGCTGGTGGCGTTCACTGGCTGAAGCGCGCCTTTGCCTTCCGATCGCGCCAGCAGCGCCAGCGCCGCGGTCGATGTGGCACTCGCGACGGTGCCGGAGACGAGGGCGCGGCGCAGTAAAGAAATCCAGCGAGCCAACGGCGCCTCCATCGAGCGGGATCAACGGAACGGTGCCGCGCCGAGCCCGTTCCATTGCTGATGCATCGATTTCGAAACGATTGACAGCGGCGCCCGCTCGGTGTTCCACGCGCAGCCAGGTTGGATAAGCGGGCGGAGAAACCATGCGTTGCCGAGGCTGCCGTCTGAGCGTCGCCGTCCTGCTGCTGACGCTGCTCGCGATGTGCCCACTGGTCTGCCTTGCGGCGCCGGCGGCCAAGCCGGCGGCGGCGGAGACAGCACCCGCGATCAGCGCTGCGCAGGCGCAGCAGGTGCTTGTCGTGCTGAACGATCCGAGGAAGCGCGCCGCGTTCATCAACACCCTGAACGCCATTGCCAGGAGCCTGCCGGCCGCGGCGCCGGCGTCGACTGCTCCGAAAAAGATCGTCCTGGCGCCGAACAGCGTCGCCAGCGAGCTGTCCGGCGAGGTGGGCGTGGTGCGAACGGTTCTGGTCGCGCAAGCCAGCGCGTTCGCCGGGATATTCAGCAACTCGATCCTGATCTCGCGTTGGCTGCGTGGCGAGCTGCATGATCCCCAGGAACGAGCCGTTCTCGTCAATGCCTGCTGGCAAGGCGCCGCCGCGATCCTGATCGGCCTGCTGGCGGAACGCGCGTTGCTGCGTGTGCTGCGGCGCCCGCTGGCGCGGCTCGCGCGCGACCGCCATGCCGCCGCTGAAGATGCTGCCGCCCAACTGGGGGCCGACGAACTGGGGTCGGAGTCGCCCGACCCGGACGCCCGCGACGCGACCCGACGCGAGCGCACGTTGCGTCTGCTGCGACGGGTGCCGTTCGCACTGCTCCGTCTGCTGCTCAAGCTGCTGCCGCTCGCCGTGTTCATCGCCATCGGCGTTGTCGCGGCCGGGTCTGTCCAGCCGGTGACGCGGCTCGTCATCGCCACCGCAGCCAACCTTTACGTTATCGCGCGGCTGCTGGTGCTGGGGATGGACACCCTGCTCGCGCCGAAGGCGCCCGGTGTGCGGCTGACCGGCGTCTCGGACACAACCGCGCGTCTGCTGAGCCTGTGGTGGGCCTGGCTGGTGGCGGTGCCCGTCGTGGCGATCACCGTGACCAGGATCGGCGAACTGCTCAACCTGCCGTATCCGGCCGCGCTGTCGATCCAGCGCGCCATCGTGTTGCTGGAGCATATCCTGCTGGCACTGCTGACATGGCGCGTGCATGGCCGCGTCGCGGCCGCGTTGGCACCGCCCAGGCGGCTGCGCGGCACCACTGCCGGCGCCGTGCTCGCGCGGATCGCGCGCGGCTGGTGGATCCCCGCCTTGTTCTTCAACTTCGCGCTCTGGCTGGTCTGGGCGGCTCGGCTCAGGAACGGCTATTCCCATGTGGGGCGGCTGTTCCTTGTCACCGTGGTGGTGATGCTCGCGGGCCGCCTGGCCGCCGCCATCCTGCTCGGCCTGCTCGACCGGCTGTTCCGCCTCAGCCCGGATTTCGAGCAGCGCTATCCGGGCTTCGGCAGGCGCGCCGACCGCTATTATCCGCTGCTACGCCGTGGCGTGAACGCCGCGGTCGTGGTGACCGCGGCGATCGTGCTCCTGCAAGCCTGGGGGCTGCCCTCGCTGGCCTGGTTCGCGGGCGGCGCGTTCGGCGCGCGCGTGGCCTCCGCCTCCATCTCGATCCTGATCGCGCTGGCAGTCGGCGTGATCGTCTGGGAGACCGCCAACGCGGCGCTCGATCGTCAGATCACCCGCTTCGGTGAGGCCGCGCAGACCGCGCGCGCGGTCCGGCTGCAGACGCTGCTGCCGATCCTGCGCACCATGCTGTTTGCCGCGCTGTTCATTATCGTCGGCCTGTCCGTGCTGCGCGAGGTCGGAGTCGACGTGACACCGCTGCTGGCCGGCGCCGGCATCATCGGCGTGGCCCTTGGCTTCGGCTCGCAGAAGCTGGTGCAGGATTTCATCACCGGCATCTTCCTGCTGGTGGAAAACGCCATGCAGGTCGGCGACACCGTGACCGCCGCCGGCGTGACCGGCACGGTAGAGCATCTCTCGATACGCACGCTCCGCCTGCGCGGGGGTGATGGCTCGGTGCAGATCATTCCGTTCTCGTCGGTCACCACGGTCACCAACCTGTCGCGCGATTTCGCCGTGGCCGCGATCTCGATCAGCATTGCTCCCGGCGAGGACGCCGACAAGGTCTGCGCGCTGCTGCGGGGCGTCGGCGAGCAGATCAGGGCGGATGCCGATTTCACCGACTACATGCTCGACGATTTCGGCCTGAACGGCGTCGACAGCATCGGCGAATACGCGGTCGCGATCAGCGGCACCGTGCGCTGCACGGTCGCCGGACGCTGGCCGGTGCAGCGGGAATTCTACCGTCGGCTCAACAGCGAACTCGCGGCACACCATATCCGACTGCCCGCCCGCACCCTTGCGCTTTCTGGTGCGCTCTCCGGGGCGCTCCCCGGCGCGCCCAGCGAGGCGGCGGCCGGCAAAAACAGGATGGAGACGGCCAATGACTGAACAGGCCCAGCTTGAACAGACCCGGCTCGAACAAGATGGTTTCGCCTTCGTTCGCGCGCCGGCAATGCGTGACCTGCTGCATCGGCACGGATTGCCTGACGCGGCGCAGGCCTGGCAAAGCTTTGCCGCAAGCTGGAATGATCTTGGCCTCGACCGCTACATGGCCGATGGCGGCCGCTACCGCCGCCGGCGTCATGCGACGTTTGCTGTCGCAAGCGGACACATCGAAAGGAAGCCGCACCAGCCGCACTATCAGAGCCGCGATTACAACCTGCTCAATGGCGGCGTCGAACGCTGGTTCAAGCCGGTCACCGAGGCAATCGGCGCGCATCCGGTGCTGCGTGCCATTCTGGCCGCATGCGACGCCATCTTCACTCCGCTAACACCGCCTGATGCGCGTCCGCCCGCCTGGCATGTCGAGCTGCACCAGTTCCGCATCGAGGCGCAGGACGGGCAAGCAGGCGAGCCGACCCCGGAAGGATTGCACCGCGACGGTGTCGACTGGGTGCTGGTGCTGCTGGTCTCCCGTGAGAACGTCGAAAGCGGCGCGACCAGCATCCACGATCTGCAACGGCGCCTGCTCGGCAGCTTCACGCTGTCGGATCCGCTCGATGCGGCCTTGGTTGATGACAGCCGGGTCTATCACGGCGTCACCGCGATCACGCCGCTCGACCCCGGCAAACCAGCGCATCGCGATGTGCTGGTCGCGACCTTCCGGCGCTAGCCAATGACGCAGGACGAGTTCTTCGCGTGGGCGGAAACTCAGGACAGGCGTTACGAGTTCGATGGCTTCCAGCCTGTCGCCATGACCGGCGGTTCGGGCAACCATGCCCGGATCGCGGGCAACATCAGTTTCGAGCTCCGTCGACGGCTTGGCGACACTGGCCCCTGCGAAGCGTTCGCATCCGACGCCGGCGTGCAGACAAAAGGCGAGGCTGTCCGCTATCCCGATGGCGTGGTGACCTGCACCGTCGTCGACGGGCGCAACCGGCTGGTTCCCAATCCGGTGATCGTGTTTGAGGTGGTCGGCCCATCGATCGGCGCCGAAATCCCAGTCGACGGCCTCTACGCCCGCGTCAACTTCGACGAGTTGCCGTCGGAGTAGACCGTGCCCCCCGACCAGAGTTTAGAACTCATACATTTTTGTGCGAATTAAGTTGGCTCTCGAACAAGTATGTACGAGATTTGATCATGCGAGCTGACGATCTTCTCCGACGCCTACGCCGCCGGTCCACGAAGCTAGGGGTCGATCACGAGGAGACACCGGCAGCCGACAGTCATGTGAAGGTCCGCCATGGTGCGTGTCGCACTATCTTGCCGATGCACCGGGCGGACCTGCCCACGGGCACGTTCAAGGCGGTCCTCAAGCAGCTCGGGCTTTCCGAGCACGATCTGGAGTTCTGACCATGCGCTACGCATACCCGATTGAGGTGCTCCAGGAGGCCGATGGAGTGACTGTGACGGCGCCGGATGTCCCTGAGATGATCACCAGCGGCGACACGGTTGCCGAGGCGCTAGCGCGGGCTGCTGATGCCCTGGTGTCGGCTCTCAGCTTCTACACGGACGACGGTAAGCCTCTGCCGTTCCCTTCGCACACGAGCGATATGGTTGTCGCTGTTCCGGTTCTGGTCGCGGCCAAGCTGGCGCTCCACGAAGCGATGCTTGAACGGTCTATTTCCAACGTCGAGTTGGGGCGACGGATGGGTATGGGCGAGACCCTGATCCGCCGCCTGCGAGATCCGCTACACCGCAGCCATATCGGCCAGGTAGAGGCGGCGTTGCGTGTGCTTGGCTTACAGCTTGTCGCTGATGTCACGACGGATCGGACGCTTGAGGCGGAGCTCTTACTCTCTTCCCACGCAGCATGATCAACATGTGGCGCGCCAAGCACAACAACCAGCCGAAGTGCCGCAACAGGAGCCACTTTAACGTGTTGTAACGATATCTCGGCAGCCGGTTGTGGGTGGATTAGGATTTGTCTCCTCGACCGGCTCACCGGTACGGGCGGTTGGCAGCCAAGGCGCTCAGATGTCGTTGAACCTCAACAACTTTCAGACTGTCATCAACGACAACTTTGCTGATGACACCGCACTCGACACGAGCATCTGGACCAACGCCTGGGGCTACGCCAACCAGTTCTCGTTTGGCAACGGATGCCTGACACTCAGCGCCTACGAGCAGCCGTACTGGCAGGGTGTGGCGATCATGCAGCGGGCCACCGGGCCAAGTGCCGGCGAGGGCTACGGACTTTATCAATTCACCGGCTACGCCAATGCGGGGCAGGGCGCCGGCATCAACTTCATCATGTGGCGCGCCGACAACCAGTGGCTCGACTCCGCCACGCCGAACAAGGCGACCGAGATCGATATCCTGGAGACCTGGGACGGCACCAGGACCGCTGAATCCGTGGTGCACTACTACAGCGCCGGCTGGTCGGGCGGCGACGGCATGGTGATCCATCCTTTCCCGCTCGACATGACCAAGCCGCATACCTACGCGATGGACTGGGAACGCGGCAGCCTCACCTATTACGTCGACGGCAAGCAGATCTACCAGGACACCACCCATGTGCCGCTCGACTATGCCGATGGCGGCTGCAACGAGGTCATGGGAGCGCAGATCACCGGCGAAAAGGCTCTGGTCACCACGCCCACGGTGCAGCTCCATATCATCGACATAAACTACAGCGCTCCAAAATCGGCCTCCTCGCCGCCGCCGACGCCCACGCCGCCCGCGAGCCCGCCCAATTCGGTCACCCTGGGCGGCGGCGCGCAGAGCTACAGCGCCGCAGCCGGGCAGACCGTGCAGGCCGGCGCCGGCAGCGACACCGTGACCGCGATCGGCGGCCTGGTCAGCGTGACAGGCAGCTCCGGCAGCCTGACCTTTCTCGGCGGCAGCGGCCCGAGCACCGTCTCCGGTGGCGCCGGCTCGGCCACGCTCTACGGGGGCGCCGGAGGCGGCAGCTATGCCGGGGGTGCGGCCGGAGGCAACCTGCTGGTCGCCCAAGGCGGCAGCGGCGCGAACACCACCCTGACCGGGGCCGGCGCCGGCGACCGTCTGTTCGGCTCCGCCTCGGGCAACGATACGCTGGTGGCGGGATCTGGCTCGGAGAGCATCCTCGGCGGCGGCAGCAACACCTCGATCACCGGCGGCAGCGCCGCGGACGTGATCTTCACCGCCGGCGGCCCGAGCACCGTGCAAGGCGGCGTCGCCGGCGGCGACATCATCGTCGGCGGCAGCGGCAGCCTCGATGTCGCGGCAAACAACGGCGACGCCATCTTCGGCGATGGAGCAACGACCGTCACCGGAAGCGCCGGAGGCGCGGATTCCATCGTCGGCGGCACGGGCGCGCTGTCCGTGACGGGAAAGGGGGCCAACATGCTGGTGGTCGCCGGCCAGGCTCAATCAACCATCAGCACCGGCAGCGGCGCCAGCCTGATCTACGCAGGCTCCGGCGCCACCAGCGTCACCGGCGGCGCCGGCGGGATGCAGGTCGTGCTTGGATCGGGCAAGACCACCGCCAACGAGGGCTCGGGCGCTGCCATCTTCGACGTCGTGAACGGGTCCGCGGGCGGGTCCGCGGTGCTCAACGGGTTTCGCCCCGGCGTCGATACGATCGATCTGTACGGGTATGCCGCGTCGGATCAGCACGTGACATCGAGCGGCGGCTCGACGGTGCTGACCCTGTCGGACGGCACCAGCATCCAGCTCGTCGGCGTGAGCAACGCCGGCGGCAGCATCGTCGGCTGAGCACGCCGCGACGCGGATCAGACGGGCACCGCGTGAGGGCGACGCGCGGCGGCAATGAAGTCGGCGATACGCTGCGGATCCTTCACCCCCGGGCTGGACTCCACGCCCGAGGAGACATCAACGCCAACGGCCCCGCTCTGGCGGATCGCCTCGCCGACATTGTCCGCATCAAGGCCGCCGGCGAGCAGCCAGGGCGCAGGCGGGCTCCAGCCGCGCAGCATGCTCCAATCCATGACCAGACCATTGCCGCCAGGCCGACGGGCACCTGGCGGCGGCCGGCTTTCGATCAACAGGCGCGCGATGCCGGGCGCTTGGCGTGGCAGATCCGCGGCCGTGGCCACCGGACAGGCGAGCCAGACCGGGAGTCCGAACCGCGACGCAATCGCCTGCGCGCGCTCGCTGGTGTCATAGATCTGCAAGGCGTCGAGATGCATTGTCTCGAGGCAGCGGCCGATCTCGCTGTCCGAGGCGCGTACGAAAAGGCCGACACGCCCGGCGCCGCCCTGATGGCGGCCCGACAACTCGGCCGCGCGCGTCGGGCTCACCACGCGTGGCGAGGCGTCAAAGAACACGAAGCCGATCCAGTCCGCGCCATGGTTGATCGCGGCATCGAATCCCGCGGCGTCGGAGAGGCCGCAGATCTTGACCTGCGTTTGCGTCATGCGAGTTCCATCCTGATCGCCGCGGCCGCGCGCGCCGGATCGCTGGAGCCGGTGATCGGCCGTCCGACCACGATCCAGTCCGCTCCCGCGTCGGCCGCGGCGCGCGGCGTCATGACGCGCCGTTGATCGCCTGGCGCCTGACCGTCGGGCCGTATTCCCGGCACCACCAGCACAGGCATCTCTCCAAGCGCGTCTCGCACCAGGGCGATCTCCCGCGCCGAGCAGACCAGCCCGTCGGCGCCGGCTGCCATCGCCAGCTTGCCAAGACGCAGCACCTGCTGGCGGACGCCACCGGCGACGCCGGTCTCATGCAGCGCCTCGGCATCCAGGCTGGTCAACACGGTGACGGCGAGCAGCAACGGACGCGCGCTCTCCTCGAACGCCGCGTCACGCGCCGCTCGCGCCGCCTCGATCATTGCGGCACCGCCTTGGGCATGAATCGTCAGCATCGCCGGCCGCGCAGGCGCCAGCGCACGCAGGCCAGCGGCCACGGTATTGGGAATGTCGTGCAGCTTGAGGTCGAGGAACAGGGTCCGTCCCGCGCTTACTCGCCAGACCGAGGCAAGTCCTTGCGCAAGGGTGAACTCCAACCCGAGCTTGATCGCATCGACATGCGGCGCGAGCGCCTCCGCCCACGCCACCGCCTGGCGCTCATCGGGTGTATCGAGTGCCGCGATCAGGCGGGTGCGGCGACGCACGCAGCCCGCTCGTCAGCTTGCCGACGGCGGCGGCGGCGATTGCAGCGCGTACGGACGCAGCGTCTGCCCCACACCCTGCTGGTTCAGGTGATTTTCGGTCACTGCCTGCGCCAGTTGGAGCTTGAGTTCGGAAATCTGCGTCTCCAGACCGCGCATGGCCTGCTCGGCGCGACGGGCGCGGCGGCGTTGACGCAGCTCGGAAAACCACACCGTCATGCAGCCGACCAGAAAGAAGATGGCGGCGACCGCGATCATCAGCACCGCGAGCGAGGTCGCCCGGCTGTTGCCCCAGGGCCAGACCAGGGTCACGACCTCCTGGTTCTCGAACGCGAAGATGATCAGGGCCACCAGGAACGGCAGCGTGATGAGAACGCGCAGCATTTGAAGCTTTCGTCTCCGACCCGAAGGACTATCTTGCCGCATTCGCCGCGAACGTGCGAGTCCCCTTGCCGGGTCACGGGTCCACGTGGTCTCGTGCATGCGCCAAGCCGGAGCCTCCCCCCCGCGTGACCGAAATCGTCACTCTCGATCAAGTCAGGAACGCGCGCACCCGTGACGAGGGCTCGAAGGGAGATTCGCTCTGGGCGGTGATGGCAGTCGCGGGCCGCAGCCGCCGGATCGCCGAGATCTACGCCAGCCGGGACGCGGCGCTAGCCGACCAGGTCTGGCGCGAGCAGCAGGTCCGCGCCTATGCCAGCTTCCTGCGCAGCACGCGTCAGCCGACGCCGCACTACAGCGTGGCGCCGATCCGCAGGTCCGATCTGCCGCGTAGCTGGACGCCGCTGCCGGCCCTGGGCTTTCTGCGCGGCCGCTTCATCTGACCTGTTCCCCAACATCGCGCGGTTTCAATCATGTCGGACACCCAGCAGACTACCGAACCCGCATCCACCGCGCCGCCGCTGCTGCTCAACGCGCAGTACGTGAAGGAGGCGTCGTTCCGTGTGCCAGGCGCGCCGGAACTGTATGCCAACATGCCGGAGCGCCCGTTCGTGAACGTGGCGCTCGATGTGCTGGTCCGGCCGATCGCGCAGGATCAGCCGCAGCCCATCTTCGAGGTCACGCTCACAATCAAGTGCGAGGCCAGCGTGACGGCGCCGCAGGAGGCAGCCCCTGCGCCCGCCATCGCCTATCAGGCGGAGCTCGGCTACAGCGGCATCTTCACCTTGGCGAACGTGCCGCAGAACGCGGTCGAGCCGGTGCTGCTCGCCGAATGCCCGCGTCTGCTGTTTCCGTTCGCACGCAGCCTGCTCGCGACCCTGGTGCGGGAGGCCGGCTTCCCGACATTGCTGTTGCAGCCAATCGACTTCATCGCCTTCTGGCAGAGCAAGCGACAACAGGCCGCCTCCTGAGCCCTGACCTGTTCAGCGCGTGTAGCTTCGTACCGGCGCCGGATGCGTGAGCACGCCTTCGGCGACAAGGAATTTCTGGAACGCGACATTGCGCGGCAGGTCGAGAGCGGCCGGATCGCGCGCGAGCGCCGGCAGCGTGCTGAACCATGCGGCACGATTGAGCCTGGTGTCGAGATCCGGATGCGCCGCGACAAAGGCGCGCCAGACGAAGTCTGGTTTTTTCAGCAGGCAGGCGGTGCCGTCACGCAGGGCGGCGAGAAAACGCCTGATCTTCGGCGCCTGCGCCTCGCCTGGCCGCGCGACCAGGATCAGTTCATCGTAGGGCGGAACACCGTGCTGTTCGGGGCTGAAGGCTCTGGGCGAAAGGCCGCGCTGCTCAAGGTCGATCAGTTCGTAGTTGCGCATGCCGCCCATCACGGCGGCGACGCTATGCGTCATCAGCGCCTGCTCGATCTGGAAATTGACCTGCACGCGGGTGACCTCGCCTGGCTTGAGCCCCACCGAGGCAAGCATGGCGTCCAAGGTCGCCTCCTCGCCCGGGCCGACCGAGACGCCGATGCGCCGCCCCTTGAGTTGCGCCAGGCTGGTGATCCCGGAGAAAGGCAACGTCATCAGCACTTCCATCGGCTGATCGATCAGCGTTCCGACACGCACGATGGGCAGATGCGCCTGCGCCAGGAACGGCAGTTCGGTCTGATAGCTGACCGCGAGATCCGCCTCGCCCGCCGCCACCAGGCGCGGCGGCGAGGAGGGATCGGCGGGAGCGACAAAGGTCACATCGAGGTTGGCGCGCGCGTAGTCCCCGCAATATTGCGCGGCAAACAGGGATTCGTGATTGGCGTTGACGAACCAATCCAGGATGACCGTGAGCTTGTCGGCGCTCATCGCCTGACGCAACCCCGCAGCCTGTATCAATACTATTGCAGCAAGAAGGCGCCATCGCATGGTTCAGAATCCGCAAGAGGCGGTCAGCAAGGCCGCGAAGCCGCCGCCGATCAGATAGGTGGGCGCGTTGCCGGCAATCGTCGTGCCGTAACGACCGACGGTGTCCCGCGCGTTTGTTGTCGGGTTGGCGACAGCGGACAGGAAGGCGCTGTCGGTCACGTTGACCAGATTGAGGCGCAGCTCGGGATGATGCGCGGTATGGAAGGACGGCAGATGCACGCCAAGCGCCACGTCCGCCTGCGTGTGATCGGGGATGTGCTCGTCATCGGTAAAGCTGGAATATTGCCGATCCGTATATTTTATCGTCAGCACGCCGAACAGGGTTCCGTCATCATAGGTGAGACCGATCGCGCCCTGCCAGCGCGGGCTGCTCACCGCGATCTTTCCCGCCGTCGGCAGCAGGTCGCCATTGGCGGGAATGTCGTTGTCGATGGTGGCGTAGAGATACTCGCCCGAGAGATAGGGGCTGAGATGATGCCAGGGCCTCAATCCGATCTCGGCATCAACGCCGCGCGAGGTCTGGCCGCCGGCGTTGATGGTGCCGCCGATCAGCGCGCCGTTGAGATCGAGCACGGTGCTGATCTGGCGATTGGTGAAATTGTAATTGTAGAGCGTGACGCTGCCGACAAGCAGACCGGCCGCATAGCGATAGCCCAGTTCCTCGGCAATCGAGTATTCCGGCTTCAGATTGGTGTTGGCGGCGCTCACGATGGTTCCACTCGAAGGATCGGTGGTTGCGAACAACGTGCTTTGCGCCGGCGCGCGGAAGTTTGTCGTCACATTGGCGAAGAGCTGACTGCTCAGGTCAGGCCGCCAATCGAGCGAGATACGCGGCAGCGGCTCCGCGTCATTGAAGCCGGTGCGGTATTCCGAGGCGGGCAGGGCATTCCAGCCGGTGCGCGAGACCATCGCCTCCTTGAAGCCGACATCAAGCGCGAGGCGGGCGCCGTCGAGCGCGATCCGGTCGCCCGCGAAGATGGCATTGGTCTGCGCGATCATGTGCGTGTTGGCAGCAAACAAGGTCTGACCGTTGGGGAGCCGGATAGTGCTGCCCGGCCGCTCCACCCAGAGGTCGCTCGGCGTGCCATTGACGCTGAGCGCGCTGAACGGCTGTGTGTCGTGCTCGTCGACATACTCGTACCAGGCGCCCAGCGTCAGACGCTGGCCGCCAAGTTGCCAATGCACTGCCGGGGTCAAGCCGGCGCGATAGGTCAAGTCGGTATAATCGGCCATCACCGCCGCCTGGCCGTCCACGGCGCCGGGCAGGGTGATGCCGCCCGGCACCGGCTCTGTGCCCTGATACAGGCCGCCGGTGGCAAGCAGCGTGCCGCCCGGAGAGTTGCCGTAGCCATATTGCGCGTACGGCGTGACCGTAAGCTGCACGCCTTTCGTCAATGTCAGGCGCGACGGCGCCGACGCATAGACCAGTCGGTAAGGATACTGATAGAGCCGCCAATAGTTCGCATCCAAGGGCGCGAACGTGCCGTCGTAGGTGTTGGAGCGGCCGAGTGCCTGCCATTGCGGCAACGTCGGCTGCACATAGGAGGTGGTGGTCGCATCGTGCCAGGTCAGCAGCAGCGAGGCATGATTGTCGTCTCCCCAGTCGCGCACGAGCTTGAGATCGACATGCTGGCGCAGGTCGCGGCCGGAGCCGCCGGCATTGTCGGCCGCCGCATGCGAGTACGAAATAAATCCGCGCAGTCCGGAGTCGCCCAGTGCGCCGGTCTCCAGCCGGATGAATTCGCGGTTGGTGTGATAGGAGCCGTAGGACGCATCGACAAAGCCGCCGGGATGTTGCGACGGATTACGCAAGCTGAGGCTGAGCAGGCCGCCGGCATCGTTCAGCAGCGGCGTATCCAGATCGGCGGAGCCCTGCGTTAGCGAGATCTCGTCGACGTTCTCGCTGTCGGCAAATTGTGACGGATACGCATCGTAATAGGCGGCGTCGTTGAGCGGCATGCCTTCAAGCAGCGTGCCGATCTCGGCTTGCCCGAGTCCGCGGACGCTGAGTCCGACCTGGGTCGAAAAACCGAGCGGGTCCGCCGTCGCGGTGTTGGCGCCGGGCAGCAGCGAGACAAGCTGGTATGCATTCTCGGTCGGCGCCTGGCTCTGGATGAATGCGCCTGACACCGTGCTGACCGATTGCGGCGCGGATTGCGGTTCGATCAGGCCGCCGCCCGATGCGACACCGCTGACGAGGATATGCTCCGTGGCGCCTGGCGATGCGGCATTCTCCTGGGCGGCCGCCGTTCCCGCCGCCAACGCGCCGACAAGCAAGACCGTCCCCGCGCATGCGGGAAGCGCACGAGATTTCTCCAAGACAATGCCTCCCTTCGCTGGAATGACCCAGATCAGGTTCGACGGGTGTGATCTCAGTCCGCGTATGCGGACACCCCGGTCATGACCTAGTCATGCGGCCGGTTGGGCCGCGTCGTCAATCCCGCCAAAGGCCGCCTTCGTGGCAGGTGCGCTAGCGCGGCTGTCGATCCTGGCCTTGTTGGACACCTTCACCACGGCGATGGAAGTGGTGTTTAGCCGGGGGGACGCGGCCCCGGTGTCGCTCGCCCGCCCTGTTCGCGAACGACGGTTGACAAAGAGCAATCGACATCTTAGATATATCTTATGTTCAAACATAGCTGTATCTGAGATGCAAGGTAGGGGCAGACGGGGTGGCCGTCATGGTCACGGGGTCCACGACAGCGGCGTGCGCGGACGTGGCGGGAGGCAAGAGCGCTTCTTTGGCCAGGGTGAACTCAGGCTCATCATGTTGCACCTCCTGTCGCTTGGCCCCCGCTCCGGCTACGACATCATCAGGGCGATTGAGGAACAGACGGGTGGGCACTACACGCCCAGCGCCGGAGTGATCTACCCGACCCTGACGTTGCTGCAGGATACCGAACACATCGCCCTGGAGCTGCCCGGCGGCCAAAGGAACGTCTACGGGATCACGACATCCGGGCAGTCTTACCTCGCCGCCTTCGCGTCCACGTTGCCTCGTCTGCTTACAAAGATGCAGGAGGCGCGATCAACCCAGGAGATCGTAGTTCCAGACGAAGTTCGTGCTGCCCTCTCGGACCTGAATGACGCCATACGGTCGCGGCTTCGCAGTACACCCGAGACGGACACAAGCAGCCGCATGGTCGGTCTGCTGAACCAGGTTGCCCGGCAAATACGGGACAACACAAACCAAGAGGAAGATTAATGCACGACGTACCCGAGCGGCAGGTTCCGTCCGGCCTGGACCACCTCGTTCTTTATGTCGACGATCTGGAGCGCTCGCACGATTTCTGGGCAGGGTGTCTCGGATTCAAGCACGTTGGCACCGTGGCTCACACCCCGCCCAATGGCACCACGTTCCCACCCGTGCGCTTCTACAGTGGTGAGCGCGATGGGCAGAGCTTCCATCACACCATCGCCCTGACGCCGCGTGCACAGGCCGGCGAGGCCGCCTCGGCGAAGCAGATCAATCACATCGCGGTCGGGTATTCCGATCTGACATCGTGGACCAAGCAGCTCACCTATCTCGAAAGTGTCGGGGTCGAGGTGGAGAACAAACTTCTCAGGGGCACGACCTACAGCGCCCATGTGGTCGATCCCAATGGCTACATGATCGAGCTCATCTGCGAGCTGGATCGCAGTCTGTGGGCCGGAGACATAAACGCTTCGCTGAATAAGAAAGCTGTCCCAATCAACTGAAACAGAACTTCGTTTGGAATAGAAGAAACTAGACATGACAAATCTGACTGGCAAGGTTGCCCTCGTCACCGGCGGCTCTCGCGGGATCGGCGCTGCCATTGCTAAGCGTTTAGCTGCCGAGGGCGCCCGTGTGGCAATCACGTTCACCGAAAAAGCAGATTCGGCAACCCAGGTGGTTGCGGAGACTGAAACCGCTGGCGGCGAAGCGGTGGCAATCAGGGCTGATGCCGCCGACGCAGCGACAGTTATGGCCGCGGTCGACAATACCATCGGTCATTTCGGAGGTCTTGATATACTGGTTAACAATGCCGGCACCGTAATAGCCAAGCCGTTTGAAGAGACGACGCTGGACGAAATGGATCGCGTGGTTGGCATCAATCTACGCGGCGCCTTCGTCGCGACCCAGGCGGCGCTCCGGCATCTCCCATCTGGTGGCCGCATCATTTCGATTGGCTCATGTGCTGGTGAGCGCGTTGGGGCGCAAAATCTTGTGACATACGCAGCGACCAAGGGAGCTCTGAAAATGTTCACTCAAGCGCTCGCTTGTGAGCTGGGAGAGCGTGCGATCACCGTCAACAATATTCAGCCAGGCCCGATTGATACCGACCTCAATCCGGCGGCAGATCCCGTGTCGGCAAAGATGCGCGCGGACACCGCGCTCAAGCGGTATGGTCAAGTCGGCGAGATTGCTGCGCTAGTCGCCTTTGTTGCTGGTCCAGACAGCAGCTTCATCACCGGAGCAAGCCTCACGATCGATGGTGGCACTAATGCATGATGGCATCCGCGCTTGACCAGGCCGGAAACCACCGCATGGCTCGATTCCGACATCCGGCGCTTCGTTGATACCGTCACCAGCATCCATGAGCGCTATTCAAACTAGATCGGTGCGCTATCGCCACACCAGCGACGCGAGCAGCGCCAGCGCCAGCAGTGCTGCGATCGCCTGCCAGACGGCGAGCGGGGCGCGCTCGTACAGGGTTCGCGGTCGGCTGGGTGGGGAAGGAGCGCGCGCCGGGCCCGCTTCCATGTCGCCGGCGAATTCCGCCATGTCCTGGTAGCGATCGCCGGGATGCGTCGCGATCGCCCGGGCCAGCGCCGCGTGCAGCCATGTCGGCAGGTCGGGGCGCAACAAGGAGAGTTCGCGCGGCCGGTCAAGGCATGACGGGCTGGTCGCGTCGCTGTTGCCGTAGGGGAACTCGCCGCTGAGGGCGCGGAACATCGTCACCCCCAGCGCATAGATGTCGCTGGCCGCGCTGCCGGCATCGCCCCTCGCCATCTCCGGCGCCACATAGGCCATGGTGCCTGGAATGTCGTGCGGCGCCGCATCCTCCAGGCCGGCCAGACGGACCACGCCGAGATCGAGCAGCTTGAGCGATCCTCCTGGCTCCAGCATGACGTTGTCCGGCTTGATGTCGCGATGGATGATGTCGACGCGGTGCAGGGACGCTGCCGCCCGTGCGAGCTTGATCGCGATCTCGCGCCCTTCCTCCAGGCCGATCGACGGGCGCCGCCGCAGTCTGGTCTCCAGCAGCTCGCCTTCGTAGAGCGGCATCACCGTGTAAAGACAGCTCTGCCGGCCCTGGGCCAACTCAATCGTGCTGACCAGCCAGGGGCTGCTCACGCGTCGGCCGACCCAGGCTTCACGCAGGAACGCGGCATGAGCGCTCCGGGCGGCGACGCCGGGCTTTGGGAACTTCAGCACGACGATGCCGCCATCCACCTCGTCGATGGCGCTGAACAGTCGGCTATACGGCCCGTCCGAGACCATCGCCTTCAGCCTGAAGCCGTCAATCGTCTCGCCGCCGCGCGGCGCCTCGGCCAAGGGCAGGCTTCTGATCGCGCCGCCGACATCGTCCGGCCGTGCCGAGGGCAGCGCGATCACGTCCATCACCAGGGCAGTAGCATTGTCGGTGCCGCCGGCGGCGAGCGCCGACGCGACCAGGGTGCTGCCGCACTCCCTGGGCGCCGACCGGCCGCGCAGGATCTCCGCGATAACGTCGTCCCCGAGCGGTCCATGCACGCCGTCGCTGCACAGCAGGAAGCGGTCATGCAGCGCCATCGGCTGGCTCGCGTAATCCAGCCGCAGCTCGGTTTCGATGCCGAGCGCCCTGGTGAGCACGGAGGCGCCATCGCCGGACGCGCGGACATGGTCGGTGGTCAGACGTGTCAGCCTGTTGCCGCTCAGACGGTAGGCGCGGCTGTCGCCCACGTGCAGCACGTGGGCCAGACGTCCGCGCAGCACCAGGGCGGTGAAGGTGCAGCCCATTCCGGCCAGATCCGGATCGTTCTGCCCCTGCGCGTGGATCCAGCCATTCAGCGAATCGAGCAGCTTCGCTCCGGCCCGGCGCACCTCCATCGTCTCCGGCACGTCGGCCAGGCCGTCGAGAAAGCCGCGCACGGCGATCTCCGCCGCGACCCGGCCGCCCTTGGCGCCGCCGATGCCGTCGGCGAGTGCCGCCGCCACGCCGTGCGATGACGCATCGCCAAGCACGGCCGCGGCAAAGTCCTCGTTGCGGGCGCGGCCGCCGATCTCGGAGACGACTTCGGCGGTCACTTTCGCCGCGGCGTCGCTCATCGCGCCAGGTGGCAGCGGTCGTGCAGGAAATAGCCGCCGGTGCTGGAGGCGACGACGACGGTGAGCTCGCCCGAGGCGCGGTCGAGCCGGTAATGGCCGCCGTCGCTCACATCATGCCAGGAGAGCGTGTCGTTGCTGATATGGGCCGGATAGGAATCCACCGTCGCCCGCGCGTAGTCAATGGTGATCCGCCAGGTGGCGTCGCTCGCGGGATTGACGCAGGTCATCACCTCGGTTGTGCGCCCCGGCATTTGGGGGGTTGCGCCGTGCCCCGTCGCGGTGCACGCGGCCCATGCGACAATCCAGACGTATCGCTGTTGCCAGATTCGATTCTGAACAGCAATCTCTGCATAGTTATTACGCAACCGTTGGTTCCGATTCGTCATTCTGAGCCCATTCCGAGCAGGTTACAGGCAACAATGAGCACTGCCATGTTTCGCGCGAGCCGCAGCCGCGTGGGACGGTCCGTTTCAGCATGGTTCTTGCACAGCTCGGCCCGGACGGGAGGCGATGCTGAACGGAGCGCGTCCGCGACCAGTCTGATCCCGCCGCCATGCACCCGCGCGGCGGATAGCTGAACACAAGGGAGAACCGCATGATCTTACCTTCACCCAAATGGCTCGATACAGGGGACAATGCCTGGCAGCTCGCGGCGGCGACGTTTGTCGGCCTGCAAAGCATTCCTGGCCTGGTCGTGCTGTATGGCGGCGTCGTCAAGCATAAATGGGCGATCAATTCCGCCTTCATGGCCATGTACGCCTTTGCATCGGTGCTGGTGGTCTGGGTGCTGTTCGACTACAACTTCGCCTTCGGGCCGCAATGGCTGCCCTTCCTCGGCCATCCGGGACCGGTCGTCTCCGCCGGGTTCATGCTCAGCCAGGCCACCATTCCGGCCGCCGCCTCCGGCATGCCGGCGCTTGCCTTCCCGATGGCCACACTGGTGTTCTTCCAGTTCGTGTTCGCGGCGATCACCGTGATCATCCTTGCCGGCGCCGTGCTCGGACGGATGAACTTCACCGCCTGGGTGATCTTCTGCCCGGTCTGGATGACCTTGGTCTATACGGTCGGCGCGTTCAGCATCTGGGGCGGCGGCTGGCTCGCGGCACTGGGGGTCGCCGACTTTTCGGGCGGCTACGTGATCCATCTGGCGGCCGGCGTGTCCGGCTTCGTCGCCGCGGCGATGGTCGGTCCCAGGCTGCAATCGGACCGCGACAACTTTCCGCCCAACAGCCTGCTCGTCACCCTTGTCGGCGCCGGCATCCTGTGGCTCGGCTGGAACGGCTTCAACGGCGGCGATCCCTATTTCGCCAACGCCGATGCGGGGGCTGCAGTGCTCAACACCAATCTCGCCACCGCGGTGGCGCTGCTGGTCTGGAGCCTGATGGACAAGATGTCCTACGGCAAGCCATCGATCATCGGCGCGGTCAACGGCATGATCGCGGGCCTGGTCGCGATCACGCCGGGCGCGGGCTACGTCAACGGCTGGGGCGCGATCATCATCGGCGTCTGCGCCGGCATCATTCCCTGGTTCAGCATGAACAAGTTCCAGAAGACCCGCCTGATGCTGAAGGTCGATGACACGCTCAGCATTTTCTCGACCCATGCCGTCGCCGGCCTGATGGGCGGCCTGCTGACCGGCATTCTCGCCACCCCGGCGATGCTCGAATATATCGGCACCGCCAAGGATGCCCCCGGCGTCAGCATGTCAGGCCTGTTCTACGGCCACCCCTACCAGCTTCTGCTGCAGTTCTATGGCGGCGCCTTCATCATCGGCTACAACGTGGTCGCCACCTACATCATCCTGAAGGTGATCTCGTTTTTCGTGCCGCTGCGCATGGACGAGGCTATGCTCCGTGTCGGCGATGATGCGGTGCACGGCGAGACCGCCTACGCGATCGGTCTTTCGGGAGACATGCCGGCGCCGGCGCAAACGAGCCAGGAGCGTAGGGAGCGTGTCTGACGGCAGACTGCTGATCGGCACCAGACGCTACTCGTCATGGTCGCTGCGCGGCTGGCTGGCGGTGCGTCTGGCGGGGCTTGATGTCAAAGAGCAGGTGATCCCGCTCGCCGGCGGCCATACCGAGGCGGTCGCCCGCGCCACGCCCACCGGCATGGTGCCGTATCTGGAGCATCGCGGGGCACGCGTGTGGGAGAGCCTCGCAATCGGTGAATACTGCGCCGAGTTCGAGCCAAGCCTCTGGCCCGGGGAGCGCATCGCGCGGTGCCGCGCCCGCAGCCTGGCGTCGGAGATGCATGCCGGCTTTCGTGCGCTGCGGCTGGCGATGCCGATGAATTGCGGGCGGTCGGCGTCGCCGCTCCGAGACGGCATCACCCCGGATGCCGCCGCCGACATCGACCGTATCCAGGCGATCTGGAACGAGGCGGCAGGGCCCTATGTGTTTGGCCCCGGCTTCACGATCGCGGACGTGATGTTCGCGCCCGTGGTGTCGCGCGTGCTGTCCTACGACGTGCCGCTCACCCCGCGCGCCGCGCGCTACCGCGACGCGGTTCGGGCCCATCCCTTGATGATCGCCTGGTACGAGGCGGCGTCGGCTGAGCCGCTATCGTGGCGGCTCGACCACTATGAGGGTGTCGGCTGAAGGTCGTCGTCGTCCTGCCGCCACGGGAAGGCTTCTCTCCGTCCGCCGTCGGCGCGATCGGGTTGCTGGTGCACCGGCTCAGCACGCTCGATGAGACCATCGTCGGACCGCGCCTGTCGGAGCCGCCGTTTGCCGACCGCAGCTACGTGGCGGCGCCGGCGGTGTTCCGGCCGTGGGGTGGCTCCGGGCGTTACACGGCAGGCGTCGCCCGCGTGCTGCGCCGGCTGCGGCCGGACCTCGTCGAGGTGCAGAACCGTCCGGAGGTGGCACTCGGCCTGTCGTGGCGCATCCCCCGGCTCGCGGTCACGCTGTTCCTGCACAACGATCCTCAATCGATGCGGGCGGCGCAGACGCCGAGGCAGCGCAAGCGTCTGCTGGCGCGCATGCAGGTGGTCTGCGTCTCCGAGACGCTGCGCGCGCGTTTTGTGCAAGGCGTGGCCGCATCCAACGCGGTGGCCGTGCTGCCGAACTGCATCGATCTTGCCGCGATCCCCACCTCGCCGGCGATCCGCGACCGAGTCATCCTGTTCGCCGGACGGATCGTCGCCGACAAGGGCGCGGACGCCTTCGTCGATGCCTGCGCACGCGTGCTGCCGGGTCTATCCGCCTGGCGCGCAGAGATGATCGGCGCCGACCGCTTCTCGCCGGCAAGCCCCGAGACGCCGTTCCTCGCGCGGCTGCGTCCGCGTGCCGAGGCGGCAGGGATCGCGCTGCGCGGGCACCTGCCGCACGCGGATGTGTTGGAGGCGATGGCGCGCGCCGCGATCGTGGTGGTGCCGAGCCGCTGGCAGGAGCCGTTCGGGATGACCGCGCTGGAGGCGATGGCGTCGGGGGCGGCGCTGATCGTCTCGCCGCGTCCGGGCCTGCTGGAAGTGGCCGGCGAGGCGGCGCTGTTGGCTGATCCGGACCAGCCTGGCGCTTTGGCGGCGGCGATGCTTCGGCTTGCCGGAGACGAAGCCCTGCGCGCTGCATTGTCGGCAGGCGGCCGCGCGCGCGCCCTGTCGTTCGATGCCGGCGCCGCGCGCGCGCGCCTCGCCTCGCTGCGCCATCGACGACTGGGCCTTGCCTGAACGCGTCCGACCCGCCAATCCGCGTCGGCATGGACCGCACCGCCAGGATACAGTGGATCGACCGGCTCGGTCTCGCCACCACGCTGCTCTGCCCGATCTTCCTCACGCATGGCCGCGCCGTCGCCGAGGTGATGATCGACACCACCGCCGTCGCCTTCCTGCTGCGTTCGGCGCTCACCCGCGACTGGAACTGGGCGCGGCTGGCCTGGGTGCGGATCGCCCTGCTGTGGTGGCTCTGGCTCGTGGTCTGCTCGATCCCGGTGTGGGGACTTGGCCAGGGCGGCGGCGGCTCCCTGCTGCAGGCGGTGCTGACCGTCCGTGTCCTGGTGTTCGCAGCCGGCCTGCAAGTCTGGACACTGGCACGGGAGCGGCCACGTCGCGTCATCGGCTGGCTGATCGCGGCAAGCTTTGCCTATATCTCGGCGCAATTGCTGCTGCAGGCGGCGACCGGCTTCAACCTGTTCGGCGATCCGCGCTTTCATGACGGCACGCTCACCGGACCGTACGACGAGCCGCGTGCGTCCGCACCCCTGTCGCGGCTGTTGTTCCCGACGCTGCTGCCCGCCGCCGCCTGGCTGCTGCGCTATGGCCGGGTTGGCGCCGTGGGCGCGGCGGCCCTGCTGCTGGCGGGGCTCGCGATCATGGTGCTGGCCGGCCAGCGCATGCCGCTGCTGCTGACCGGGCTCGGCTTCCTCGTCGCCGGACTGATGCTGCGACGGCTGCGGCTGGCGCTGCTGGCCTGCCTTGCCTCGGCGCCGGCCCTGGTCGGGGTCTCCGCCTTGGTCACGCCGCGCAGCTTTGCTCATCTTTGGACGCTGTTCGAACGCCAGATGAGCCATTTCGGAGCAAGCCCGTATGGACTGATCCTGGCCCGCGCCGTGATCATCGCGCGGGACAACCTCTGGACCGGCCGCGGCTTCAACGGGTTCCGCACCGGCTGCCCGCTGCCACGCTATTTCCACGGCGTGCCGCCGCTCCAGGCGGCCGCCTCCAATGCTGGCGGCGCCGCATTCTGCGTGCAGCATCCGCACAACCACTATCTGCAGGCGATCACCGATGCCGGCATTCCGGGCCTGGCGCTGTTCTGCGCGATGGTGCTGGCCTGGCTGCTGGCGCTGCTGCGTCCCGCGGCACAGCCGGGGCCGGTGCTGCATTCCTGGCGGGTGGGTCTGTTCGTTGCCGCACTGATCCAGGAATGGCCGATCGCGTCCACCAGCGCGTTTACCAACATGCCGCTGGGCGGCTGGTTCTTCCTGCTGCTGGGGGTGGGGCTGGCGGCAAGTGGGACCCATATTCGCTCCATAAGGAGAAATACGACCCATGTCTGACCAGCTCATTCCTGTCACCGTGCTGACCGGCTTTCTCGGCGCCGGCAAGACCACGCTGCTCAATCACATCCTGAGCGCCGAGCACGGCCGCAAATATGCGGTCGTGATCAACGAGTTCGGCGAGCTCGGCGTCGACGGCGACCTTGTCGTGGATGCCGACGAGGAAGTGTTCGAGATGAACAACGGTTGCATCTGCTGCACCGTGCGCGGCGACCTGATCCGCATCCTCGGCGGGCTGATGAAGCGGCGAGGGCGCTTCGACGGGATCATCGTGGAGACCACCGGGCTGGCCGATCCGGCGCCGGTGGCGCAGACCTTCTTCGTCGACGACACCATCAGGCAGCACACACGCCTCGACGCGGTGGTGACCGTGGTGGACGCGCTCAACCTGCCGGCGCGTCTCGCCGACAGCAGGGAGGCGCAGAACCAGATCGCCTTTGCCGACGTGATCGTGCTCAACAAGACCGACCTGATTGACGAGGCCGCGCTCGAGGCGGTTGAGGCGCGCATCCGCGGCATCAACCGCTTCGCCCGTATCCATCGCGCCGAGCGCGGCCGGGTCGATGTGGCAAACCTGCTTGATCAGGGTGGTTTCGACCTCAAGCGCGCGCTCGAGACCGCGCCCGATTTCCTCGACTCCGAGACGCACAGCCATGACGAGGATGTCCAAAGCCTCGCCTTCGAGGTCGCGGCGCCGCTGGACGCGGCCAAGTTCCAGGCCTGGATCGGCGCGGTGCTGCAGGAGCAGGGCCCGGACATCCTGCGCGCCAAGGGTATCCTCGCCTACGCCGAGCAGGACCGGCGCTTCGCCTTTCAGGCGGTGCACATGATGGCGGACGGCGATTACATCTCGACTTGGCGCGCGGGCGAGGAGCGTCGCTCGCGATTGGTGTTCATCGGCCGCAACCTCAACCGTCCGCGCCTGCGCCGCGGCTTTGAGAATTGCTGCGCGCGATGAGCGGCAACGCCCGCAGCGCGCAGGCTCTTGGCATCGTCACCGGCTGCGCGGTCTCGCGCGACGGCAGCCGCGTGGCCTTCGCCACCGGCGAAGGCGTCGTGCATGTGGCGGCCGTCCATGACCAGGACGCCGCCTGGCGCGCGACCCAGGTGCATGACGGATCGGTGCTGACGCTGGCGGCGGACGTGGGAGCGCAGGATTTCCTGACCGGCGGCGGCGACAACCGGCTCTGTCGCGTGTTGGGCGGCGATCTGTCGGCATCGGCGGAGGCGTGCGTGCGGGAGCTTGGAGCCGGCCGGCGCTGGGTCGAGCATGTGGCGAGCGCACTCGACGGACGCACCGGCTGGATCGCGAGCGCGCACGGCAAGCAGGTCGAGCTGCGCGACGCCGCGGGCGAGTTCGTCCGCCGCTTCGAGCATGGCTCGACCGTCTCCGGGCTGGCCTTCGATGCCAAAGGCAAGCGGCTCGCCGCGTCGCATTACGGCGGCGTCTCGCTTCGTTTCGTCAACGCCAAGACCGACACGCCCCGGCGGCTCGACTGGAAGGGCAGCCATCTCGCTGTCGCGATCCATCCCGGCGGCGAGGCGGTAGTGACCGCGATGCAGGAGAACGAGCTGCATGGCTGGCGGCTCGCCGATGGCCACGCGATGCGGATGAGCGGCTATCCGCAGAAGACGCGGTCGCTGTCCTTCTCGCGCAACGGCAGGTGGCTGGCCAGCTCCGGCGCGGATAGCGTGGTGTTGTGGCCGTTTTTCGGCGGCGGCCCGATGGGCCGCGCCCCGGTGGAACTTGCCCCAATCAGTGGCGTCATCTGTACGCGCGTGGAGTTTCATCCTCAGCACGAGATCGTGGCCGCCGGATATGCCGATGGCACGGTCTTGATCGCGGAGGTGGGAAGCAAGCGGGTGATGCCGGTGAGCACACGCCAGGAGGCGGCAGTATCGGCGTTATGTTTTGCGCCAGGTGGCGGGACGCTGGCCTACGGCAACGAGGCGGGAAGCATGACGCTAGTCAATTTCTCAATATCGCTAGAACGAAGTCAGGCTACAAATTGAAGACACGAGAAAAAAACAGCAAAATTCCTCAGTGTTGCAAACTGTGCTAGAGTATTACAGTCTGGTCGTCGCATCATGATGTGGTCAACCCGAGCCACAGGATCATGCCATGCTGCTTCACCATCGTCCGCTCCGTCGCGACACCGAGATGCTTTCCTCCTCCGAGGAACCACGCTCCTTGGACGAGATCACCCAGACGCAGCTCGAACATGTTGACTTTCGATATGAGGCATCGTTGCGAACCGCCTGGGCAAATCTGCTGATCGAGCGGAGCACCGGCCGCTCCACGTCGGGGCTGCTGTCCGATGTGCTTTCTCTGCAAGGCGTTCTCGCCGAAATGCTAGCCTTCCAGGTCAATGCGCGGCACGATCCGATGCAGTATTTTGTCTTCGGTTCGCGCACCCCAAGCATTTACAATCTCGGCGGTGATATCGTCTTCTTCGCCGACCGCATCCGGCAGGGCGACAAGGCGGCGATGCATGCCTACGCCCATCTTTGCATCGATGTCATCTTGATGAAATATAACGCGTTCCATCTTCCAATCGTAACGATTGCCTTGGTGCAGGGCGATGCGCTTGGCGGAGGCTTTGAAGATGCGCTGTCGCATGACGTGCTGATTGCGGAGCGCAGCGCCCGCCTTGGACTGCCGGAGATCCTGTTCAACCTGTTTCCCGGCATGGGCGCCTACAGCTTTCTCTCGCGTCGGATTGGCGCCCAGGCCGCGGAGAGGATGATCATGTCAGGCACTCTCTACACTGGCGCGCAGCTTCACGAGATGGGCGTCGTCGACGTGCTGGCCGCGGATGGAGAGGGCGAGGCGGCGGTGCGCGACTATATCGATCGCAGTTCACGCAAGTTTAACGCGCAGCAGGCTTTGTATCGCACCCGCCGTCTGGTCAGTCCGGTTACGGAGGCGGAACTGCGCGGCGTCGTCGACATCTGGGTTGAGACGGCGATGTCGGTGGGAGACGCGGATCTGCGAAAGATGGAGCGTCTCGCGCAAGCTCAGAAGCGCCGGCTGCGCGCGGGGCAGGAAGCGCATTTGCATGCGGCCGAGTAGGAGCGCGGCGGCGGGCTGGTCAGCTATCCTCCATTCGACGACTGATTGGCGGTGTTGCGCATAGCCCCTGCCACTCGCGCTCGATGCGGGCAAGCTCATGACGCAGCCTGTGCAGCAGGACGGGTCCGGCGGTCGCGAGCGTGGCTTCTGTCATGTCGCGGGCGGCGGCGCCGTCCAGGAGAGCGGTGGCGCCGAGATTGGCGGCGCCGCTGCACAGCGCATGCAGCTCGAAGCGAAAGCCTGCCATGTCCCGCGCTTCAACCGCGTTCTGGATGCGACCGATAAGAACGTCCGAGCCGGTGACGAAGTCCTCGAGCAGACTGGCGACAAAATCCTCGCCGCCGAGCGATCGCAGCTCGGCGAGCACACCGGGATCCAGGCACGGGAGGCGGCTCGCGAACCGCGGATGATCGGTGATACGCGCAAGCTCCTTGCCGCTTGCGGGTGACGCGGGTCGCACCAGCTCTTCGATCTTGGCCGCGAGCCGGGCCGGCGTGAACGGCTTGGTGATACAGCCATCCATGCCGGCTTCCACGCACCGGGCTTCAGTCTCGGCGGTGGCATCCGCGGTCAGGGCGATGATCGGCATCGGCTGGTCAGGCGACGCGCCGAGCCGGAACAGACGCGTAGCCTCCAGACCGTTCATCACCGGCATGTTGACATCCATGAGCACGACGTCGAATGGCTGGGCTTCCATGGCGTCGAGCGCCTGCCCGCCGTTCAGGGCCATGGTCACGCGGTGACCGGAGCGTTCCAGGATCCGTCCGAGCACCTGACGATTGATGGCATTGTCGTCCGCGACCAGAACGTGCAGGCGTGCAAAGCCGATCGCCTTCTGGCGCCGGGCGTCGTTGCTCTCCTGGTTCGATTTGCCGGCTGACGGCTTGTTGGTGGCGGCGATCGCCCACAGGCAGGCACGCCTCAGAGTTTCCGCGGGAGCGGGGATTGCCATCGCGGTGACAAAGCGCCGCCTCAGCGTCTCCCGGCACTCGGACAGGCTGGCGGGACTGGCGAGCAGCACGCATGGCATCACCCCACGCGGATCGATCTGCTCCAGGATCGCGCAGTCCGCGGCCAGATCGCCGGCCGCGTCACGCCTGTAGAGAAACAGGATTTCTTCCAGGCCTTCCGGCGAAGGCGCATCCCGCAAGGTTTGCAGCGCGCCCACATGCCGCACGGCCAGGCCCTGCGCGCGAAGCGCCACACCAATGGCCTCCGCGAGAGCCGTCTCGTCGCAGAGCAGCACGGCCGCAGCACCCGGCCTGATGACCGTGCTGTCCGTGCTGCCCTCATGCTGCTCTGCCTCGCCGCACCTGGCCGTGAACCAGAATGTGCTGCCCTGTCCGGCCGCGCTTTCGACGCCGATCTCGCCACCCATCAGGGTCACGAGCTGGCGGCAAAGCGCCAGGCCGAGCCCGGAGCCGCCAAACCTGTCGAGGATGCTGGCATCCGCCTGTGAGAACACGTCGAAGATGCGCGCCTGCGCCTCGTCAGCGACGCCGATGCCGGTGTCGCTGACCTCGAAGCGAAGCTTTGCGGGCTGGGCGCTGGTCTGCGGTTCGAGCGCGACGGCGATGCAGATTCCGCCGGTCTCGGTGAACTTGACCGCGTTCGAGGCAAGATTGAGCAGAACCTCCATCAGGGTCTTGCGGCTGCCCATGATGCGAGGCGGCACCGAGGGAGCGGCATGAATCGAGACCCGCAATGATTTCAGCCGGGCCTGCATGGCGATGAGGTCGCGTATCTCAACCAGAAGAGCCGGCAAATCCACCAGCTCGTGCGACAGCGGCATCAAGCCGGCTTCCGCGCGCGAAAAGTCGAGGATGCCGCCGATCAAGGAGAGCAGCGCCGCTGTCCCCGCGCGCGTGGCAGTGAACAGCGATTGCTGCTCATCGTCCAGCTTGGTGTCCTCGATCAGTGAGACCGAACCCAGGATCGCGTTCAGCGGCGTGCGCAGCTCATGGCTGATCGCGGCAAGGAACATGCTCTTTGCGCGGTTGGCCGCCTCAGCCTGCTCGCGTGCCCGCGACAGCTTGCTGATCAATGTGCTGCTGTAGGCGGGCAGCACAAGCAGCGCGAGCAACAGGCTGAGCGAGAGGGAAGGCTGGCTTGCCCAATAGGGCGTGGAGGCGACCACCGCGGCAAAGCCCAGGCACGACATCGCCGAGGCGAGGAACAGCGCCTGATTGCCGATCCTGAAGCCGTTGCCAAGAATCATCCAGAGATAGAGGGGAAACAACGCCGCCTCGCCGCCGCCGCCGAGATGCAGAGCGGCCGAGATCATGCCGACATCGGCGACGATGGCGCAGAACAGCGCCAGCTTGACCGGCCGGCGCGGGGCAAGGCGGGACCCGACGGTGAGCCCGAGACTGAACACCGTATAAAAGGTCAGACAAACATAGAGAAGCGCGCAGGCTCCGCATGCGAAGAAGTACAGGTAGGTCAGCACGGCAAACGCCAGCCGATTGAGGCTCATGTCCCGCACATGGCGGAGGCCGTCCGTCTGCACGCCGCTCATAGCGTCGCGTCGGCCAATCCGAGCAGCGCCCTTTCGCGAACCAGGATCTCCTCAAGCTCCCGCGCCGGCACCGGTCGGCTGAAATAATAGCCCTGGATTTCATCGCAGCCTTCGCCCATCAGCGTGCTGAGCTGGGTGACCGTCTCCACGCCCTCGGCCAGAACGGTCATGCCGAGACTGTGGCCCAGAGTGATGATCGCGCGCACGATCGCCGTATTCTGGCTCTGGGTGCCGAGATCCTGCACGAAGGCGCGATCGATCTTGAGACGATCGATCGGAAAATTCTTCACATAGTTCAAGGACGAGTAGCCCATGCCGAAATCGTCGATGGCGATCTGCACGCCAAGCGCGCGCAAAGAGGCAAGCGTCGAGGCGGCCTGTTCCACGTTCTTGATGAGGTCGCCCTCGGTAAGCTCGAACTCCAGCAAGGTTGGATCCAAACCGGTTTGCACGAGGATCTCGCTCACGGTGCCGACGACGTTCAGGCTGTCGAGCTCGATCGGCGATAGATTGACCGCGACGCGCACACGCGGCAAGCCGCTCGCATGCCATGCGGCGGCCTCGGCACAGGCGCGGTTCAGCACCCAGCTATCGATCTGCCCGAGCAGGCCGCTCTCCTTGGCCGATGGCAGAAACTCACCCGGCATCAGCAGTCCATGGCCGGGCCGGTTCCAACGCAGCAGCGCCTCGACGCCGCTGATCCGGCCGGACCTGGAGGTCACCTGCGGCTGGTAGTGCAGCACAAATTCATCGGCCGCCAAGGCCCGCCTCAGATCCGCCTTGATGGCAATGGCGCGGCCGACACGCTCGTTCAGGTCCGGCACGAACCGCCTGAAGCCGCAGCGTCCTTCCGCCTTGGTCTGATACATCGCAAGGTCGGCATTGCGCAGCAGCTCCTCCACCTTGGAGCCGTCGCTTGGATAAAGCGCGATGCCGATGCTGCAACTGATCAGCACTTCCTCCTCGCCAAGGCGGAAGGGGGCGCGAATGCTGCGCACGATGCGCCCCGCCAGCATCTCGGGCGCGTCGCCCACGATGCGCTCCTGCAGCACCGCGAACTCGTCGCCGCCAAGACGGGCGACCAGATCGTCCGGGCCGACCGTCTCGATCAGGCGCTTGGCGACCTCCTTGAGCAGCACGTCGCCACGCTGGTGGCCGAGCCGGTCGTTGGCTTCCTTGAAATCGTCAAGATCGATGAAATGCAACGCAAGCAGCGCCTCGCCGCGGGGCGCCGCATCCAGGCGGCGTTCGATCCGTTCACGCAGCAGCAGGCGATTCGGCAGGTCGGTGAGCGGATCGTGGTTGGCCATATGCAGCAGGCGCTGCTCGGCGCGCTTGCGGTCGGTGATGTCAAGCGAGGTGGTCAGAACACAGGAGACCTTTTCAGTGCCGCTGCTCAGCGGCGCCTTGGTGGTGAGCAGGATGCGACGCGCGCCGCTCTGGTCGACCACCTCCTCCTCGAACCCGGGCAGCGCATTGCCGGTGCGAAAGACGATCTGGTCGAGCGACTGGCTGCTCCGCTCGTACTCCCCTCCGAACACCTGCGCCACGCTCTGTCCGACCAGCGCGGTGGGAGAATTGCCGGCGAGCCGCGCGTGCATCGCATTGACGAACACGTAGCGCCCGGCCCGGTCGGTGGCGCTGATGAAGGCAGGCACGGTGTCGATCACCTGCACCAGCGAATCGCGATTGTCGCGCACGAGCTGCTCACGCGAGCGCTCGCTCTTGCGCAAATCGATCTCGAGCTTCTCCGCGCGGTCCGCCAGCAGACGGTGCTGGTTGTGCATGCGCAGCATGTTGCGAGAGCGGGTGACGAACTCAGCGTGATCGACCGGGCTGCGCAGGAAGTCGGTCGCACCCGCTTCCAGCGCCGCAAGCCGGAAGGCGCGATCGTCATAAGCGGTGATCACCAACACCGGCACTTCCTCGCAGCCTGCGATCCTGCGGAAGCGGCGGGTGAACTCCGCTCCGTCGAAGGTCGGCATCTTGTAGTCGGTGATCACCAAATCCGGGGTGGTCTCCCGCGCCCACGACAAGGCGGCGGCGGGGTCGCTGAAGGCGTGCGCCGCGACGCGGTCGTTGATGGTGCCGGCGAGCCGGGCATAGATGGTCCGGTTGCTCGCCCGGTCATCGAGAATGGCAATCAAGGTCACGGCCGTAAGCGTCCCGCCGGCTTGCGCCCTATCTGTCCAATCATCGGCGCCATGCCATCCTTGTGAAAGAAGCATAATGCCACTGGTGCGCTCCGAAGCATTAACAATTATGCCGGGTCCACGCCGGCGCATCATACTAGTTCCTGTTTTGTTCTTGACGATGGCAACTCTCACGGACACAGTCGGGTCACGTCAAGCAGCGAATGGGGATGGGGCGAATGCCGGTGCCAGCGATACGAAGAGGGCGTGGCGTGTCCGAAAACTGCGCCAACCGCTATGAACGCCTGGCAGCGACGCCGTTCGACGACGGCTGGGGCAGCATCGCCGAAGACACCCTGGCGCCGCCGCCGCGTGCGACCACGCTCACGCGCGACGCGAGCCGCGGCGCGCTGTCGTGGAACAGTTCGCCTGATCTTGGCTTCGATCGCGCGATCAATCCGTATCGCGGCTGTGAGCATGGCTGCGTCTATTGCTACGCGCGCCCGAGCCACGCTTATCTCGGCTACTCGCCCGGTCTCGATTTCGAGACCAGGCTCACGTACAAGCCGGAGATTGCCACACTGCTGGAACGCGAACTGCGCAAGCCAGGCTACGCGCCGCGTCCGATCGCGCTCGGCTCCAATACCGATCCCTATCAGCCGGTCGAACGCACTTTGTCGCTGACCCGGTCGGTGCTGGAAGTGCTGGAACGTTTTGGCCATCCGCTCAGCATCGTCACCAAGTCGGCCGGCGTCACACGCGACCTCGATATCCTGTCGCGTATGGCCGAACGCGGTCTGGTGCGTGTCTGGCTTTCGGTGACCACGCTCGACGCGGGCTTGGCACGCCGCATGGAACCGCGCGCGGCGACACCACAGCGCAGGCTTTGGGCGGTGGCGGCGCTTGCCGCAGCCGGGGTGCCGTGCGGCGTGCTGGCGGCGCCGATGATCCCCGGCCTGAACGACATCAAGCTTGAACGGATTGTTCAGGCCTCGCACGACGCCGGCGCCAGCACGGCTGGCTATGCGCTGCTGCGCCTGCCGCTTGAGCTGCGGCAGATGTTCGAGACCTGGCTGCGTCAGCATTATCCGGACCGTGCGCAACACGTGCTCAACCTGATCCGCGAGACCCGCGCCGGCGCGCTCAACGACAGCCGTTTCGGACACCGCTTCCGCGGACAGGGAGTCTATGCCGATCTGCTCGCGCAACGCTTCGCGCGCGTTGCGCGCCGCCTTGGAATGGCCGAACCCACCCCGCTCGCGACGGCGCATTTCGCGCCGCCTCCGCCGGCTTGGGCCGCGGCCGGCAAGGCGGGTCACTCAGCGCAGATGGCGCTGTTCTGATCAGGCCGCTGCTTGACGGGCCGGCGCCGGCCGTTTCGGATGGGCCAGCGACGAGGCGACGACCACCTCCACGAAGCTGTCGTCGCTGCGGACCGGCGGCAGGGCCAAAGCCGCGTCTCCATTGGTCCAGCGCACGCTGCCTTCCAGGCCATGCCAGCCGTCATAGCCCAGGCCGCCGCCATAGCCGCCGGCGGTGACGCTCGAGGCACTCCCCCTGCCGCGGTGATCGCGTCGGCGTTGAGCGGGAAGAATGAAATTCCGTCCGCTCCGTTGCCGCCGCCTGAGTAATACCAACGGCCGTTGGTATTACCGAATCCGTTGCGGAATTGTACCGTACTGAGCGCGTCCCGGGATTCAAGTCAGCATCACCACGTCCGTGCGTTTGGCCTTCTGCTCCGGTTCGATGTGGATGTTGATCAGCGCATCGCCCAGGGCGCCGCGCAGCGCCGCTTCGACGCGGTCGCAGATCTCGTGGGCGGTCTGCACCGCCATCTGCGACGGCACCACCAGGTGGAACTCGATGAAGGTCATGGCCCCGACGCAGCGTGTGCGTATGTCGTGCGCCTCGATCGCCCCCTCCGCGCTCTCGGCGATCACGCGGCGGATCTGGTCCACGGCGCGTGGATCGGTGACCTCGTCCATCAGGCCGCCGACCGAGCTGCGCACCAGATTGGTGCCGATGCGCAGGATGTTGAGCGCGACCAATGCCGCCAGCAACGGGTCGAGCCGCAGCCAGCCGGTCAGCGGCACCAGGGTAAAGCCGGCCAGCAGTCCCGCCGATGTCCAGACGTCGGACATCAGGTGGCGGCCGCCCGCGGCGAGCGCCGGCGAGCGACGGATGCGGCCGACGCGGATCAAGATGATCGCCCACAACCAGTTCAACGCGCTGGCGCCGGCGTTGAGCGCGATCCCCTCGGCGGGCGCCGTCGGATGGTGCGGATGCTGCCAGCCGAGCCAGGCCTGGCGCGCAATCGCGAATGCGGTCAGCAGCACCAGCGTGCCTTCGGCCACGGCGGAGAGATATTCCGCCTTGTAGTGGCCGTAGGGATGGTTCGCGTCGGCCGGACGCGTGCTGACGGAGAGCGCGAGCAGGCCGCCGCCGGCGGCGACCACGTTGATGACGCATTCGATGGCGTCCGAATAGAGCGCCACGCTGCCGGTCGCGACATAGGCCGCGAACTTCAATCCGAGCACGACCAGGCTGACCAGCAGAGTGACACAGCCGAGCCTGACGAGCGGACTGAATGGGAGCGGGCTCATCAGCGGCCGCTCAGAGCGCCCCGTCGGCGGCCTGCGGGCAGCGTCCATCGCCGCCATGCTCGATCTGAAACGTCGCGTGATCGATGCCGTACTGCCGGGATAGCTCCTCGGAGGTCCGACGCATCAGCGCGTCATCGACCGTGCAGCCTGGACGCACCAGATGCGCGGTGAGCGCGGTCTCGGTGGTCGACATGCCCCAGATATGCAGATCGTGCAGATCAACGACTCCGGGCAGGCGGCGCAGGAAACGCTCCACCGCCATGCGGTCGATGCCGGCAGGCACCGCGTCGAGCGCCAGATCGAGCGACTGGCGCAACAGCGACCAGGTGGCCCAGACGATCACTCCCGCCATCAGCAGACTTGCGGCCGGATCAACCCAGAGCGGGCCCTGGAGCCAGATCACCGCCCCCGCCGCCACCACGGCGGCCGCCATCAACGCATCAGAGGCCATGTGCACGAAGGTCGCGCGCAGATTGAGGTCGCGGCCGGAGCCGGACATGAACAGCAGCGCGGTGCCGCCGTTCACCAGGATGCCGATGCCGGCCACGATCATCACGGTCGCGCCAGCGACAGGCGCCGGGTGGATCAGGCGCAGGATCGCCTCCCACGCAATGCCGCCGGTGACCAGCAGCAGGATGATCGCGTTGCTCAATGCCGACAGGATCGAAGAGCGGCGCAGCCCATAGGTGAAACGCCGGGATGGACGCCTGCGCGCGAGAGAGGCGGCCACCCAGGCGGTGCCGAGCCCGAGCACGTCGCTCAGATTGTGGCCGGCATCCGCCAGCAGCGCCGTCGAATGGGCGAGCACGCCGCAGCACGCCTCGGCGCCGAGATAGCCGCCGTTGAGCGCGATGCCGACCGCGAATGCACGGCCGAAGCTGGCCGGAGCGTGCGTATGCCCCTGTCCGTGCGTATGCCCCCGTCCTTGCGGATGATCGTGATGCGTGTGCGCCATTGTCCTGTCGCCGGAAACCATACCAGCCTCTCGATACGGGATCGTGCGCCCTGATGGTAGGCCGAAGCCACTGGACTGCCCGCCAGCCCGCTAGCCCAATAGCCCAACTGGGGCGGATGACGCTAAACAGCCGCGATGCTGCGACTGAACGAGATCATGCTGCCGCTCGACCATGCGCCGGAAGCGCTGGAACAGGCGGCGTGCGCCAGGCTGGGACTGGATGCCTCCGAGCTGCTGTCGATACGCATCGCCCGGCGCGGCGTCGACGCGCGCAAGCGCGGCGCGATCCGGCTGGTGTACAGCCTCGATCTGGAGCTTCGCCGCGAGGCGGCGGTGCTGGCCCGCCACGCCGGCTTGCCTACGCTCGGCCGCACGCCGGACACGCGCTACCGGTTTGTCCCGGCGCCGCCTTGGACCGCGGGGCCGCGGCCGGTGGTGATCGGCGCCGGTCCATGCGGATTGCTCGCCGCTTTGGTGCTGGCGCAGATGGGGCTGCGGCCGCTGATCCTGGAGCGAGGCCGCGTGGTGCGCAGGCGCACGGTCGACACCTTCGCCTTCTGGCGGCGCGCCGAATTGTGCGCCCAGAGCAACGTGCAGTTTGGCGAGGGCGGCGCCGGCACGTTCTCCGATGGCAAGCTGTATAGCCAGATCAGCGATCCGAAGCATTACGGCCGCAAGGTGCTCGACGAGTTCGTCGCCGCCGGCGCGCCGGAGGAGATCCTGGTGGCCGCCAAGCCGCATATCGGCACCTTCCGCCTGGTCAGCATCGTCGAAGGCCTGCGCCGGACCATCGAGGGGCTGGGCGGCGAGTACCGCTTTGAAAGCCAGGTCACCGCGTTCCATGTTGGCGCCGGCGGTGGCGAGCGCCGGCGCATCGAGGCGCTCGGCATGCGCGATGGCAGCGTGATCGAGGCACGCCACGTGGTGCTGGCGATCGGCCATAGCGCGCGCGACAGCTTCGCGAGCCTTGATGCCGCCGGGGTGGCGATGCGCGCCAAGCCGCTCTCGATCGGGGTACGGATCGAGCACCCGCAATCGCTGATCGACCGGGCGCGCTTCGGCGCGCAGTCAGGGCACAAGCTGCTGGGCGCCGCCGACTACAAGCTGGTGCATCACGCAAGCAACGGCCGCGGCGTCTATAGCTTCTGCATGTGTCCAGGGGGCACCGTGGTTGCCGCCGCCTCGGAGCCGGGCGGCGTGGTCACCAACGGCATGAGCCAGTATTCCCGTGCCGAGCGCAATGCCAACGCCGGCATCGTGGTCGGGCTGACGCCGCAGGATTTCCGCGCTTACGCCGGCGAGACGGATCCGGACAGCGCCCTCGCCGGCGTGGCGTTCCAGCGTCACTGGGAGCAGCGCGCCTTCGAGGCCGGCGGCCGCTCCTACCATGCTCCCGCCCAGCGTGTCGGCGACTTCCTGGCGGGCCGCGCCTCGCACGGGTTGGGCGAGGTGATCCCATCCTACACCCCAGGTGTCGTGCCCACGGATCTCGCCGATTGCCTGCCAAGCTATGCCACAGAGGCGATTCGCCAGGCGTTGCCGCAGTTTGACAAGCGCATCCAGGGATTCGCGCTCGCGGACGCGGTGCTGACCGGAGTCGAGACGCGCACCTCTTCGCCGCTGCGCATTCCGCGCGGCGAGGATGGCCAGAGCCTGAACACCGCTGGCCTGTTTCCGGCGGGAGAGGGGGCGGGCTACGCCGGTGGCATCCTGTCGGCGGGGGTGGACGGCATCCGTGCCGCGGAAGCCGTGGCGCGGGACGTGCGGGCGGGCGCCGGTTCGTGACGTGCGCGACACGGTGAGCAATAAATGGTCAGGTCATCACACCCTGGAGCGAATTGGTTAAAAATTCGTTTTGGAAAATTTAGAATACGCGACATGGTGAGACATCCAAGTTGCGGGGGTCTGCTATGACGGAAGCGTAAGCCTGGCTCAGTGAGCATGGTTGCCTGGATATGCGGCGTTGGACCCCGGCAGAATGTGGCGGGCTCCGGCTGCGCTTTTCAAACGTTTCCTCAAGCATTGGGAGCATGGGAGCAGTGAAGATGTCTGTCGGATGGACGTGTCGGCGCGCAGCCCTCGGCGGCGTGGCGTTAGGGTGTCTCATGGAGGCTGGACAGGCGGTCGCCGCCGTTCCCGCGGCGCCCATGATCAAGGCGCCGATCTCGGATACCAGTATCATCAGCCTGCCGGCTTCCATGCCGGCGGCGATTGCCTCCAGCACGGATCAGGGCGCGCTCGCGAGCGGCCAGGTCTATCCGCACATGCAAGTCGCCCTGCGGCGGCCGGCGGCACGCCAGGCGGCGCTTGATGCGCTGGTCAAGGCGCAGGTCACGCCAGGCTCGCCGAGCTTCCATCAGTGGCTGACGCCGGCAACCTTGCGCAGCGACTACGGACCGGCGGACAGCGACATCGCGACCACGGTGTCCTGGCTGCAGTCGCATGGCTTTGCCGTCAACAGCGTCTCGCCAACGGGTGTGGCGATCGACGTCTCTGGCAGCACCGCCGATGTCGCCGCCGCGTTCCATACACAGCTTCACGCCTATATGCGCAATGGCCTCGCCCATATCGGACCATCCACCGCGCCCTCGATTCCGGCGGCGTTGGCGCCGCTGGTCTCCGGGGTCACGATGAGCAACTTCTTCCCACGCCCGCTCGTCACCCATGCGCCGCCGCTCTCCACGGCCAAGCTCAACGCCACCACGATCTCCCATACCGGAACGAGCTATACGGCGACGGTGCAAGGCACCACGTACTATGCCGTGACGCCGTCCGATTTCGCCACCATCTATGACGAGAACGAGGCGTTCAGCGGCGCGCCGGCGGTCGGCACAAAGATCACCGGCCTGGGCCAGACCGTGGTGGTCGCCGAGCAGACCGACATCCAGGCGGCGGACTGGAACAGCTTCCGCTCGACCTTCGGCCTCACCGGCTACAAGGGGACGCTGAGCTTCAGCCATCCCGGCGGTTGCGCCGATCCCGGCATGACCGCGGATGAGAGCGAGGCGGCGCTCGACGCGGAATGGTCCAGCGCCACCGCGCCTGACGCGAACATCATCGAGGCCTCGTGCGCGGGCACGCAGACCACGTTCGGCGTGATGACCACGCTGCAAAACCTGGTCGAGCTCGGCACGCCGGCGGCGGCGATCTCGATCTCCTACGGCGGCTGCGAGCAAGGCAACGGGGTCACCTTCCTGCAGATGTGGGAAAACCTGATCGAGGAGGGCGCGTCCGAAGGCATTTCCATCTTCGTCTCTTCGGGCGACGGCTCGGTCGCGGGATGCGACAACGACAACACCGCCGTGATCGCCAGGGGTGGTCTCGCGGTGAACGGGCTGGCGTCCAATCCGTATGACACCGCGGTCGGCGGCACCGACTTCTACGACACGGCGCTCGGCCAGAACAGCAAGTACTGGGCGGCGAAGAACAGTGCCTCCGGCGGTTCGGCGCTGTCCTATATCCCGGAGATCCCCTGGAGCAACACCTGCTCAAGCCCGATCATCGACACCTATTTCGGCTCGGGCGGCGCAATCAAGAGCTGCAACAATCCTCCGGCGAAATTCACCGATCAGGGCATTGTCGGCGGCGGCGGCGGTCAGAGCCTGCTCTACGCCAAGCCTGACTGGCAGTCTCCATCGATCCCCGGAGTTCCGAACGACGGCGTTCGTGACCTGCCGGATATTTCCCTGTTCGCGGCAAACGGCATCTGGAACCACTTTTACCTGTACTGCATGTCGGATGCGAAAGAGGGTGGCGTTCCTTGCAACTACACCAACGCCACTGACTTCTTCGGCTCGGCCGCCGGCGGCACCTCGTTCGCCGCACCGGACTTCGCCGGCATCACCGCTCTGATCGCGCAGTACAACGGCTTCCGTGTCGGCAATATCGCACCCCGCCTCTACCAACTCGCGGCGTTGCAGTATGGCAATACGGTGCTGACGAAGTCGTGCAACTCCACCAATGGAAACAAGATTTCACGAGCCTGCGTGTTCAACGACGTGACTGTGGGCGACAACAGCGTGCCATGCGCCGCCGGCACGCCGGACTGCTTCACCAACGCCAATTCGACCAAGGGCATCGGCGTGCTGTCGGTGACACTGAACAAGCTCACAGCGGCGTTTCCCGCAACGACCGCTTATGACCTGGCGACCGGACTTGGCACTGTGAACGTGACCAACCTGATTGTGAACTATCCACTCTACTGACGCGCCACTCTATTGACGTGGCCGGGGATGGGTCCGCTTCGGCGGCCCATCCCCGATGCTTTTAGTCCTCCTCCCCGGGGAGACACAGCAGGACGATCGCCTTCGAGATATCTTCCGGCCGAGGCAGTCGTGATGCGTCTTCCCCCGGCATCGCTTGAGCGCGCATCCGGGTGGCGACCGCTCCCGGGTCGAACAGCGCGATGCGCAGCCGCGCATGCGCGGACATCTCGTCCGCCCAGCTCAGCACCAGGTTTTCCATCGCCGCCTTGCCCGCGCCGAGCATGCCCCAGAACGCGGCGGGCCGGCGCGCATGATGATCGGTCAGGAACACCGCGCGTCCCGCAGGCGATGCCCGGAGCAGTGGCGCCGTCGTTCGGATCAGCCGCCACGAGGCGGTGACGTTGACCGACAGACTGCGCTCCCAGTCGCGCTCCGCGCCGTGCGGCACGGGGGTCAGTGCGCCGAGGTCGGCGGCGGCGTGCACCAGGATGTCGAGCCGTCCGAAGCGGTGTGCGAGCGAGGGTCCGACCCTGTCGATCGCGCCGCCGTCGCGCAGATCGAGCGGCAGCAGCGTGGCGCGGCCCTCCATCAGGTCATCGGTTTCCGCAAGGCCGCCCTGACTGCGCGCCGTGAGCACGCAATGAATGCCGTGCCTGGCCAATCCGACGGCAACGGCTCGTCCGATCCCCCGACTTGCACCGGTAATGAGCGCGATCCTGGGTGAGGGTTGGGCCGTCAACGGGTCTCGGAATAACGCGAAGGCCGCGCCTGGCTGTTCTCGTCGAGGTCGGCGAGATCGATCGGATATTTGCCGGAAAAGCAGGCGTCGCAGAAATGCGGGCTGTCCGGGTCGCGCCCCGGCTGCCCAAGCGCGCGGTAAAGCCCGTCCATCGAGATGAAGGCCAGGCTATCGGCGCCGATCAGCTCCGCCATTTCAGCCACGTCGTGCTTGGCCGCGAGCAGCTTGCCGCGTTCCGGGGTGTCGATGCCGTAAAAGCAGGAGTGCGTCGTCGGCGGCGAGGAGATGCGCATATGCACTTCGGTGGCGCCGGCGGCGCGCACCATTTCGACGATCTTGCGGCTGGTGGTGCCGCGCACGATGGAGTCGTCGACCAGGATCACGCGCTTGCCGTTCATGGCCGGACGGTTGGCGGAATGTTTCAGCTTGACGCCGAGATTGCGGATCTGGTCGGTGGGCTCGATGAAGGTGCGTCCGACGTAATGATTGCGGATGATGCCAAGCTCGAACGGAATGGCGCTTTCGGAGGCGTAGCCCATTGCGGAAGGAACGCCAGAATCAGGCACCGGCACGATGACGTCGGCCGCAATGGCGCTCTCACGGGCCAGTTCGGCGCCGATCCGCTTGCGCGCGTCATAGACCGCATGACCGTCGAGCACGGAATCCGGCCGCGCGAAATAGATGTATTCGAACACGCAGAACCGGCTCGCCTTGGCTGCGAACGGCCGGAGCGAGCGCACGCCGCTCTCGTCGATGATGACGATCTCGCCTGGCTCGACGTCACGGACGAATTCGGCGCCGACGATGTCGAGCGCGCAACTCTCGCTGGCCAGCACCCAGGCCGGCCCGCTCGCGCGTTCGATCCGGCCGAGGATCAACGGCCGGACGCCGAGCGGATCGCGCACGCCGAGCATCGCCTCCTGCGAGAGTGCCACCAGCGAGTAGGCGCCGACAACCTGCTTCAGCGCATCGATCAGCCGGTCGGTGACGGTTGAATAGAGGCTGATGGCGATCAGGTGGATGAACACCTCGCTGTCGGTGGTGGACTGGAAGATGCAGCCGCGGCGCACCAAGGCGCGGCGCAGGCTCTGGGCGTTGGTCAGGTTGCCGTTGTGGGCGACGGCGAGGCCGCCGAACTCGAACTCGGCGTAGAGCGGCTGGACGTTGCGCAGCAGCGTGGCCCCGGTGGTGGCGTAGCGGTTGTGACCGACTGCGGCGCGGCCGGGCAGACCCGCGATGATGCGCGCGTCGCCGAACACATCGCCGACCAGGCCCATCCCCTTATGGCTGTGGAAGCGGCTCTCGCCGTGCGCCGCCTCGCTGTTGTAGCTGACGATGCCGGTGGATTCCTGTCCGCGATGCTGCAGCGCGTGCAACCCGAGGGCGGTCATGGCGCCCGCGTCGTGCGCGTTCCAGATGCCGAAAACGCCGCACTCCTCATGCGGCTTGTCGTCGTCCAGGAAGTCGTCGTTGATCATGGTCAGAAGCTTTCCTGGCTGGGCCCGGCCGGGAGGGCCGGACGCCAGCGTGGCGGCGCCTGGGCGAGGGCAAGATGCGCGCCCGCATGCAGATAGGGCAGCGCGCGCGCCTGGCGGATCGGACCGGGCCAGCTTGCGGGCGGCAGCACGAAGGCCAGCGCGATATAGGTCAGCACCAGTAGCACCGCGCCACGCGCCAAGCCGAAAACAGCGCCAAGAATGCGGTCGAGGCCGCCGAGCAGGGACAGGCGCACTGGCCGACTGAGCAGTCCCGCGATCAGCGACAAGACGATCAGGATGGCCACGAACAGCACGGTGAAGCAGACGACCTCGTTGATCAGCGGGTCCTGTATCCAGGATTGCGTCACCGGCGCCAGCATCAAAGACAGACGGGTCGCCAGGATCGCGGCGGCGATCCAGGCGGCAAGCCCGAGCAGCTCGCGCGCGAAGCCGCGCAGGAAGCCGGCCAGCGCTGACAAGGCGACAACCGCGAGCATCAGCGCATCAACCCAGTTCATCACCTTCGCCATCATTGCCGATGTCTGGGTATATCGTTTGCGGCGGCCTGTCGCGCCAGTGGTTTGGCGCGCCAGTGGTTTGGAGCGTTACGGCAGCTTGGTGCTATCGACGCGCCAGGGTCTGGCCTGGCGCCGTCCGGGCTTGCCCTGCCGGCCTGCCATGTCGTGCAGCAAGGCGCTGAGACGCTCGCGTTTATGCAGCTCCATCCAGATTTCCTCCGGATCGATCTCGGCTGCGGCCCATAGCAGCGTGAGCGATGCCAGCAGCGTGCAGGAGCCCGCTTGCAGCGCCGGAGTGTCCATCAGCGCGGCGGCGGCGACGCAGCCGAGTGCGGCGCGTCCGGCTTCGCGGGCGAGCTGATGCTGTCCGGGCGGGATGGCGAGGTCGCGCGCGGCCGCCTCGCGCAAGGCTTGCTGCCATAGATCGGCGAACACCGCCTCGATGACCGGGCTAGACAGTAAAGTACTTCGCGTGGGGGTTGAGGATCACCAGGGCGCTGGTGGATTGCTCGGGATGGAGCTGGTAGCCGTCTGAGAGGGTGATGCCGATGCGCTCGGCCCCAAGCAATGAGAGCAGCGGCACCTGGTCCTCGAGACGCGGCACCGCCGGATAGCCGAACGAGTAGCGCGAGCCGCGATACCCCTGGCTCAGCAGCTTGTCCATGTCACGCTCGTCCTCTCGCGCGAAGCCGAGCTCGGCGCGTAGGCGCTTGTGCGTGTATTCGGCCATGGCCTCTGCCATCTCCACCGACAGGCCGTGCAGATACAGATAGTCCTGGTAGCGGTTGGCCTCGAACCAGGCGCGGGCGACGTCGGAGGCTTGCTGGCCGACGGTCACGACTTGGAGGCCGATCACGTCGCGGCTGTTGTCATCGACGTCGCGCACGAAGTCGGCGACACAGGCGCCGTCCTCGCGCGGCTGGCGCGGCAGGGTGAAGCGCGCGGCTTCGGTGCTGCCGTCCGGCTCGAACAGGATCAGGTCATTGCCCTGGCCAGCGGCCTTCCAGTAGCCGTAGATCGCCTGCGGGTGGAGGATGCTGTCCTGCTTGCACAGCGCGAGCATGCGCCGCAGCACCGGGCGCAGCTCCTGCTTGGCCCAGCCGAGGAAATCATCAAGCGAGCGTCCCTGTTTCCTGAAGCCCCATTGGAATTGATAGAGGCTGCGCTCGTTGAGGAAGGGCAGCACCGCCTCCGGCGTCGCCTCGATGGTGCGGGCGCCCCAGAAGGGCGGTGCGGCCGGCTCGAGAGCCTGGTTGACACGGCGGCGTCGTGCTTGCGCCGCCAGGATGTCGACCGGCTGGAAGCCGCGTGCCTCGGCCTGTTCCGGCGCGCGCTTCCTCGCGCGGGCCTTGCCCTTGCGTCGTGATTGCAGGGCGCTGAGATAGTCGTCGAAGCCGCCGCTCGCGACCTTGTCCATCAGGCCGAGACCGTCGAAGGCGTCGCGCGCATAGGCGACGCGGCCGGAGGCGTATGCCGCCACGCACTCCTCCTCGACATAGTTGCGAGTGAGTGCGGCACCTCCCAGCAGCACCGGGATCTGCAATCCCTGCCGCGACATCTCCTCCAGGTTCTCGCGCATCACCACGGTGGATTTGACCAGCAGGCCGGACATGCCGATGGCCTGGGCGCGCTTGTCGTGAGCGGCGGCGATCATGTCGGCGAGCGGCACCTTGATGCCGAGATTGACCACGCGGTAGCCGTTGTTGGTGAGAATGATGTCGACCAGGTTCTTGCCGATGTCGTGCACGTCGCCCTTGACGGTGGCGAGCACGATGGTGCCTCGCGTCTCGCCCTCGAGCCGCTCCATGTGCGGCTCGAGATGGGCGACGGCGGCCTTCATCGTCTCGGCCGATTGCAGCACGAAGGGGAGCTGCATCTTGCCGGCGCCGAACAGCTCGCCGACCGTCTTCATGCCGTCGAGCAGGATGGTGTTGATGATGTCGAGCGGCTTGTGGCTGGTCATGGCGAGATCCAGCTCGGCCTCCAGCCCCTTGCGGTCGCCATCAACGATGCGGTCGCGCAGCCGCTCCTCGACGGTCTCCGCCTTCTGCTTTTTGGTGGCTTCGGAGGCCTTGCGGTCGGCGAAGAGTTCGAGCAGGCGCTGCAGCGGATCGTAGCCCTCGCGCCGGCGATCAAAGATCAGGTCCTCGGCGACCGCGATCTCCTCTGGGGCGAGCAGGTGCAGCGGCCGGATTTTTGACACGTGCACGATGGCGCCTGACATGCCGGCGCGCACGGCATGGTCGAGGAACACCGAGTTCAGCACGGCGCGCGCCGCCGGGTTGAGGCCGAAGGAGATGTTGGACAGACCGAGGATGATCTGGATGTCCGGGAAGCGCTCACGGATCAGCCGTATGCCCTCCAACGTCCACTGGCCGAGCTTGCGGTCGTCCTCGACTCCGGTGGCGACGGTAAAGGTCAGCGGATCGATCAGCAGGTCGGAGTGCGGCAAGCCATGCGTGTCGCAGGCGAACGCCACCAGGCGTTCGGCGATGGCGAGCTTGGCCTCGGGCGTCTTGGCCATGCCGGTCTCGTCGATGGTCAGCGCGATCACCGCCGTGCCGAACTTGCGTGCGAGCGCGAGCCGGTCGGCGGCGTGGCCCTCGCCATCCTCGAAATTGATCGAGTTGATGATCGGCTTGCCGCCATGCAGCTTGAGTGCGGCCTCGATCACCGGGGTCTCGGTGGAGTCGATCACCAGCGGCGCGTTCACCGAGGAGGTGAAGCGTCGGATCACCTCGTTCATCTCGGCGGTCTCGTCGCGTCCGACGAACGCGGTGCAGACATCGAGGCTGTTGCTGCCTTCCGCGACCTGCTCGCGCCCGACGGACACCGCCGCGTCCCAGTCGCCCGCCTCCTGCAGCTCACGCCACTTCTTCGAGCCGTTGGCGTTGCAGCGCTCGCCGATGGAGAAGTAGCTGTTCTCCTGTCTGAGCGGCACCTGGCTGTAGAGGCTTGCGACCGAAGGGACCCACACCGGCTTGCGGGCGGCCGGCGCCGGCCGCAGGCGGCTGCCCGCGCGTCCGCGCAGCATCGCGTCCAGCGCCTCTATATGAGGAGTGGAGGTGCCGCAGCAGCCGCCGACCAGGTTCAATCCGTCCTCGACGATGAAGCGTTCGATCCAGGAGGCCATCTCGGCGGCGCCGAGCGGATAGTGGGTCAAGCCATCGACCAGCTCGGGCAGGCCGGCATTGGGCTGCACCGAGAGCAGGCCCGGCCAGTTGGCCGCCAGCCAGCGAACGTGCTCGGCCATCTCCTGCGGGCCGGTGGCGCAGTTGAGGCCCAGCAGCGGCACGTCGAGCGCGTGGATGGTGGTGGCGGCCGCCGCGATGTCCGGGCCGACCAGCAGGGTGCCGGTGGTCTCGACCGTGACCTGCACGAAGATCGGTGTATCGGTTCCAGCCTCGGCTCGGGCGAGCTTGGCGCCATTGACCGCGGCCTTGATCTGCAGTGTGTCCTGGCAGGTCTCGATCAGCAGAGCATCGACGCCGCCCGCGATCAGGCCGCGGCTCTGCTCAGCCAGCGCCGCTTCGAGCGGATCGTAGGCGACGTTGCCGAGCGAGGGCAGCTTGGTGCCGGGTCCGATCGAGCCCACGACAAAGCGGTGGCGGCCGTCCGAGAAGCTGTCCGCGGCCTCGCGGGCGAGTTCGGCGGCGATGCGGTTGATTTCCAGTGTGCGGTCGGCCAGATCGAACTCGGCCAGGGTGATCGGCGAGCCGCCGAAGCTGTTGGTCTCGACCATGTCGGCGCCGGCCTCGAAGTAGCCGCGATGGATCTCGCGCACCAGCTCCGGACGGGACAGGTTGAGCACCTCGGTGCAGTTCTCGCGGCCCCAGTAATCCGCCTCGACATCCAGGGTCAGCATCTGTACGCGCGAGCCCATGCCGCCGTCGCACAGCAGCACCTGATCGCGAAGCGCATCGAGGAGATGGGGTCGTGTCATCGTGGCTGCTGTCTTTCGATGCCTGAGCGGGCAGCCATATGTGTGTTCAGGCCGCGAGGCGTCCAGCATAGCCCATCGGCATCAAGGCCGCGATGTTTGTCGAGAATTCGCCGTGCAATTTATAGGCCAAAGCCGACACACGGAAGGGAAGCCATGACGCGACGGGTGTTCAGAGACGCAGTGGCACGCGGCAGCCTTGGGATGTCCAAATCCAGATGGCTTGGCGCCGTCCTCCTGCTCACCAGTGCGGCGGCTCCGCCCGAAACACAGGAAGAACAGCGGCAAGCCACATTCACGCGCATCGTGGTGGACGCAAAGCTCTATCCCAACCATCGCAAGCCGAAAGTTATCGGCGATTTCGCAAATGACAGGAATCCAGGGGTTGCGGCACAGGCCGGGTCCGACGGCTTCGCCGTCTATCGGGCGCCCTGTTTCAAGCGGTACATCATCAACACCAGCCATGCCGCGCAGGGCGACGAGGACGCCCAGGCTGTCGATATCAATGGCGACGGCGCGCCCGACATCGTCGTGGGAGGGCTCCGCGGGATAACGTACTGGCTGGAAAACCCGCTTAAATCCGGGCAGGACCCTTATCGCTCGCACTGGCGGATGCACCTCATCGGCACGGATCATTATTCGCACGACGTCGTTGTCGGCGATGTGTTCAAGACAGGAAAAGTCGACATCGCGACCGAGAGTGGGATCTGGCACAGAGCCGGCCTCGGCAAAGGCTGGTCGCCCAGTCGCGTTCTGCAAGACTTGCACGTGTGGGGGCCATGGTCGCTGATCACCGGCATCCCGCGCTCTGATGAAGGAACCTCACTCGTCGACATTCTCGGCGACGGCTATCTTGACGTCGTCGCCCCGTATCGGAGCACCTCTCTGGCGTGGTTCGAGAATCCGGCGCATCACGGCGGTGATCCCTACAAGGAGCTCTGGACGCCGCACATCATCGATGCTCACCCCGGTTTCAGTGCGAAGAACGGCGGCATGACCACCGCGGCGGCCGATTTCAACGGCGACGGCCGGATCGATATCGCCATGGCCCCGATGTATGCCGATGGCAAGCTGGTCTGGTATGAGGCTCCTGCCGACCGGCGCTCCGGCACCTGGATCAAGCATGTGATCGGCGACGCCTTCTATGTTCACCAGGGATCGTTGCAGATCGCCGACTTCAATGGCGACGGCACGCTCGACATCGGCTTTGCCGAGCAGGAGCAAAGCAGCAGCAAAAGGATCGGCATCTGGTACCATTATGGAACCGGGGACGACTGGACGTTGTCGGTGCTGTCCCGCAGCGGCGGCCAGAACATCAAGGCGGGCCGCGTCGGTCGCGGCTTGCTGCCCAGTCTGCTGTCAGCCAACCACGGCTATACGGGTGCCGCCAATCCGCTGGAGCTATTCTGGAACACCACCGGCAAATCGGATATCGCTCAGGATGACGGATGCCATCACGCTTCGTGATGCGGGGAGCGCCATGCCATGTTCATTGATGCGCGTATCCCCGTGCGCTTCCGCGAGACGATGCCCCGGCCGGCACTGCCCGAGGCGGCGTTGATCGTCCTCGAAGGCGATGACCAGGCTTGCTCGTCGGGATGGGCTGCCGTATGCGCGCTGCCGGACGGCGTGCCGAGCGCGCATCCGCCATCCTGCCGCTGCTGCGCGTCCCGCTCGGCACAGGCCGCGGCGTTGACGCGCCTGTTCCACCAGCGTGCGCGCGGCGAGACGGGGTTTTTCCGTCTGCTGATCGCCTGCCTGCCGCCGACGCAGGCGGCAGGCTTGCGCACGGCGCTGATGGAGGACATGTTTGTTTCCAGGTGCTTCGTAGAACAACATTGAGCGAGCGCAGGCGCACTCAAACAAAAGCAAACGTATAACAATTGAGATACGGCTTTTGATCATAGAAGAAGCCAAAAAGTTACGGAAACTATGCAGGCGCTATGCTAGCGTCCGCCTCGTCTTGTTGGCTCGCGGAATGACTTCCCGGCGCCTTCGTGTATAGCGCACTGTTTTGACAAAGGAAAGTCAGTGGCTCAACTCAACGATCCCGCCGACTTCTCGCAATCTGGTCAAGGGGGGCCTGGTCACGGAGGGCCTGGTCAAGGAGGCGCGGGCGGCGGCATGAACACCAGTCCGCAGGCGGGTGCGACGGTCGACGGCCGTCTGGCGCGGCTGCGGGCGGTCATCGCGGCGGCGCGCCACCACGGCGTCGAGCTCGATCCCAAGGACTTCCGCGGCGAAATCACCGAGGTCAATCCATCGCCGGCAAGTCTGGTGCGCTGGCTCACCGAACAGGGGCTGGTCGCGCGCGCCATGCGCCTCAAGTGGCGCTATTTGGTGCGCATGCACGAAATCCCGCCGATCGTCATGATGTTCCGGGACGGCACGGCGGGATTGCTGGTAGGCGCCGACCGTGAGCGCAACCTGGTCTGGCTGCGCGATCCGATGGGCAATGACGGCGACATGCCGGTGGCTGTCGACGAACTGCGCCTGTCGCAGGTCTGGACCGGAGACGTGATCCTGGTGCAGCGCAGCCGCAACCAGTCCGAGGCGGAATCGCCCATCAACATCGGCTGGCTGTCGCGCATGGTGCTGCGCGAAAGGAAGTCGCTGCGCGACATCTCCATCGCCTCGGTGGTGATGAGCCTGCTCAGCATCTTCCCGGCGCTGATCGTGATGCAGGTCATCAACAAGGTCGTGGACCATCATTCGATGGCCACCCTGGTCTCGATCTCCATGATCATCATCGTGCTGACCTTCTATGAGACGCTGATCAGCTACGGACGGCGGGAGATCGTGCTGGTGCTCTCAACCCGGCTCGACAGCCGGATCGCGCTGGTCATCTTCGCCCGACTGCTCTCTTTGCCGCTTGAATATTTCGAGCGCCAGCAGGCCGGCAACGTGATCGGCCGGGTCTCGGCGATCTACAAGGTGCGCGACTTCATCACCGGCAAGCTGATGAGCACCTTTCTCGACATGTTCACGCTGATGGTGATCCTGCCGTTCCTGTTCTTCATGAGTGCGACGCTGGCGTGGATGACGCTGGCCGCGGCCGGCCTGATCGGCCTGCTGGTGGTCATCTTCATCGGCCCGGTCAGCCGGCTGGTTGGCAAGGTCATCACCGCCGAGATGCATCGCGGCTCGATCCTCTATGAGTCGGTCGCCGGGATACGCACGCTGAAGACGCTGGCGCTGGAGCCGTCGCGCCGCGTCGAATGGGATTTCGCCACCGCCGACGTGGTGCGCGCCAAGCTCGAAGCCGGGCGGCTGGCAAACTGGCCGTCGACCCTGTCCATGCCGCTCGAGATGTTCATCAGCCGCGGCATCATCCTGGTCGGCGCCTACCTGCTGCTCACCGGCGATTCCTCGCTCGGCGCCGGCGGGCTGGTCGCGTTCATGATGCTCGGCGGCCGCGTCGCCTCGCCGCTGGTCAGCCTCGCCAAGCTGCTGGAGGAATTCACCGAGATCCGTGCCGCCCTCGGCGAGGCGGGCTCGGTGCTGAACCAGCCGACCGAGACCAAGGCGCTGACCAACGGCATGCGCCCGAAGATCGCCGGCGCGTTGTCCTTCCAGCAGGTGATGTTCACCTATCCCGGCACCTCGAACCGGGCGCTGGACGATGTCAGCTTCGACATTCCGGCCGGCACCATGCTCGGCGTGGTCGGGCGAAGCGGCTCTGGCAAGTCCACCCTGACACGGCTGCTGCAAGGCGTCAGCCGCAACTATACCGGCTTCCTCAAGCTGGACGGCGCCGACCTGCGCGAGATCAACCTCACGCATCTGCGCAAATCCTTCGGCGTGGTGCTGCAGGACAACTTCCTGTTCCGCGGCACCATACGCGACAACATCACCGCCAACCGTCCGGGCCTCACGCTCGAGGACGCGGTGCGCGCCGCGCGCCTCGCCGGCGCCGAGGAATTCATCGAGCGGATGCCGGCTGGCTACGAAACCTGGATCGAGGAAGGCTCGACCAACATCTCAGGCGGCCAGCGGCAGCGCCTGGCCATCGCGCGCGCGGTGATCACCGATCCCAGGCTGATGATCCTCGACGAGGCCACCTCGGCGCTGGATCCGGAGTCCGAGGCGCTGGTGAACGCCAACCTCAAGCGCATCAGCAAGGGACGCACCATGGTGATCGTCTCGCACCGGCTGTCCTCACTGGTCGACTGCGACCAGATCCTGGTCATGGATGCCGGCAAGGTCATGGACATCGCGCCGCATCACGTGCTGCTCGAGCGCTGCTCGGTGTATCGTCAGCTCTGGATGCAGCAGACACGCCATATGAACCCGCAGAACCAGCAGGCCGGCCCGGCGCCGCTTCTGGCAGAGGGAGACTGAACCGATGAGCGGCACCGATATTGTCCCCAGCGGCGGCGTCCAGGGCGGACGCGGCCTGCTTGCCGGCCGCAGACGTCAGCGCGACTCGTTCAGCGACGACGACATGCCGCAGGATCTGCTGGAATTCAATTCGCCCAGCGCCGCCTTGGTGGCGCTGCCGCCGATGGCGATCGCGCGCTGGATGATCTGGGTGGTCGCCTCGATGGCGATCGCGATGCTGGTGGTCATGGGCACCTTTCCGCTCGATCGCGTGGTCACCACGCCTGGGGAGCTGGTGCCGACAGCGCGGACCATGCTGGTACAGCCGTTGGAGACCTCGATCGTACGTTCAATCGACGTGAAGGAAGGCGAAGTCGTCCATAAGGGCCAGATCCTGGCGCGCCTTGACCCGACCATCTCCGACGCGCAGGAAGCCAACCTGAAAAAACAGACGCAGTCCTACTCGGCGCAGATCGACCGGCTCAAGGACGAGGCGGCCGGCACCACCTACGCGCCCGACCTCGGCAACCCCGCCGCGACACAGCAGGCCGCGATCTTCATGCGCCGGCAGGCCGAGTACAAGGCGAAGCTGCTCAACTACAATCAGCAGATCGCCAGCCTGCAAAGCGATGTCACCGGCTATCGGGCGAACGCCGCGATGTACGCGGGTCGGGTCAAGGTCTCGCGCGAAGTCAGCAACATGCGCATGGAGCTGCAGCGCGACCAGGTTGGCAGCCGGCTCTCCTCGCTCTCCGCTCAGGACGACCTGATGGAGATCGAGCGCTCGGAGATCTCCGCGCAGGAAGGCGCCGTCGGCGCCCAGAACAAGCTCGACGCCATGCGCGCCGAGGAGCAGGGCTTCATCCAGCAATGGAAGGCGCAGATCTATCAGGACCTGACCGACGCCGAGCACAAATATTTCGAGACCAAGGCCGACTACGAGAAGGCGGTCCTGCTCAAGAGCCTCGACGTGATGCGGGCGCAATCGAACGCCGTCGTGCTGACCATCGCCAAGGTCTCGATCGGCTCGGTGCTGACGCCGGCGAGCGACTTCATCAAGCTGGTGCCGCTCGACTCCCCGCTTGAGATCGAGGCCAAGCTGTCCGGAGACGAGTCCGGCTACATCCAGCTCGGCGACAAGGCGCTGATCAAGTTCGCGACCTTCCCCTACACCCAGTACGGCGGCGCTCAGGCGACGGTGAGCAATGTGAGCGCGGACAGCTTCACCAGCGATCCCAACCAACAGCAAGGCCCGCAGGGCGCGCCGAGTGCCGCCATGGGCAATCCGCGGCAGACCTTCTACCGCGTGCGGCTGCGTGTCGACCGCTATACGCTGCACGGGGTGCCGAACTACTTCCATCCGACCCCGGGCATGCCGGTGACCGCTGACATCAAAGTGGGCAAGCGCACCATTCTGCGCTATTTGCTGAACTCGGTGATCCCAGTCGCATCCGAAGGAATGCGCACGCCCTGACATTGCCGATCTCCAAGGCCTCTAGCGGAATCGGGTCTGCCCCATTGGGTCTTCTGAAGCAGCGTCTGGCCTCGTTGTTCTCGGCGAGGGCAAAGTTTGTCCTTGCCAACCGACTGATCGAGGCGGGTGAGGCCAAACGCGCCTTCGCGCCGCTCAGCGCCGCGGCCAAGTCCGGGATTGCCGAAGCGCAGTTCCGGGTCGGCCGCTTCTATCTCGACGGCACCGGAGTTCCGCCCAGCCGAGAGGAAGGCGCACGCTGGATGCTCAAGGCCGCGGAGTCGGGCTGGGTCGAGGCGCAGTTCGTGATGGCAACGCTCTATCTGTTCGGCCACGCGCATGGATCGCAACCCGAGATCGCTTCCTCCAATCTGTTCGCGCGCGCTCCGCAGCGCGCCGAGGCAAAGCCCGACTACGCGCAGGCGGCGCTCTGGGCCAAGCGCTCGGCCGAAGCCGGCTCGCCGGATGGGCAGGCGCTTTACGGCTATATCCTGACCTCAGGGCCGGAGGAGATGCGCGACCTCGCCCAAGCCGATCGCTGGTATCGCGCCTCGGCCGATGCCGGCTGCTCGCAAGGCTCGCTCGGGCTCGGGCTCGCTCTGCTGGCGCGCGAGGATGACGCCGAGGCGCAGAAGAAGGCCGCCGCCGAACTCGCCAAGGCGGCGAATGGCGGCCTTGCCACGGCGATGTATCTGCTCGGTGTGATGACCGAGCGCGGCGCCGGCGTCACCAAGGACATCGCGGCCGCCACCCGGCTGTACCGCATGGCGGCCGAAAAGGGCGTGCGCTCCGGCCAGGCCCGCTACGGGCTGGCGCTGATGGAGGGGCGCGGCATACAGCGCGACGTGACCGCCGGCGAGTCCTGGCTTCGTCGCGCGGCGCTCGCCGGCGATTCCGAGGCGGCGGCGCTGATCGGCGATCTGTATGCGCGCGGCGGCGATCTGCCGCCGAACTACGCCGAGGCGGCGTCGTGGTATAATCGTGCGGCGGCGGAGGGTCATGCCGCCGCCTCACGGGCGCTCGGCTCGCTCTATCTGACCGGCGCCGGCGTCTCGCGCGATCCGGAAGAGGCGGCGCGCTGGTTCCGCAAGTCCGCCGAGCAAGGCGACGCCGGCGCGCATGTCGACCTTGCCAACCTGATTCTGTCCGGCGCCGGCGCCGAGGAGGACCGCATCGCCGCGCGCGAGCGCTTCGAGCGGGCGGCCAGCGCCGGCGACCTGGTCGCCGCGTTCAATTTCGGCGTCTGCCTGGCCGAGGGAGTGGGCGTCGAGCGCGACGACCGGGCTGCCGCGATGTGGCTGCGCCGCGCCGCCGACGGGGTGGTCAACGCGCAATACTGGTATGGCCGCATGCTGACCGAGGGGCGAGGCATAGAGGCCGATCAGAAAGAGGGACGGCTGTGGATCGCGCGCGCCGCGGAGAGCGGCATGACCGACGCCCAGGTCGCCTATGCCGAGCTGCTGCTGGATGGTCGAGGCGGTCCGCGCGACCATGCGGCGGCGCTGGCGATGTTCGAGCGCGCCGCCGAGCAGGGCCATATCAACGCGCTGTTCGCCGTCGGCGCGATGCATGGCGGCGGCCACGAGGTGCCGGAGAACCGTGCGGTGGCGCAGGGCTTTTTCCGCCGCGCCGCCGAGCGCGGCCACGCCATGGCGCAACTCATGCTAGGCCGCTATCTCGCCCGCGGCGTGGCCGGGGAGACCGATGTCACCCAGGCGCGGATATGGCTGCAGCGCGCCCGCGCCCAGGGTGTGACCGGCGCCGAGCTGGAGCTTGACCGGCTTGGCGAGGCGCCTGGCGAGACCGTCGGGATCGCCGCCTCGCCCGCCCAAGCCGGCACGCTGCGCTGATGGAGGGTCCGGCGACGGACCGCACCGCGCCGCCCTCCTTCAGCCGCGTCACCGAGGCGGACCGTGCCGCCTGGCGGGAACTCACCCAGGCGCGTGCCCAGGAGGCATTCCAGCGCGGCCGCGACGCCGGCGAGGCGGGCGACAGGGAGGCGGCGCGACGCTGGCTCGAACGGGCGCGCCGGATCAGCGGCGGCGCGGTTCAGGTCGACGTGGCGCTGGCGCTGGCGCGTCTCGCCTGCGGGGATGCGGCCGGCGCGATCACTCTGCTGAACCAGTTGCTGCGCCGCTTTGATTTCCGGGAAGGCTGGACCGCGCTCGCCGCTGCGCATCATGCGCTGGGCGACGTGGAGCAGGCGGCGCAGGCGCTGCATCAGGCACTGTCGCGTCATGCGCCGGATGCCTCATTGTTTGCGACGGTGACCCGGATCACCCATGGCGCGCTCTGGCCAGGCTGGTGCGGCCTGTGCGGCGAAGGGCGCCTGCTGATCAACGGCGCGGACGCGTTCCGCCAGCCGACGCGGCACGAGATACGGCTCGACGGCAGGGCGGTTAAGCACCGCCTGCCCAGCTTCTGGCGCGAGGCGCGCGTGCTCGAGATACGCCGCGGCAGCGCGCCGCTGCTGGGCAGTCCGATCGCGGTCGATGTCATCCTGCGCACCGAAGGCTTCGTCGAGTCGGCGGCGGACGGGCTGCATGGCTGGCTCTGGCATCCGGGGGAGCCGGAGCGCGCGCCCTGGGTGAGCATTCTGGGCGGCGACGGCAGCCGTCGTCGGATCCGCTTGAAAGCGTTCTCGGAACGGATCGAGAGCGAGGCGCCGCTCGCGCGTCCGCGCCGGCTGTTCATTGCGGCCGCCGACTTGCCGCCCGGCCCGATCAGACTGCACGGCGAGGATGGACGTGCGTTGATGGGCAGCCCGGTGGCGCCGCGCCCGCGCGCCGCGCGGCGCCGGCGGGGCGCTGCGACGAGCCGGCCGCGCAACCCCGGCTTCGATGTGGTCATTCCCGTCTATCGCCATCTGCGTCGCACGATGGACTGCATCGACGGCGTACGCGCGACCGTGCCGGCGGGCTGCCGTGTCGTGGTCGTGGAGGACGCCTCGCCGGAGCCGGCCCTCGTCCACGCGATGGACCGGCTGGCGCAAGCGGGCGCCATCACGCTGCTGCGCAACGGTGAGAACCGTGGCTTTCCGGTCAGCGCCAACCGCGGCATCGCCGCCTGCGCGGGTCGCGACGTGATCCTGTTGAACAGCGACACGCTGGTCGCACCCGGCTGGGCCGAGGCGCTGCGCGCGGCGCTCACCAGTGCCGCCGACATCGGCAGCGCCACACCGTTTTCCAACGACGCCAGCATCCTCAGCTATCCCTCCACCCACGACGCCAACACGGTGCCGGACCAGATCGAGACACGTCGGCTGATGGCGTTCGCGGCCGCCGCCAATGCCGGGCTGCCGCCGGTCGAGATCCCGACCGGCAACGGCTTCTGCATGGCGATCAGGCGAGACTGCCTCGATCAGACGGGCTTGCTGCGCGAGGACCTGTTCGCCCAGGGCTATGGCGAGGAGAACGATTTCTGCTTGCGCGCGCGGGCGCTTGGCTGGCGTCACGTGGGCGCGCCTGGCGCCTATGTCGGCCATGTCGGAGCGGCGTCCTTCGGACCTCTCGGCCGCGCGCTGCTGCGGCGCAACCTCGATATCATCAACCGCCTGCATCCTGGATATGACGCGCTGATCCAGGCGCATATCGCCGCCGATCCGCTCGCCGAAGCTCGACGTCGGCTTGACCGGGTCCGCTTTGCCGCCGCCCGGCACGCAGCTCCGCGCGCGGCACTGCTGATCACCCATGCCGATGCGGGCGGCGTTGAACGGGTAGTACGCGCGCGGGCCGAGGCGTTGACGGGCCAGGGCATACGGCCGATCGTGCTGCGTCCGGATGGCGACGCCTGCCTGATCGATGCGCCGCCCTTTGAGACCGCGCGGGCGTTCCCGAACCTGCGCTACCGCCTGCCCGATGAGATGGAGGCTCTTGTCGCGCTGCTGCAAGGCGAAGGGCTGCTGCACGCCGAATGGCACCATTGGCTCGGTCACGCCCCGGCTCTGCGCGGTCTGTGCGACCGGCTGGCGGTCTCCTATGACATCTATGTGCACGACTACGCGCTGTTCTGCGAGCGTATCGCCTTGCTTGGCCCCGCGCGACGCTATTGCGGCGAGCCGGAGATCACCGGCTGCGACGCCTGTGTCGCGGCGCAGGGCAGCCTGCTTGGCGAGGCGATCGCGCCCGCTGCACTGCAGGCCCGTTCGTCGCGCGAACTCGCCGCCGCGCGCGCGGTGATCGCGCCCTCCGAGGATGCCGCCCGTCGCATCGCCAGGCATTTTCCCGGCATACGGCCGCGCGTCTCGCCCTGGGAGGACGACGCGCCGGACCTTCCGCTCGCGCGTTTCGCAGCTACCGGCCGCAATTGGCCGGATACCGCGGCTGGTCAGCCGAAGCGAGCGCGCGTCGGCGTCATTGGCGCGATCGGCGACGAGAAAGGCTATGAGGTGCTGCTGGACTGCCTGCATGACGCCCGAGCGCGGGCGCTGGCGCTCGATTTCGTGGTCGTCGGGCATACCACGGATGACGAGGCGCTGTTCGCCGCCGGCTGCCTCGACATCACCGGCCCCTACGCTCACGACGAAGCGGTGACTCTGGTCCATGCGCAGCGCTGCGACCTCGCCTTCCTGCCGTCGATCTGGCCGGAGACCTGGTGCTTCACGCTGAGCGTGGCCTGGCGCGCCGGCCTTGGCGCCGCGGTCTTCGACATTGGCGCGCAAGCGGAACGCGTTCGCCGCACCGGACGCGGCGCCGTGTTGCCGCTCGGCCTCGGCATCGCCGCGTTGAACGATGCGCTGCATGCGCTCTGCCGCGCCCGACGCAACACGATGCTGTCATCTGGCCGGTCATCCGCTCTGGCATCCGGCGTCGAGCATGAGCGGGCATTGCGGATGGCGCGCTGAAGCCGCATGGCGGATAATGCTGGCGACTTGTTTACAGCCTGATACGATCTCATCGAACCAACGGAACAGAACTGATGTCGCAAGCCGCTCCGGCGCCAAGCCAGAAGCTCGTCACCGAACTCAGGGTATCGGGTCACCTGATGACCTTGGAAAAGGGATTGTTCTGCGTGTTCCACGCGCCGGACGGCCCTGCCGCCGATTCGCAGACCGGGCTGCCGGGGGTGCGCATCACCCATCCGCCGCTGCAGGACAAATCGCGGATGAGCATCAGCAGCTTCAACGAGGATGGCTGGATCGGCGCGGGAGCCAGTGCGGCCCTGGTGCGCGTCAACGAGGGGACCGCGCAGTTGCTGGTGACGATCTACCAGAACGGCGCCGGGCAGCACGAGGCGCCAAAGCTGCAGGTGATGCGGCTGGGTGACGTGCCCGCACGCGAAACGCCTGCGCCCGACGTGCCGGGACGCGAGGTTCCGCGGCCAGAGTTGGCGCCGAGTGAGGCTCCAGCGGAACCGCCGCCGCCGCCGGCCGCGGCGGAGGGGATGGAAGTCGCCGCCCACGTGCAGCGGCGCGGCGACCGACTCGGCAAGCTGGGCGAGTGGATGGGAGAGCCCGGCAGCCAGAGCTGGATTGAAGGCTTTGCGATCTCGCCGAGCACCATGATCGGGCCGGAGGACATCGAATACCAGGCGGTGCTTGGCAAGGGCTGGCTGTCGCCCTGGTCCGAGGGTGGCCAGTATTGCGGCAGCCGCGGCATGGCGCTGCCGATCCTGGGGCTGCGCGTGAGGCTGAAGGGACAGGCGTCGGAGACCCATACGCTGCGCGTCAGCGCCACCTTCACCGATGGCAGCAAGGTCGGTCCGATCTCCGGGGCCGAGACCGCCGAGGCCGGGAGCCTGGCGCCGCTGGAGGCATTCCGCATCGAGATCCTGCCGGAGCGCGTGGGCGAGGCCGGGTTTCCGGTCGAACCTCCCATGCCGCTTCAGGAGACGCCTGTCCAGGAGACGCCTGCCGCCCAGCCGGTGGCAACGCAGCAGACAAGCGCCCCGAAACGGATCGCCGCGCGACCTACGCCAGCCAAGGCGCCGGTGAAGGCGCCAGTAAAAGCGACTGGCAAGCTGCTTGCCGGCAAGCCCGCCCCGGCCAAGCCGGGACGTCCAGCCCGGCGCTGAGGCGGACCTCTCTCGGACACAGACGCCGACCGCGTCCAGAACTGGCAACCGATCGTGCGATATCTGTTCGTCCACCAGAACTTTCCTGGCCAATTCCTGCATCTCGTGCGTCATCTGGCCCGCCAGGACGCGCATGAGATCGTCTTCATCAGCGAGCCGAACCAGAACGCGATGCCGGGCGTGCGCCGCGCCTCTTATCAGATGACCCGTGGCGCCGCCGCGGAGACCTATGCGGTGGCGCAGGAGTTCGAGCTTGCCACGCTCCGCGCTGAACTGGTGGCGCAGGCGGCGCGCACGCTCAAGCGGCTCGGCTTTACCCCGGACATCATCATCGGCCATCATGGCTGGGGCGAGTTGCTCAACCTGCCGGATGTGTTCCCCGGCACGCCGATCCTCGGCTATCTCGAATTCTATTACCACACTGACAAGTTCGACGTCGGCTTCGATCCGGAATTTCCAAACGATCCCGCAATGTTCCCGCGCGTACGCGCGAAGAATGCGGTCAACCTGCTGGCGCTGACCAGCGGCGGCCATGGCCAGACGCCGACATTGTTCCAGCGCTCGACCTATCCGCAGTGGGCGCATGAGCAGATCTCGGTGCTTTCGGAGGGTGTCAATCTCGATGTGTGCGCGCCGGATGCCGACGCAGCGCACCGGGATTTCGTGCTCGGCGATGTCGTGGCCAGGCCGGACGAAAAGCTGATCACCTATGTCTCGCGCGATCTCGAGCCCTATCGCGGCTTTCACGTGGTCATGCGGGCACTGCCGCGCATCCTGCAGGCGCGGCCGGACGCGCGGATCGTCCTCGTCGGCGGCGACGGCGTGAGCTATGGCGCGCGACTGGCGGAGGGCACCTGGCGCGAACACATGATGCGCGAAGTCGGCCGCAGCCTGGACCCGTCACGTGTGCATTTTGTCGGCAAGCTTGACTATGCGAGCTACACCGGGCTGCTGAAGCGATCGGACGCGCATATCTATTTCACCTATCCGTTCGTCGCCTCCTGGTCGTTGCGAGAGGCGATGGCGTGCGGCTGCGCCATCATCGGCAGCGAGACAGCACCCGTTGAAGAGTTCATCCGGCACGGCAAGACCGGCCTGCTGACCCCGTTCCACAATCCGCGGAGGTTAGGCGACACGGTGCTGGAACTGCTTGAAGATCATAAGCTCGCACAGAAGCTGCGGCGCGCGGCGCGCAAGGAAGCGGTGCGCACGCTGGCGATGGAAGACTATATCGCCAACTACGAGGCGCTGATCCGGCGTACGATCGGCGGCTGAAAGCGAAGGCCGGTGTCTGGTCCGCAATCCGGCCAACGACTATTGCCCAGTGGCGAGACCGCTGATCAGAACATGACAGGCCGCCTTGGGTCGGCTGTGGTTTTCATAGCCGTTGGCGCATAGGCTTTGAGCGTTGGACCGCACCTCATTATTGGCCAGGTCCTTGGGCAACGCCGCGAGGAGATCCCGCGCGCAATGCCCATGATTGCGCAGGTCCATGTCCACGGCCGACAAGAGAAGCTGCACAGGCACGTCCATCTCGTAAATGCCAGGGGCAAGCCGAAAACGTGAAATGAGTTTCGAGCCTGTCGTGCAGACAGGCCCATACAGCTTCGGATGATTGAGAAGCACGCGATCGAGCTGATTGCCGGCGATCTCCGGCCGCTTTCCGGTATAGAGGCTGGCAATGCCATTCGCATCGCCATATTCGAACCTTGCGATATCGATCAGCTCATGGATGACGATGATTGCCTTGCATGATGGCGTCTTGCAGTGGATGGAGTGGGCGTATGCCGCGGCTACCGCAACGTCGTTGGTCATAGGCGCCGTCTTGTTCGGGTTCCACTCCGCCGTCGCAGGTGCGATCGGTCCCGTCGCCCCAGTTGTGCCGCTGAAGCAGAGCGCGGCCGCACAGAGCAGGACGAGAAGCTTTCTCATGGAAGCCTATAGAACTTGAAGTCTTTGTCCTGGATGCCGGAAACCCGAATGGCGGGTTTAAATCTGGCCCACCCGGGCAGGTAGTTCCGCACCGGCCGCCCGTTCTTCGTCACGCCAGGCACGCTTTCCAGTCCTCCACGTACGTCGACTGCGGAGGAAGTCGTGTCTCCCTCCTTTGGCATGGCAACCGGCGCGCGGCTATTGCCCAGTGGCGAGACCGCTGATCAGAACATGACAGGCCGCCTTGGGCCGGTCGTGATTTTCATAGTCGCTATCGCATAGGCTCTGGGCATTGGAGCGGACCTCGTTATTGGCCGGGTCGTTGGGCAAGGCAGCGAGGAGATCCCGCGCGCAATGGCCATGATCGCGCAAGTCCATGTCAACGGCGTTCAATAGAAGCTGCACAGGCACGATCATCTCATAGATTCCTGGAGCAAGCTGGAAGCGGGAGATGAGTTTCGAGCCCGTCGCGCAGACCGGCCCATACAGCGCCGGATGATTGAGAAGTAGGCGGTCAAGGCGGCGACCGGCGATCTTCGGTCGATTGCCGACATAAAGGCTGGCAATACCATTTGCATCGCCATCTTCGTACCTCGCGATATTAATCATCCCATGGATGATGACGATAGCCTTGCACGAGGGCGTCTTGCAGTGAATGGCACGTGCATGGGCGGCAGCCGACGCAACGTCGTTGGTCATCGGCGCCGTGTCGTCCGGGTTCCACTCTGCCGCCGCGAAGGCGGATGTCGCCGGCGCAACAGTCATGCCACTGCAGCAGAGTGCCCCCCAGCAGAGCATGGCGAGAAGCTGTCTCATGGCAGCCTGTAAAACTTGAAGTCTTTGTCCTGAATCCCCGGAATCCGAATAGAGCCATAGTTCTTTGCCCAACCGGGACGATAATTTTGCACCGGCCGGCCGTTCTTTGTCACGCCAGGGATGCTTTCCAGTCCTCCGCGCACGTCGGCAGCGGAGGAAGTCGTGTCCCCCTCCTTTGGCATGGCAGCCGGCGAGTAGAAGTGGGTGGCACCATGGCTGATGTCGAGGGCGGCGCCATCCAGGATCTTCTCGGCAAGGTGGAGGCTCGTCGAGGTGGCCATATGGTGATGGGAATAGTTGTTGTGACCCCACACCGACGATACTCTCGTGAAATGGTGTTGCTTCATGCGGTTCACCACTGTCCACGCCACCATGATCTGTGCGGTCTCGTTCAGGCCACGCGCTTCAGAGGCGATAATACGAGCGAGATCGTTAATATTCTCTTTCGTAAGTTCATCTTCGGGCGTTTTGGTGTCTTGCTGACGTATTGAGAGTGGCATGGAAAGGCTCGATTTTGCTTGCGGTTACAACGAGCGCCATGGCCTTGAAAGAAGACTGGCGGCTTTAGCACGCCCTTTCATTACGACGTCCCAACCGCCTGTCTAACGCGCGACTACTCCAGGATCGCGGCTGCTCGGCGACTGTCCGACCGCTTTTATAGGCCGCGCGCTGATCGCCCCTGGCCGTGGGTGCTGACGCGAAGGCAGGCGACCAACCGCCCCGGCCCCCACGCGGTCATGCGGGTGTCTTTGCAACCCGACTTGTGGGATGGCACCTCAATCCCAAGGATTGATGATCGCCACGCCGACGCCCTCGAAGTCAGCCACGTTGCGGGTGACAACGCTTGCCCCGCGCACGCGCGCAATCGCGGCCAGCATGAGACCCGCGGTCCCGCTCGGCCGCTCGGCCTTCCGGCGTGCCGCGAATACCTCGGCATAGGCAGCCGCCGCTTCGGTGTCGAAAGGCAGGACGCGCCCGTCGAAATCGTCGGCGAACATGGAGCGCGCGGCCTCCTCGAGCTCGGCACGGCGACGGCCGCTTGGCATCATGGCAAGGCCGGAGAGAATTTCTGCCTGGCACACGGCGGCTGTGAACAGTTCATCCGAGGGCTGGCGCACAATCCAGTCCGCGACTTTGCGCTCAGGCGCGGGGCGCATGATCTCGGACAGCATGTTGGTATCGAGCATCAGCATCAGTCGAACCGGGGCGGCTCGCGTACCGACTCGCGCGGCGACAGTTCGAGATCAACTCCGCCCAGCGGTGCGAAGCGGGCACGAACCCGATCGTAGAGGTGGCGCACAGGCGGGGCTTCTTGCGGCGTCAGCGCCGTTTGCAAGATATGGCGCGCCTCCGCCTCCATCGACTGGCCATGTTGGGCGGCGCGGACACGCAGCCGCTCTTTAAGCGCCGGGTCGAGGTTGCGAATAGTGATTGAGGCTGCGGCAGGATGCCTGCTGACGTTCATTCCCATGCTGTAATCAATGATTGCAGTGATGTCAACCGTCGCTGTATCAGTGCGCCAGTCGGTCGTCGTTTGACAGGCTCTATCAGCCATGAGTCGGGACACATTAAAGCTTATGTCGAAGTTCGATTGGATTTAGAAAAAAGGATGCTTGAACTTGAACTCGTCCGGACAAGCGACGGATGGAGGATCGGTGACATCCATACCAAGGCGCTACCCAGCCTGCTGAGGTATCTACAAATCCCCCTGATCGGCTTCAGGCTGTAACAGCAGGTGGTGGTGACCGCGGAAGTTTAGCCCCGTGGCCAGGCGCGCAAGGCAAGCTCCGCAATGGCCAGCAACAAGGCGCGTGGGGTTCCGTCGCGTGCCAACGTCGACATCCCTTGCGTTATGGTCATGACAAGACCGGACAGCGCGGCAGCCTTCGTCTTCGGCGGCAGCACGCCCGCCGCGATGTCACGATCAATCCGATTTCGTAATAGCCGCTCGATCGATCTGCGGATATCCGCAATCGCATGCTGCACGTCGGCGGACGCGGCCGAGCAGCTTGCGGTCGCGCTCGCAAGCAGGCATCCCTTGGGCGTCGAGTCGCTGGTATAGGCGATCACTGCTGCGTGCAGCATCTCGCGCGCGGCGTCGTATGCGGTCGGCGCGCCATCGATCGCCTGCGCCATCGCCTCTGGATCGCCAGCGTAGCGGTGTGCCGCTTCCAGAAACAACCGCTTCTTGTCTCCGAACGCGGTGTAGAGGCTGGGCGCCGTCACCCCCATTGCGGTCGTCAAGTCGACGATCGACGTGGTCTCATAGCCATGGCGCCAGAACGTCAGCATCGCTTGTTCGAGTGCTGCGTCGCGGTCGAACGAGAGTGGCCTGCCGGTTTTCCGGCGCGGCGGGGGCTTGGCTTCAGCATGATCCATAGCGAACGCTCTGAAACGAGTTGACAGGTGCCGATCAGCATAGCATAAGTTCCGTATTGAACGCTATGAAAGTGGCTGGCCATGTCTCTTACCGACTTTCGTACGCTTGGTCACTCCGGTCTTGTCGTCAGTCCGCTCGCGCTGGGGACGATGACCTTCGGTCGCGGCGAGTGGGGCGCGGACGAGGCGACGTCGCGGGCGATCTTTGATGCGTATCGGGCGGCTGGAGGCAATTTTGTCGATACTGCCGACATCTACACGGGTGGCCAGAGCGAAGCACTGGTCGGTCGGTTCATCGCCGACAGTGGCGCGCGCGACGATGTCGTCCTTGCCACCAAGTTCGCGTTCAATGCATCGGCGAGCCCGCTGACTGCGGCGCCGGCGGGGGGCGGCAACCCCAATGCGGGGGGCGCCGGCGCCAAGAACATCCATCGGGCGCTCGATGCCTCGCTGAAGCGGCTGGGCACCGACTATATCGACCTTTACTGGATGCACATATGGGACGGCGTGACACCCGTCGAGGAAATCGTCCAGACGCTCGGTGACCTCGTGCGGGTCGGCAAGATCCGCTACTACGGCTTGTCGGACATGCCCGCCTGGCTGGCGATCAAGGCCGCGACGATCGCGATTGAGCGGCGCGTGCCCGGGCCGATTGCGCTGCAGCTCGAATACTCGCTTGTCGCCCGCGACGTGGAGAACGAGCATTTTCCGTCGGCGCGGGAGGGCGGCATGGGCGTCGTGCCGTGGAGTCCCCTCGCTGGAGGCTTCCTGTCCGGCAAGTATCAGCGCGGCAACACCGCCGACACCGGCCGGCTGAGCGGTGCGAACCCGTTCGGCAACAGCAAGTTTGTCGATCGCAATTGGCACATCCTCGACGCGTTGAAGGCCGTTGCCGCGGAGCTCGATCGGCCGGTGGCGCAGGTGGCACTCGCCTGGACGCTGGCGCGCGCCGGTGTTGCCTCGAGTTTGATCGGAGCGAGTAAGCTGTCGCAACTGGAAAGCAACATCGCGGCGACGGATATTCGGTTGAGCGCCGAGGTGATGCGGCGTCTCGACGAGGTCAGTGCGCCTGTGTTGGGGTTCAGCGCATCGCTGATGCAGCCATCCATTCGTCGCATGGTCTTTGGCGGCCACGACGTCGCCGGCTGGAGCGAACAGCGCACCTGATCAGGCGACGGACCATCTTCAACCCGCGCCGGCTAATGCTGATGCGCGGCGCGCAAGGATCCGGCGGACGATCGGCGGCTGAAAGCGGAGGCCGGTGTCTGGTCCGCAATCCGGCCAACGACTATTGCCCAGTGGCGAGACCGCTGATCAGAACATGACAGGCTGCCTTGGGTCGGCTGTGGTTTTCAGAGTCGCTGTCGCATAGGCTTTGAGCGTTGGAACGCACTTCATCATTGGTTGTGTTCTTGGGCAACGCCGCGAGAAGATCCCGAGTACAATGCCCATGATTGCGTAGATCCATGTCCACGGCGGACAATAAGAGTTGTACAGGTATGATCATGTCATACACATCGGGGGCAAGCTGGAAGCGAGAGATGAGTTTCGCGCCGGTAGCACATACAGCTCCATACATCTCTGGATGATTGAGAAGTATGCGGTCCAGGCGGCGCCCGGCGATTGCTGGTCGGTTACCTGTATAGAGGCTGGCGACACCATTCGCATCGCCAATTTCAAATATCGCTATATCGGCCAACTCATGGATGATGATGATGGCCTTGCACGAGGACGTCTTACAGTGAACGGTACGTACATGGGCGGCGGCCGACGCAACATCGTTCGTCATCGGCGCCGTGTCATCCGGGTTCCATGCCGACGCCGCAGGTGCGGCTGCTCGCAGCGACGGGGTGAATCCGTTGCAGCAGAGTGCCCCCAAGCACAACAGCGCGAAAAGCGTTCTCATCACACCCTGAAGAACTTGAAGTCTTTGTCTTGGACACCGGAAATCCGAATGGGTTGGTCACACCAGGGACGCTTTCCAGTCCTGCGGGCACGTCGGCAGCGGAAGGCGTTTCTCCCTCCGTCGGCATGGCAGCCGGCGCGCGGCTATTGCCCGGTGGTGAGGCCGCGGGTCAGAGCGTCACAGGCCGCCTTGGGCCGGTCGTGATTTTCATAGTCGCTATCGCATAGGCTCTGGGCATTGGAGCGGACCTCGTTATTGGCCGGGTCGTTGGGCAAGGCAGCGAGGAGATCCCGCGCGCAATGGCCATGATCGCGCAAGTCCATGTCAACGGCGTTCAATAGAAGCTGAACAGGCACGTACATCTCGTAAACGCCTGGGGAAATCCGGAAACGCGAAAGAAGTTTCGAGCCCGTCGCGCAGACCGGCCCATACAGCGCCGGATGCTTGAGGAGCACGCGATCCAGGCGGCGGCCGGCAATCTTTGGCCGATTGCCGACATAAAGCCCGGCAATGCCATTTACAGGAGGGCCATCTTCGTATTTGGCGATGTCAATGATCTCATGAATGACGATGATGGCCTTGCACGATGGTCTCCTACATTGAATGGCTTGCGCGTGGGCTGCCGCCGACGCGACATCATTCATTGTCGGCGGCGTCTCGTCCGGGTTCCATACCGGCGCGGCGGGAGCGGCGGCTTTCAACGCTGCCGTCGTGCCAATCCAGCAGAATGCAGCCACACAGAGTAATTTGAGAAGCGTCCTCATGGCACCCTGTAGAACTTGAAGTCTTTGTCCTGGATGCCGGGGATCCGAATGTTAGGCTTGTTTGCTGTCCAGCCGGGACGGTAATTCCGCACCGGCCGCCCGTTCTTCGTCACGCCGGGCACGCTTTCCAGACCTCCGCGAACGTCGGCAGCGGAGGAAGTCGTGTCCCCCTCCTTTGGCATGGCAGCCGGCGAGTAGAAGTGGGTGGCACCATGGCTGATGTCGAGGGCGGCGCCATCCAGGATCTTCTCGGCAAGGTGGAGGCTCGTCGAGGTGGCCATATGGTGATGGGAATAGTTGTTGTGACCCCACACCGACGATACTCTCGTGAAATGGTGTTGCTTCATGCGGTTCACCACTGTCCACGCCACCATGATCTGTGCGGTCTCGTTCAGGCCACGCGCTTCAGAGGCGATAATACGAGCGAGATCGTTAATATTCTCTTTCGTAAGTTCATCTTCGGGCGTTTTGGTGTCTTGCTGACGTACCGAGAATGGCATGGAAAGGCTCGATTTTGCTTGCGGTTACAACGAGCGCCATGGCCTCGGAAAAAGACTGGCGGCTTGAGGACACCCTTTTATTACGACGTCCCAACCGCCCGTCAAAAGCGCGACTGCTCCAGGATCGCCAGAATGCTGGTTGTGGCAAACCGAAAGCCCCTGCATCCAAGAGGGTTCCAGGTGTGTTTCCACACCGCTTCGCCCTCGCGGGCCGGAGTTCACGCGCACCGCTGTTATGTTCCTGGCCGGCGGGTTGCTGTCGGGTAAAATCTCCCGCGGTCAAGAGGCGTCGGAAGGCTCGCGCCGCGCACGGGCACCGAGGTCGGTGATGTTCTGCTTGTCGCACAGCGCCGAACGTCCGGGTTGAGCGGCGGATCCATATCTGGAGGGCGTCGCCCAATTCGGATCAGGCTTGTTGCTTACAGGTCCGTGATAGGTGCCGCACGCGCACAACAAGGCGCAAAGCAGAACGCAGGCCATATCCTTCGGCATCAGTCCGGCGTGGATTCCAGCGCCTTCTGGATGACCTCGGCGGCCGCGTCCTTGCTCGCCCACCCTGCCACCTTGACCCATTTGCCGGGTTCGAGATCCTTGTAGCGAGTGAAGAAATGCTCGATGGCCTGACGGGTGATCGCCGGCAGGTCGTCCACCGAGTGCACATTCGTGTACAGCGGATGGATCTTGTCGTGCGGCACGCAGATGATCTTTTCGTCCTGGCCGGCTTCGTCTTCCATGCGCAGCATGCCGATCGGCCGCGCCCGGATCACCGAACCCGGCACCACCGGCGCCGGCGCCAGCACCAGGGCGTCGGCCGGGTCGCCGTCGGCTGCCAGGGTGCCGGGAATGAAGCCATAGGCGGCCGGATAGGCCATCGGCGTGAACAGGAAGCGGTCGACCAGGACCGCGCCGCTCTCCTTGTCGATCTCATACTTCACCGACGAGCCCTGCGGGATCTCGATGACCACGTTGATGTCCCAGGGCACGTCGCGGCCGGGGCTGATCTTCGAGACGTCCATGCGCATTCTCCTGGTCGCGGGCGGGAGGCTATCCACTGAAGCTGGCATTGCCAAGACGAGCGTCTTGCAAATGGGAGGCCGATGGGCGATCTGAGTTGCGTCCGATGCGCCCGTAGCTCAACGGTTAGAGCGGGCCGCTCATAACGGCTTGGTTGCGGGTTCGAGTCCTGCCGGGCGCATTTCCGACGCCAACCCGATCGTGTTCAGGAGCCCGTCATGGCGGCCTACCAGTATGTGTATGTGATGAAGGACCTGACCAAGGCGTATCCGGGCGGACGCGAGGTGTTCAAGGGCATCACCCTCTCCTTTCTCCCTGGCGTCAAGATCGGAGTGTTGGGGGTCAACGGCGCCGGCAAGTCCACCCTGCTCAAGATCATGGCCGGCCTGGAGACCGAGTATGGCGGCGAAGCCTGGGCCGCCGAAGGTGTCAGCATCGGCTATCTGGAGCAGGAGCCGAAGCTCGACGCGTCGCTCAACGTGGGCGAGAACGTCGCCCTTGCCTTTGGTCCGCTCAAGGCCGCGGTCGAGCGCTTCAATGCGATTTCCATGGAGTTCGCCGAACCCATGGACGACGACAAGATGACGGACCTGCTTGCCGAGCAGGCCGCATTGCAGGAGCAGATCGAGGCGGGCGACGGTTGGGAGCTGGACCGCAGGATCGAGATCGCGCTCGACGCGCTAGGCTGCCCGCCGGCGGAAGCATCCGTGGACACGCTCTCCGGCGGTGAGCGCCGCCGGGTGGCGTTGTGCCGGCTGCTGCTGGAGAAGCCGGACATCCTGCTGCTCGACGAGCCGACCAACCATCTCGACGCGGAGAGCGTCGCCTGGCTGGAGCGCACGCTGCGCGACTATGCCGGCACGGTGATGGTGATCACCCATGACCGCTACTTCCTTGACAACGTCACCAACTGGATCCTCGAGATCGAGCGCGGCCGTGGCTATCCGTTTGAAGGCAACTACTCTTCCTGGCTCGGCCAGAAGCGCAAGCGGTTGGCGCAGGAGGAAAAGGAAGAGAGTGCGCGTCAGCGTGCGCTGGCGGCGGAGCAGGAATGGATCGGCTCCAGTCCGCGCGCCAGGCAGGCGAAGAACAAGGCGCGCATCGCCAACTACGAGAAGATGCTGGCTGAGGGCGCGGCGCGCGCCGGCGGCACCGCCGACATCGTCATCACACCGGGTCCGCGCCTCGGCGGCACGGTGATCGAGGCGGAGCAACTCAGGAAGGCGTTCGGCAATCGCCTCCTGATCAACGAACTCGACTTCAAGCTGCCTCCCGGCGGCATTGTCGGCGTGATCGGCCCGAACGGCGCCGGCAAGTCCACGCTGTTCAAGATGATCATCGGACAGGAGACGCCTGACGCGGGCGCGCTGCGCGTGGGCGAGACCGTGAAGCTCGGCTATGTCGATCAGTCCAGGGACAGCCTGGATGCCGACAAGAACGTCTGGGAGGAGATCTCCGGCGGCACCGACGTGATCTATCTGGGCAAGCGCGCGGTGCCGTCGCGTGCTTACGTAGGCGCCTTCAACTTCAAGGGCGCCGATCAGCAGAAGAAGGTCGGCATTCTCTCGGGCGGCGAGCGCAACCGTGTGCACCTGGCCAAGATGCTGCGGCGGGAGAGCAACGTGATTCTGCTCGACGAGCCGACCAACGATCTCGACGTCGACACGTTGCGGGCACTCGAGGATGCGCTAGGCGAGTTCGCCGGCTGTGCCGTGATCATCTCGCATGACCGCTGGTTTTTGGACCGGCTGGCCACGCATATCCTGGCCTTCGAGGGCGACAGCCATGTCGAGTGGTTCGAGGGCAATTTCCAGGCCTACGAAGAGGACAAGCGACGACGTCTGGGCGCCGAAGCGACGGAGCCGCACAGGATCAAGTACCGCCCGATCGCCCGCTGACGAACGGGTGTCCAGAGGGCGACTGCCCTCTGGCGGGTCTGGGCGTCGTGCGAAGCGCGCCTGTGCGCGACGCCCAGGATGATCCGCACCGGGCGCCTCGTCCTAGCGCCGGTAGGCTGGCCCGATCTAGCAGACATGGTGGCACTCAAGGGCAATGCCGGCGCGTTCGGGATGATGCTGGGCGGGGTGCGTTCGCCTGTCCAGGCGACGGACGAGATGGCGGACGACATCGCGTTCTGGGCGCGTCGGCGCGTCGGCATCTTCACGGTGCGCGAGGGCGGCCTGTTCCAGGGCATGACCGGGCTGCATGAACGGCCTGATGGCCGCGGCCTGAGTTTGCGTTTCGCGATCTGGCCGCATGCGAGGGGGAGGGGGATTGCCCGGGAGGCGGCGGCGGCGGCGCTGCGTTTCGCCCATGACCAGGGTGAGCGGCGGGTGATCGCGGTGGCGCGTGAGAGCAATTTCGCCTCGCGCACCATCCTGGGCGGGATCGGCATGACTGTCGCCGGCAGTTTCGAGCGCGACGGCTATGCGATGCTGATGTACGAGAGCCTGCGAAGTCACATCGTCTGACCCATCCGGTCCATCCGCGCGTACTGATTGCTGATGATCCAGAGGGTGCCGCCGACCATCATGATGACGATCAGGGTCGAGAACAGGATGAGCTGCAAATCGTCGCGCTTGGACTTTGACAGGTCGATATGCAGGAAGAAGCGGAAATGGGCGACGATCTGCACGCAGGCGGCGCCGAGAATGATCCAGAGCAGGCTCGCGCGCGGCAGCACGTGCCATGCCACGGTCGCGAACGGCAGAGCCGACAGCGATAGGGCGAGCCCCAGGCCGATGATGTAGGAACGCAGCTCGCTCGCGTATTCGTCGTCCTTGCGCATCAGGCCAACCCTTGCAGATACACGAGCGAGAAGATTCCGACCCAGACGATGTCGAGGAAGTGCCAGAATAGCGCCAGCCGCAGCAGGCGGGTCTTGATGATCGGCAGCCTGCCGAACACCAGGACCTGCACGATCATGACGATGATCCAGATGCTGCCGAAGGTGACGTGCGTGCCGTGGGTAGCCACCAGCGCGTAGTAGGCGGAGACGAAGCCGCTGCGGCTCGGCGGGCCGCCTTTGCTGATCATGGTGACGAAATCATTGATCTCGAAGCCGAGGAAGGTGAGGCCGAGCGCCAGGGTCAGTCCCAGCCAGAACAGCAGGAGGTTGCGGCTGTGCGAATACTTCATCGCCAGCGAGGCCATGCCGAAGGTGAAGCTGCTGACCAGCAGGATGCCGGTTTCGTAGGAGGCGCTGTGAATGTCGAACAGTGCCGCGGGCCCTGGACCGCCCGCGTTGTGGCCGATCATGGTCGCGTAGGTTGCAAACAGCAGCGAGAACAGCACCAGATCGCTCATCAGGAACACCCAGAAGCCGAAGACGACCTCCTCGGCCTCCTCGTGCGTCTCCGGGTCCAGCTTGCCGAAATTGAGCCCGGGATGCTTTCGCTGGGAAGCTCCGGCCTGTTGTGCGGCGCTCATGCGGCGGCGGGCTCGGCGAGGCCGTGATTGGCGGCGGCGATCTCGTCGTCGCGGCAGACCTCTGGCTCGTAGCCGATCCTGCGCAGCCAGCGTTCATGCTCCTCGCGCACTTCGGACGCCGGGATGAGGCGCTTGGTGTCGAGCACGAAGCTGCGGGCGATGGTGGCGGCGATGGCGACCACCAGCCCAAGGCTGGCCATCCACCAGATGTGCCAGACCAGACCGAAGCCGCAGAGCACGCCGGCGATGCCGGATAGTGGGCCGAACGCGCTGTTCTTCGGCATCTCGATGTCCTCGTAGGCGCGCGGCGGCTGATAGGCGCTGCCATCAAGCTTGCGCATCATGAAGGTGTCGCGGCCTTCCACTACGGGGATGACAGCAAAATTGTATTCGGGCGCCGGCGCCGGGATCGCCCACTCAAGGCTTCTGCCATTCCATGGATCACCAAGGGGAACGCGGTTGCTGTCGCGCCGCAGGATGCTCAGTCCGAGCTGAAGCACCAGCGTGCCCAGGGCGCCGATCACCAGAATGGCGCCGAAACCGGCGACGATGGTCCACGGAAGATAGGCGCCTTGGAAATATTCGTCGGTGCGGCGCGGCATGCCGAGCAGCCCGAGCGCATAGAGCGGCATGAAGGCGAACAGGAAACCAAAGATCCACAGCAGGCAGGAGATGCGTCCCCAGCGCTCGTCGAGTCGGAAGCCGAAGGCCTTGGGAAACCAGTAGGTGTAACCCGCCAGCATGCCGAACAGGGTGCCCGGAATCAGCATGTTATGGAAATGCGCGACCAGGAACAGGGTGTTGTGGACCTGGTAATCGACGCCGGGATTGGCAAGGAGGATGCCGGTGAGGCCGCCGACGGCGAACAGCATCATGAAGGCCATCGAGTAGAGCATTGGTATCGTGAGCCGTACCCGGCCCTGATACATGGTGAGGATCCAGTCATAGATCTTAACACCGGTGGGGATGCCGATCAGCATGGTGGAGATGCCGAACACGGCGTTGATGTCGGCACTCTGTCCCATGGTGAAGAAATGGTGCAGCCAGACGGTGAACGAGAGCACCGCGATTGCCATCACCGCCCACACCAGCGATTTGTAGCCGTAGAGCGTTTTTGTCGAAAAGGTGGAGATGACCTCGGAATAGACTCCGAAGGCCGGCAGCACGACGATGTACACTTCGGGGTGGCCGAACAGCCAGAACAGGTTGGCGTAGTTCATGACGTTGCCGCCGCCGCCGTTGGTGAAGAAATGCATGCCGAGATAGCGGTCGCACGCGAGCAGCGCGGTCGCGACCGTCAGCGGCGGCATCGCGAAGATCATCAGGATGGATGTGCACAGAGCGGTCCAGCAGAACAGCGGCATACGGAACAGGTGCATGCCTGGCGCGCGTTTCTTGTAGATGGTGACCGCGAAGTTGATGCCGGTGAGGGTGCTGCCGATCGAACTCAGGCTGACCGCCCAGATCCAGTAGTCCGGGCCGACATAGGGGCTGTAGGCCAGTTCGGTAAACGGCGGGTAGCCGCTCCAGCCGCCGTTGGAGAACCTGCCGAGATCGAGCGAGACCATCACCAGTGCCGCACCCGCGGCGGTCAATCCGAGGCTCACCGAGTTCATCACCGGAAAGGCGACATCACGGGCGCCGAGCTGCAGCGGCATGGCGAAGTTGAACAAGCCGGTCAGGAACGGCATGGCCATGAAGAAGATCATGATCGTGCCGTGCGTGGAAAACAGTTGGGAGAAATGGTCGGGCGGCAGGTAGCCTGGAGAGTTGTAGGCGAAAGCCTGCTGCGCGCGCATCATGCAGGCCTCGATAATCGCGCGGGAAAGCATCACCAGCGCGATCACGCAATACATGATGCCGATCTTCTTGTGATCGACGCTGGTCAGCCATTCGGTCCAGAGAACCCGCCACAAGCCGAAATAGGTGAGTCCGGCGCTGACGAACACCGCTCCGAAGACGACCATCGAGGCGCCGACCGTGGCAATGGGGCTGTAGAAGGGCAGCGCGTCGAGGGAGAGCCTGCCGAACAGGTCGTACCACCACGAGGTTGCTGGCATATTCGGGTCCTCAGTGCTCGCTCAAGGTGGAGGCCTGGACTGGCATGGGATGATATTTGGACACGATCGCGTTGAAGAAGTTCGGCTTCACGCTGGCGAAAGACAGCGTGGCGTCGGGAGCCACGTCGAACAGCTTCTTGGTATCCTGAACCGTGCCGACCTTCGACAGGGCGCGAAAAGCGGGCTCGTCCAGCGTCCTGCCCTGCTCATGGATCTTCGCTGTCCAGGACGCGAAGTCATGCGGCGGCATCACCAGCACCCTGAATTTCTCGTTCATGTATCCGACGCCGTTATAGAGCGTGTTCTCGCCGAGCAAGGTCCCGGGCCGATCCGCCATCAGGTGCAGACGAGTGACCATGCCCGCCATCGCGTAGATCTGGCTGCCGAGACTGGGAATCAGGAAGGACTGCATCGTCGCGTCGCTGGTCAGCGCGAAGCTGACCGGCTGTCCTTGAGGAAGCGCCAGCGTGCCGATCGTGGCGATATTCTGCCCAGGATAGATAAACAGCCATTTCCAGTCCAGCGCCACCACCTGGACGACCAGCGGCGGCTTTTTTGACTGCCCGGCATAAGGATCAAAGCCCGTCTCGCCGGCGATGATGATGTAGGAAATCGCCGCGACGATAGCGACCGGTATGCCCCAGACGGCGAACTCCAGCGGCCAGGAAAAGGCCCAGTCCGGGCGGTAGGGAACCGCGGCGCCACGACGGTAACGCCACGCGACCAGCGGCACCAGCACGAGCACAGGCAGCACGACGATCATCACCAGTCCGGTGACCTCGAACAGCCATTGCCTTTGCGCCGCCGCGACGGTTCCGTGCGGATACAGGAACGAAGCGCCGTCTCCTCCGCAGCCGCTCAGGCATAACACAACTGTCCAGACCAGCGGCGCGATCGCATGCGATGCTTGTTTGGTCATGCGCCAGCCTCATCGCTGTCCAAAGGCTACGCCTGACGTGCCGCCTGGCGCTTCAACGCATCGATCAGAGCGTCGACATTGTTGCCGTTGCGCTGCAGATAGCTGGTGTAGTCGCCGCGTTCGGTGATGCCCAGACTCACGCCCTCGCCGATCACATCCGAGATCTTCGGGGCGCCGTCCACCTGCGCCACCACCCACTGCACGTTCAGCGGCGGCTGTCCTGGCCGGTCGATGATCGTGTTGACGAGCCGGCGCCCGGGGCCATGCGGCTCACTGGAGCCGACCTTCATCTGCACGCCTTTGTAGTCGCCGAGCTTGTCGGTAATACTCGTGATCAGAACCCGGTGGAACAGCTTGAGAAATTCCTGTTGCTGTTGCGGTGTCGCCAAACGCCAGTAGCGTCCAAGGGCAAACCGCCCGATTCCGCTCACGTCGACGTACTGGTCGATCAGCGGCAGGATCTGCCGGCGTTTTTCGGCGAGCGGCGAGGAGTTGTTGATGACGCCGATCAGCTTGTCGCCAAGTTGCCGAACAAAGGCGGCGTCGCCGCCCTGCTGGGCCGTGGCCGGCGACAGACGCGCCGTGAGGATGGTAGCCATTCCGCCACCCAGAAGAGCAAGCGCGTGGCGGCGGGTCAGAAGAAGCGGCATCGTGTCAGCCCCGATCAATGGGTGAACCAGTCAGTGGGTGTACCAGTCTGGCGTTGTCATGCGGTTATCGTTCCGCAAGGCTTCAATTTCGGACGCTCGATGCTGCCGATAGAGGCTCCGGAGTGTGGCATACGGATCAAGCGCTTCGCGGTTGATCTGGTCGAGTTCATTCAGCACCCTCGATCGCGCGTCGACGAGCCCGACACCGTAGAGGGCATAGTTCAGCGTCAGCAAGCCATACCCCCTCGGGACATAGGTCAGCGGCGACAGGCCAACGTCCAGGCCAAAGCCGGCGGCGGCGCGTGGCGAGGACGGACCCAGCACGGGAAGGAACAGATAAGGCCCATCCGGCACGCCCCAGAGGGCCAGCGTCATGCCGCCGTCATTCTCATGAGCGGGATAGCCCAGATCGCGCGCAACATCGAAGATTCCGCCGAGACCTACCGTGGAGTTGACCACAAAGCGCACGAAGGTGGTGCCGGCGCGGCGCGGCTTGGCCTCGAGGATGTCGTTGGCGAGCCTGGTCGGGCTCGCGAAATTGCTGATCACGTTATGCACGCCGGTCCGCACCGGCGTCGGCAGCACATAGACATAGGCTTGGGCGACCGGCTTGAGCGAGTAGCGGTCCACGGTCTGATCGACACGGTAGAAGAACCGGTTGGTTGGCTCAAGCGGATCGTCGGTCTCCTTATACTGGGCGAGTGCGGCTGGATTGGTCGGCCGCGTGGCGCACCCGCTCAGGGACAGCAGGGCGATTATACCGGCCACGATACCGACCACTGGGGCGTGCCTGACCCGGTTGGCGGCACGCGCCATTCCAGGCTGATCATTCGTCTGGAGGCGCATCGTCATCCTCGGGCTGGCCTTGCTGTGTTCGGAGCATGACCGTCCGGTCATCCTTGCCGCTTCTGTAGCATGGGGGGCGCTACGCGCAATCTGGATGACGGCTTCACCCATGCCGTCGAATTCTGCCGCTGCTGTGGCGGCGGTACCATGGTATGAAAGGACGCGAGACCACGAGAAAACAACCCGGATTTGAGCGCATGCCCGATGCCGAACGCGACTTTACCCCGGCGCCGCTTGAGCGCTGGCTGACCGGCCCACGCATCCAGGCGCTGCCTGCGCCACTTCAGGGCCGGCCGCCGGTGCTGTCATTCGAATTCTTTCCGCCGCGCACCGAGGCGCTCGAGGCGCAGCTCTGGAGCTGCATACGCCGACTGGAGCCGCTCCAGCCAAGCTTTGTCTCGGTCACCTACGGCGCCGCCGGTTCGACGCAGGCGCGCACGCATGACACGGTAGCCCGCCTGGCGCGGGAGACCACGCTGGAGCCGGCGGCGCACCTGACCTGCGTCGGCGCCGACACCGGCGCCGTCGACGAGGTGGCGCGTCGCTACTGGGACGACGGGGTTCGCCACATCGTCGCCTTGCGCGGCGATCCGCCCGCGGGCGGGAGGTTCGAACCCCATGCGGGCGGCTACAACAGTGCCGCCGAGCTGGTCGCGGGCCTCAAGCGCGTCGCCGATTTCGAGATTACGGTCGCGGCCTATCCCGAGGTGCATCCCGAAGCAGCCAGCCCCCAGGCCGATCTCGACAATCTCAAGCGCAAGCTCGACGCCGGCGCGGTACGCGCCATCACCCAGGTGTTCTTCGAGGCGGACACCTATCTGCGCTTCCTCGACCGCTGCCTGGCGGCGGGGATCACCGCGCCGGTGGTGCCCGGAATCATGCCGGTCTCCAACTTTGCCGCCGCCAAGCGCTTCGCGTTGAGCTGCGGCACCGTGGTGCCGGACTGGTTGGAAGCGATGTTCGCCGGCAGCGAGGAGGACCCGGAGATACGACGCATGGTCGGCGCCGTGGTCGCCGCCGAGCAGGTGCGTCTGCTGCAGGCCAATGGCGTCGACGAATTCCATTTCTACACGCTGAACCGTCCCGATCTGACCTACGCCATCGCCCACATTCTCGGCGTTCGGCCGAAGCGGGTCGGCTGATGTTTCATGGTGGCTTTGGGTCAACCGCTTTCAGCAAGCTGCTGGATCAGCAACGCCACCAGTCCTGACCAGCCGGTCTGGTGCGAGGCGCCGACGCCGCGGCCAGTGTCGCCGTGAAAATACTCATAGAACAGAACCAAGTCCTTGAAGTTGGGATCGGTCTGCAGCTTCGGATGATCGCCGTGCACGGGGCGTCGTCCGTCGGGACCGCGCGTGAACAGGCCTATCAGCCGTCTCGAGAGTTCGCCCGCGACGTCGCTCAGGCTTGCCATTTGACCTGAGCCGGCCGGACACTCCACCCTCATCTCGGGACCATAATAGCGCGACAGCCGCCGCAGGCTTTCGATCAGCAGATAATTGACCGGCATCCAGACCGGGCCGCGCCAGTTCGAGTTGCCGCCGAACAGATGCGAGTGCGATTCCGCCGGCCAGTAGGCAAGCTCAAAGCTTTGGCCGTCTTGTTGCAAGCGGTACGGATGCCGCTCATGCACCTTGGAGACGGCGCGTACGCCGTGCGGAGAGAGGAACTCGCTCTCGTCGAGCATGGTGCGCAGCAGACATGTCAGCCGATGCGCCCGTAGCGACGACAGCAGCGTGGTGTCCTCGTGGCCCGGCTTGTCCCAATGCGACACCAGGTCGGCCAGGTCGGGACGGTTGCCCAGATACCAGTCCATCTGCGTCTTCAATTGGGGCAGCCGGCCGATCTCCTCGCCGAGCAATACGATGACCGCGAACAGCGGGATCAGCCCCACCATTGAGCGGACGCGCAGCGGGATCTTGCTGCCGTCCTGGAAATTAAGCTGGTCATAGAAGAACTGGTCCTGCTCGTCCCACAGGCTGTTGCCTTCGGCGCTGGCGATCAGCAGGAAATGTTCGAAGAACTTCGCCGCGACATCCTCGTAGGCTGGGTCCTGCAGCGACAGCTCGACCGCGATACGCAGCATCGAGAGCGCATACATCGCCATCCAGGCGGTGCCGTCGGATTGCGAAAGCTCGCCGCCGGTCGGCAAAGGCGCCGAGCGGTCAAAGATGGCGATGTTGTCGAGCCCGAGAAATCCGCCCTGGAAGACATTGCGCCCGGAGGCGTCCTTGCGGTTCACCCACCAGGTGAAGTTCATCATCATCTTGTTGAAGACGCGCTTCAGGAACAGGTGATCGGCAGCCCCGTTGGTGTCGCGGTCCATCTCGAAAACGCGCCAGCACGCCCATGCATGCAGCGGCGGGTTGGCGTCATTGAACGACCATTCATAAGCGGGCAGCGCGGCACTGGGATGGATGAACCACTCGCGCGTGAGCAGCAGCATCTGCTCTTTCGCGAAATCCGGATCGACCAGCGCCAGCACCGGGCATTGCAGCGCAAGATCCCACGAGGCGAACCAGGGATATTCCCATTTGTCCGGCATCGACATGATGTCGGCGGCGCGGACATGCTCCCAGTCGCCGTTGCGGAGGCGGCCTCGGCCTGGCGGCGGCTTCGGTCCGCGTGGGTCGCCTTCAAGCCAGAGATGCACGTCGTAATAGTAGAACTGCTTCGACCACAGCATGCCGGCGAGCGCCTGGCGCTGCACCAGCCGGTGGTCGGCGTCGCCGCAGCCTGACTGCAAGGCCGCATAGAATTCGTCGCTCTCCTCGATACGGCTGCGGAACACGCTGTCGAAATCATCAAATGGTGGCGCGGTCTGCGATGCGGGCCGTAGCCTGAGGCGCAGCGTATGCTCGTCGCCGGCTGCAATCGTGATCCGGTGCAGCGCCGCGCATTTGGTGCCGCGCCGAGTCGGGTTGACCGCGCTTTGTATTCCTCCCACCACGTACTGGTCGATGCCGTCCTTGAAGAAGCCCTGACGAGTCTCGCCGTAGAGCCGCTCGACATTGGTTTCGTTTTCAGTGAACAGCAGCGCGTCCGCTGTCTCTGTGCAGAACCGCATCTCTTGCAGACGGCGATGCACCACGCGCACCTCCTGACCGGCAATCGCTTCCAGCGTCGGTTTGGGGATGTCCTCGGACCATGACCAGCTATTGCGTGCCCAGAGCTGCGGCAGCACAGTGAGACTTGCAGGCGTCGACGCGCGATTTACGATATGCACACGCATCAGGATGTCGTCGGGAGCGGCCTTGGCATATTCCACGAACACATCAAAGTAACGGTCGTCATCAAATATTCCGGTATCGATCAGCTCATACTCTGGCGCGTCCTGCCCGCGGCGGCCGTTCTCTGTGACCAGCGCATCATACGGATAGGCGCCTTGCGGATACTTGTAGAGCATCTTCATGTACGAATGCGTCGGCGTCGCATCGAGATGGTAGTAAAGCTCCTTTACGTCCTCGCCATGGTTGCCTTCGGCGTTGGCCAGCCCGAACAGCCGCTCCTTGAGGATGGCGTCCTTGCCGTTCCAGAGGGCCAGGCCCAGGCACCAGCGCTGCTTGATTTCGGCGAAGCCGCACAGCGCATCCTCGCCCCAGCGATAGGCTCGCGAACGCGCATGATCGTGCGGCAGATAGGTCCAGGCTTCGCCTTCAGCGCTGTAGTCCTCGCGCACGGTGCCCCATTGCCGATCGCTGGTGTAAGGCCCCCAGCGTCGCCAAGCGACGCCGGCGCGCGCCTCGCAAAGCCGCAGGCCTTCTCGTGTCCGCATGATCGCGCTCGCGCCGCTCATTAAACGCCCTGGGGGCCGCCCTGATGGACGAGTGACGCAAGGCGCGCCCGAGTGCCTCGGTCGGCCGCGCCGTTTACGGCTTCCGGCCGCCAGTGACGCTGAAAGGCGCGGAGCACGACCGCAAGCCTCTCGTCCATGGCGCCCGACGCATCCGGCGCATACCCCACCGTCCGCAAGCCGGCCCTTACCGAAGCCAGCCCCGCGGCGTCAGTGACCGCGTCCCCGGTGCCGAGATCGGCGCTTGCGCTGGGCCACACGCCAACGCCGTGCTCGGCCAGCTCCCGCCAGGGAAACAGTTCGCCAGGATCCTGCTTGCGATCCGGGGCCACGTCGCTATGGCCGAGCACGCGCGCGCGGGGAATCGGATGGCGCGCGAGGATGTCCTGGCAGAGCTTCGTTAGGGCTGCGATCTGTGCCGCGGGAAACGGCCGGTAGCCCCACTCGTGGCCGGGATTGACGATTTCGATGCCGATCGAACTGTCGTTGAGCATTTCGCGTCCTTGCCAGATCGACACCCCCGCGTGGGCGGCCCGGCGATGCTCGTCCACCAGTCGAAAGACCCGTCCATCCTCCTCGACGACGTAGTGCGAGGATACCTCCGCCGACGGGTCGCACAAGCGTGCGATGGCCGCACTTCCGGTCTGCATGCCGGTATAGTGCAGGATCAGGGTATCGATCGTAGCACCCTCTGGCCGTTCGCGTTGGTTCGGGCTGTCCAGCCGGATCACATCGCCTCGCCTCGCAAGATTGAAAGTCACAATCCGCGTTCGCGCTTGATGCGGTCCCAGGCGGCATTGATGCGCGCCACCTTGTCGCCGGTCTTGGCGATGACGGCTTCGGGCTCGCCGCGCGCGGTCATCGAGTCCGGATGGTTCTCGCGCATCAGGCGACGCCAGGTCTGCCGTATCTCATCGTCGCTGGCGCCGGCCTTCAAACCCAGCACCGCGTAGGCATCCGGCTCGTCCGAGCCAGGACGGGCGGCGCCGCTCTCGGCACGATCCCAGGAGGCGCGCGAGAGATTGAGCACCCGGTGGACGCGTCGCAGGAAGTCTGTCTCCCGCGCATTCAGCGGCCCATCGGCGCGGGCGATGGCGAACAGCGCCACCAGGACGTCCTCGCGCACCACCGGCTGTTCCGCGAAGGCCTGCGCCAGTTCCGCCGCGAACGGCTCGAAATCGTCGGTGCGCGTGCGCGCCTGATCGAACAATCGGCCGATCTCGCGCGTCGCCTCGGCGGGGATGCGAAAGCAACGTTTGAAGGTGTCGATCTCACGCCGGTTCACCGGGCCGTCGCACTTCGCGAGCTTTGCCGACAGCACCACGGCGACAATGGCAAAGAGCTGGTCCTTTCGCCCCATCACCGCGGCCATCTTCGCGGCCACCCGCGCCGCGGCGCCGCCCGGGTCGGCCTGCACGCGCCGGTTGCCGCCAGCGGCCGACATCCAGCCGCCGGCGGGCGGATCGAGCAACGAGCCGCGATCGGCGGCATGGCCGAGTGCCGCACCCAGCACCGCGCCCATCGGTCCACCCATCGCAAAGCCGGTCACACTGCCGAAGAGCTTTCCCCAGATCGCCATGGCCTCGCCAATATCATGCGCGGCGCATGCAGGCCACGTCCCCAAGCCACGCCACGTCAGTTCGGCAGCAGCCGCGGGCGATCGACGCAGACGCGGTGCGCGAGTTTCAGCAGCGAGCGCGCGCTGGTGGGCAGACCGGCGCGGTCCGCCTGTTCGGCGAGGACCAGAAGCTGGTGCGACAAGGTGAGCGGGCTGACCGGAAACTCGGACATCTCGCGCGCGGCGGGGCTTGGCGGCATCGGCGTTGTTCCTTGTCAAAGGCGGGGGCATGACGTTTAGCCGTTCTATCGGCAGCAGCAGGATGGCGTCGATTCTCTTTCCGGGAAGTTAACGAAACAGGCGGCATTCGCTTTTTTTCACCACATTCTGGCGCCCCCGGACCTGGGCGTCCGTCTCGCTTTTGCGACCGCTCTCAGCGCGCGCTCAGGAGCGCCTCGACCCGCAGCGCCGAGGCCAGCGCCTGACGCGGCGCGCGCTCGGCATCGACGCGGGCGATCAGCGCGGCCAGACTGCATCCCTGCCGCTCTGCTGCCGTTTCCAACGCGCGCCAGAACTCAGGCTCCAGCGCCACCGAGGTGCGATGCCCTGAGAGAGACAGGCTGCGCTTGACCAGCCCCTGGACCATCTACCGCACATCGAGTTGCGACAGCGCCCAGCTCGCCGCCTCGGCCACGACCGGATCGGCATCCGCGAGCAGGCGACGCGCGCAGGAGGCGAGCGTGGCGTCGCCCGAATTGCCGATGGCGATCAGCACGTTGCGCACGAAGCGGTTGCGGCCGATGCGCTTGATCGGCGAGCCTGCGAACAAGGTCCGGAAGCCGGCATCGTCGAGTGCGGCCAGCATGGCGAGGCTCGGCGCGCGCAAATCCTCGCGCGCGCGCAGCTTGGCCGCGCGCGCCTCGCCGGCGAAGCGGTTCCACGGACAGACGGCCAGGCAGTCGTCACAGCCATAGACCCGGTTGCCGATCGCGCGCCGGAACTCATGCGGGATCGGACCCTTATGCTCGATGGTCAGATACGAGATGCAGCGCCGCGCATCGAGTCGGTAAGGCGCGGGGAAGGCGTCAGTCGGACAGGCGGACAGGCAGGCGCTGCAACTGCCGCAGCTTCCCGCCCGCGAGGCGGAGGCGGGCAGTTCCAGCGTCGTGTTGATCTCGCCCAGGGCCAGCCAGGCGCCGGGGTCGCGGGAGACG
>CAXTRK010000010.1:0-92309 GCA_964246745.1 uncultured Acetobacteraceae bacterium
GGCCGCGCCTGCGGCACGCGCAAAAACCGCTTGCTCAAGGTGACGGTATCTCATGCCAGCGCTTCCAAGTTCGCCGCCTCGCTCCTCGCCGCGAGATGAACGCACGGTTCTTGACTCCAGACCCTGTGTGCCGTGCCATGGGGCCTCATCCGGAGCCTGGCTTGCCGCAACTCTCCTTTCACAGTCCGCTCGGTCCATTGACCGTCTCCCAGGAGGAGCAAGCCATCGTTGCCCTTGATTGGGGATGGGGCTGTACTCAGGAGGAGACCGCCCTGCTCCGACTCGCGCGGGAACAAGTGCATGCCTACTTCGATGGTACCCTGAACAGCTTCACTCTTCCGCTCGCCCCAGCGGGAACCGCTTATCGTCTGAAGGTCTGGAATGCGCTGCTGTGTATTCCCTTTGGGCAGACCCGCACCTATTCCGAAGTGTCGCAGTTGGTTGGTGGTTGCGCCCGTGCCGTCGGTCAAGCCAACCGGAGCAATCCCTTGCCGATTATTGTTCCTTGCCATCGCATCGTGGGCCGGAGTGGGATAGGCGGGTTTACCGGCGCGGGCGGCATCGATACCAAACGATATTTGCTCGACCACGAGAAAGATAATTGATGTCAAAGTCGATCCGGATTCATGAACATGGCGGCCCTGATACCTTGCGCTGGGAAGATGTTCCGACACCTCAGCCTGCGGCCGGCGAAGTCCTGATCAGGCAGGAGGCGATCGGCGTTAATTTCATCGACATCTACTATCGTGCCGGCCTTTATAAGCTTCCTGGCTTTCCCGCGGTCCTCGGCATGGAAGGCGCCGGACTTGTCGAGGCTGTCGGCGATCAGGTCGATAGTTTAGCTCCCGGCGATCGTGTCGCCTACTGTTCCTCGATGGGCAGCTATGCCAGCAGGCGCGTCATCGCGGCAGACAGGCTCGTCAAGCTGCCAGACAGCATCAGCACCATTGATGCGGCCGCCATCATGATGCGTGGACTCACCGCTCAAGCCTTGCTGCGTCAGGTGCGCCCCTTGCAAGCCGGTGAAACGATAGTGGTTCATGCCGCGGCCGGCGGTGTCGGCCTTCTACTCTGCCAATGGGCTCGGACGATCGGGGCCACGGTCATCGGAGTCGTATCAACCCAAGAAAAAGCCGAACTCGCCCGACAGAATGGTGCCACGCATACCCTCATTGGTCTTACCGATCTCGCCGCCCATGTGAAGCGCCTGACGGGGGGAGCAATGGTTCCGGTCGTTTATGACAGTGTTGGCAAGGACAGCTTCATTTCCAGTCTCGACTGCCTTTCTCCACGCGGCCTTATGGTCAGCTATGGCAATGCCTCGGGAGAGGTGACTGGTGTCAACCTGAGCCTGCTTGCCGTCCGCGGCAGCCTTTACGTCACCCGCCCCACGCTCATGAGCTACATGGCCAAGCGAGCCGCACTGGAAGCCGCCGCGGCGGAACTATTCTCGGTTCTGACAAGTGGCGCCTTGAAGATCCATATCGGGCAGCGATATCCGCTCAGCCGCGCGAGGGACGCACACCGTGCCCTTGAATCCCGCGCCACCACGGGAAGCACAATCCTTATTCCGGACTGATCTCAGGTATTCATCGCGTCGAAGAAATCCTGATTCGTCTTGCTGTATTTGAGCTTGTCGAGCAGGAAATCCATCGCATCCATCGTGCCCATGGGCGAGAGAATGCGGCGCAAAACCCACATTTTCGATAGCGACCCCTTGTCCACCAGCAGCTCCTCCTTCCGGGTGCCGCTCTTGGTGATGTCGATGGCCGGAAATGTGCGCTTGTCGGAGAGCTTGCGGTCCAGGATCAGTTCCGAGTTGCCGGTGCCTTTGAATTCTTCGAAAATGACTTCGTCCATGCGGCTGCCGGTATCGATGAGGGCGGTTGCGATGATGGTCAGCGAGCCACCTTCCTCGATATTCCGTGCGGCGCCAAAAAAGCGCTTGGGTCTCTGCAGCGCATTGGCATCGACGCCACCGGTCAAGACCTTGCCCGAAGACGGCACCACGGTGTTATACGCGCGCGCCAGGCGGGTGATGGAGTCCAGCAGGATCACCACGTCCCGTTTGTGCTCGACCAGCCGCTTGGCCTTTTCCAGCACCATTTCCGTCACCTGAACGTGACGTGTCGCCGGTTCGTCAAAGGTCGAGGAAACGACCTCGCCTTTGACCGAGCGGGCCATATCGGTCACCTCCTCCGGCCGCTCGTCGATAAGCAGCACGATCAGGAAGACGGCTGGATGATTGGTGGAGATGGCGGTGGCGATGCTTTGCAGCATGACCGTCTTGCCGGTTCTGGGCGGTGCCACGATCAGGGCGCGCTGACCCATGCCGATCGGCGAGACCAAATCGATCACCCTGGAGGTAAAATCCTTGTTCTGGCCTTTGCCTGAGATGACGGCGGTCTCATATTCCATTTTAAGGCGCCGCTCTGGATAAAGGGGCGTCAAATTGTCGAAATTAATGCGATGACGTACTGCTTCTGGCGGTTCAAAATTGATCGTGTTGACCTTGAGCAGGGCAAAATAGCGCTCACCGTCACGCGGTGCGCGGATTTGCCCTTCAACGGTATCGCCTGTACGAAGCCCGAATCTCCGCACTTGGCTTGGGCTGACATAGATATCATCGGGTCCAGGCAGGTAGTTGGCTTCCGGAGAGCGTAGAAAGCCGAATCCATCGGAAAGGATCTCGAGCGTCCCCTCCCCATGGATCGCCTGGTCGTTCTCCGCAAGATTCTTGAGGATAGCGAACATCATATCCTGCTTGCGCAGGGAGGATGCATTCTCAATCTGCAGCGATTCCGCGTAGGAAAGCAGATCCGAGGGTGATTTCGTCTTGAGTTCGGCGAGGTGCATTGGAACGCCTCGAATGGCAAGTCAGGAGGGGAGGGAACGTTTTGCGTTACCAGGTCGGGTTGAGATGTCCGGGCCTGAGAAGAGCGCTATGGGAAGTGCCGGAAGATCTTCCGACCGCAATCCAATGTCGTTCCGGGCGAACAGTAGCCCTGGCCCATGGCGCGCATGTGGCGCCTGCAACCAGAGCGAACGGACCTTACTTCCTGCCTTTGCTTGCCGTCAACAGTATTTTGAGTTGCCGCGGCACTCAGTCGTAGAACGCTGCTTTCGTCATCCAGCTCTGGCTCCCGAGCCGCTCGCTTGGCCACCAGAAGATTTGCTGCGCCAACCAGTCTCCCGAGATCGGCTTGTTGGTGAAATCTCCGGAGAGGGTTTCCGCCGAACAGATCGCGTCGGCCTTGAGAGTGTATGTCGGGAGCGTAATCGTGAGGGCGCAGGCATGACCGCCCGGCACCAAACGCGCCTGCCAAGCACCTGTCACCGTTCCGACCCCAATCAGGTGGCGACCTGACGTCAGCATCATGGCTTCCCCATGCACGCGTCCGTCCGGAGCGGGACGAGCAAACGCCAACAGCATATGTCCAGAGATACCGCCTGATAGCTCGCCGCCGTAGCGGAAGGGTTGCGAAGCCATCCGACGCAGGACCGCATTCGGGTCCGACGCCCACGCCTGACGCAGGCAGCACAAACACAGTGCCGCCGGCAGGATCCAAGTCAGGCGCGCACATGCTAGTCGCCCGAAAGCCATCCCGTCCTCCAGAATACCAACAACGGTCCCGCAGTCGTAAGCGCGATGGCTTCAAGCGCATAGAACTTGCCGTGGTTCCAGCTCATCTCCGGCGTGTCCTTGAACTTCATGCCATAGAGCATGTCGGTAGGGCGCGTGAGCCACGTGACCTGCGCAAGCCGCTGCGCTAGGAAGTGCCTTGAATAGGAGATCCACGGTGAGCGTCCAGGTTCGTCCCCAAACAGCCGCCAACAGTCTGCGGCAAGGGCCCGATCATCGCGGCCGCTTCGGCATCTTCGGCGGCCGCTTCGTCGCGGAGACGCTGATGCCGCTGATCCTCGAACTGGAGGTGGCCTACGAAGCCGCCAAGGCCGATCCGGAGTTCCATCGCGACCTTGACCAGCATCTGCGTGATTATGTCGGCCGTCCGAGCCCGCTCTGGTTCGCGCGCCGATTGACCGAAGCCTTGGGCGGGGCGCGCATCTACCTCAAGCGTGAGGAACTCAATCACACGGGCTCGCACAAGCTCAACAACGTCATGGGCCAGATCCTGCTGGCGCGCCGCATGGGCCGCAGCCGAGTCATCGCCGAAACCGGCGCCGGACAGCATGGCGTCGCCACGGCAACTGTGTGCGCCCTGTTCGGCCTCCAATGCGTCATCTACATGGGTGCCACCGACATCCAGCGGCAGCAGCCGAACGTGTTTCGCATGCGCCTGCTCGGAGCAGATGTTCACTCGGTCAGCAGCGGCGCCGGCACGCTCAAGGACGCGATGAACGACGCGCTCCGCGACTGGGTCGCCAACGTCTCCGACACCTACTACCTGATCGGCACTGTGGCCGGGCCGCGTCTGTATCCGGCCATGGTGCGAGACTTCCAGTGCGTCATCGGCGAGGAGGCGCGGGCGCAACTGCACGACGCCGAAGGCCGGCTGCCGGACGCGGTCGTTGCCGCCGTTGGCGGAGGCTCGAACGCGATGGGCATCTTCCATCCGTTTCTCGACGAGCCTGCCGTGCGGCTCATTGGAGTTGAGGCGGCAGGGGCACGGATTGGACAAAGGCGTGCAGGCCGCAAGCATCAGCCGAGGCTGCCCGGGTGTCCTGCATGGCAACCGCACCTATCTGCTGCAGGACCAGCACGGCCAGATCAACGAGGCGCACGGCATCAGCGCTGGCCTGGATTATCCCGGCATCCGTCCGGAACATTCCTGGCTGCACGAGATCGGCCGTGCCGAATATGTCGGCATCACCGATCAGGAGGCCTTGGAGGCGTTTCAGCTTTGCACCCGGACCGAAGGCATCATCCCGGCACTCGAATGCGCCCATGCGATAGCCCATGTCGCCAAGCTTGCTCCGACCATGGCCAAGGACCAGATCATCCTGATGAATTTGTCCGGCCGCGGCGACAAGGACATTGCCACCGTCGCCGAGCATCTAGGGGCACTGATGTGAATTGGCATTCGCACCGGATCAGGGCGCGCTGCCGCCCGCGTTTTGGACATAGCCTATGAGCTGGCTGACCACTTATGTCCGACCAAGAATTCGCAACTTGCTCGGCAAGCGAGAGGTGCCGGATAACCTCTGGACGCAATGCAGCGCCTGCAACCAGATGATCTTCGCCAAGGACCTTGAACGCACGCTCAAGGTCTGTTCGCATTGCGGCCATCACATGCGCGCGCTGGTTGGGGAACGCCTGGCTTGGACCCTTGACGAGGGCAGCCTTACCCGAATCGAGCTGCCACGGGCTCCAGCCGACCCGCTCGGCTTCCGCGACCAGAAGCGCTACACGGATCGTCTCAAGGAAAATCGTGCGAAAACCCATCTCGACGAAGCGCTTGTCGTCGCCCATGGCACCATCATGGGACGCAAGGCGGTCGTCGGCGTCATGGCGTTCGAATTTCTCGCAGGCACCATGGGCGCCGGCCTTGGCGAGGGAGTCGTTGCGGCGGCACGCCTGGCAGTGTTGCAGCACGCGCCGCTCATCATCTTCACGGCCTCCGGTGGCGCGCGCATGCAGGAAGGCATGATTTCCCTGATGCAGATGCCGCGGACGACGATTGCCGTGCAGATGCTGCGCGACGCCGGTCTGCCCTACATCGTGGTGCTGACCGATCCGACCACCGGCGGCGTCACCGCCAGTTTCGCCATGCTCGGCGATGTGCAGATTGCCGAGCCGAATGCCCTGATCGGCTTTGCCGGCCAGCGCGTCATCGAGCAGACCGTGCGCGAGACGCTGCCCGACGGCTTCCAGCGTGCGGAATACCTGCTGCAGCATGGCATGCTCGACATGGTGGTGCCGCGCGCGCAGATGCGCGAGACACTCGGCCGGCTGATTGCCCTGCTATGCAAGCTGCCCGCGACGCATGACGGCGCCGAGTTCGAGGCGGCCGCGTAAGGCCCTAAGCGTGTCCTCGCAGGGTGCCGAATTCAGCGCTCGGGCAGGCGCGGTGCTGGAGCGCCTGAACCGTCTCTATCCGGCGCTGATCGATCTCTCTCTTGGCCGCCTCGAAGCGCTGCTTTCCCGGCTCGGCAATCCGGAGCGCATGCTGCCGCCGGTGATCCATGTCGCCGGGACCAACGGCAAGGGCAGCACCTGCGCCAATCTTCGTGCCATCGCCGAGGCGTCCGGGTGGCGGGCCCATGTCGCCACGTCGCCGCATCTGGTCGACGTCACCGAGCGCTTCCGCATCGCCGGCAGGCTGGTTTCCAGCAGCGTGCTGACGCGGACGCTGGAGGAGATCGAGCAGGCCAATGCGGGCCATCCGATCACCGTCTTCGAGGTGCTCACTGCCGCAAGCTTCCTGTTGTTTTCACGGTCTCCGGCAGACATCGCCATCATCGAAGTCGGGCTCGGCGGCCGCTACGACGCGACAAATCTGGTGGGGGCGCCTGCCGCCTGCATAATCGCCGCGGTCTCGATGGATCACGAAGCCTTTCTCGGCGACAGCCTCGAGCTGATCGCGGGCGAGAAGGCGGGCATCATCAAGCCGGGCGTGCCGGTAGTGACCGGCTTTCAGCCGGAGCCGGTGCAGCGCGTGATCGCCGCCGAAGCCGCGCGCAACGCCGCGCCGCTGCTGGAGCGCGGTCGCGACTGGCAGATCGAGCCTGCGCCGGGCGGCATGCGCTACCAGGACGAGCGTGGCCCGCTCGATCTCCCGCAGCCTGGTCTTTCAGGCGCCCACCAGATCGAGAATGCCGGGCTTGCGGTTGCTGCCCTGCGTGCCTCAGGCATGGCCGTGCCGGCACGCGGTTGGCAGGGCTTGGCGCGGACGCACTGGCCGGCGCGCATGCAGCGTCTCCGTGGCCCGCTCGCCGCGACCTTGCCGCCCGGATGGGAGCTGTGGCTCGATGGTGGTCACAATCCCGGCGCCGGCGCGGCACTTCGCACCGTGCTGGCAAACTGGACGGATCGGCCAATCCATCTCGTCATCGGCATGAAGCAGGGGAAGGACGCGCGCGGCTTCCTGGATCACCTGCTCGAACTCGCGCATTCCGCCCGAGCCGTAGAGGAGCCCGCTCAACACATGGCGCTTCCGGTCGGAGCGATCATTGAAGCTGGCGGCGGCCGAGTCATGCCGGGACCCACCGTCGCCGAGGCGCTCGCATCAATCATCCAATCGGAACCTCTTGGGCGAATTCTGATCTGCGGCAGCCTCTATCTGGCCGGTGAAGTTCTGAAGGCGGACGGCTGGCAGCCGGATTGATCGGAGTCGCGGTTGCCTTTGCCGCCGCACCACGGTTTGCTTGCCCGGCGTCTTCAGACCAACCCAAGAAAATGAGGAAATGCCATGCGCAAGGTCATCTTTGACACTGATCCGGGCGTCGATGACGCGATGGCGTTAGCATTGCTGACCAGGCGCCCGGAGCTCGAACTGATTGGCGTCACCACGGTGCTCGGCAATGCCGACATTGAGACGGTGACGCGCAACGCACTCTTCCTCAAGGACCAGCTCGGCTTCGCGGCGCCGGTCGCACAAGGCTCCGGCGTTACCCTGCTTGGCAAGCATGGCGATCATGCACGGCACGTGCACGGGGAGAACGGGCTCGGCGGCATCGACGTGCCGCAGACGTCGTCCAGCCGCCTCGACCCTAGGCGCGCCCACCGCATGATGATCGACCTGATCCGCGCGCATCCCGGCCAAGTGACCATCATCGCGGTCGGCCGCCTGACCAATCTCGCCCGTGCCCTGGACAAGGACCCGGAGATCGCGCGCCTCGCGCAGGGCGTGGTGGTGATGGGGGGCGCCTTTGGCACCCACGGTCACACCGGCAATGTCTCTCCAGTGGCCGAGGCCAACATCGCCGGCGACCCGGATGCCGCCGATGCGGTGTTCACCGCACATTGGCCGGTGACCATCGTTGGTCTTGATGTCACCCAGCAGGTCGTGATCGATCGCGTCATGCTCGACCAGTTAGGCGCCTCCGGAGATGCCACAAGCAAGCTTCTAGCCGAGCTGTCACGCGGGTATCTCACTTTTCATCAGCGCAGCCGCAGGCTCGACGGCATTTTCGCGCATGACAGCCTTTCGGTCGCCTATGTGATCAAACCGGGCCTGTTCACCACACGCGAGGGGCCCGTGCGGGTAATCTGTGGCGGCCTCGCCTCTGGCCAGACCATACAGAAGCCTCTGAGGCCGCCATTTCCGACCACGGCGTGGGACCCGCACCCGGCGCAGAACGTCTGCATCGACGTGGACGCCCAGGGCGTGTTGGCCTTGCTGAAAGAAAGCCTCCTTCAGCCGCGGCCGAGCTCGGCCTGATTGGGCAGCCGCTCAGTTCCGCGTTCGCGCCGCGGCCCCGCCGGTCAGCAGAAAACATGGGCAGGCCGCGCTGCGTGAGGCGTGCGGATCAAGCTCCAGCAACGCCTCGACCGCGAGCCGCCGCAGCCGCAGAACAACGAAGGCGGCCGGTCCGTCGAGGATGTAGTCATAGTCGTCCGCGAGAGCCGAGAGCCAGTAGGAGACGCCCTGCCGTTCCGTGAGAATGACCGGATCGGATGCGCTCACCACCAAGCCTTGACGCAGCGCCAGCTCCGCGTCCGGGCCGTTGGTCACATGGTAGAGATAGCTGTCGGCGCGGTCGGTCGGACGCAGGTTCCGCGCGTCGACCTGCTGGAGCATGATCTCTTCGGGATTGAGCAAATGCGGCTCCGGCTCCCGCACCTCCTGAATTTCTGGCACTTGAACGTTCTCCACCGGAAGGGCGGCGGTCGCCTCCTGGTGCGGACTCTCGGCAGCCGCCTCGTCAAATAAATCCGTCTGCGGCGCGGGGTCGGACGCCGGCTGCGGCCCACGGCGACGTGCCTGCGCCGAAGCGCGCTCGGATGTCGCCGCGTCCTGCGAAGGATGCTCTGCGAAAGGCAGCGCCGTCTGCGTCGTGTGGTGTTTTGAGCCGCGATGCGTCCGGATACGTCGACCGAGAGTGTCGTTCATCACCGCTCCTGGCAACGCAGCGCCTAGGCCACGCCAATAGAGAGCAAGCGCCTCCTGGCCATGACGAGCGCCGCGTATGATACGCAACAATGTGCCGCTCGCGTCCTCTATGCGAAAGACGATGCCCGGTTGCGCATCCGTGTAGGCGCTCGCGCGTGCCCGAATTCGTCGGGCGGCGCTTCGCGTCACACGACCGGACATGGAGCCGCCCGCCAAATCTCGGTCGCATATTGCGAAATAGCACGGTCGCTCGAGAATTTGCCACTGGCCGCGATATTCAGCACGGCCTTGCGCGTCCATTCCGCGCTGTCGGCATACAGCGAGGTCATTGCGTGATCCGCATCAAGATAAGCGGACAGGTCCGCCAGATGCATGTAGCGGTCACCCGCGCCAAGCAGCATGGTGCGCAGCGGATCGAAAATGCCGGGTTCATATTTGCTGAAATGCCCACCAAAGATCTTGTCGAGAGCGGCGCGCGTTTCCGGATCGTGATCATAGTGCCAATGGGGATTGTACCAACCGCGATTTTCGACGACCTGTGCCGCGGTCAATCCGAACAGAAAGAAGTTTTCCTCGCCGGCTTCCTCCGCCATCTCGATTGTCGCACCGTCGCGGGTTCCCACCGTCAGCGCGCCATTCATCATGAACTTCATGTTGCTGGTGCCGCTGGCCTCAAATCCCGCGGTGGAGATCTGGTTGGAGACATCAGCGGCCGGGATCAGCCGCTCCGCAAGGGTCACGGAGTAGTCCGGCAGGAATACCACCTTGAGCCTGCCGCGCACGCACGGATCCCCATCGATGGTGCCGGCAAGATTGCTGATGAACTTGATGATTACCTTGGCCAGCGCGTAGGACGGCGCCGCCTTGCCTGAAAAGAAGAAGGTCCGCGGCGCCATCTCCAAGCTCGGATTGTCGCGCAGCCGCCCGTAAAGCACGGTGACGCGCAGCGCGTTGAGGAATTGCCGCTTGTATTCGTGAATGCGCTTGACTTGGCAATCAAAGATGCTGAGCGGGTCGATGTCGAGTCCGGCGGACGCCTTCAGCCAGCGTGAGAGTCGCTGTTTCGCTGTCTGCTTTGCGCGCCGCACCTCGTCGCGGAAAGCGGCATCCGCGGCCAGGTCGCGCAGACGCGACAGCTCGGCGAGGTCGGTGACCCAGCGCTCGCCGATCGCCGAGCTGATCGCCGTTGCGAGCGGCGGGTTGGCCAGCAGCAGCCAGCGTCGCGGGGTCACGCCATTGGTCTTGTTGTTGAAACGCTCAGGAAAGACCTCCGCGAGGTCGGGAACCGTGCGGGTACGAAGCAATTCGGAATGGATTGCGGCGACACCATTGGTGCTGTGCGATCCGACAATGGCAAGATTGGCCATCCGGATTTTTGGCTTGGGACCCTCCTCGATGAGCGACGCGCGCGCCAGTCGCTCATTATTGCCAGGAAAGCGCGCCCGCAGATCGTCCATAAGCCGCTGATTGATTTCCAGGATAATCGCGGCCTGCCGAGGCAACATGACCTCGAACCATTCAAGCGGCCATTTTTCCAGTGCCTCTGGCAGCAGGGTATGATTGGTGTAGGCGAGAGTACGCCGCGTTACATCCCACGCATCTTCCCAGTTGAGGCCGCCCTCATCGAGCAGGATACGCATCAATTCCGGCACTGCCATGCTCGGATGGGTGTCGTTCATCTGGATGGCCGCCTTGTCGGCCAACTCCGTCCATTCCCCGCCGGTGGCGCGGAAGCGGCGCACCAGATCGGCGAGCGAGCAGGCGACCAGAAAGTACTCCTGCACGAAACGCAGCGCCTGGCCGTAGGTGGTGGAATCGTCAGGGTAGAGCACGCGGGTGAGTGAATCCGCAGCTAACGAGTTGGCGACGGCGCCGATAAAGTCGCCGCTGCTGAACTCCTTGAAGTCGAATGCATCCGGCGCGCGCGCCGCCCAGAGCCGCAAGGTGTTGATGGTCTTGCCGCCAAACCCCACGATCGGCCGATCATAAGGAATGCCGATCACATGCGACGGGCGACCGGGGATCGCCCGTAAACTGAGCCCCTGCGTGTCGAATGAACAATTGATCTTGATGTCGACGCGCTCAAGCGGCCGGATTACTTCCCATGGATCAGGTTGACGCAGCCATCCGTCCGGCTCCTCGCGTTGCCAGCCATTCTCGATGGCTTGGCGGAAGATACCGTATTCGTAACGCAGCCCGTATCCCATGCCGGCCAACTGCATGGTCGCCATCGACTCCAGAAAGCAGGCGGCCAGCCGGCCCAGGCCGCCATTGCCAAGTCCGGCATCCGGCTCGTTCTCCAGTATGCCGAGCCAATCCAGTCCATGCTCCTCGGCCACGTATTTCAAGGCGGGGTCCAGCAGCAGGTTCATCACGTTGTTGGCAAGCGAGCGCCCGATCAGGAACTCCATGGAAAGATAATAGATCCGCTTCGGATTCTGCTCGGCGTAGGTCTGCCTGGTGCGCACCCAGCGTTCGGCCAACACATCGCGGACCGAGCGGGCAACCGCCTCAAAGCGCTCGCGTGAGGTCGCCTCGTCGGCGCTGATGACGTCGTCCAGTTCCACATGATGACGATAGCGCGCGCTGATCACGCGAGCCTGCTTGTCGGAGACCCCCAAACTGTCGGTCGTGCTCATCGGCTTGTCCTATCTCTCGTCCACTATGCCGCACCGCACTATACGCGCCGTCGCAGGCTCTCTATCCACCGGAACGGAGCCTCAGCCTTTTGCTTGCCGCTTGTTGCGCTTTTCCCGCACTTGCGCGGGACCGGCGCCGGCTTTGGCGCGGTCAAGTACGAAGCGCGCGTAATCGTCCATGTCGCCTTCGAACGGCAGCACGGTGCCGTCCGCCGCCAGCCAAAGCCGGTCGGCGACCAGCTCCATCAAAGAGCGGTCGTGCGTGATCAGGATAACCGCCCCCTCGTAGTCGTTCAGCGCGTCGAGCAGTGCCCGCCTGCTGTCGATGTCGAGATGGTTGGTCGGCTCGTCCAGGATCAGCAGATGCGGGGCCGCCATCGCCACCAGGTTGAGCAGCAAGCGCGCGCGCTCACCTCCGGACAACGCTTCGGCTGTGGTGCCCTGCTTGTCAAAGCCGATGCCCCAACTCGCCAGGCGCGAGCGATGCGACTGCTCGCTATCCTGTGGACGCTCCCTGCGGATGATGTCGAGTGCCGTCTCGTTCGGGTCGAGCGCCTCGATCTGATGCTGGTGGAACCAGCCGACCTGGATGCGCGCCTCGCGCTGCAACCGGCCGGCCCGCACGGCGAGCTGGCCCGCTGCCATCCGGGCAAAGGTCGATTTCCCCGCGCCGTTGACCCCCAAAAGCCCGATGCGATCATCGACATCGAGACGCAGGTCAAGCCCGCGCAGCACCGAGGGCGCCGAGCCGTAGCCGACCTCGACCCCCTCCAGCCGCATCAGGGGAGGAGCGAGCGGACGCTTCGGCGAAGGCAGCAGGAAGCGGGCGACACGTTCCTCGATACTGACCGCGACGGGTTCCATCTTTTCCAGCCGCTTCATGCGCGACTGCGCCTGTGCCGCCTTGGAGGCCTTGGCGCGAAAGCGGTCGACAAAGGATTGCAGATGCGCGCGCTCGGCTTCCTGCTTGGTCCGAGTGGCGCAAAGCAGTCGCTGCCTCTCGGCGCGCCGTTTCTCGAAGTCATCGTAACCGCCTGTATAGAGCTCGAGCTTGCCTTCGCTGATATGCAGGATGAAGCCGACTGAATTGTTGAGCAGCCCGCGATCATGCGAGATAATCAGGGCCGCGTTCGGATAGCGTGCGAGGCGTGCCTCGAGCCATAAGGCTCCTTCCAGATCCAGATAGTTGGTCGGCTCGTCGAGCAGCAACAGGTCGGGCTGGGCGAACAAGGCGGCGGCCAGCGCCACGCGCATGCGCCAGCCGCCGGAGAACTCCGCCATCGGCCGCGCCAGATCCTCGGTGGAGAAGCCGAGGCCATGCAGGATCTCCGCCGCGCGTGCCGGCGCCGTGTCGGCGTCAATCTCGATCAGGCGCGCCCAGATATCGGCCATGCGCTCAGGCTCGGCGGTCTCCAGCTCGCCGAATAGCGCGTGCCGCTCGGCGTCCGCGGCCAGGATGGTGTCGAGCAAGCTGGTCGGCGTCGCCGGGTGCTCCTGCGCCACCACTGCCAGACGCGCCGCCTTGGGCAGCGCGATCTCGCCTGAGTCGGCATGCAGTTCGCCGGTGATCAGCTTGAACAGGGTGGATTTGCCGACGCCGTTGCGGCCGACCAGCCCGACCTTGGCGCGCTGCGGCAAAGTCACGCTGGCGCGGTCGAAGAAGCGTCGTCCCCACGCGCGGAAGGTCAGGGTGTCGATCTGCAGCATGGCGGTGTCAGGCGGCCACGGCCGCCGTCATGGCCGGGTGCAGCCAGCCTGCGAGCTCTGCGCGCGCCAGCGATTCCAGCATGTCGATGGCGATCTCGTCATCATTGAGGCACGGAATCGTGCAGAACTTCTCTCCCCCCGCTTCGAGGAATTCCTCACGCAGCTCGTTGCCGATTTCGTCGAGCGTTTCGATGCAATCGGCCAGAAACGCCGGCATGATCATGGCGATGCGTCGGACGCCGGTTCGCGCCAGGTTCACCACGGTCGGCGCCGTGTAAGGCTCGAGCCATTTTGCCGGCCCAAACCGCGATTGATAGGTGAGCGGCGTCAACTGCGCATCCAGCCGAAGCTTTACGCGCAACGCCTGCATGGTCCGCTCGCATTCCTGCGGGTAGGGATCGCCAGCGGCGACATAGCTCTTCGGCAGCCCATGGAAGGATCCGACCAGCATGTCCGGCTTCCAGTCGAGCCTGCCCAAGCTGCGCCTCACGCTTGCCGCGAGCCCTTCGATATAGAGCGGATGATCCGGAAAGGATGGCACTGTTCTGACCGACGGCTGTCTGCGCAGCCGCATCAGCGCGCGGAACGCCTGATCGTTCGCTGTCGCCGTGGTGGTGGCGCTGTATTGCGGGTAGAGCGGCAGGATCACCAGCCGGTCGCAGCCCTTCGTCATCAGCTCGTCGATGGCCGACGCGATCGAGGGGGTTCCATAGCGCATTCCCCAGGCCACGGGGATGTCGTCCGCGGCGAAGCGCGGCACAAGCTTCTCGGCCTGCGCGCGGGTATGAGTGCGCAAGGGAGACTCGTCGAGCGTCCGGTTCCATATCCGCCTGTAGGCGGCGCCGCTCTTCTGCGGCCGCAGGGACAGCACGAGCGCCTCTAGAATAGGCCTCCAGATCAGCGGGTTGGCCTCAATAACCCGACGATCCGAGAGGAACTCCGAAAGGTAACGCCGGACGGAACGATAGTCCGTGCCGTCCGGCGTTCCGAGATTGATCAGCAGCAGGCCGGCACCGGTCATACCCTCCATAATAGGTCACCTCGGCAGCGTACGCCATGTCGGCGGCAGTCTTGCGCTTGGCGGGATGACATTTTCACCGTGACCGACCAGATGCAGAGCGGCGGCTTTGCCTTTCCGTCGTTTTTTCTGGCAGAACGCCGCAGTGACCGCAGGACGAAGGTGACAGAGAGTGGCTGAACGCGAGTCTATGGAGTTCGACGTCGTCGTGGTGGGCGGGGGCCCGGCCGGACTCGCGGCGGCGATACGCGCGAAGCAGCTTGCTCCGGACGCTTCCGTCTGTCTGGTCGAGAAAGGCAGCGAGATCGGGGCGCATATCCTTTCCGGTGCGGTCATCGAGCCGCGGGCTCTCGATGAGCTGATCCCGGATTGGCGCGACAAGGGAGCGCCGCTCGACACGCAGGCTACGGAAGACCGCATGCTCTATCTGACCGAGCGGCGCAGCTTCAAGGTGCCGATGCTCGGCACGGTCATGCCGCACATGGCCAACCACGGCAACTACATCGTGAGCCTGGGTAATGTCTGCCGCTGGCTGGGGACCCAGGCGGAAGCGCTGGGCGTCGAGATCTATCCCGGCTTTGCCGCCGCTGAGCTGCTGGAGGAGGATGGCCGTATCGTGGGCGTCGCCACCGGCGACATGGGCATTTCCAGGGAGGGCGAGCGGGGACCCAACTTCGCCGCTGGCATGGAGCTGCGCGCGTCCTATACCCTGTTCGCCGAAGGCTGCCGCGGCTCGCTCGCCAAGCAGCTCATGGAGCGCTTCGATCTGCGCCGGGGTGTCGATCCGCAGACTTACGGGCTTGGCATCAAGGAATTATGGGAAATTCCGGCCTCCCAGCATAAGCCGGGCTTGATTCAGCACACCTTTGGCTGGCCGCTCGACCGCAACACCTATGGCGGCTCCTGGCTCTATCATTTTGGCGAGAACCTGGTGTCCTACGGCTTCGTGGTCGGACTTGACTATGCCAACACCTGGCTGTCGCCGTTCGACGAGATGCAGCGGCTGAAGACGCACAAGGCCATCGCCGCCCATCTGGAGGGTGGCAAGAGGCTGTCTTATGGCGCCCGCGCCTTGTCCGAGGGAGGCCTGCAATCGGTGCCACGGCTGAGCTTTCCGGGCGGCGCTCTTCTGGGCGACGCAGCCGGTTTCCTCAATGTGCCGAAGATCAAGGGCACGCACGCGGCGATGAAATCCGGCATGCTGGCGGCGGAGGCGGTCGTGGACGCAATGGCGCACGGCCGGCAGCCGGAGCCGAAATCCTATACCAGCAAGGTGCGCAAATCCTGGCTGTGGAGCGAGTTGCGCGAGGCACGCAACGTGCGGCCGGCCTTTGCCAAATACGGCCTGGTCGGCGGCGCGCTCTATTCGGGCATCGATGCGATGATCATGCGCGGCCGGGCACCCTGGACCTTCCACCATCGTCATGCTGACAACGAGGTGCTGCACGATCGCGCTCATTCGGCGCCGATCGACTACCCCAAGCCGGACGGCAAGCTCACCTTCGACAAGCTATCGTCCGTGTTCCTGTCCAATACCAACCATGAGGAAGACCAGCCGGTGCATTTGCGGCTGCGCGACCCGCAACGCTGGCTATCGGTGAACTGGGACCAATACCGCTCGCCGGAGAGCCGCTATTGTCCCGCCGGCGTCTATGAAGCGGTTGACACGGACGGTCTGGGCGCGACACCGCCGCGCCTCCAGATCAACGCGCAGAACTGCGTGCACTGCAAGACCTGCGACATCAAGGATCCGACCCAGAACATCGACTGGGCGACGCCCGAAGGCGGCGGCGGCCCGAACTACCCGGGCGGCATGTAGTCCTGAATCTCTGCACACAAGGAAGCGAACCACTCCCATGAAGCTGCTTGTCCCCGTCAAGCGTGTCGTCGACTACAATGTGAAGGTGCGAGTCAAATCCGACGGCTCCGGCGTCGAGACCGCCGGCGTAAAGATGTCGATGAACCCGTTTGACGAGATCGCGGTCGAGGAAGCCGTGCGGCTGAAGGAAAAGGGCGCCGCCACCGAGATCGTGGCGATTTCCATCGGACCCGCGCAATGTCAGGAGACGCTGCGTACGGCGCTGGCGATGGGAGCGGACCGCGCCATCCTGGTGCAGACCGAGACCAGCCCCGAGCCGCTGGCGGTGGCCAAGCTGCTCCGCGCGCTGGTCGAGCGCGAGCAGCCTGGCCTGGTGATCATGGGCAAGCAGGCGATCGACGACGATATGAACGCGACCGGGCAGATGCTGGCCGGCCTGCTCGGTTGGGCGCAGGGCACGTTCGCGAGCAAGGTGGAGCTGTCGGATGGCCAGGCTCTGGTGACGCGAGAGGTCGATGGCGGACTGGAGACGGTGGCGCTCACGCTGCCCGCGATCATCACCACCGACCTGCGGCTGAACGAACCCCGCTATGCCTCGCTTCCCAACATCATGAAGGCGCGCAAGAAACAGATGGAGACGATCACGCCTGGCGATCTTGGCGTCGACGCATCGCCGCGTCTGACCACGCTGCGTGTCGCCGAGCCGCCCGGCCGCAAGGCTGGCATCAAAGTCGGCTCGGTCGCCGAACTCGTCGGCAAGCTCCGTAACGAAGCCAAGGTGATCTGACCATGACCGCACTCGTTTTGCTCGACCACGAGGCGGGCAAGATCAAGCAGGCCTCGTGCTCCGCCGTCACTGCCGCGGCCGCGTTGGGCGAAGTCCACGTGCTCGTCGCCGGACACGATATCGGCGACGTCTCCGAGGCCGCCTCCAGGATCGCGGGAGTAGCTCGCGTGCTGCGCGCCGACGCCGCCATGTATGAAAAGCCGCTCGCCGAGCCTTTGGGAGCGTTGCTGGTCTCGCTTGCGGGCGCCTATGACCATCTGCTCGCTGGCGCCACGGCCACCGGCAAGAATGTCATGCCGCGCGTTGCCGCCCTGCTCGACGTGCAGCCGATCAGCGATATCGTCGCCGTGGTGGACAGCGACACCTTCGTCCGCCCGATCTATGCCGGCAATGCGCTGGCGACGGTGAAGTCCGCGGACACAAAAAAGGTGCTCACCGTGCGCGCCGCCAACTTTGATGCGGCCGCAGCGGACGGAGGCACTGCATCGGTCGAGGACGTGGCCGAAGTCGAGGCAGCGACGATCTCGCGTTTCGTTTCCGCCGAACTATCCAGCAGCGAGCGTCCGGAATTGGCATCCGCCCGCGTGGTCGTCTCCGGCGGCCGCGGCATGCAAAGCGGCGAGAACTTCAAGCTGATCGAGCCCGTGGCGGACAGCCTGGGAGCCGCGATCGGCGCCTCCCGCGCCGCGGTGGATGCGGGTTTCGTGCCAAACGACTACCAGGTCGGCCAGACCGGCAAGATCGTGGCGCCGGACTTGTATGTCGCCATTGGCATCTCCGGCGCGATTCAGCATCTCGCCGGCATGAAGGACAGCAAGGTCATTGTCGCCATCAACAAGGACGAAGAGGCGCCGATCTTCCAGGTCGCCGACTACGGCCTGGTCGCCGACCTGTTCAAGGCGCTGCCGGAACTCGCCGAGGCGCTGAAGCAGCCCGCCTGACCGCTCGACGAGATTTCACGCCTCGCGCGATGGCCGTTCCGATGCAAGGACCACGGCTTGCCGTCTGTGCCGGCACCGGAAAACGAGTTACCGCCGATTTGGCTCGCCTAGCGTCCGCAGGATTGCGACAGCGCTCAAGAGGACAGCGGCGTCCTCGACCAGGCCGGTACTCGTCTGCCCATAGCGCTTCATGAAACGCACTCGAGTACGCCAACCAGGATAGGAGGCCGTAATCGCCGTCGAGCCTCCAACCGCCGCGCCGAGCCATTGCTGCCGGCTTGAGGCAAGCGCAGCGCCTGCTAGGGCCGAGGTGATAAAGCGGGCAGCCAACCCAATGGGAACAATCCGGTCGGGCGCCGATCTCTGCTTGTCAGCCGCCATCTCACCGATGGCAAGGGCCACCGCGCCAGCTACCGCGAGCGGATGAGCCATGATCCGTGCCGCGCTATTGCTGGCAGGCAGCTTGCCGCACGCGACTGCTAAGCAAACCGCGGCGAGCGGCGTCATTGAGCGCTGACCGCCAACCAGACCCATCAGAAACGCGGCGAGCATGGTGTTCGTCCAGAGCAGTTTAGGCAGCAACTCAGGCGCGGCCCTATCGGTTTCCAGCCGGCCTGACGGCCGGGATAGGATTACTTCAGCCACAGAGACGATTTACCTGCGCTGGGCATTCGACGCACCTGCCGGACCGGCAGGCTACCGTCTGCTTCTGACTCAGAATCTTGAACGATCAAACGGACACTAACGTTGGCTCAATCTGGCAGGCTTCGGCATTAAGAAAAGTAAGCACGCGTTCCGCGCGCATCGGAGTGGCAAAAAAGTAGCCTTGCATGAGGACGCATCCCAGGTTTTCGAGAATGCGAACCTGGGACGCGGTCTCGAACCCCTCCACCACGCAATCGAGCCCAAGGTTGCGGCATAAATCCAGCACCGTTTTGACAATGTTGCGGCAGGCGGGGTCAGTCTCGACTTCCGCGGTAAAGCTCCGATCGACCTTGATCTTATCGAACGGCAGACGATGCACGTAGCTCAGGCTGGAATAGCCGGTGCCGAAATCGTCCAGCGCGAGCTTAACGCCGAGCGCCTTCAGTGACAGCAACGCCTCACGCGATTGGCCGAAATCACGCATCACCGCCGTCTCGGTGATCTCCAGATCGATCCTGGCGGGTTCGATGCCGCTCTCCCGGACGATCTCGCCGATCCTGCGCACGGCCTCCTCGGAGGCGATGTCACGCACCGACAGGTTGAAGGCGATCCGGACATGGGTCGGCCACTCCCGCGCCGCCGCAAGCGCCTTGACGAGCAGCACTTCGGTCAGTCGATTGATAAGCTGCGAACGTTCCGCCACCTTGATGAAATCGACGGGCGGGATCATTCCTAGCTCGGCGCTGGTCCAGCGCGCCAGGCACTCGAAAGCGACGGTCCGACCGTTTTTAGAGTCAAAGATCGGCTGGAACGCCAGGGAAAGTTCGGTTTCGAGATCGGCCTGATGCAACGCGTGCTCGAGATGGGCGGCTTCTCGAATTTCGCTCTGATGGGTGTGCGAGAACAGCACCGGCATGCCGCGCCGGTTTTGCTTCGCATAATAGAGCGCATAATCCGCCCGTTCGAGCAACAGGGGAGCGGTGCGTCCCGCGCGCGGGAAAACCGCGATCCCGACAGAGGCGGAAAGCTCCGCCGTAGCGGTCGGCATCACGTAGGGCAAACGAAGCCGCAGGCACAGGGAGCGCGCAAAATCCTCGATTTCGCATTCGGGAATCCCGGTGAGAACGAAGCCGAACTCATCGCTCCCCAGTCGAAAGAAATGTCGATCCGCGCCGGCAAGCGCGCCCATACGCAATCCGACCTCCCGCAGCACCGCGTCGCCGGTCGCGTGTCCGAGAGCGTCGTTGATCGGTTTAAACCCATCAAGGTCAATCAGCCCGACCGCAATTGGCGCCTCTGTCCGCTGCTGCTCGCCGAGCGCCACGTCAAGATGACGAAAGAAACCCCGCCGGTTCGAAAGACCGGTCAACGTGTCGATGAAGGCAAGCCGTGAGTTCTCATCGCTCAGCCGCTGTGTTTCCCGCTGTCGCACGATGATCTCCCGGCGGGACTCACTTAATGCGATGAAATCCTGATAGTGGCGGAACGTGATGAGGGTCATGCAGATCGCGAGCAGGGCAAAGTTGACGGAGATGGCGATCAGCACAGGCTTGCCGGTTGCGATAAAGAACAGCGTCGACGGCGCGGCGACGGTCAGCATCACCAGCAACACCGCCGGACGCAGATGCATCAGGCAGAAGATGCAGGCGAGCGAAGTCATCGAGACGAAGAAGGCGGTGTGGACCTGCGCATAGGCGTCTCCGTAACGATAAAGCGACAGCGCCCAGATCAGGCAGGCAGATCCCAGCACCGGAGCGATCCTCGTGACATGACGCAACTTCCGGAGCGCCTCCACGGCGGTGACCTGGCTCCAGTCACGGGCGCGCCAGGCGGCAACACGAGATGCGAAAGCCATGATCAGCGCGGCTGGCAGCACCACGGTAAGCAGGAGCGGCGTTGAGTCGAAGTGCGTCGCGGCAAGCGCCAGCGTGTTCAAGATGAGCATGGAATAGAGCAGCGGCACCTGCTTGCCGATGGCGCGACACTGCGAGACGACAAGCTCCGGGTCGTCGGCCGGAACGGTGAAGGCTGCGGCGATCTTGCCGATCCGGAACATTGTTGGCTTCAATCTCCGCGAGCCGCCGATCTCACAACGGCTGCACAGAGTATGAACCGGCAAACATTAACAATCCTTGTATGAACAACCAAGGAACGCGGCCGGACTGCGCCCTTTCAGTGCGACATCAGCACGGGCAGGCGCAAGTCCGCGAGCAAGTCGCGCGTGACGCCACCCAGCATCTTTTCCCATAATCTCGCATGACCAAAGGCGCCGGCGACCAGCCTCCAACGTGCGGACCTCGACGTCTTTCGCATGCAGGCGCAGATGCTCGAGCACGGGTTCGATCGATGACGGGCGCCTGAGATCGGGACGGTCGGCTTCGGCCGCCAGGATGACGACACGTTCGGCTTTCTCGATCAGTGGGATGGCATCCGACAAGGCGCGCGCCGCCGGGCGGCTGCCGTTCCATGCGACCGCAACCCGTCGTCCGAGTGTCGCAGCCCCACTCGTGCCCGGCGGCACCAGAAGCAGCGGCCGGCCTGAAGCGAACAGCATGCTCTCGGCGAACGAGTACTCGTCAGCCGTGTCGTCGCCGATAAAAGGATCGTGGCCGATGATGGCGAGGTCAGCGGTCCGGGCCTGCTGGCTGACCACGCCAGGGGCATGGCCGGCGATGGCGCGGAAGACGAAGACCAGGCCGTGTTCACGATTCAACTGGTCAAGCAGGGACCGCAGCGGCAATTCGCCCGCGTCCTGCTCCTGGGCGATTGCATGGTTCAGGGCCTCGATCTCGGCAGCCGGTATCAAACCGAGTTCCGACGCTCGCAGGCGGCGCTGCTGAGAAAGGTCGAGTTCGCGGACATGAAGTGCCACGAGCCGCGACTGATGCAGCAACGCCAGTCCCGCCGCGAGGCGCATGCGCGTGAGGCCAGCCTCGCTCAGATCGACATGTACCAGCAAATCCCTGAGCGCCATGACCACGGCTCCTCATGCATGCGGCGTGTGAACATCGCCCTTTGCTGGGGCGGGATCGAGCGGGCTGAACGGCAAGGTCTGGTCCGGCGTCGGCAGCTCGGCCGTGCTCCACCCGCCGCCGAGCGCCTCGATCAGCCCGACCACGATCTGCTGGCGCCTGGTGATGATCGTCACATCGCCGATTTCGGCCGATAGCGCCGCGATCTGGCTCACGGTGACATCAAGATAGTTGGTGAGGCCTCCGGTGTAGAGCTTCAGCGTCATCGCCTGTGCCTGCAACGCCGCCTGCAGCGCCGCATGCTGCTGCCGGCCCTCGACCCGGAGCAGCCTGGTCAGAGCAAGCCCGTCCTCGACCTGCTGGAAGGCCGTGAGTACGGTCGCGCGGTACTCGTCGCGGGCTTGCGCGAATGCCGCCCAGCTCCGCTGCAACTCGGCACGCCGCAGGCCGCCTTCGAACAAGGGCAGCACGGCGCCGGCGCCGATCGCCCACAGGCTGTTCGGCAGGCTGGCCAGGCTGAAGCCGTTATCCTGGAAGCCAGCAACTCCGCTGAGACGGATATTCGGATAGAACGCCGCGCGCGACACGCCGATTGCGGCGTTCTCGGCTGCCATGAGACGCTCGGCCGCGGCAATGTCCGGGCGTCGTTGCAACAGCGCCGATGGCACGCCTGCGGGCACGTGGGGATTCAGGATATGCGGATGCGCCTGCACCGGCAGGTCGAAGGCGATGGCGTTGTCGCCGACCAGCACGGCGATGGCGTGCTGCAACAGCACGCGCGCCGCCAGCGTCGCGGTGTCGAGCGCCTCGGCCGCGGCGAGCTGATTTTCCGAGCGCTCGACATCGAGGGCGGAGGCGATTTTGCCGGCGAGCCGCGTCCTGGTGATGGAGACCGCCTTCCTGTAGAAGCCGATCGTTTGCGTAAAGACGGCGTGCTGGGAATCGAGGCCGCGCATCGACAGATAGTCGGAGGCGAGTTCGCCCTCGAGGCTGAGCTTGACCGCGGCGAGTTCGGCAGCACTGGCCTGCGCCTGGTTCTTCGCGAACTTCGTCTGGTTACGTATCTGGTCCCAGAAATCGGGCTCCCAGGAAGCGGTCGCTTCGATCTCGTTGGAGGCTTCCTCGTTAAAGCCGCTGGTGCCGCGGAACAGCCGGTGGCGGGACTGCTTGTTGTCGCTGAGCAAGCCGTCGCCGGAGAGTTGCGGATAGAGCCCCGAGCGCGCCTCGCCAGCCAAGTCGCGCGACTGGGTGTATGCCTCCTGCGCCGCTTCCAGCGTCGGGTTCTGGGCATTCAGCTCGGCTTCCAGGCGATCGAGCAGCGGATCGCCAAACAGCCGCCACCAGGGGCCGGGCGGCAGTTCGCCTCGCGGCCGCGCCACCACGAACGGACCCGAGCCTTGATAGGACGCTGGCAGGACCATCTGCGGCGGACGATAGGCTGGGGCAAGATCGCACCCTGAGAGCAGGGCGAGAGCGGCGAGGCAGAACGCATGACCGAACCGCCGGCAGCCAGCCTTCACTCTGGCTGATCCGCGCGCGCGGCCTCGACCTTGGCGCGCTGCGCATCGCTCAGATGCTTCGGCAGCACGGGCGAAGCCTGGAACTCCGCTGCCGGCGCGATCCCCGGCGCGCCAGGCACCGGCTGCACCGTCTCGCCTTCCAGCAGGCCGGCCGAGGGATTGTTGATCAGCCGGTCGTCCGGGCTGAGACCGGAGACGATCTGCACGGTCTGGCCGAGATTGTGCCCGAGCGTTACGTCCTGCAAATGCACCGTGTCGTGCGGACCGACCAGGGCGACCTGCATGCCTTCGGCGCGGAACATCAGCGCCTGCTCGGGCACGATCAGGATGTCCGGGTTGGCGCTGGTGGTGAAACGCACGTCGGCATAGGTGCCGGGCCAGAGCGTGAGATCGGGGTTGTCGACCAGCAGCTCGGTGACCACTGTGCGCGTCTGCGGATTGAACGACTTGGCACTGGTGTCGAACCTCGCCTTGAACACACGATCAGGATATTGCGGCAGGGTCAGCGTCGCGGTCAGGCCTGGTTTCAACATGTCTGAGAATTCCTGCGGCACCGCGACGAAGACGCGCATCTTGTGGATGTCGGCGACGCTGAACAGCTCGGTGGAACCGCCGTGCGAGCTCACGTCGCCGCCGCCGGCATTGACGTAGTCGCCAACGTCGGTGTCGCGCGCGGTCACCATGCCGGCAAACGGCGCCACCACGTCCTTGAACTGCTCCAGCGCCTGGTAGCGCGCCACGTTATGCTCGGCCGCCTGCACTTGGGCAGCCTGGGATTCGGCGCTGGCCACCTGCACGTCGACTTCCTGACGCGACACCGCCTGGGTGCCCGCGAGCGCCTTCCATCGTCCCGCCGTGACCTGGGCAAGCTTGTATTTGGACTGCGCCACCGCGAGATCGGCGCGGGCGGCGGCCAACTGCTCGTCCAGGCCGGGAGTGGAGATCACCGCGAGCAACTGCCCGGCATTCACATGAGCGCCGTAATCCTCATACCACATGCGCACGTAGCCGGAGACCTGCACGTAGATCGGCGCCGAGTACCAGGCCTTGATGGTTCCGGGCAGCTCCAGCGAGCGGGTGCGCGGACCGTGCGCCGGCTCGATCACCTGCACCTTCGGCACCGCCTCCTCGTCGGCCACGACGCGGAGCGCCGCCACATGGTTGTCGCGCTGGATGATGCCCCAGGCGGCGAGGCCCGCCACCACCAGGACAGCGAACGCCATCAGCCACCGCCCGCGCACGCGCGAGCGGCGGCGATCCTGCCTCGGTGCGGTCATGCGCGGCTGTCTCCCTTGTCGCGGCGGTGATGCAGAAGCGCGAACACGCACGGCACGAACAGCAGTGTCGCAAACGTGGCGAACAGCAGTCCGCCGATCACCGCGCGTCCCAGCGGCGCGTTCTCGGTGTTGCTCATCGACATCGGCAGCATGCCCACCATCATTGCCAGCGCCGTCATCATCACCGGTCGGATACGGCCGAAGCCGGCCTCGATCGCGGCCATCACGGCGTTGCCATGCTCCGCCAGCCGCTCACGGGCGAAGGCGACCACCAGGATCGAGTTCGCGGTCGCCGTGCCCATGCACATGATCGCGCCGGTCAGCGCCGGCACCGACAGCGTGGTATGGGTCAGGAACAGGCTCCAGACGATCCCCGCCAGCGCCGCCGGCAATGCGGTGATGATGATGAACGGGTCGAGCCACGACTGGAAGTTCACCACGATGATCAGGTAGACCAGGATGATCGCCAGTCCCAACCCTTCGAGGAGCTGGGCATAGGCGCCGCGCATCGTCTCCCCCTGGCCGCGCAGATGCACGGTGGCGCCGTGCGGGACCTCGCTCTTCGTGTCGGCGACGACACGGGTGACCCGGTCATTGACGGCGCCGAGATCGCGGTCCTGGTTGGTCGCGAAGATGTCGATCACCGGCAGGATGCTGTAGTGCGAGACCAGCAGCGGCGTTCCGGTCTGGGTGATCCGGCTGAGCGCCCCCAGCAACTGCGTGCCGTCGCCATTCGGGTCGCCGCCGCCCTTGTCGACGGGGATCGTATCGAGCGCGTTGATCGAGGCGAGCTGGTTCTGCGGCGTCTGCAGGTTGACCAGGTGCGACACCCCGGTCTTGGTGTCGAGCCAGTAGGTCGGGGCGGTCTGGCCGCTGCCGGACAGCGTCGCCAGCGCGTTGTCGGCGATATCGGCCTCGGTCAGCCCGATGCCGGAGGCGAACACACGTCGCGAGGCGATGCGCAGCGTCGGCTCGTTGAAGGCCTGCTCGATGTTCACGTCGGCGATGCCGGCAATGCGCCGCATCCGCGCCGCCACCCTTTGCGCGTAGGCGAGGTTGGCCACCTGGCCACGGCCGGAGATCTGCACGTCGATCGGCGCCGGCAGGCCGAAATTCAGGATCTTCGCGGTGATGTCGCCCGGCAGGAAGGTGAACACCGTGCCTGGATAGAGTTTCGGCAGCTCGCGTCGCAGCAGGAAGCGGTAACGGTCCACCGGGGAGACCTGGTTGCTGAGGCTGATGGTGATGTCGCAATCCTGCGGCCCGATGGTCCCGGTCGCGCTGTAGGCCTGGTTGATGCCGCTCACTGGCAGGCCGCAATTATCCACCAGGTTGGAGACCTTGCCCGACAGGATGTGCCGGACCGAGCCGTTCACCAGCACCGCGATCTTGGCGGCGTCCTCGAGCCGGGTGCCGATCGGCGCGCGCATGTGCATGTCGATCTCGCCGGACTTGATGGATGGGAAGAAATCCCGCCCGAGCACCGGGATCAGCGCCAGCGAGCCGAACGAGGCGAGCGCGAACAGCGGGATGAAGCGTCCGCGCGTGGCCACCAGCCCGGTGAGCAGCCTGCTGTAGCTGTCGCGAAAGCCGGTGAAGCCGCGCTCGAAGCCCTGCTGGAAGCGCGTGAACGGGCCGGGCGGCCCGGCATGGCCGTGCCGGTGCCGCTCGATCTCGGCGCGCAGCAGCACCGCCGCCATCGTCGGCACCAGCGTGCGCGACAGCACGAACGAGGCGATCACGGCGAGGATGATCGCCTCCGCCAGCGGCAGGAACAGGTAGCCGGCGATGCCGGAAAGCTGGAACAGCGGCAGCCAGACGATGCAGATGCACAAGGTCGAGACGAAGGTGGGCACGACGATCTGGTTGGCGCCCTCGATGATGCCGGCTTCGAGTTCGGCGCCACGCTCCAGGTGAGAGGCGATGTTCTCGATGATCACGGTGGCGTTGTCGACCAGGATGCCGACCGCGAGTGCCAGGCCGCCCAAGGTCATGACGTTGACGGTCTGGCCGAGCCAGGACAGCACCAGCACCGAGGCCAGGATCGCGAGCGGGATCGAGGTTACCACGATCACCGTGGAACGCCAGGATCCCAGGAACAGCAGCACGGTGATGCCGGTCAGCACCGCCGCCGTGCCCATCTCCTGAAGCACGTCGTCCACGGAGGCGCGCACGAAGCGCGAGGCGTCGTTCAGCGGCGTGATCGTCACTCCCGGCGGCAGCGTGCGCAGGATGCCCGGTATCTTCGCCTTCACCCCCGCCACCACGGCGAGCGTCGAGGCGTCGCCGCTCTTCAGGATCTCGATCAGCACCGCCTGCTTGCCGTGCACCAGCACCTCGTTGATCTGCGGCGGCGGCCCGCGATGCACGTAGGCGACGTCGCCGAGTGTCACCGTGGCGCCATCCACCGTCTTGATCGGCATGTCGTTGAAGCTGGACACCGCGAGCGGGCTGGCGTTGGTCTCGACCATGTAGTCGAGATCGCCGATCTTCTCGTCGCCGGCCGGAAGCACGACATTCTGCGTGCGCAAGGCGTTGCCGACATCCACCGCCGACAGGCCGTGCGCCAGCAGCTTTGCCTGGTTGAGATCGATCTCGACGTTCAGCGAGCCGCCGCCATAGGGCGTGGGAATGGCCACGCCGGGCACCGCGACCAGGGCCGGACGGATCAGGTTCGAGGCCATGTCGTAGACCTGGGACGCGGTCATCCCCGTTGCCGCGATCTGCAGATCCAGCACCGGCACCGAGGACGGATTATAGACCAGGATCTCCGGCGGCGTGATGCCGGTCGGCATCTGCTTGAGCACGGTCTGCGAGGCGGCGGTGATCTGCGCCTGCGCGGCCGCGATATTGGTGCCGGGCTGGAAGAAGATTTTCACCACGCCGCGGCCGTAATAGGACTGGCTTTCGATGTGCTCGATGTTGCTGACCGTGGTGGTCAGCGAGCGCTCGTAATAATAGATGACGCGCCCGGACATGTCATTTGGCGACAGGCCGTTATAGGTCCAGACCACGGCCACCACGGGGATCTTGATCGTCGGAAAGATGTCGGTCGGCATCTTCAGCACCGCCATCGCGCCGAACAGCACGATCAGAATGCTCATCACCACGAAGGTGAGCTTCTGACGCAGGGCGATAAGCACGATTCCGTTCATCGCCCGCGCACCGTCCAGAGCCCCCATTCCATGCCTGCTGTGGGGCGGTAGCCGCTTGCGCCGGACGCGCCAATGAAATTCGATTTTAAGGAGCGGACGCGTTCAAGGAGGTGGGGCGGGCAGGGTGACCTCGAACAGGCAACCGGGCGGATCAACCCCGGGCCTGGCGTCGCGGATTTCAAGTGTCGCGTCGTGCAGGCGCGTGATCGCGGCGACCAGGCTGAGCCCGAGGCCGCTGCCGCGTACGTGCCGGCTCTTGTCGGAGCGATGGAACCGGACCAGCACCGCTTCGCGCTCCGCCTCCACGATGCCGATGCCGGTGTCGCCGACGCTGAGCGCCACGCGCGCGCCGACTGGGCGAACTCCGATCTCGACACGGCCGCCGGGCGCGGTGAACTTGATGGCGTTGTCGACCAGGTTGGCGACAAGCTCGATCAGCAGGTCGCGATCGCCATGCGTCGAGGCGGGCTCGCCCGCCAATGCCTCCAGGGCGATGTCGCGCGCCTCGGCGATCGGTTCGTAGAGGTCGACGATCTCGGCCACCACTGCATCAAGCGACACGCGTGCGAAGGCCGCCCGCCTCCTGCCGTTCTCGATCTCGGTGATACGCAGCAGCGCCGTGATGATCGCGAAACACTGGTCGAGGTCGGCGAGCGCACGCTCGATCGAGCGGTCCAGCGCCGCGTCGCGGCAAGACTCCGACCGTGCCCGCTCCAGGCGTGTCCGCACACGCGTGAGCGGCGTTCGCAGATCGTGGGCGATGTCGTCGCCCACCCCCTTGATCTCGTCGAGCAGATGCTCGAGTCGGCCCAGCATCCGGTTGACGCTGCCGGCAAGCCGGTCGAGATCGTCGCCGCCTTCTGGAGCGCGGCCGGCTGGCAGACGCTCGTGCAGGTCGCCCTGCATGATCCGTTCGATCGTGCGATGCATGATGCCGATGCGCAGCATGGCCCGGTGGCTGAGCCAGGCGCCCCCGGCCACGGCGATGAGCAGCGAGGGAATGGCGCAGACGGCGAGCGCGTGCCAGACGATATGCGTCAACTCCGCGACCTCGCCGGTGCCGCGTGCCAGGACCAGGATGTCGCCGTCCGGGAGCAGTGCTGCCTGTGCGCGCACCAGGTGCCGCGGCTGTCCGAGCAGCGCCGCCCGGACACGGTGCGCGTGCCCGTCGGCGACCAGCCCGCGCGGCCATTGCGCAAGGTTGCCGCTCAGACGATGGTGCGCCCGATCGAACAAGCCGGCGGCGGCGATCAGCAGATGCAGGTCGTCCGAGGCGCGCATGCGCAGTTGGCGGTCCAGCGCCGGCTTCGATTGCGCCGCCAGCAGATTGGCTTCGCGCACCAGCAGCCGGTCGGTGCGACTGGTACGGTATTCGGTAGCCTGCCAGAAGATCAGCGCCGACAGCAGCAGCAACGCGGCCGCCATGAACACGGCGGCGCCCACGGTAAGCCGGAACGTCGCCGTCTGCAGCAGCGGCCAGTCCGGGGCGCTCAGGCCCCCCGCTTCCAGGCCCGATCCTTTCAGGCGTTCACCCGCAGCATGAAGCCGACCCCGCGTATGCTGTGGATCAATGGCGCCTCTTCGGGTGCGTCGACCTTGCGACGCAGCTTGCCGATATGCACGTCCACCAGGTTGGTGCGCGGGATGAAGCGGTAGTGCCAGACATCTTCCAGCAGCATGTCGCGGGTCAGCACCCGGTCCGGCCGGCGCAGCAGATATTCCAGCAGCCGGAACTCGCGCGGCAGCAACTCGATCTCGCGCCCGCTCCGGCTGACGCGGCGTTCGATCAGATCCATCACGATCGGGCCCACGCGCAGCACGCTCTCGCGCGTCGAGGTCGGGCGTCGCAGCAGCGCCTCCAGACGCGCCGCCAGCTCCTCCATCGCGAACGGCTTGCCGAGATAGTCGTCGCTGCCCGCCTTCAGCCCACGCACTCGGTCATCCACCGCCGAAAGCGCGCTCAGCACCAGCACCGGCGTGCGGTTGCCTGCCTCGCGCAGCCGCGCGATCACGTCGAGCCCGTCAAGCCCCGGCAGCAGACGGTCGACCACCAGCACGTCGAAGCCGCCTTCCTGCGCGCGCCGCAGCCCCTCGGGGCCGGTCTCCTCGACGGCGACCGAAAAGCCGCGGGTGGCAAGCTCGTCCGCGACATCCTGGGCGATCTTGCCGTCATCCTCGATCAACAGCACACGCATGCTTCGCCGGATGTGCCGGCTGCCGCCACGCAGGGGAAGTGAATTCGCGGTTACGTTGTGGTTTGATGGCCACCGGAGAGCTGAGCATGCCCAAGCTGCGCCACCCGGACCGGATCGGCCTGCATTTGCGGATCGTGCTTCCGGGCCGCGTGATCATCGGTCCAGGCCGCGCCGAGCTGCTGGAAGCCATACGCGAGCATGGGTCGATCTCCGCCGCCGGCCGCGCCCTCGGGATGAGCTACAAGCGCGCCTGGGAACTTGCCGAGGCGGTGAACGCCGCCTTCCGGACGCCGTTGATCGAGAGCAGTGCCGGGGGTGCGGCAGGCGGCGGCACCCGGCTTACCGCCGACGGCGAGGCGGTGCTGGCCGCCTACCGACGCATCGAGGCCGCCGCCGCGTCGGCCTGCGCCGACGATGTGAACGTGTTGACCCGGTTGCTTGCGGCTCCTCGATGACGGACCGGTCAGAATGTCAGCCGGGCCGACAGGATCCAGTTGTGGTCATAGACAGGCAGGATTTCTCCCGTCGTCCGCTCGGTCGGCGACACCGCGAACTGATAGCCGAAGCCGATGGCGGCTCCCACGCGATGATAGATGACGAAGCGTCCAACCATCAGGCCCGGCGTGAGGAAGAGCTGGTTCTTGCCGCCGCGCTGCGTGCCGGTGAGCCAGTCGGTGTCGTTGAACTCGAATTCCGGCCAGAAATACTTCAGCAGGTGATATTGCAGCGCCACGTTGGTCAGGAGCTGCGCGCCGGTGTTGTGGAAATGATCGATCGGCAGCGCGCCGCCGATGGTCGCCTGCACGTCGAAATTGCCCCACCCCTTGCCGCCCGCGAGCGTCGGCGTGATGACCCAGACATGGCCCGTATAGGCGGAGGAGCCGGTCGGCGCGCTCGCTTGCAGAAAAGCGGTGATGACGGCATCGCCGCTCTGCGCGTTCTCGCTGAACAGGCGCTGCTTGATCAGGACTGACTCGTCGGCCCAGCCGGTCACCGCGCGCGCGTGGCCAAGCTTTCTTTCCTCATAGGCGGGCAGTCCGAGGATGATCTCGTTGGTGGTCGTCGGGATGAGCTCGATGCCCTTTCCGGTATCGTAGTTGTGCAGGCTGGCGCCGGTCGGCAGGTGCTCCCAGAACTGATCGTAGCGCACCTCCTCCTGCAGCAGCGGCGTCACCGTGACGACTGGCGTCATCCATCGCGGCTGACTCTCCTGCGCCTCGTTGGCGCGCGCGAACCAGTTGTCGAAGTAACCGGCGATGCCGTCTTCGGGAGAAAACTCCACGGCCGACGCCTTCGGCCCGGAGGATCCGGGCGGCAGGTTGCCGGAACCGGGCGCCGCCAGCGATTGCCCAAAGGCGTAAACGGGCAATGCCATGCACAGGCATGCGGCGGCGATCCCCGCTGCTGCTCCAACCACACGCATCGGCAGCACCCCGTCCACGTTATATATGGACGACTATAGCGAAATGAGACGCGGCGCTAGGGGGCCCGCACGCATCACTCGGACTTTGCCATCGGCAGGTTCGGCAGCGCGCGCCGTCCCGGCACCGGAATCCACGGCCGCGCGCCGCGAACGGCGTTGTCGGAGATCACGCGCGCGCCGTCATGCTTGATCCATATTGCCTGCGCGCCCTCGCGCCAGACGGTGAAGCGGCCGATGCGCGGACGGGACAGGCAAAGCCGGCCCAGCGGCCTCGGCGAGATCAGCAAAGCGATCTGTCCGCAGTCGATGCTGGGCGGATGCGTCTGCTTGCCCTCACGCAGCAACAGGATGGTTTGGCCGCGCAGCACGATCCGGCACAGCACGGCGTCACAGGAGACCGGACCCTGCGACCCTGTGTCCGGCATGTATTCGAGCGGCGCCTCGATGGCCTGGCTTTTGGTCCAGTCGGACAGCGTGATCGCGCTCGCGCCGGAGCCCTCCTCAAGCATGAGGCGTGGACCATGCGGCTGCTGGACACGCAGCGCAATCAGCCGCGCATCGTTGGAAATCAGCACATCCGGCGGCTGACACAGCAACGGCGCGAGCGCTCCTGCGCAAAGCGGCAACACTCCCAGCAGCCGCCAGACGCCGCGGCGCAGGCAGAGCCAGATCAGCCCGAAAGACGTCAGTCCCAGCGCCCAGAGCGGCGCGGCCGGCACCGCGAGGCTGGCGGCGGGCAGCATGGCCACGTGGCGCGCGAGCCACAGGATCACACCGATGCCCCAGCCCATCGGCAGCAGCGCCAATCGTTCCAGGCCGAACGGCATCAGCAGCAGCGACAGCAAGCCCTCCGGCAGCACCCACAAAGCTGTCATCGGCACCGCGATCAGGTTGGCCAGCACGAAGTAGAACTGGATATGGCCGAAATGATAGACGGCGAACGGCGTCGACGCGGCGCCGGCGAGCAGGCTGGTCATGAACAGAGCCAGCACGTGCAGCCCGAACCGGCGCTGCCAGGAGCCATCGCCGTACAGGCTGTTGGTCATCGGGCGGATCGCCTCGTAGCCGGCGATCAGCGCCATCACCGCGGCGAAGCTCATCTGGAACGAGACGCCGAGCAGGGCCTCCGGCGAGGTCAGCATCAGCATCACTGCGGCGATGCCCAGACCACGCATCGACACCGCCCGGCGTCCGAGCAGCAGCGCGATCACGGCGAGGGCTGCCATCGCCAGGCTGCGCTCGGTCGGCAGGTGCATCCCGGTCAGCGCCATATAGAGGGCGCCTGCCAGCAGCGCGCCGATCGCCGCGATCTGCCGCGTCGGCAGACGCAGCGCCGCGTATTCCCATGCCGCCAGCGCCATGCGCAACGCGCCCATCGTCAACCCCATGACGATGCCGAGATGCAGCCCGGCCACCGCGAGCAGATGGGCAAGGCCGGAGACGGCAAAGGCGTCGCGGTCCGACTGCGGGATCGCGCTGCTGATGCCGGTCAGCAGCGTGGCCGCGATCGCGCCCCGAGCGCCGGGCAGCACCAAGCTAATCCGGTGCGCAATCGCCTCGCGCAGCCGCTGCCAGCCGGCCGCGATGCCGCCGGCGGACACATGATGCTTGATCTGGGCGATGCCGAGCGCATAGCCGGAGCCGGCAAGGCCGTCGAAGAACGCCTCGCGCTGCAGGTCCCGCCCGCCCGGCAGTGACGGCGGCGCCGGCCCGCGCAGCATGGCGCGGAGCGTGAGGCTGTCGCCGACGGCAACCGTCTGGGTATCATCCTCGCGCAGCCGCACGCGCAGATGGCGCGCGATCGGCAGGTCTTCGCCGATGACGGGCCGCTCGAGAGTGACCCGGCGGCTGGCGTCCGCAAACGTTTCGACCGCGCTGACGCGGCCGGAGACAATGCTGGCGGTGCGCGGCAGGATCGGCATTGGCGCCGCGCGGCTGGTGGCCAGGCTCGCCGCGAGAAAGCCTGCGCAGCCGGCAAGCAGCGCCGCGCCGATGATGCGTATCCAGTCATGGCCGCGGGACAGCAGAACCGCGGCAAACCCGGCCGCCGCCAGAAGCGCCGCCGGCCAGCACGCGGGCTCGCTGTGGCACGCGAAGTAGGCGGCATCGCCGACGCCGACACAGACTGGCAGCCAAAGCGCCAGCCGGTCGCGCTCGATCAGCAGCGCGCGACCGGCGCGGGAAGCCAGCGGGCGCACGCGCGAGCCGAAGCTGGCCAAGCCCGTTGAAGAAAGAATGCCGGCGCTGGTGGACATGCCCCCTTATTGTAGCTTATCCGGAACGAACTCTCCATGGCGATTGGATCATGCCGAGGCGAGCCCCTCGGCCCGTGCCCAGGCGTCCAGTGGCATCATCATCGCCGTCAGGTTCTTGTCGCTGTGCCGGTTCATGTCACGCACGAAGGGAGCGTCGGCCGTGACGAGGCCGCGTGCTCCCATGGCGATTGCAAATGCGAGATAGAGGGTGTCGTAGGTCGCGTGATTGACAGCAAGGCCGATGTCCAGAGCAACCTCGTGCAATCCGAGGCCGCCTGTCACGGTCGGCTCGATCACGCCTTGAAGAAGATTCAGCGCCTCTCTCGCCTCGTCCGGAAGCAGGATTTTCTTGCGAACCTGGAGCCACAACACGTTGGTGGCCTCCGCAAGCCAGAAGTCGGGCATCAGCAACGTCTCGGCGCCGGCGGCGAGTGCGTGTGCGAGGTAGCTGTCCGGCTCGTCCAGAACCCATTTCAGGCCCACCGATGCATCGACGGCGAGCGCCATGGATCAGGCGCCCTTGGCGCGCCCGCTTCTTGTTTCCTCGAGCAGTTCGACCGAACTCGCGGCCCCTCTCCCCGCCGTCCGCCGCCGGAACTCGGCAAGCCGGCCCAGGGCAAGCGCCCGTGCTGACGGCACCGCCCCGGTCAGCACGGTCTTGAGGATCGCGCGATGCTCGGCTTCCGCCGACCGTCCGTGCTCGGCTGCCTGCATACGAAGCGAGCGAACAATATCCGCATCCAGATTGCGCACGGTCAGCGTCGCCATCGCCATTCTCCATGGTTTGACATCAATGACAGCGTAATGCTGAGAAAGCTGCGGTGACAAGGCCGCATTGACAAGGCTGCGCTTCCGTCGCGCGATTCGCGCGTGATAGACAACGCCGCATGAGCGTCCGCACCCGTTTCGCGCCAAGCCCGACCGGCCTGCTGCATATCGGCAATGCCCGTGCCGCCTTGTTCAACTTCCTGTTCGCGCGCCACCATCAGGGCGCCTTCCTGTTGCGCATCGAGGACACCGACCGCGAGCGATCCACACAGCAAGCGACGGAGGTCATCCTGGACGGCATGGCCTGGATGGGCCTCACCCCGGACGAGCCGCCGGTCTATCAATCGACCCGCGAGCAGCGGCACGCCGAGGTGGCGCACGCGTTGCTTGAGGCAGGGCACGCCTATCGCTGCTACTGCACCGCCGAAGAGCTTCGCCTCATGCGCGAGCAGGCTGCGGCGGAAGGGCGGCCTCCGCGTTATGACGGGCGTTGGCGTGACCGCGATCCGTCCGACGCGCCTGCGGGTGTGCCATTCACCATACGCATTCGCGCGGCGAGAGAAGGCGAGACCGTGGTCGACGATCTAGTGCAGGGCGAGGTCCGCGTCGCCAATGCCGAACTCGACGACATGATCATCCTGCGCGCCGACGGCACCCCCACCTACCAGCACGCGGTGGTGGTTGATGACCATGACATGGCGATTACCCATGTGATCCGCGGCGACGACCATCTGACCAACAGCTTCCGGCAGTCGCAGATCTACGCGGCGATGGGATGGCAGCGGCCGCGTTTCGCGCACCTGCCGCTGATCCATGGGCCGGACGGCGCCAAGTTGTCGAAGCGTCACGGCGCGCAGAGCGTGGTTGAGTTCCGCGAGCAGGGCTTCCTGCCGGAGGCGCTGTGCAACTACCTGCTCCGCCTCGGCTGGGGACATGGCGACGCCGAGATACTCCCGCGCGAGGAGCAGATCGCCCTGTTCGACCTGGACGGAGTCGGCCGCTCCGCCGCGCGCATGGACTACACGAAGCTGACCCAGGTCAACGGCGTGTGGCTGCGCCAGGCGGACGACGCGCGGCTCGCCAGGGACGTGCTGGAACGGTTGCGCGGACGTCCCGGATTGTTCCTCGATGCGGCGGCCGAAACCCGCATCCTGACCCTGATGCCGGGGCTGAAGGAACGCGCCAAGACGCTGGTGGATCTGGCGGACAGCGCCGCGTTTCTCGCCGCCGCGGTGCCGTTGCGCTTCGAGTCGAAGGCTGAGGCCCTGCTGGGCGAGGCCAACCGGGCGATGCTGCGCGGCCTCGCCGCGGAGCTCGCGCCGATCGAGCCGTTCGATCCCTCCGAAATTGATAGGGCGCTGCGACGCTTCACCGAGCGGCACGGGCTCAAGCTCGGCCAGGTGGCGCAGCCGTTGCGCGCGGCACTCACCGGCAGCACGATGAGCCCTGGGATCGATGCCACCGCCGCCGCGCTCGGACGCGACGAGGTGCTGGCGCGGATCGGCGCCGTGAGCGGGACAGAGCGAACGCCGCATGGCTGAGCAGTGGCGGTTCTTCGCGGGTCAGGAAGGCACCGGGTCGCACCGCCATCTTCTCGGACTGCAAGGCATGCAGCCGCACCGTATCGAGCCGTTCCTCGATCTCGCCGAGAGTTATGTGCTGCTCAACCGGCAGCGCAAGACCAGTCGCGACCTGCTCCGCGGACGCACCCTGATCAACCTTTTCTTCGAGGATTCCACGCGTACGCGCACCAGCTTCGAGCTGGCCGGCAAGCGGCTGGGCGCGGACGTGATCAATATGTCGGTCGCCACCTCCTCGGTGAACAAGGGCGAGACCCTGCTGGATACGGCGGCCACGCTGAACGCCATGCGCACCGACCTGCTTGTGGTGCGGCACGCGCAATCCGGAGCGCCAGCGCTGCTCGCGCAGAAGGTCGATGCCAGCGTGATCAACGCCGGCGACGGCACCCATGAGCATCCGACCCAGGCGCTGCTCGACGCGCTGACCATCAGACGCCGCCGCGGCCGCCTCGCCGGGCTGGTGGTCGCCATCTGCGGCGATGTCGCGCATAGCCGAGTGGCGCGCTCGAATATCCATCTGCTCACCGCCATGGGCAGCCGGGTGCGCGTGATCGGGCCGTCGACGCTGATGCCCGCGGCGATCGAGCGGCTTGGCGTCGAAGCGTTTCACAGCATGGAGGACGGACTTCAAGGCGCTGATGTGGTGATGATGCTGCGACTGCAGCGCGAGCGCATGGCTTCCGGGCTGGTGCCCAGCGAACGCGAGTATTTCCGCTTCTTCGGCCTTGATCTGGCGCGTCTGGCGCTGGCCAAGCCTGATGCGCTGGTGATGCATCCGGGGCCGATGAACCGCGGCGTCGAGATCGACAGCGCGGTCGCCGACCACCCTCAGAGCGTGATCCAGGAACAGGTCGAGATGGGCGTCGCGGTGCGTATGGCCGTGCTCGACCGGCTTTCGCGCGCACGCAATTCATGAGCGGCACTCTGCTGTTCGACAATGTCCGGCTGCTCGATCCCGCCTCCGGGCTTGACCGGCTTGGCCGGCTTCTGGTCACCGGCGGCCGCATCGAGGATATCGAGCTGCCGTCGGATACGGCGGCCCCTGAAGGCGCCACGGTGATCGATGGCGGCGGCGCCGTGCTTTGCCCCGGCCTGGTGGACATGCGCGCCAGCATCGGCGAGCCAGGCCATGAATACCGCGAAACCATCGCCTCGGCGGCGGAGGCGGCGGTCTCGGGGGGGATCACCACGCTCGCGGTGCTGCCCAATACCACGCCGGCGATTGACGATCCGGCGCTGGTGCGGCTGCTGCGCGCGCGCGGCGAGGAGACCAGCATGGTCGACATCCTGCCGTATGGCGCCGTCACCCGCGGCTGCGCCGGCGAGACGCTGGCGGAGCTGGGGCTGCTGCGCGAGGCGGGAGCGTGCGCCTTCACCGACGGCACGCGCGCGATTGCCGACACGCGTCTGATGCGCATCGCGCTCGCTTATGCGCGCGGCTTCGGCGCCACGGTGATCCAGCATCCAGAGGATGTCTCGCTGGCCAGAGGCGGCAGCGCCACCGAGGGCGAGCTGGCGACGCGGCTCGGCCTGCCCGGCATCCCGGCCGCCGCCGAGCCGATCCTGGTCGCGCGCGACCTGATGCTGCAGCGCCTCACCGGCGGCGCGCTGCATTTCGGCCATGTCTCGACGGCGGCGGCGCTCGAGCTGATCCGACGCGCCAAGTCCGAAGGGCTGCCTGTAACCTGCGACACCGCGCCGCCTTATTTCGACCTGAACGAGACCGCGATCGGCGATTTCCGCACCTTTGCCAAGCTGTCGCCGCCGCTTCGCCCCGAGGCGGACCGCCTCGCCGTCTGCGCGGCCCTCGCCGACGGCACCATTGACGCCATCGGGTCCGATCACATGCCGCGCGATGCCGACGACAAGCGCCTGCCCTTCGCCTTGGCTGCGAGCGGCGGCGTTGGCCTCGCCACCCTGCTCGCGGTCAGCCTGGCCCGCGTGCATGACGGCAGCCTGAGCCTGATCGCGGCCCTGGGCCTGCTGACCGTAGGGCCAGCCCGCGTTCTGGGGAGCGAGGCCGGCACGCTCACGCGGGGGCTTCCCGCGGATCTCTGCCTGTTCGAGCCGGACCGCGCCTGGCAGGTGCATTCGGGACGGTTGCCAGGACGCGCGCAGAACACGCCGTTCGACGGCCGCGCGCTGGAGGGGCGGGTGATCGCCACGTATAAAGCCGGACGCCGGGTGTTTGGATGAGCCTGCTTCTCGTTGCGGTGGCGATCATCGCCTACCTGATCGGCAGCATCCCGTTCGGCCTGCTGCTGACGCGAGCGGCGGGCTTAGGCGACGTGCGCAGGATCGGCTCGGGCAATATCGGCGCCACCAACGTGCTGCGCACCGGCAGGCGTGATCTCGCTGCCGCCACGCTGCTGCTGGACGGACTCAAGGGTGCGGTCGCGGTCTGGCTCGGAATTTGGCTGCTGCCGCTGCCGATTGCCGCCGCCGTCGCCGCCGTGTTCGCCGCCCTCGGCCACTGCTGTCCGGTCTGGCTGCGTTTCGCCGGCGGCAAGGGAGTCGCCACCCTGCTCGGCATCGCCTTCGCACTCGACTGGCGGGCCGGGATCATCTGCGCGGCGCTCTGGCTGGCGCTCGCGTGCTGGACCAAGATTTCTTCCGTCGGCGGCTTGGGCGCGGCCGTGGCGCTGCCGATCCTGCTGTTCATCTTCACGTGGCGGGCGTTCCCAGCCGATCCGGTGCCGTGGGGCGCGATCCTGGTGATGCTGCTGGTGCTCCAACGCCACCGTGCCAACATCGGCCGCCTGTTCGCCGGCACGGAGCCCCGGATCGGAGCGGGACGGGCATGAACAGGACGGGCATGAACGACCTTGCCGCGCTTCTGCGCCTGATCCGCACCGAGACGGTCGGGCCTGCCAGCTACCGCCGCCTGCTCGCCCGCTTCGGCACGCCCTCCGCAGCTCTCGAGGCGATCCCTGCTCTTGCCAAGGCGAGCGGCGGCAGCGTGCCCCGGATTCCCTCGGCGCAGGCCATCGACGACGAGATCGGCGCGGTCGCCGTCGCCGGCGGGCGTTTCATCCTGCTTGGCCAGCCCGACTATCCGCCGCTGCTGGCACAACTGCCGGACGCGCCGCCGGTGTTGGCGGTGCTTGGCGACCCCGGCGTGCTTGCCCGCCGCGCGGTGGCCATCGTCGGCTCGCGCAACGCCTCCTCGAACGGCATGCGCATCGCCGAAGCCCTCGCCGCTGAACTGGGCGACGGCGGCCTGGTCGTGGTCTCCGGGCTCGCGCGCGGCATTGACGGGGCGGCGCATCGTGGCGCGCTGCATGTGGGCCCAACGGTCGCGGCCATCGCCGGCGGCCTCGACCAGCCCTACCCGGCGGAACACGCGGAACTGCAAGCGCGGATCGCCGATCGCGGCGCGGTGGTCGCCGAGGCGCCGTTCGGCACGGTGCCCCAGAGCCGGCATTTCCCGCGCCGCAACCGCATCATCGCCGGACTCTCGCTCGGCTGCGTGGTGATCGAGGCGGCGCCGCGCTCCGGCAGCCTGATCACCGCCGACCTGGCCCTCACCTATGGCCGCGAGCTGTTCGCGGTCCCCGGCTCGCCGCTCGATCCGCGCTGCCGCGGCTCCAACAACCTGCTGCGGCAGCGCCATGCGCATCTCGTCGAGAACGCTGCCGACGTGCTGGCGGAGCTGCCTGATCGGCTGCCGACGCTCGGACCCTCCGGCTTTGCGGAAGGCCGCAGCGGGTGGGGCGCGGAGGGCCCGGAGGCCTGGTCCGAGCTGGGAAAGGTGCGCGCCCAGGTGCTGTCGCTCCTCGGTCCGGAACCCGCGGCGGTTGACGATCTGGTGCGCCGCTGCCAGTTCTCGACCGGCGCGGTCTTGGCGGTGCTGACCGAACTGGAGCTTGGCGGCCTTGTCGAGAGCCTGCCAGGCAACCAGGTCAGCCTGCTCGGACAGCCACGCTAAAGGCTTGCGGCGCCCGCGTAATACGTCCACATCCGGACGTTGTATTGTTCGGAGACGAAATGACCGACGTGGTCGTGGTGGAGAGCCCCGCCAAGGCGAAGACCATCAACAAGTATCTGGGCGACGGCTACACCGTGCTGGCCAGCTTCGGCCATGTGCGCGACCTGCCGCCCAAGGATGGCAGCGTGCGGCCCGAAGAGGGCTTCGCCATGGACTGGCAATCCGACGAGCGCGGCAACCGGCAGGTGGCTGCCATCGCCAAGGCGCTGCGCGGCGCCAAGCGTCTGTATCTGGCCACCGACCCGGACCGCGAGGGAGAGGCGATTTCCTGGCATGTGCGCGCGATGCTGGAGGAGCAGAACCTGCTCCGGCATGTCGACGTGCAGCGCGTGACCTTCAACGAGATCACCAAGGGCGCGATCAGGACGGCGATGGGCCGGCCGCGAGCGCTCGACCAGCCGCTGATCGAAGCCTACCTCGCGCGCCGGGCGCTCGACTACCTGGTCGGCTTCACCCTGTCGCCGGTGCTCTGGCGCAAGCTGCCCGGCAGCCGCTCGGCGGGGCGCGTGCAGTCGGTCGCCTTGCGCCTGATCTGCGAGCGCGAGGCGGAGATCGAGCGTTTCAAGCCGCGCGAATATTGGACGATCCTCGCCCATCTCCAGACTCCGGCCGGGGCTCCGTTCACGGCACGGCTCACGCATCTGGACGGCGGGAAACTCGACCAGTTCGACCTCAACAGCGCGGCATCGGCGGCTTCGGCCAAGGCGATCGTCGAAGCCGGGCAGTTCGCCGTCGCTTCGGTCGAGCCACGACGCGCCAAGCGCAACCCGCCGGCGCCGTTCACCACCTCCACCCTGCAGCAGGAGGCCAGCCGGAAACTGGGCATGGGCGCGCAGGCGACGATGCGCGCGGCCCAGCAGCTCTATGAGGGCATCGAGCTGGATGGCGAGACCACCGGCCTGATCACCTATATGCGCACCGACGGCGTGCAGATGGCACGCGAGGCGGTGGACGCCATACGCGGCCATATCCATTCGCAGTTCGGACCCGACTATCTGCCGGCAGCACCCAGGGAGTATTCCACCAAGGCGAAGAATGCCCAGGAAGCGCACGAGGCGGTGCGTCCCACCGAAGTCGGCCGCCGACCTGAGGCGATCGGGCGCTATCTGTCCGACGAGCAGCGCCGGCTCTATGAGCTGATCTGGAAGCGCGCCGTCGCCAGCCAGATGCAGTCGGCGGAACTCGACCAGGTGACGGTGGAGATCACGGACGCCGCCGGACGGGCCAGGCTGCGCGCCACCGGCTCGATCATCGCCTTCGACGGCTTTCTCAAGCTTTATTCGGAAGGTCAGGACGACAGCAAAGCCGATAGCGACGAGGACAGCCGGATGCTGCCGCCGATGCGTGAGCGCGACCCGCTCCGGCGCGGCGCGATCGATGCCGACCAGCATTTCACGCAGCCGCCGCCGCGCTTCTCGGAAGCTTTGCTGGTCAAGAAGATGGAGGAGATCGGCATCGGCCGGCCTTCCACCTATGCCTCGATCCTGACCGTGCTGCGCGACCGCGAGTATGTGCGGCTGGAGAACCGGCGCTTTATCCCGGAGGATCGCGGCCGTCTCGTCACCGCCTTCCTGACCAGCTTTTTTGAGCGCTACGTCGATAGCGGCTTCACCGCCGGGCTCGAGGAACAGCTCGACGACATTTCCGACGGCCGGGCCGAATGGCGAGATGTGATGGCCAGGTTCTGGGACGATTTCAGCCTCGCCATCGCCCAGACCAAAGACCTCAAGATCTCGGACGTTATCACAGCCCTTGATGCCGATCTCGCTCCCCACTTCTTCCCTGATCCCGCCGACGGTTCGGACCCGCGCCATTGCACTGCCTGCGGCAACGGACGTCTCGGCCTGAAGCTCGGCCGCTACGGCTCCTTCATCGGCTGCTCGAACTACCCGGAGTGTCAATACACGCGGCGTCTGGTCGAGGGCCGTGAGGGCGAAGGCGGCGAGACCCTCAAGGAAGGCGTGCGCGTGCTGGGCCACCATCCCGAGACAGGTGAGGAAATCGCCGTCAAGCGCGGACCATGGGGGCTCTACGTGCAGCAGGGCGAGCCAAACCCGGACGACAAGAAAGCCAAGGTGCGGCGTTCAACGCTGCCGCGCGGCATCGAGGGCGACGCCATCACGATTGATCAGGCGATCGGCCTGCTGTCGCTGCCGCGTGTCGTCGGCCTGCATCCAGAGCTGGGCGAGCCGATCGAGGCGGGCCTTGGCCGCTTTGGTCCCTATGTCAAAATGGGCGCGATCTTCGCCTCGCTCGACCGCGATGACGACGTGCTCGCCATCGGCATCAACCGTGCCGTCGACGTGATCGGCAAGAAGCTCGCCTCGGTGCGCAGCCTGGGCGCGCATCCCAAGGACCGTGAGCCGGTGATGGTGCGTCGCGGCCGCTTCGGACCCTATTTCCAGCATGGTCAGACCATCGCCAACATTCCGCGCGACAAGACCATGGACGATGTCACGCTTGCGGAGGCGGTGGCTTTGCTTGCCGAGAAAGGCAAGCCGATGAAGCCCAGAGGCAAGGGCGGCAAGAAGCCGCGCGCAAACGCCAAGACCGCCGCCACGTCAATCGGACGGCCGGCGCGGAAATCCGCGGGCAAGGCGGATTGACGCCGGCCGGGCTGCCAAGCAGGGAGGCGCTGCGCCGCTTCATCTCCGAGTCGAGCGGACGCGTCGGCAAACGCGAGATCGCGCGCGCCTTCGGGCTCGGCCCCGAGCATCGCGCGGCACTTCGCGATCTGCTGCGCGAGATGGGACAAGTGGGCGAGATCGCACCGGCCGGCGCCAAGCGGTTCCGCCCGACGGGAAGGCTGGCCGAGGCCATGGTGGTGCAGATCACCGGCACCGACCCGGAAGGCGATGCGATTGCGCGGCCTGTCGGCTGGGAAGGAGCGGGTTCCGCGCCGATGGTGCTGATGCATCCGGAGCCGCGCGGCCAGCCGGCGCTGGCGCCTGGCGAGCGGGTACTGGCGCGCCTGCGCAGTGTTGGCGCCGGACGCTACGAAGGCCGCACGTTGAAGCGCCTGTCGGAGAGCCCGGGCCGGGTCCTCGGCGTGTTCCGCGCGGCACCCCCTGACGCACAGCCGCCATATCAGGCTGGGCGCCGGCCGCAGCGCGCCGAGGCCGGGCGGCTGGTGCCGACCGACCGGCGGCAGAAGGCGGAATGGAGCATCCCGCCCGGTGAGAGCCTCGCAGCCGAAACCGATGAGATCGTCCTCGCCGAACCGCTGCCCTCGCTCGGCTACGGCCTGAAGACCGCCCGCGTCGTCGAACGGCTCGGACGCGTGGGCGACGCCCGCTCGGTCAGCCTGATCAGCATCGCCACGCACGACATCCCGAGCGTGTTTCCGTCCGCCTGCCTCGCGGAGGCGGAGGCGGCCAGAGCGGTCGGCCCCGCTGGACGCGCCGACCTGCGCGCACTTCCGCTGGTCACCATCGACGGCGAGGACGCGCGCGATTTCGACGATGCCGTGTTTGCGGAGCCGAGCGCGGGCGGCGGCTTCCGGCTGGTCGTCGCCATCGCCGATGTCGCGCACTATGTCCGGCGCCACTCCGCGCTGGACCAGGAAGCCTATAAGCGCGGCAACTCGGTCTATTTTCCCGACCGTGTGGTGCCGATGCTGCCGGAGGCGCTGTCGAACGGCTGGTGTTCGCTGCGCCCGGGCGAGGATCGCGGCTGCCTGTTCGTCGACATGATCATCGACGCGGCAGGCCGCAAGCAGTCGCATTGCTTCGGCCGCGGACTGATGCGCAGCGTGGCGCGGCTCACGTATAGCGGCCTGCAGCAGGCGCGTGACGCCGGCATCACGCCGGAGACGCTGCCAGAGAAACTGCCAGCGGGGCTGATGGGCGCGCTCTACGGCGCCTGCGATGCGCTGCTCGCGGCACGGGCGCTGCGCGGCACTCTTGATCTCGATCTGCCGGAGCGGCGTGTCGAACTTGACGAAGCAGGCCAGGTGCGTGCCATCACGACGCGCCCGCGCCTGATGAGCCACCGGCTGGTCGAGGAATTCATGGTGCTGGCCAACGTCGCGGCAGCCCAGGAGCTGCATCGTCTCGGCCAGCCCTGCATGGCCCGCATCCATGCGCCGCCCTCCCCGGAGAAGCTCGCCGCCTTGCGCGAGTTTCTCTCCACAATCGGCTTGTCGCTGAAGCCGGCGGGCGCGCTGCGGCCGATCGATCTCGACCAGGTCCTGGGCCAGGCCTCCGGCAGCGAGCAGGCGCTGATGGTCAATGAGATGGTGCTGCGCAGCCAGAGCCAGGCCGAATACAGCCCGGACAATATCGGCCATTTCGGTCTCAATCTGACCGAGTACGCGCATTTCACCTCCCCGATCCGGCGCTACGCCGACCTGCTGGTGCATCGCGCGCTGATCTCCGGGCTCGGGCTCGGCGATGAAAGCCTGCACGCCGAGGATGCCGCCCGGTTCGAGGCGCAGGGCGCGCACATCACGCTCACCGAACGTCGCGCGGCGCAGGCTGAACGCGATGCGCTGCAGCGTTACCTCGTTGCACACATGGCGGATAAAATCGGCGCCCGCTTTGCCGCGCGCATTTCCGGCGTGACCCGTTTCGGGCTTTTCGTCACACTAACGGAAAGTGGCGCCAGCGGGCTGGTGCCGGTGTCCACCCTCTCGGACGACTTCTGGGTTCATGACGAAACGGCAAACGCCTTGACCGCTCGACGCTCCGGGATGTCCTATCGCCTGGCCCAGCCGGTTGCGGTCCGCCTCACCGCGGCGGCGCCGGTGACCGGCGGCCTCACCTTCGCCATCGATCCCCCGCCGCGACACGGCGCCGCGCTGCGTCCGTGAACCTCGCTTGCGGCACGACCCTGCGGTTCTGCATGGCGATCCTGCTGCTGGCACTGCTCTGTTCGCACCAAAGCGTCGCCTCCGTCGCTCCGGCCCAGGACGCCAGCGGTTTCGATGCGCCGCTGTTCAGAAGCGTGATCGGCACGGCGCTGAACTTCCTCGGTCCACGCACCCTGGAGGCAGAGAGCCCGCGGCAATTCACGCTGTGGGGCCTTGGCGGCATTACCGCCATCGATCCCTCGTTCACCGTCGATGTCGCGGGCGGAGCGGTGCGTCTGGTGACCCCGCAAGGCATTGTGCGGGAAGACAGGGCGCCGTCGGAAGGCGATCTCGCCGGCTGGACCGAGATCGCGGTTGCCATGCTCAACGGCGCCTTCCGTCACTCCGCACAGATACGCGAGAGCGGCCAGCAGGCGCTGCTGCAAAGCTTCTTCGACGAGCTGTTCAACCATCTCGACCCTTATTCCAGGTATATCGCCCCAGGGCCGGCCGACGCCGACCGCGACCAGCGCGAAGGCGCCACGGCCAGCCCCGGCATCACCGTGATCCGTTCGCGGCATGGAGCGATGATCAGCGCGGTCAACGCCAATGGTCCCGCATGGGCAGTCGGCCTGTCGGCAGGGCAAACTCTGCTCGCCGTGGACGGTCGGCCGACTCGCGGCGAGCACGAGGCAACCATCAATGGCTGGCTCAAGGGTGCTGAAGGCAGCGTCGTCACCCTGACCGTCGGCCGACCTGGCCGGACCAAGCTGCGGACACTGCGGCTGACACGGGCACGTGTGCCGCCCGAGACGGTATTCGGCTTCTCCAGCGGCGACATCGTCGTGCTCAGGGTGACCAGCTTTTCCGCCGATACCGCGGAGGAAATGAGCCAGTTTCTCGACCAGGTGACGCAGCCTGACAGCGGCACGCGGCCGGTGCACGGCCTGGTGTTCGATCTTCGTGGCAATCGCGGCGGCCTGCTGCAGCAGGCGGTGACCGCGGTGGCCCTCGTGCTCGATCACGGCGTTGCGGTCATCACTCAAGGCCGCGATCCGCAATCGAACCATGTCTGGAGCGTGCGCGGCGGCGATATCACCGGGGGTATGCCGATCATCGTTCTGGTCGACGGACGCACTGCGAGCGCCGCCGAGATCATGGCGGCGGCTCTGTCCGACCAACGGCGCGCCGTCGTGGTCGGCAGCGCCACGCTCGGCAAAGGGCTGGTGCAGACGATCGCGCAGCTTCCGGACGGCGGCGAACTGTTCGTCACCTGGAGCCGGGTGATCGCGCCGCGCGGCTGGCCGCTGCAGGGCCTCGGCGTCATGCCGGAGGTATGCACCAGCCTCGGCGAGGCGGCGCTGCATCAGACGCTTGCCGATCTTGCCCGCAGCATCATGGACAATGCAACGGCGGTCCGGCTCTCGCGCGCGGCGCGCGCGCCGCTGCCGATGGCGCGCATCCTGGAGATACGCAGCGCCTGTCCGGCGGCGATCGGCGGCGACGCGGACCTGGAGGCCGCGCGCGTCCTGATCAATTATCCGGCGCGCTATGACGCCGCCCTGCTGCCGAATGACGCCGACCTTCTTGAGAGCGCAGAATGAGTGAGCCGCGCCTCAAGACGGCGATCTGGGCGAGCATGGCGGTGCGAAGGTCCGACCAGCTCGGGCGCGGCGCTGTGGTGCTGCGTCGGGGCGACGCGGACTCGGGCGGCGTGCTCGCGGTGCTGCGCGACCGGCAGGGGCGCATGGTGGTGCTGAGCCAGGTGCGGCGCATGGATGGCCAGCCCGCCTGGATGCGCGGCACCGGCGCTGAGCCGGTTGATCAGGCGGCGAGCGATGCCTATGTCGCGCGCCAGGTCGCCCGCGATCCGGATCTTTGGGTGCTTGAATTCGACTCCCCTGATCTCGCGCCACCGTTCGAGGCGGTGTTGCTGTAAGTCCCAGGCGGCGTAAAGGAGACAGGTCATGGCCGATATCAGCAAAGCCGGTACGTTTATGCTCGGCGATCGCGTCGTGCGGCGCCTTGGCTACGGCGCCATGCAGTTGGCGGGGCCTGGCGTGTTCGGACCGCCGAGGGACCGCGATGCAGCGGTCGCGGTTTTGCGCGAGGCGGTGGCGAGCGGCGTCAACCATATCGACACGAGCGACTTCTATGGCCCACACACCACCAACCAGCTCATCTGCGAAGCGCTGTATCCCTATCCAGAGGATTTGGTCATCGTCACCAAGGTCGGCGCGCGGCGCGGCCAGGACCGGTCATGGAGCCCCGCCTTTTCAGCCGAGGAACTGACCAGTGCCGTCCATGACAACTTGCGCAACCTGCGCCTCGATGCGCTCGAGGTGGTCAATCTTCGGCTTATGTTTGATCGCCATGGGCCGGCCGAGGGTCCGATCGAGGCGCCGCTTGCCACGCTCGCCGAGCTTCAGCGCCAGGGGCTTGTCCGTCACATCGGTCTGAGCAACGCCACCGCCTCCCAAGTGGCCGAGGGCGGCCGTCTTGCGGACATCGTCTGCGTGCAGAACCAGTACAATCTTGCGCGGCGACAGGATGACGCGTTGGTCGACGCGCTTGCAAAAGCCGGCACCGCCTACGTCCCGTATTTTCCGCTTGGCGGCTTTACCCCGCTGCAGTCGGCGGCCTTGTCGGACGTGGCCACCAGACTGGGTGCCGCGCCGATGCAGGTCGCGCTGGCATGGTTGCTGCGGCGTTCTCCCAACATCCTGCTGATTCCCGGCACCTCATCGGCCGGACACCTGCATGAGAACCTCGCCTCGGCCGATCTTGATTTGCCGAGTGACGCGATGGCGGTGCTGGACGGCGTCGCGCAAGGCTGAGGCGTTCGGCTCAGCCTGCTTTGGAGGCGGCAAGCTGATCGCGGCGGACGGCGCCCTGGCGCTCGAACATCCAGCCGGGATATTCCGGCGGCAGGCGGCTCGCCGCGTCGAGCGCGTCCATCTGAGCCGCATCCAGCTTCAGCTCGGTTGCAGCCAGGTTGTCGGCAAGCTGCTCCGGACGCTTGGCGCCGACAATGACGCTGGTCACCACCGGCTGGCGCAGCAGCCACGCGAGCGCCACGCGAGCCACGGAGACGCCATGCGCCTGGGCAATCGGGTGCATGGCCTCGATGACGGTGTAGCCACGCTCCTTGTCCACTGGGGGGAAGTCGAAGTCGACGCGACGGCTGCCCTGCTCGCCCTGCTTGTCGCGGCCATACTTGCCGGAGAGCAGTCCGCCGGCGAGCGGACTCCAGACCATCAGCCCGATCTGTTCGCTTGTCAGCATCGGCACGATCTCGCGTTCCAGGTCACGCCCGGCCAGAGTGTAATAGGCCTGCAGGCTCTCGAAACGTGAAAGGCCCTGACGTTCGGCGATGCCCTGAGCCTTGACGATCTGCCAGGCCGCCCAGTTCGAGACCCCGACATGCCGCACATGCCCGTGGCGCACCAGGATGTCGAGCGCGGACATGGTCTCCTCGATTGGCGTGGCGGGGTCAAAACCATGCACCTGATAAAGATCGATATGGTCGAGCTGTAGCCGCTTCAGGCTGGCCTTGACCCCGTCAATGATGTGCGAGCGGGTGTTGCCGCGCGCATTCGGGCCGCGGCCGGTCTGCCCGAACACCTTCGTGGCGACGATGACATCCTCTCTCGGCACCTTGAGGCTGCGCAGCGCCTGTCCGGTGATCTCCTCCGAACGCCCTTCGGAATAGACGTCCGCGGTGTCGATGAAATTCACTCCGGCTTCGATGGCGTCGCCGATCAGCCGTTCGGCCTCGTTTTGTTGCAGCGCGCCGATCTTCTGCCACATCCCGTCGCCGCCGCCGAAGGTCATGGTGCCGAGACAGATTTCCGATACGAACAGGCCGGTGCGGCCGAGCAGCTTGTAACGCATGGTCTATCCTCTTCGCAGTGTCGAGCTTTGGAGGATTAACGACGGCAACATCGCCGCGTTGCAAACAATCCGCGTCACTGCGCGACGCCATAGTGCCGCGGACCAATTGACTACGCCGTACCCTGCCGTAAGACTCGTCGAATAAAAACAAGTTCTTGGGGAAGCGTCATGAATATTCAAACCCGCTCGCATCGCTATCTGTCTTCGCGCGAGACAATTCTCGCGACCTCGCGTGACGTCTTTCTTCGACATGGCTTCACCGACGCCAGCATGGATACGATTGCCCAGCGCTCGGGCGTGTCCAAGACCACCCTGTATGCGCATTTCGAAAGCAAGGAGGCGTTGTTCAATCAGGTCGTGGTCGATGCCGTGACCGAGCATGGCGACGAGGCCGCGGCCCTGCTCGACCTTCCCTCGGGCGGCGGGCTTCGTGATAGGCTGGCTGCGATCAGCGGCAGGATCCTTGCCATGCTGATGGAGCCGGCAGCGGTCGCGCTCGCGCGTCTGTGCGTGATCGAAGGAACGCGCATGCCGCGCCTCAGCTATGAGGCGCTGAGTACCGCGCGATCCAGCCTGCTGTCGGCACTCGCCCGGTTCTTTCAGGAACAGGCGTCAGCCAATGGGCTTCGGATCGACGACCCGCGGGAGGCGGCCGATCTGTTCGTCATGCTCACCGTCCGCGACTTCCTGCATGAGGCGATGCTGCCCTGGTCGGCGATTAACACACCGGAGGCGCACCATCGCAACGCCGAGCATGTCGCCGATCTGATGCTGCGGCTTTACGGCAGCAAAGCTGGCGCGTAGCGGCCATGCGATAGGCTGGCATTGGCCCAGCCTCCCGCGATCGAGATCGTCGTGCCGTCCAAGAAGCTCTTCTCCACGCCGATCGCGCCGCTTCGGGTTGTGATCCGCGCCGCCTGGGTGCCAGGAACCACCGGGTCGTCTCGGCCGGTTGCCGTGCCGAATGCCGCGAAGCCGCGCAGGCCGGCATCGCCGAGCAAGCCGCTCTGCAACTGGATTGCGGCGCCAGAGGTGGCGTGTGAGCCGACAAAGGCGCTGGCCTCGCCGGAGGCAGGTCCAAGCGCATTGGCGGGCGGCTCGGGGGCAAGGCTGTAATTACCGGGCGCTCCCAACAGGGCCGGCTGGCCAAGGGCCCGCACCCCGAGGAGAGCCGAAGCCAACGCCGCGACCAGCACCGTCCGGATCATGTGATCCGGGTGATCCGCAGGTTGTTGGTGCTGCCCGCCTTGCCGAACGGCACGCCGGCGACGACGACGACCGCCTCTCCGGCCACCGCCAAGCCGTCCTCCCGCGCGGCATTGGCCGCCGCCTTGACCACATGCTCCAGCGTCACCTTTTCCGAGCCCTGGTCCGCCACGCGCGCGCGCACGCCCCACACCACCGACAGCCGTCGCGCCGTCGACATGGTTCCGGTAAGGCCAAGCACCGCGCATTCCGGCCGCTCGCGCGCGATCCTGAGCGCGCTTGGGCCGGACAATGTGTAGGCGACGATCGCCCGCGCATTGACGGTCTGCGCCACCTGCTGCGCCGCCGCCGCGATGGCGTCCGCGGCGAAGTGCTCCGGTTCCGGACGCGAGGCCTGCATCAGCGCCTGCCAACCGGCGTCGCGCTCCACGCGGCCGACAATGCGCGCCATGATTTCGACCGCTTCCTCGGGGTATTGCCCTGCCGCCGTCTCCGCCGACAGCATGACCGCGTCGGCGCCGTCGAATACGGCGGTGGCCACGTCCGAGGCTTCGGCGCGCGTCGGCGCCGGCGCCGAAATCATGCTCTCCAGCATCTGTGTCGCCACCACCACCGGCTTGCCGAGCAGCCGCGCCTCGCGCACGATCCGCTTCTGCGCCAACGGCACCTCCTCGGGCGGCAGCTCGACGCCCAGGTCGCCGCGCGCAACCATCACACAGTCCGACAGAGCGAGAATCTCGGCGAGATTATCGAGCGCCTGCGGCTTTTCGATCTTGGTCATGATCCAGGCCCGCCCGGCGACGATATCGCGCGCCTCCCGCACATCCTCGGCGCGCTGCACGAATGAGAGGCCGACATAATCAACGCCGCGGGCGAGCGCGAAATCGAGGTCGAGGCGGTCCTTATCGGTCAACGCCGGGATCGGCAGCATCACGTCCGGCACGTTCACGCCCTTGCGGTCGGACAGGATGCCGCCGGCGATCACCTCGGTCAGCAGGGTGTCGGCACCCTTGTCGACCACGCGCAGGCGCAGCTTGCCGTCATCGAGCAGCAGGGTCGAACCGATCGCTGCCGCCGCGATGATCTCCGGATGCGGCAGCATCACGCGATCGGCGGTGCCAAGCGCCGGATCAAGGTCAAGACGGAACATCGCCCCGTGCATGAGCGAGGCGCGGCCGGCCTCGAAGGCGCCGACGCGCAGCTTGGGGCCTTGAACATCGGCAAGAATGCCGATCGCCCGCCCGGTGCGGGTCTCGAGGTCGCGCAGGATGGAGATGCGCGCATCATGGTCCGCGTGCGTGCCGTGGGAGAAGTTCAGCCGGAACACGTCGACGCCGGCATCGAACAGACGGGTGATCATCGCCATCGACGAGCTTGCCGGCCCGAGCGTCGCGACAATCTTGGTGCGACGCGCCTCCCCATGGCTATGCGGCAAGGTGGGGCTATGCTGCAAGGTGGGGCTACGCTGGAATGTGGCTTGCATGAATGGTGTTTCCTCCAGGCGCTCAGGGCGGTGCGATAATCTCGTTCGGCAGCAGCCCGAAGATCGCCGAACGCTCTAACCAGCCGCCATAGTCATGAACGACGACACGGCACCAGGCAGAGCCTGCCGGGCAATCCCGCAGCCGCCCGATCACGCCGGGCCGTAGCACCGCCACGACTCCTCCATCCTCACGTGGGTCGTCAAGCAGAAGCGTGCCGTCTCCCCGATGCGCGGAGCCGATCGTGACGGGACCTGTCGCGGTCACCTCGAACGTGCGGGTGCCGACCAGGGTGGCCTGGTGCACCCAACCCTTGACGCCGTCCGCGTCCTCGACCAGGCGCCAGACATCGAATTCCCGCTCGATTTTCACGGGCAGGCCGCGACGCTGATAGAGCCACAGGATCGGATAACGCTCGCCAGGGCCGCTGCGCATGTTGACCTCATCGGCGCGAAGCGAGGCAAAGCGTGGCAGCGCGAGACCGGTGCTGATGCCTGTATTGGTCGGCGCCGGGGGCGGCTTTGGCGCAACAGGAGCAGGGGGCGGGACCAGGACGGGCGCGGTCGGCGCCGGCACGGGGTGGCGCGGTCGCAATGGCGCGTGGACGACGTGGTGGCCATGGTGATGATGCACGATCCGGCGCGCATGATGATGAGCGGCGGGAGGCGCTTGTTGCGCGACCGCGCCAGGCGCCGCGGTCAGCAGCACGGCGGCGAGGAGAAGAGGGAGCCGTGGCCGGCGACAGGACGAGCGGCGACTCTGGAGCACGGCGGCGGTCATGGCCGCTTCCCTGCCAAGCCGCAGGCCGGGAAGCAAGTTTTAGAATGAGACGAGTTGCGCTCCGGCGAGATCAGCCAGGAAGGTGGCAATGCCGGCGATATGAACGCTTTTCATCAGGTCGGCCGGGTCCACCGCGCGCGCACGAAGCGCCGCCTCGCAGGCAAGCAGACGCACGTCGAGCGCAAGTGCCGCCTCGCGCAGGCTGTCGAGGCCGGCGACGCCGCGAGCGATCATGGACTCGTCGTCGCCGGCATCGGCAAGCACGCTCCAGTCGCGGTATAAGGCGAGCAGTCCGGCGCCACTGGCAAACAAGGTGGTTGGACGGTCCATCGCCGCTGCACTGGCCGCGAACGAAAACGCGAAATGCGCGCGTGCGTAGCTGCCGTCGAGCAGAATTACGCCAAGCGGCGCCTGATCAGCCGGCATGGGCCGATAGATCATGGATGCGCGGGTTCGGACCGCAGAGTGGACAGGCCGGATCGGCCGGCACGCGTATGGTGGTGAACCGCATGGCAAGCGCGTCCCAGAGCAGCAGCCGCCCGGCCAGGCTGTCGCCAATACCGGTAATCTCCTTGATCACTTCGTTCGCCTGCAGGCTGCCCATCACGCCGGTAACGGTGCCGAGAACGCCGGCTTCAGCGCAATTTGGCACGGCCCCGGCGTCTGGAGGCGCCGGGTAGAGGCAGCGGTAGCAAGGGCCGCCGCGATGCGGCCGGAAGGTGGCGAGTTGGCCTTCGAAGCGCAGCACGGAGGCGGAAATCAGCGTGCGGCGGGTAAGCGCGCAGGCGTCAGCCACCAGATAGCGGGTGGCGAAATTGTCGCTGCCGTCACAGACGATATCGTACTCGCTGATCAACGGCAGCGCACGGGCGGCATCAAGCCGAAAGCGATGCGCGCGCACCCGGATGCCGGGATTGATCGCCAGCATCGCCTCGCAGCCGGACTCCACCTTGCTTTGGCCAACACGGGTAGTGGCGTGCAGGATCTGCCGCTGCAGGTTGGAAAGCTCAACGACGTCGTCGTCCACCAGGCCGATGCAGCCGATGCCGGCGGCGGCGAGGTAGAGTGCCGCCGGAGATCCGAGGCCGCCCGCACCGACCAGCAGCACGCGAGCGCCGCATAGCCTCGCCTGTCCCACGCCGCCCAGCTCCGCCAGCAGGATGTGACGGGAGTAGCGGCGGATCTCCGCCTCGGAAAAATCCAGATCCATGGCTTTATCTACCGTCTTGACGCGGATTTTAACACCTTCCGATCCAGGAAAGCTCTAACCTCGCGTTGTCATTAGCGACGTGTGGATCGGAGCACGGGCAATGGATGCGACGACGAGCGTGAGTTATCCCCAGCGTGCCGGAGCGTCAGAAGGACGCAGCCAGCGCCGCCGTGCGCGTCGTCTCTGTTGCGCCTCGTTCGTGATCGCCTGCGTCCTCTATCTGGCCTCCCCCTACGTGGCGCTCTGGTCATTCGGCTCCGCCGTGCGTCATCACGATGATGCACTCTTGCGTACGTCGGTGGATTGGCGGCTGCTGTGTGGATCGCTGAAGCAATCGATGGGTCTCGTGCAGGCCAGCCGGAGTGGGAGCCAGCCGGACGAGCTTCCCGCGTTCGGAGCATCGTTCGAGCATCGTGTGGCCTCGCGAATGATCGATACCGACGTGACCCCGGCGCGGCTCGACTCGCTGCTGAATGGGGAGGGGCTGCTTGGAGAGGGATTAATCGAGCCGCGTCATCGCGCCATCGGTTGGCCGCACGGCGTCATGATCTCCCCCGACAGCTTCCAGGCGACGATCCTGATACAGGGCGACCCACCGGTTGTCGTCGACATGCATATAGAGAAATGGCGCTGGAAAATCACCCGCATCATCATTCCCGCTGAGATGCTCCGCCAGGATGCCAACTCCTCGGTCGCCTCGTCCCGGAGTTGACGTCAGGCTTCGGCGATGCGCAGCAGGTCCTCGAACGCCACCACCAGATGATAGAGCGTACTCGCCGGCACCACGTCGGAATGAGCCTGCCCCTTGGCGTCGAACTGGTCGATCCAAAGCCCCCGAACGCGGGTTGCCAAGTAGCTGTCGAGCAGCATGTCAGCGACACGGGCAGCATCATCAAAGGCGCCATTCGCCAGATGCGCCTTGATCAACTCGGTTTGCGGCCAGGTGCGGCGCGTCATGCGCAAGGGTTGACCGGAGCGGGTGCATTCGTCGATGGCAAAGCCGTCCGGCCCGATGCCGTGTTGCAGCGCGAAGCGGTAAAGCGAATCCGCCTCGTCACGATAATCCTGACCGCCGGCGGCCGCGAGCCGGTGCAGCAGCCATGACCACTCGAAATGATGCCCCGGCTCGACTGAATCGCCGCGCGCGCCTTCCGACAGGACCAGGTCCCGGGTGAAATATTCTCCCAGCGTCGCCGTGCGCGGGTCAAAGAAGCGTCGCCTGAACAGGGCAGCGATCCGATCGGCGCGCGCCAGCCAGTCGGCCTCGCCGGTGGCTTCATGCAACGCGAGCATCGACTCCATCAAGTGCATGTGCGGGTTGGAGCGACGAGGCAGCGACGCTGGCACGCCCTCCAGGTAGCCGCCCGCCTTCGGATCGGCGACGAACGCATCGAGAAAGGCGACCGTCCGTTCGGCCAGCACCTTGCCCTCTTTGAACCCGACACGCGCTGCCGCGGCCAATCCGAACAGCATGAAAGCCTGGTCGTAGGTATCGCGCAGCGTGCTGAGCGGCTGGCCGTCCGGGGTCAGGGTGTTAATCCAGCCCGGCTTGCCGTCAGTTGCCCAACAGCGGGCCTCGACCGCGGCGAGTCCGCGCGCGAGGGGCGCCCGCGCAGCCTCGTGACCTGCGGCGAGCGCTGCCGCGAAACAGAAAAGCTGGCGCCCCTGCACGCGTATCCGACGGCACGCCGTCAAATCCGCATTGCCGGCGAAGTCGAACTGCTCGAAGAACAGCCCGTCGCGGTCGATCCCCTTTTCGATCCAGAACGGCCAGGCATGTCCGTGCAGCCATTGCCTTACGCGAACCGACGTTTTGCGTAAGCCGCGCTTCGACCCGGTCGCTTCCTCCGCCTGCATGTCGCATCCCTCTCATGCCCACCCTGAAATGCCAGAGCCAGGCGGTCATCACATTGTCATGTCTTTTGCCTGCGTCGGTTGCATCCTGTCGAGACCAACAGCAGATGCTGCTTGCGCGCGGCGGAACGTTTTGGGAACATGAAGTCGTGGAGCTTCTCAGAAAACTCGAAATTCTGGCGGACGCCGCCAAATACGATGCGTCCTGCGCATCGAGCGGTACCGAAAAGCGGAACAGTCTTGGCGAAGCCGGGGCGATCGGTTCGACCGAAGGAATGGGCATCTGCCATGCCTACGCGCCGGACGGGCGCTGCATCTCCCTGCTGAAAGTCCTGTTGACCAATTTCTGCCTCTATGAGTGCGCCTACTGCATCAACCGGGCGTCCTCGAACGTGCGTCGAGCCCGGTTTTCTGTGGACGAGGTGGTGCGCCTCACGCTTGGCTTCTATCGGCGCAACTGCATTGAGGGGCTGTTTCTGTCCTCCGGCATTATCCGCTCGCCGGACTACACCATGGAACAGGTGATCCTGGTCGCGCGCAGCTTGCGGGAACAGCACGGCTTTCGTGGCTACATCCATTTGAAGACCATCCCGGACGCGGATCCGCTGCTCCTGGCGGAGGCCGGACGGTGGGCGGACCGACTATCGATCAATGTCGAACTGCCGACGGAGCAGGGTCTGGCACAGCTTGCGCCGGAAAAGGATAGCGGCGGCATCCGGCGCTCAATGGCGCGGATTCGAACCCGGATCGACGAGGCAGCCGAGGCCCGGCCAGGGCGCGCCAAGCCGCCGCGTTTCGCGCCGGCCGGACAATCGACGCAGATGATCATCGGCGCCGACGCAAGCTCCGACCGCCTTATTCTGCGCGCCAGCATCGCGCTCTACGCCTCCTACGCGCTGCGCAGGGTCTATTACTCGGCCTTTTCACCGATCCCGGATGCGTCCGCCATGCTGCCCGCGCGGGCAGCGCCGCTGCTGCGCGAGCATCGGCTCTATCAAGCGGACTGGCTGCTGCGTTTCTACGGCTTCGGCGTCGAGGAACTGGCAACCGACGGCGCCGGCAATCTCGATTTGGAGCGCGACCCAAAGCTGGCCTGGGCACTCGCGCACCAGGAGATGTTTCCCGTCGACGTGAACAAGGCGGATCGTGAGACCCTGCTGCGTGTGCCGGGGCTGGGCGTGAAGTCGGTGGACCGGATTATCGCCGCGCGTCGCCATCGCCGCTTACGGCTGGACGACTTGGCGCGGCTGCGTCTGTCGCTGGCGACAATCGGTCCGTTCATCCTGGCCGCGGACCATGCGCCGCGCGCGACACCCGACACCCTGAGGCTCACCGCGCGCCTGGCTCGGAAACCAACGCAGCTTGCCCTGCTTTGAGCCGCCATGAAGACGGTCGTGCTGACTCACCAGGTGGATTTCGACGGTTGGCGTGCTGCCGCGCGAACCCTGGCCACGAGCGGCATCGCGCCGGACGATGTGCTCTGGTCGATTGACAGCCCGGACGACCTGTTCGCCTCCGAGCCGTTTGTCTCCGAAACCGTGCATGCTCCGGCCTTTTCAGTACCGCGCGCCCTGATGGACATGGCGCAGACGGTCATGCAGGCTCGCGACCCGGAACGTTTCTCCCTCCTCTATGCGCTGATATGGCGGGTTTGCCAGGGCGAGCGCGCGGTCATGCAGGACGAGGCGGATGCCCAGGTCAATCGTGTGGTGCGCCTGGCTCAATCGGTGCGCCGCGACACCCACAAGATGCGCGCCTTTGTTCGCTTCCGGGAAGTCACGTCGGAGCACGAGACTCGGCATGTGGCCTGGTTCGAGCCCGAACATTACATTGTCGAGGCCAACGCGGACTTCTTCATCCGGCGTTTCTCCAACATGGCGTTCTCAATCCTGACGCCTTACCGCAGTCTGCATTGGACCGGAGCCGAGCGCCAGTTTGGGCTCGGCGCGGACCCAACCCAGGTGCCTGACGATGACGCGCTTGAAGCCTATTGGCGCACCTATTTCGGCGCCATCTTCAATCCCGCCCGGCTCAAGGTTGCGGCAATGACCTCGGAGATGCCGCGTAAATACTGGCGCAACCTGCCGGAGGCGGCCGCCATCCCCGAAATGATCAGAGGTGCTGAAGCCCGCACCCAGACGATGTTGGAACAACAGAGCATGCCCGTGGCCAGAACAACGAGAACTCCCCTTGTTTCACGTGAAACAATCCCCAGCGAAGGCGGGATCGCGGCACTCGCGCAGGAAGCCGCCGGCTGCCGCCGTTGCGCCCTATGGGAGCCGGCGACGCAAACCGTATTTGGCGAGGGACCAGACGATGCGCGCATGATGATGGTCGGCGAACAGCCCGGCGATCAAGAAGACTTGGTCGGCCGGCCGTTCGTGGGACCCGCGGGCCAGATGCTTGACCGGGCGATCATGGAGGCGGGTATCGACCGGCGGATCGTCTATGTCACCAATGCCGTCAAACATTTCAAGTTCGAGCCGCGCGGCAGGCGACGTATCCATCAGAAGCCGGACCAGACCGAGATTGCCGCCTGCTCGGCATGGCTCGAGGCAGAGCGCCGCATAGTGGCCCCTGTGCTGCTGGTGATGCTTGGGGCGACTGCGGCACGGGCGGTGCTCGGGCGCGCGGTGACCATCTCGCGCGAGCGCGGCCGACCGATCACCCTCGAAGGCAACACGCAGGGCCTGGTGACAGTGCATCCCTCCTATCTGCTGCGGCTCCCCGATGAAGCGTCCAAGGCGCGGGAATACGCCGCCTTGGTCGCCGATCTACGGCAGGCTCAGCAATTGCTGCAGGACGCCGCGTGATGAAGCGGCCGGTCGCGACATCGGACCTGAGCGCGCTTGCGCGCAGTGTCTGCGCCCTGTAGCGGCACGCAAGCCGGCGCCATGCCGACCGCCCAGCCGAGGATGACGCCAAGAATGCGGACATATGGATGGATCGCCAGTCTCGCTGTTGCCGCCATCGCCATGGCAGGCGAGGCGCGTGCAGCCGAACATCGTGTACGTGAGTTTCATGCGGTGGCGATTGCTTCTGATGGGCGCCATGTCGCCGACATCGAGAGCGATGATTTCGCCCCGGGAAGCCAGTCGCCACCGCATTTCCTGGTGATTCGGACCGAAGCGGGCGGGGCGGTCACCGTGGCGCTGCCATGCGGCCAAGGGCCGAACTGCATGCCGTCCTCGCCAAGCTGGAACCGGGACGGCACCACGCTCGCTTTCGTGGTCAACAACGCCAGGACCGCCGACGCCGCAATCTACACGGTCGGGGCGAATGGCCGCGCGCCGCGCCGCATCGCGCGCTTTGCCGGCGAGCTGGGCACCTTGCGCTACGGCCCGGATAACCGATTGGCAGTGCTGGCGACCGCGCATCCGCGAAAAAAGGTCGGCGCGACCGAACCCGCGGCGCCGCTCATCGGTGTGATCGGCACTGACTTCGACGAGCAGCGCATTGCCATGCTGGAGCACGGCGCATTGCGGCTGATCTCCCCCGCTACCCTGTTCGTCTATGAATTCGACTGGCGGCCTGACGGGTCCGCTTTTGTGGCAACGGCGGCCAACGGCAACGGCGACACCCAGTGGTGGGTGGCCAAGCTTGTTGGTATCGCTTCTGGCACGGGTGCGGTAACTGTGCTGCACGCGCCGCGCGACGCGCACGAGCAGTTCGCCGACCCAGTCGTATCTCCGGATGGCAGCGAGGTCGCCTACATCGCCGGGTGGATGAGCGATTTCGGCTCGAATGGCGGCGACGCCTTCCTGCTGCGCCTGGACCGGCCGGATGCCAAGCCGGTGGATCTCACCCCCGGGCTGCACGCGACCATCACCACTCTCGATTGGCATTGCGCAGACGGGCTGACCGGCGCGGCGCTGGCCGGCCCGCGCGCCGAAATGCTGGCACTTGCTTTGGGGCAGGCGCCGCGGACACTCTGGTCCGGCGCCGAGACGATCGGATCGGGCGGCTGGAACCTGGGGCTCGCCTGTGCGGGAGGGCATAGTGCGGCGGTGCGGCAGAGCTTCACCGATCCGCCCGAGCTAGAGGCGGGCACGATCGGCGATTGGCGCAGGCTCAGCCATGTCAATGACGGCTTCGCGGCACCCTTTCGGGGGCAAAGCGTCAACTGGAAGAGCGACCACTATGACGTGCAAGGCTGGCTGTTGACGCCGCAACCGCGGCGCGCGGGCAAGCGGCCCTTACTGGTAGAGGTTCATGGCGGTCCACAAGCTGCGGCTACGCCCGACTATGTCTCACCAAGGGGCATTGACCGCGCTCTGCTTGCCGCGGGCTACGATATCTTCCTGCCGAACTATCGCGGCAGCTTTGGACAAAGCGAGGCGTTCGTCGCCGCCGACATCGACGATTTTGGCGGCGGCGATTTCCGCGACATCATGGCGGGCGTGACCAGCGTCGCATCGGTCGCTCCAGTGGACGAAAACCGTCTGGGCATTTTTGGCGGCAGCTATGGCGGCTACATGGCCATGTGGGCGGTGACCCAGACCCATAGGTTCAAAGCCGCCGCCGCCCATGCCGGCGTGTCGGACTGGCTCTCGATCCAGGGAGAGGCGCCGCAGATGACCGCGGACGCACCAGACCCAAGTTTCGGAACCCTGGTCTATAAGGATCCGACGCCACAACTCCGCGCCTCGCCCATCACGCACATGATGGGAGTGCGAACGCCGGTCCTCATCACCGTCGGCGCGCTCGATGTGGAATGTCCAATGCTGCAAAGCGAGGAGTTCTATCAGGCCATGGTGACGTTGGGGGTGCCAACCAGCTTCGTGGTCTATGCCGGGGAAGGCCATGGCTTCCGCAAGCAGTCGGATCGTCTCGATGAACGCAGGCGAACAGTTGACTGGTTCAACCGTTGGCTGACAGCCTCTCCACAGGCGCAGACAAGGAGCACGGTCATGGCACAGGGCAAGCAAGAGAAGACGACAGCGAACGTTCCCGTCAAGGATACGGACTCAGGCGGAACCCGGCCTGCCCCGGCGACAGGCCAGACCAAGGGCCGCCCCGAGGTGCAGAGCGGCGACCAGAACGCGGCGCCGCCCCGCAACACGGACAGATAGCGGAGCGTCAGCGAACGCCGAGCGGTGTCGCCTTTTCATCATCCGGGTTGATCGGCGACGGCGGGATACCGCCTTGCGGCTGCGGGTTCTCGACGTACGTGAACGGCGCTTCGTTCCATGGCCCGCGATGGTCGTCACCGTGCGACAGATTGAAGACGACATCGACCGTATCGTCCGGCTTGATGGTGCCGAAATACGGATCGTCGAGCTTGCCGATCGAATCGAGCGCCTTCATGAACATCCGTGCATGGGTGATCTCGCGCGTCAGCAGGTGGGTCAGCGCCGTCTTGGTGCCCTCATCAGAGCAGCGGTTGATCAGCGCCTCGTAGGTCTGCCTGGCGCCAGCCTCTGCCGCAATGTTGGCGCGCAGATCGCGGACCACGTTGCCGCCTTCCTGCACATAGGTCGCGGTCCAGGCCGAACCCTGGCTGTCGACGAGATGCGGACCGATACCTTTCATCTGGAAAAGCGGCGCATCGGATACCGGCGTCTGATCCACCTTGGCGGTATGCTGGACGATCAGCTTGCCAACCATCTCCAGATGGCTGAACTCCTCCATGGCGATGTCCTGCAGCATGTCCCGGATGCCGGCGTTGGTGATGTGGAACGATTGCACCCAGTATTGCAGGGCGGCGGTCAACTCGCCGGTGGCGCCGCCGAACTGCTCAAGAAGATACTGGCCGAAGCGCGCGTCAGGAGTGCCGACATTGACCGGCACAATGGTCTCTTTGTGATGAACGAACATCGATGTTCTCTTTTTCTGCCATAACGCCGTCAAAATAACGGCGAGCTCACGAGTACAAGAAATCGATAGCGGCGCCGTTGCATCGTGTGGCGGGCAGGTTGCTACACGGTAGCGTGATGTGGTGACATCGAAGCCGAGTGCCGTGATCGAGGAGGCCAGGCGCGCCGGGCTCTGGAGATCGCCACAGCGAGAATGCGACACGTCACTGCCTATCCTGCTTTCGGCGCGGCAGCAGCGCCGGCTCAAACACCAGTGTTGCAAGAAGCGTACATCCAAGGCTGGTCAGCAGCAGGCGGCCCATGCTCGCGGTGCCCGGATGGTCGGACATGGCGAGCGAGCCGAACGCGGTTCCGGTGGTCAGGGCGGAGAACAGGATCGCCTTGGCGGTCGGCGAGGCGAGCGGGTTGGACATCCCCGAGCGCCAATTCATCACGAAATAGATGTTGAAGCTGACACCGACGCCAAGCAGCAGCGGGAGCGCTATGATGTTGGCGAAGTTGAGCGGCTGCGGCAGCACCACGCAGATCAGGATCGTGAGCGTTGCCGAGAGCAGCAGCGGCGCCAGCACGAGCGCCACGTCACGCGGCCGCCGCAAGGTCAGCAGCAGCATCACCGCGATTGCGCCCAGCGCCGACAGCGCCGCCGTCTCGAAGGCCGAGACAATGGTGTTGGCGCTCTCGATGATGACGACCACGTTGCCAGCGACATCCGGCAGCACGGTGCGGACTTCGGCAAGAAATTTGCGCAATGTACGGTTGGAGGGAAAGGCTCCTTTGACGTGCACTTCGATGTGCGCCCGCCCATCCGGCAGCAGCCACTCCCGGGTGATATCCGGCGGGATGTCGTGCAGGCTGACCGGGCCCGCTTGCAGCACGATCAACAACGTCCGGAGCTGCATCGGCAGGTATTCGACCAGGTCGCGGTTGACCGAAAGCAACTCCGCGTCCGGCCGTGTCGAAAGCCGCCGCAGGGCGCTTGTGATGGCGTGCAAGGGGTCGTTCGGCGGCAGCTTGGGCAGAATCGGGGCGAGCGTGGCCACAGCCTTGACCGCCGATGCGCGGATCTGGGCGGCATCGGGAGGAGGCCGCACGTCGTAGGGAGCCAGGGAGGGCAGCAGAACCGACGCCGTCTCCTGGATCAACGACAGCTTCTGCGCCTGCTGGCCTGGCACGAAGCTCTCAAGCGTGGTGACGTCGCGCACGAGCGGCAGCGTTTCCAGTCGCTTGGCAAGCAGGCTGGCCTCGCTCAGGTTCGCGACCAGCGTCTCGGCGCTGTATTGGCTGGTCGTCGGATTGGCCATGAGCAGGTGCAGCGCCTGCATCGCCGGCGAATTCGGGTTCTTCGTGTGCAGCGGGTCGCCATCAAACCTGAGCTGCGGCAGCAGCGCCGCTCCCGCCAGGGCAATGAGCGCGGCACCGAGCAGCACCGGCCGACGATGCCTGCGCAGGGCGCGGTCGGCAGGGCTCGCCCAGGCGAACCCCTCCTCCGTTCCAGGCGATTTGAAGCCGAACAGCCGCAGCAACGCCGGCAGCACCGTCATCGACGAGACAAAGGCGATCAGCATGCCCACCCCTGCGATCAACCCGAGCTGCGCCACGCCGATGAAGGCGGTGGGCGTGAAGGCGAGAAAACCGCAGGCCGTGGCCAGGGCTGCGATCAGGATTTGCACGCCGGTCTCCCGCCCTGTCGCGGTCAATGCGGCCTCTCTCGGCAACGCGGCGCCGCCGCCGTCCCGCTGCGAGCGGAAGCGGACCGAGAACTGAATGGCGAAATCCACGGCGATGCCGATGAACAGCACCGCGAAGGCCACCGAGACAAGATTGAGCGTGCCGACCGCGAGGGCCGCAAAGCCCGTGGTCAGCAGCAGTCCGAACAGCAGCACGAGCACCATCGGGATGATGATCCGCCAGCTCCGCACCGCCAGGAACAGCCATAGCGTGACCAGCACCAGCGAGACCAGCAGCTCGCGCACCGCCCCCTTGGCGACGGTCGCGAACTCCTGGTCGTCGATCGCCACCGAGCCGGTGATATAGACGTGGGCGACGCCGGATTTCACGTCGGGCAGCGACGCGATGGCCCGCTTCATCGCGTCGGTTGCCTCTCCGCCCGGCGCGAACGAACCGTAATTGAGCCGTGGCTGGGTGATGACGAACTGATATTGGCCACCCTGATCGGTAAGACTCGCGGTGAGCAGGCGCTGCCAGGACAACCGCACGGGATGACCAGCGGCCGCCGCCGTCAGGTTTGCGGCAAACGCATGGAGCGGCTCCTGGAATGTATGGGTGTTGACGTCGCCGTCCGCCACTCCCTTGCCGATCAGGCCAAGCGCGTCGAACAGCCCGCGCGCCGAGGGATCGGCTGCCAATTGGCCAAGAAAGGGCTGCGCGTTGAGCGTGGAGTCCAGCAGGTTCTGCAGCGGCCCGGGATCAAGGAATAGCAGCGCGTTGCGCACGAAATACGGGTTCTGGCTCGGCACCCGGACGGTCTGAAACAGATGGATTTGCTTGCGCAGCGCTGCGGCAAGCCCGGCTGCGGTCTCCTCCTTCTCTTCGGGGATGTTGCCGTCGACCACGGCGATGAGCAGGTGGTTGTTTTGCGGAAAGTCCGCGGCAAGCAGGTTTGAGCGGTGCTCCCACGGCAACGAGGCCGAGAAAAGCTGATCGGTGTCGGTGTTGACACCCAGCCGCGTTCTGGTGGTCATCACGGCGCCGGTGCCGAGCACTATGGCGATGAGCACGACGAGCAAGGCATTGCGCGCGCACCATCCCACCAGACGGCCAAGCGGCCCCGCTAGCATCCGAACTCAATGCACGACAACGGCCGGCAGCCAGGGATCACGCGCCATCTCCGATTCAGGGACAGCCTCCACGGGGCGCCGCACCAAGATTGCCTAGCAACGTAATAAATAGAGCAACTTGATGTTGCTCTAGACCAGCGTCGGGTTAGGTGTCCAGATCACCGTCCGCCGCGCGGAACAGCGTCGCTTTGCTCCTGGCGCAGCGCGGCGCGGCCGACACGGTGTTCCAGCCACTGCCATGCCGCCAGGGCCGGCAACCCGAGCGCGATCTCGCGCAGCCGCTTGATCAGCGCCAATGCAATCGACATTTGCGGTGAAAGACCGAACAGTCCGCCCACGATGATGAAGGCTCCTTCCGAGACGCCGAGGGCACCCGGCACGGCGAAGCCGGCAGACTTCGCTGCCTGGCTCAAGCTTTCGATCACCAGACCCGCCCCCAGGCTGACGTCGTGGCCGAGGAAATGCAGCGCGATGCAGATCTCGATCGAACCGAGCAGCCATGACACCATCTGGCTGACCAACGCCACGCCCATCTTGCGTGGCGAGCGGTAGCATCCGGTGATAGCCTGATGTAGTCCGCCAAGGTCGCTGATGCCGCTCCAGCCGAACCGGGCGGCGAGCCGTATCAAGCCGCGTTCGACCAGGCTGGCCAGACCAAGCCATTGTGCGATGACGAAGCTGAGCGCAACCGCGCAGGCAAGACCAAGTCCACCAATCACCTCGTCGGTGACCTGGTTGCTGCCAAGCAGCGAAAGCAGCGTGAGCAGCCCGATGACGGTGAACAGAACCTGCGTCACCATCTCGGCGGTGAGATCGCAAATCGTGCAGGCGATCGAGCGCACCAACGGCAGTCCAAGACGGGTGAGCAGTCGGGCGCCGACGAACTCGCCGCCGACCTGCGCCACCGGCAGCAGGTTATTCACCCCTTCGCGGATCGCGCGCAACAGCAGGAACATTGGCAAGGATGGAAGCGGCGGCGTACGGCCGGCAAGCGCGCGCCAGGAGATGGCGGAGAACAGCATTTGCACTGGACGCAGGCAGATTACGAGGAGGATGCCCCAACCCGCCTGTTCCAACAGCGCCAACACATGGTCGAAACCGAACCGCCGCAGCAACCAGGCGGCAAGGACGGCGCCAAGCAGCCCCCCGATCAGCGTCAAAAGTCGCATTGTCACCTTTCGCTTCGTCCCGCCTCCTGGCCGAAGCAGAAAGGCATCGTAATCCGGTGCTGGCGCGTTAACCAAAAAACTATCCTTGCAACTCCCGACATCGCTGAAGCGGTTGCATCCGCCGTTTGGGTCACGCGAAGGTCGCACGGGACCATTACACCAATGGAGAAGGACGTGTCATGACCGCGACAGGCAGCCCCGCCCGTAAGGAAATCGCCGGCAGCCATCTGAACGCGCCGAAGCAGGCCCGCGAGATGGGCGTGATGCCGACAGGCGCTCGGATCGACATCAGCATCTATCTACAGCCGCGGCATTCCGCCGCCGCCGCGCTGACCGGCAGCGTTGAAGAGCGACGCCAGGCAGTCGCTCAGGAGCGTGCAGCCACGCACCAGCAGGATTTCCGCGCCGTCGAGGAATTCCTCTCAAGATACGGGCTCACGGTCATGTCGGTCGATCCTGCCCGGCGCATGATCCGCGCCTCCGGACCGGTATCGGCGATGGAAGCGGCTTTCGGCACCAAGCTCGCCTGCTACCAGGAGGACGGCAATCACTATCATGGCCGCTCCGGCAGCATCAGCGTTCCCGACCATCTGCACGGCATCATCCAATCTGTGCTCGGACTTGACGGACGGCCGGTCGCACACACGCATATCGTGCGCCCGAGAGTGGCGCAGCCGGCCGGCTTCGAGCCGAACAAGCTGGCGGCACTCTATGACTTTCCCACCGGCGTCGACGGCACCGGCGTTACCATCGCCCTGATCGAACTCGGCGGCGGCTTCAACACCAGCGACATCAACGCTGCTTTCGCGGCGATGAAGCTGACCGCGCCGCGCGTCATCTCTGTGTCGGTCGATGGCGGCATCAACGATCAGAGCGGCTCGGACGCGGACGGCGAGGTGGCGCTCGACATCCAGGTCGCCGGCGGCGTCGCCCCCGGTGCCGAGATCGTGGTGTATTTCGCGCCCAACACCGATGCCGGCTTCGCCGACGCGATCTCGCAGGCGACGCACGACACCACCAACAAGCCGTCGATCATCTCGATTTCCTGGGGCAGTGCCGAGGATCAGTATCAGGCGCAGGCCGTGACCACGATGAATTCAGTGCTGCAGGAGGCGGCCGCACTGGGCTTGTCCGTGTTCGTCGCGGCCGGAGACAACCTCGCCACCGACGGCGAGACCGACGGCGCGGCGCATGTCGACTTCCCGGCTTCCTCGCCTTATGCGACCGGCTGCGGCGGCACCCACATCACCGTCAGCGGCAACACCATAACAGAGGAGGTGGTCTGGAACGATCAGACCAGCGGCACCGGCGGCGGCATCAGCGACCTGTTTGGTGTGCCCGCTTTCCAGGCAGACGTGACGCTGCCGCCGAGCGTCAATGGCGGCCGCAAGGGACGTGGCGTGCCCGATGTCGCCGGCAACGCGGCGCCGGCGAGCGGCTACATCGTGGTAGTGGACGGGCAGAACGAAGTCGTTGGCGGCACCAGCGCGGTGGCGCCGCTCTGGGCCGGCCTCGCGGCACTGATCAACCAGAAGGCAGCCAAACCGCTCGGCTTTCTGCCCACCACGCTCTACGCCGATAGCAAGTCCAACACCGGTCTGACGACGCAGATCACCCAGGGCAACAATAGGCCGGAAGGCTCCATCATTGGCTACGATGCCGGCCCCGGCTGGAATGCGTGCAGTGGTCTCGGCCGTCCCAATGGCCAAGCCCTCTTCGCGGCGCTGACTGGCGCCGCCGGCGTGTAGCCTCCGACAGTGCCATGGCGTTTTGCAGACCTTTGGGTCGGGCAAACGCCAGCGGAGAATTCGGTGTTGGCTTGACGATCCGACCTAAGCCGCGCCCGCGTGAACCGATCCGGCTACGCAGCCGCCTTGGTGCTGGCGTCAGGTTCGGTCTGATGCTCCATTTCGGAGTCGAGTTCCGCGCCGATCAACACCACGGAGATCGAGAGCCAGATCCACGTGAGAAAGCCTACCGCCGCGCCAAGGGAACCATAGGTCTTGTTGTAGCTGCCAAAATTCTGGACGTAGTAGGAGAAGGCAAGAGAAACAATCAACCAGAGCACAGTGGCGCCGAGTCCGCCGACACTGACCCATCGCCAGCGCCGCTGCTTCCGGCTCGGCCCGTAGCGATAGACAAGAGCAAGAAACAAGGACAGCACGACCAGCAGCAATGGCCACCGTGACACGCTCAGCAATGTGGCGGCGGTATCGCCCAGCCCAAGAAAACCAAGGACCGCCGGCAACACCACCACACCGCTGATCGCAACGATCAGGAAGATCAGCGCCCCCAAGGTGAAGGCAAGCGTCAACAGCGTCAGGCGGACGAAGCTACGTTGCTCTTTTTCATCATAGACGACGTTCAGCGCGTCGAAGAGCGCCTTCATCCCGGCATTCGCACTCCAGATCGAGGTCAGCAGACCGAGGATGGCGCGCAGGCCAAGACCGCCGGACGGCTTGCTGACCAGCGCTGTGACCTGGTCATGCAGTATGTTCATGCCGCCCTCGGGAAGAACACCCGATACGGCGGAGAGCTGATCTGAGATCGTCTTGGGATTGGCGATCAGCCCATAAATCGACACAAGGGCGGCAAGAGCGGGGAAGATAGCCAGAAGAACGTAGAACGTCACACCGGCCGCTTCGGCAAGAACCCGGTCGCTGAAAATCTCGCTGAATACGCGTTTAGCGATCTGCCACCAGCCACGTGGCGGGATTCCGGTAGGCCATTCGGCCTCATCGCCAGGAACGTGCGGTTTATCGCCAGCGAAGACCGAGACATGCTCTAACGCGGCCACGGGAGTGCCGGGTGCTGCGCTGCGCTTCTGCTTCGACCGGAGTTGCAGGACCAAACCGGTTATGCCAAGCATTGTCAGAAGGAGAAAGCCCACAGGCTTTCCCATGCCAAGCTCCTTGTCTTGAGCACTGTTCATTTCTGATCTATGCGCCGCGAGATGACTGCATCGAAACGTGCGCCCCTTACGGAAGATGCCGGACGCCTGTCAGGCAGTCTCCCGAGACTTGTCGCCCCTCTCCCGTACTGCTGATCAGAGGTACTGCGCAAGCGTAAGGGTCTTCATGTCGGAGATCAGGCTGTAGCTGGCGGTCAACTGGTTCTGCACGGCGAGCTGCTGCGAGCGTACTGTGGCCTGATCGGTATCCATAATGGTGTTGAGCTGGGCCTGCAACGCAGCCCTCGCATCCGAGAGGCTGGTGCCTTGCGTGGTGACATTCGCCTGCGTCTCGCCCACCGTGGCAATCAGTCCCTGTATGCCCGCGCTCACGCCCTGCATCTGATTGGCCGTGTCCGAGACAAGCCGCGTAAAGCCGGCGCTGGTAGGGTCGGCTCCGGAGAGCCCCGCCACCGTGGCAAGAGCCGAAATCAGATCGCGGATCGGCGAGCCCGTGCTCTGCGCGGTAGCAGGCCCTCCCTGTGTGGCGACCACCCCGTTCGCAATGACGTCGCTTTGGCCGACCTGCACCTGTGGCACGAGGCCGGCGGCAAGCGGCGCCGATGTCGAAAGCTGCGACGAGAAGACGCTGTTGCCGGCGCTGTTGTCACTGGCAAGCGCCAGCGTCGCGGCTTCGGTGGCGGCGGCTCCCGAGGCTCCCACGCCGGCAACCGCGCTCATGATGCTCGAGACCATGCTTGTCGAGGCGAGATCGGTGCTGCTCACCGGCGGCTGGTCGGACGCGGTGCCAGCGAAAACGTAGGTGTTTCCGCTTTGCGTGTTGAGCAGCGATGTGAGCTGCGTCAGCTCCCGCTTTGCCGTGCTTGATGCCGCGGTGATGCCGCTTGGCGAGTTCAGGCTGGCGAGACTGGTCAGCGAGTTCTGCAGGTTGGCTGCTATGGTGTTGATGCTGCCCAGGGCGCTTTGTGTCGTCGCGAGTTTGGTCTGGCTCTGCGTAAGATTGGTCTGCCAGGCGCCCAGCGCGGTGATCTGAGGCTCCAGGTTCAGCGCGCTATAGGTCTGATCGCCAAGGCCGGAAAAACTGTCCGCGGCGACGTTGGTGCTTTCCTCGGCGGTCAGAACATTGTTCTGGGCAGACAACTGATCGACACCGTAGAGCAGGTTCGGCATGATCGACAGGCTGTTGCTGATCGAAATCGACATTGCACATGTCTCTAGTTGATTGCCGTGATCAGATCGGTGAACATGGTCTGCACCGCGGCAAGGACCTTGGCATTGGCCTCATAGGCGTTTTGCAGTGTCACCACATTGGCCATTTGATCATCGACCGAGACTCCGGAACTGGTCGTCAATTGTCCTTGCAGCGTTGCCTGGATATCGGACTGGCTGGTCTGCTGCGCTGTCGCGTCGGCGATCGTCTGGGCCTGGCTGCTGGTGAGGGTGGTCGCCAGGGTCGCAAGGCTGCCATCGCCGGAGTAAGGAGCCGACAGCGTGCCGTTTGCCCCGAGGCCGATCCCGGTTGGCGCAGGCTGCGTCGTGCCGGGGGCGATCGTGGTGCCGAGTGTGTTTGTCAGAACTCGTGAGATCAGCGTGGTGAACCCGACGGGGCCGCCAGGAGGATTTGGCGTGAAAGCCGCCGCCCCGGTCAACACCGCTCCCGGCGTGATCACGGCTCCCGGTGTCGGGTCCTGGATCGCCTGTGTGCCGTCCCGAACCAGAGCCGGATTTGCGATGACCGCGGGATTGACCTGGATGCTGCCGGAGAAGCCGAGCTGGCCGCTCGGCGGCGGCTGGGTCGGATCGGCGCCTGGGCTGTTGCCGGAGCCATCCGTGAACAGCGTCAGACCTTGCGCCGAGAAGCGCGTTGCCAGCGTCGAAGAGAAGGAGTCCAGCTCCGCCTGCATGGTCGGCAGCGTGGTGTCGCGCAAGGTGATGTTCGCGCCCAGCGAGCCGCCCGTGAGCGAGGTGGTGACATCCTGCCCATCAAGCTCAATCCCCGGGATCGTTCCCGGGTAGGAGTTTGAGACACCGATGGTTGCAGCCTGCGTGGAGAGCGGGCCGGAATTCGCATTCGTCGGAAGCACCAGCCCGTTGGCGGTGGTCACGACCATGTTGCCTGATGCCGTCTCGGTGAAATTGACATTCAGGAGCGAGGACAGGGTGGCTAAGGCCGCGGACCGCTGGTTCTGGAGGTTGGCCGTATCCTGACCCGAGGCCTGCAAGCTAACGATGTTTTGCGATAACGTGCCGATCGTGCTGAGACTGTTATTGATCGAAGCGACGTTGGAGACGATCGCCGCCTGCGCATCCTGGCGCTGTGTCTGATAGGTGCTGGACAACGTCTGGATCGTGCCCGCGAGGGTCGCTGCGTCGCCGACGACTGCCTGTTGCTGTGTCGCGTTCGACGGGTTCGATTCCAAGGTTGTAAGATTATTCTGCAAATTTCCAAGGTTATCGGACAATGTGCCGCTTGCGCCCGGGCCGGCGCTCGTCGAGCCCTGCACGCTGCTGACCGCGTTCAGCGCGTTGGTGGTCACGTTCAGTCCGGCGACGGCCGCGTTCTGCTGATACAACGCGTTTTGCAACGTGGTGTTGACTGCCCGCGATGTCAGTTGGATGACGACGCCGCTGCCCTGTCCTCCTGCGTCCCTCGAGGCGACGTTGGCCACTTCCGTGACGTAGCCAGGCGTGCTGGCATTCGCCACGTTCTGTGATGCCACGGCCAGTTCGTACTGGACCGCGCTCAGGCCGCTCGAGGCAATCGAAAGCGATGTCGTCAGATTCATTCGGCGCTATCCTGCACCTAGAAAGACTAACTATTGGTAAACATCACTGCTTCATTCCAAGTGCCGTCTGCAGCATGTCGTTCGCCGTCGTGACAACCTTGGCACTTGCCCCATAAGCCTGCTGCGCGACGATGAGCTTGGTGAGGTCGGTATCAAGGCTTGTGGTCGAACCTTCGACCGAGCCCGTCTCCAGCGTGCCCGCGCCGTTCTGCGCCGTGAGCTGCATGGAGGCGACGCCGGAGGCGGCAGTGGCGGTGTAGGCTTGTCGGTCTTGAGCCTGCAGCCCGTTTGCGTCGCCAAACGTTGCCAGCGGAACCTTGCCGATGAGCTGCGTCTCGCCGTTATCAAATGTCCCGAGGATCGAGCCATCTTTTTCTGTCGTGAACCCGGTATAGTTGCCAGCGGCGGTGCCGTTCTGCGTTGGCGTTCCGGGATTGAAGCTGGCGCCGCTTGCGGTCGTCACGTTGGTTCCGCCGGCACCTCCGATTGTTCCCAGATTGAGGTTGATTGTGTTGGCGCCGTCGGTGCCGACCGAGCCGATGTTGAAGCTCGCCTGGGAGCCTGCGGCTGAGATGGTGGCAGCCGGATTGCCTTGCGTGATGGCTTGCAAAGTACCGTCTGTGTTGAAGGTGACGGTAGCGGTTGGCGCCGCCGCCGAATTGGTTCCGGAGACGCTGAGGCTCCAGGTGCTTCCAGTAGCCGGCGTCGTGGCTGTCGCCGCGGTGGCGCCCGCGGTCTGCGTCCAGGTCAGGCCAAGCTTCTGGGCCGTGCCGTTGCTGTCATAGACGGTCTGGCTGGACGTCTGCGGCGTGCCGGTGGCGCCGGCTGTCAGAGCGGAGACACCGGGCAGCGTCGGCGACATCGTGACGGTGCTGGTCGCGGTCGGCCGGTACGTTACGTTGTTGACATTGATCGGCACGAGGCTGCTTGTGTTGAGCTGCCCCGTGGTCGGACTCACCATGTAACCGTCCAGATACTCTCCGGCGCTGTTGACGAGATAGCCATTGACATTTGAGGAAAAATCTCCCGCGCGGGTGTAATACTGCGTGTTGCTGAAGGACGGAGTGGTGGTCGTCGACGAGCCACTGACTTCGCTGACTGCGAAGAAACCGGTGCCGTTGATTGCCAACGCCGCATTGGCAGAGCTAGTGGTAATCGTTCCTTGCGCTTGGTTTTCATATTGTGTTGTAGCAATAACGTTTCCAGACTGACCCTCAAGCGCGCCGGACGCTTCGACGAGGTCCGAAAAGTCTGTGTCCGTTGCCTTGTAGCCAACGGTCTGGCTGTTGGCGATGTTGTTGCTGATGTTGGTGAACGCGACGGATTGCGCGGTGAGGCCGCTTACCGCCGTGTTCATTCCACTAAAGACTGACATGCTGCTTCTCCTTGTTCGACCGGGATCGTGCAAAGCGAGACAGCATGAAATGTGCCAACCTGAAATGACGGAAATCAGCGGTGTTGCGGAGTGCGGGTTAGCGACTTCTCGTGCCGACCGGCAGATTTTGCCCGGCATTGTCGTCTCGTCTGGACGCGTTGGAGCGCTTTCGTGCGGCGCGTCGGATTGGCCCAAGGCTTGCAGACAGCCGGCTCGTGATGAAAACTTCTTCTCTCGTGACACTGGCAGTTCCAGCGGCGCCGACGCAAATGCGGGTGGGCACTGCAGGCGTGCATCATGCCACATCGTCATCGCCTCACCGATGCTTTGAGGCAGCTCTTGATGCCTTGACGCCAAAAAGTTTACTGAACGGAAAGAGTTCTTCTGTACCTGCACCGATATCAGCAGCGGTCGTGGGCGGGTCGTCTGCGGCCGTTCAGCCAAAGGCGGTTCATTCGGGAGATCAGAAATGCGCACGCGCCGTCGAGGAGCCTTCCGCTCTCCCGGTAGCAGCGTCGACAACGCAAACTCCCGTCGCGGCGCATCGGGGTCAGGAAATGCCTGAGAAGCGCGCTCTGCCTGCCCGTCGGGACCAGCCAGCTCAAACCGAGTCCCTGTCAACCGAAGTGCCGCCAACGTCCGCGATTGTGGCCATGATGGTGCCACCGCCGGCGCCGGCGCCACGGCTTGCCGGTCCCGTCAGTCCGCCGCCGCGTGAAGCGCTCCCGGCGGCCAAACCCCTCATCGTCGCCAGCGAGGCGCGAAGCGTCTCACACGAGGCTCCGATTGGTCACAGCCAGCAAGGCAAAGAGCCGCTCCCAGCAAAGACGCCGAATGCCACGGAAAAAGCGGCCGCGAGTCCGGGCGATTTGCCGCGTCAGCTCTCATTCTCTGGCCACGCCATGTTGCCGCACGAGATGCATCCGGCACAGTCACAGGCACTCCCCTCGTCGATATCCGACCAAAGGGGATCGATACCTCAAGCTGCCAATCTCTCCCAGACGGCCAGTGCGCCTCCACTTGGCAGCCACGCTCGCCTCGCGGACACACCTCCCGCGGAGCCATCCAGCGATCGGACCACCGTAAGCGCAGCCGTGCCGCTTCAGATCGATCCGGTCGCCACTCCGGCCGCGCCCGTAGCGCCTGTGGCGGCGCCGCGGGCCGCACTCGGAGCGTCGAACGTGGAGCGTCGGCAGACTGCCGCCGATCAGGTAGCGCCGGAACTCATTTCGCTCGCCTCGCACGCCGACGGCAGCAATGAGATGACCGTCTCGTTACATCCGCGCGACTTGGGCGAAGTGCACATCCATGTAGCCCGAGCGGCGGATGGGTCGACAACGGTGACGGTCGCAGCCAGCGAGCCGCAAACACTGCAAGAACTCTCACAGAATGCCCACCACCTGCACGCGGCGCTCGATGCCGCGCATGTTCCTTCCGACGCGCGAACCATGAGCTTTGTGGCAACAATGGCCATAGCCCCTGACCTCCAGGTTCAGAATGGTCCATCGGCCTCGCCATTTCAGGGCGGCAATACCGCCAATGGCCAGCAGCAAGCCTGGAGACGCGATCAGAACGGCCAGCCATCCAGCCCTGGAAGAGACGAGAGCGACGCCTCTGATTCCGCAACGCCCGTAGCCGAAACACGCCACTGGCGGCTCAGCGGCCTGAACATCACCGCCTGAACCACGATCAAAGGACGAACAGAACCATGAGCGGCAGCATCACATCTTCCAAAAGCCTTCTCACTGCTACCGAAAAGGCCGCCCAAGCCAATAGCGCCGCCTCCAGCGCAGCCAGCGGCACAAATTCCGCGGCAGCCGATGCAAGTTCTGCCGCCTCCAGCGCAATGACATCCATTGCGGGCAATTTCAACTCGTTCCTGACGATGCTGACAACCCAACTTCAGAACCAGGATCCCAGCTCACCGATGGATTCCAATCAGTTCACCAGTGAAATTGCAACCTTTGCCGGCGTACAGCAGCAGGTCAGCACCAACGCCAATCTCGGACAACTGATTTCCATGACTCAGAATGGCCAAGCGACGGCGGACGGCGGACTCGTCGGCCAGACCGCCACCTTCTCCGGTGCACAAATCCCGCTGCAGTCAGGCAGCGCCAACATTGCATTTACCACCGCCAGCGCCGAGCCGATTGCCATCGCCATCACCGATGCTTCAGGCAATGTCGTCCGCACCGTACAGGAGACGTCCGCCCCAGGAAGCAACACCTGGACCTGGAATGGCCAGGATAACTCGGGCAACACGCTGCCCGATGGCTCTTATGGCATCGCTGTGCAGACGGTAGACAGTTCCGGGAATGTAACACCGGTGTCATTTACCGCAAGCGGGAAGATAACTGGGATCGCCAAGGCGAGCGGCGGCGATATCCTCCTCCAGCTTGGCAGCGACAGCGTCGATATGAACAGCGTCAGTTCAGTGCAAGCCGGCACCTGACGCACCCGGGCGGCAAAAACTGCCGGGTGATTAACGTTTCAGTAAGGGCGTTCAGTCATAATCAGGCATGGGCCAGGATGTCCGGCCCTCGCTCGACGACACTGCGGAACAGGCTCATGCCCGAGATCAGCCACCATGCGCCGCGGACCCCAACAAAGCGATGAAGGCGTTCCTCAACGGCCTGAAGTCGCTGGGTGCGGCTCGGCTGGCGACGATGGGAGCGGTAGGCGTCGGCATGCTGGCGATGCTGGCGATGCTGACGCTGCATGGCAGCGGCACTCCGCCCATGGCCTTGCTTTACGGCAATCTCGATCTCCATGATGTCGGCCAGATCGCCGAGGCGCTCGACAAGGCTCACATCCAGCATCAGCTCGGCGGCCAGAACGACGAAATCCTGGTGCCCGCGGACGAAGTCGCATCAGCCAGGCTATTGCTCGCCAAGACCAACCTGCCCGCTGGAGGTTCGGTCGGCTACGAGATTTTCGATCGCAGCGACAGCTTTACCGCGACGCAATTCGAGCAGGACATCAATCAAACGAGGGCGCTTGAAGGCGAACTGACGCGCTCGATCCTGCTGATCAACGGCATACGCGGCGCAAGGGTCCACCTTGTACTGCCGCACCGTGAACCCTTCGCCTCGGAACAGCAGCCTGCGCAAGCCAGCGTGCTGCTGTCCATGGTCGGCTCGGCGCGACTTGATCCCGAGGGTGTACAAGCGATCCTCAACCTTGTCTCCGCCGCAGTGCCCGAGCTCAAGCCGCAAAATATTGCCGTCGTGGACAGCCGAGGAGACGTGCTTGCCAGAGCCGGGCAGCCAACCGGCGTGCTCGGCGCCGCACGCAGCGTTGACGAGCTGAGACAGGCAACCGAACTCCGCCTTTCGCGTGCGGTCGAAGAGATGCTGACGCCGACGCTCGGTGCCGACCATGTACGTGCGGAAGCCGCCGTGACGATGGACATCGATCAGATACGCGAGACCCACGAGAGCTTTGATCCTGACCAGCAGGTGCTCCGCTCGCAGCAGACCACCTCCGATAAAAGCCGCAACACCGAAGCTCAGCCAAACACCTCCGTACAGAACAACCTGCCGAACGCAAACGCTGGCTCGGCACAGTCTGGGAGCCAGGACGACAAACAAAACGAAATAAGCAATTATGAGATTGGAAAGACCGTCAGGACAGTCATTGAGGATCAGCCCAGAGTCGCGCGGGTCAGCCTGGCTGTCATGGTTGACGGCACGACCACCATCGAGTCGAACGGCAAGCCGCTCTGGAGGCCTCGCAGCCAAGCCGAGCTCGACCAGATCGCAACGCTGGTCAAGAGCGCTATCGGGTTCAATGCCAAGCGTGGTGATGCAGTCAGCGTTGTCAGCATGCGTTTCGCGCTTCCAGATCTCCCAGAAACCGCCCCCGTCGCGGCGGGGTTGTTCGGACTTCATCTGTCCCGTGATGATGTGGTCCATCTCGGTCAGAGCGGCCTTGTCGGGCTTTTTGTACTGGTCTCGCTCCTCTTCGTTGTACGCCCGATGGTGATGCGCTTGACCGGTCCGGAGGGCGCGACCGCGGTCAGTGCAGATCCGTCGGTCGGACTGTCGGCTCTGGGCGCCGGCCTCTCCTATGATCAGACGCGGCGCCCGGCGCTGAGCGGACCGCAATCAACCATAGGCGGGCTCGCCCTCCCTCCGCCCGCTACAGACGAGACCGAGTTCGCTGACGACAGCATGGTCAGCATCGCCAACATCGACGGCAGATTACGAGCCTCATCGATACGGCAGATCGTCGAGCTTGTGAGCAAGCATCCAGAGGAGAGTCTCTCGATCTTGCGCAGTTGGCTTGGCAACGAGCAGGAGGCACGTTGAGATGGCGACAAGGACGGCAAACACGTCCATGACCGGAGCGGAAAAGGCAGCCGTCCTCATGCTTGCTCTCGGCGAGGAGCAGTGCTCCAAGTTATTCGAGATGATGGATGAAGAAGAGATCAAGGAAATCTCTCTGGCCATGGCGCAGCTTGGTAGTGTTCCAGCAGAAGTTGTCGAGAAGCTATGTGTTGATTTCTCAAAGAACATCGGCTCGGCCGGAACGCTCGTTGGCAGCTTCGACAGTACTGAGCGACTGCTGCTGAAGACGCTCTCGCGCGAGCGCGCCAATCAAATCATGGAGGAAATTCGCGGTCCGGCTGGTCGCACCATGTGGGACAAACTTGGCAATGTGAACGAAGGGGTCCTCGCCAATTACCTCAAGAATGAATATCCGCAGACTGTCGCCGTCGTCCTCAGTAAGGTCCGATCGGATCATGCCGCCCGCGTGCTTGGCTTGCTTCCAGACGGGTTTGCGATGGAAGTCGTGATGCGCATGCTGCGTATGGAGAGCGTCCAACGTGACGTGTTGGACAGCGTGGAGAGAACGTTACGCTCCGAGTTTATGTCGAACCTAGCCCGCAGCACGCGTCGGGATAGCCATGAACTGGTCGCCGACATCTTTAACAATCTCGACCGACAAGTTGAGGGCCGGTTCATGGCAGCCCTCGAAGACCGTAGTCTTGAAGCCGCGGAACGAGTAAAGTCCCTGATGTTCACCTTTGATGATCTGTCGAGATTGCCGCCGGACGCTATCCAGAGACTGATGCGTGTCATCGAGAAGAGCAAGCTTCCCCTTGCATTGAAAGGCGCTTCCGAGCAGATCCGCACCCTGTTCTTTTCCACCTTGTCGGAACGAGCTGGCAAGCTGCTGCGTGATGAGATCGCGGCACTCGGTCCGGTACGCTTGCGTGATGTCGATGAGGCCCAGGCGCAGATCGTGGCGCTTGCCAAGGATTTGGCACAGCAGGGCGAAATCGAGATCAATGACCGCAAAGACGAGCAGATGGTACTCTGACATGACGGCGAGAAACCCATTTTCCTCGGCTCTGTCCGGCGTTCTGTATGCCGAAGACTTCGATGAGGCGCCAGCAAAGCCCACGTCTCCGGTGCCCAGCGTGCAGACGGCGCCTGAGCCACCGGTCAAGGTGCCAAGCTTCAGCCTTGAGGAGTTACGGTCTGCTGTCGAACAGGCTTGGAAGGAGGGCCGTGATGCAGAGCGACTGGCGAGCGCGCAGTCTCAGACAGTGGCAAAGAACAATGTACTCGCAACAATCGCCGAGGAGATACGCTTGGCACATGAAGACGCTAAGCACGTTGTTGAGCGGAGTATGGTGGAACTTGCCGAGACCACGGTGTCGCTCCTGAGCACCGCTTTGCCCGAACTGTGCTCGCGTCGGGCTGAGACCGACCTTCGGGCGATACTGCATCGCCTGCTTCCGATCGCACGCCAAATGCCGGAGCTACAAATCCGTGTCAATCCAGCAATGAGAAAGATGATAGAGGCGGAGATTACGATGCTCTTGGAAGGAGCGGAGACACAGGTGACCTGGACAGAATCGCCAAACATGGCAGCGGGCGATATTGCCATTGGCTGGCAGAACGGGTTGGCCCTCCGCGACACAAACGGTGTTTGCGCAAACATTCGGAACGCAGTGGTTGCCATGCTTGAGAACGGGCGCGAGACACAGCAGCAGGAGAAGTCTGATGTCCAATGACATTGACTTGACCGAGCTCTCGGATGTTCCGGTGACTCAGGACATCTCGTCGGCGCGAAACACGCATGACATCGGAGCAGTCTATGACATTCCGGTAACGGTGAGCGCGGTACTTGGTAAATCCACGATGCAGGTGAGCCAACTGCTGAAGCTCGGTCGCGGGGCGGTCGTTGAGCTCGACCGAAAAATCGGCGAGGCAATCGACATATACGTCAACAACAGGCTGGTGGCGCGGGGCGAGGTGGTGATGGTTGGCGAGAACCGGCTCGGTGTTACAATGACGGAGATTGTTAAGGGAGACCGAGGCACATGATATGCGTGTCTTGATCATCGGATCGCTGGCGGGAGAGCTCGGCCGTGCGGCGGCGATCGCTGCGGCACGCGGCGCCCGGCTTGATCAGTCCGACGATGTCGGAAGCGCAATCATCCATCTCAGGCGCGACGCCGGGGTTAATCTGGTGCTCTGCGAGATAGGGCAGGAGATCGGTCGGCTGGTGCGCGCGTTGACTAATGAGCGCATCATCGTTCCCGTTATCGCCTGTGGACTCGAGACGGAAGCCGACGCGGCGCTCCAGGCGATTCGTGATGGAGCGCAGGACTTCCTGCCGTTGCCGCCCGATCCCGAGCTGATCGCGGCCATTCTCGAGGCGGCGGCCGGAAAGGCACTTCGGGTCATCGCGCGCGATCCTGCGATGATCGCAGTGCTTCGTCGCGCTCAACAGGTGGCTTCGGCGGCGGCTTCGGTGATGATTACGGGAGAATCCGGGACCGGAAAGGAGGTGCTGGCTCGTCATATCCACAGTTGCTCGGCGCGCGCAGAACGCCCGTTTGTAGCGCTCAATTGCGCGGCGATCCCTGATCACCTCCTGGAGTCCGAATTGTTCGGACACGAAAAGGGTGCCTTCAGCGGGGCTGTGGCAAGGCGCATCGGCAAGTTCGAGGCAGCCGACGGCGGCACCCTGCTTCTCGACGAGATCAGCGAGATGGAATTGAGGCTGCAAGCCAAGCTGTTGCGTGCCATTCAGGAGCGCGAGATCGACCGACTTGGCGGCAGTTCACCGGTGAAGATTGATGTCCGTATCCTCGCCACCAGCAACCGTGATCTAGCGTCCGAGACGAACGTTGGTCGCTTCCGGGCAGACCTGTTCTTCCGACTCAACGTGATTAACCTGGAATTGCCGCCGCTGCGTGCCCGCCCCGGTGACATCCCAGTCCTGGCTGAGCATTACGCCACACATTTCAGCGCGCTCAACGGATTGCCGATGCGTCGTCTCACCGACGAGGCGTCGGCCTGCCTGCTACGTTATGACTGGCCAGGCAATGTACGCGAGCTGGAAAATCTTATGCATCGGGCAGTTCTGCTTGCGGACGGTCCTGAGATTACCGCGTCGGTTCTTGAGTTGCCAACTCGATCGGCTCGGCTGGAGCACGCCGAGGCGAAGACTCCTGGAGCGTCCGGCAAAGGGGGGGTATCCGGCCTGGTTGGTCGTCGTATGGATGATGTCGAACAAGCGCTCATCCTTGAGACGCTGCACCATACCTTCGGCAACCGCACGCATGCGGCGACGATCCTAGGCATATCGATACGCGCTCTCCGCAATAAGCTGCGTGACTATGCTGGGCAGGGCTTGTCGGTGCCCCCGCCGGCTGGCAATTGGGCAGCCTGACAGATGAGTGGCGCCACGCTTGAGTCGGTTGCCGCAAAGGGCGGCTTGGCCGCCATTGCCGGAAAGCTGCGGCTCTATTCACCCGGTTCGGATATCGGACTGGCCCTTGGCGTCATCGCGCTGCTGTCAGTACTGATCCTGCCGCTGCCGACATTCGTGCTCGATCTCGGTCTTTCGTTGTCAATTACCTTGTCAGTGCTCATCCTCATGGTGGCGCTATTCCTGCAGCGCCCACTCGACTTCACCTCGTTTCCAACCATCCTCCTGCTCACCACGCTGCTGCGGCTTTCGCTTGAAGTCGCAACCACCCGCCTGATCCTCAGCCATGGCAATGAAGGTCCGCTCGCGGCGGGCCATGTGGTGGCCGCATTCGGCGGCTTCCTCATGGGTGGCGACGTCGTCATCGGCCTGATCCTGTTCGGCATCCTGCTGGTGGTCAACTTCATGGTCATCACCAAGGGCTCGGGTCGGATTGCGGAGGTTGCCGCCCGATTCAGCCTTGATGCTATGCCCGGCAAACAGATGGCCATCGATGCGGAGCTCTCCTCGGGCGCCATCACCGAGAAGGTAGCCCGCCTGCGCCGCCGCGAACTCGAGGAGGAGAGTGGTTTCTATGGCGCGATGGATGGTGCCGCCAAATTCGTGCGCGGCGACGCCATTGCGGGTCTGCTCATCACCGTCATCAATATCGTGGGCGGTCTTGCCATTGGTCTGATCCGTGATGGCATGGCGTTTTCGGATGCGGCGGCAACCTTTACCACTCTTACTGTCGGAGACGGTCTGACCGCGCAGATCCCGGCCCTGCTGGTCTCCACCGCGGCAGGTATCGTCGTCACCAAGGGCGGCACCGATGGCGCGGCTGATGTCGCCTTGATACGCCAGCTTGGTGGCAACCCCAAGCCGATGGCGCTTGCCGCCGGAGCGGCCGTGGTCTTGGCATTGATGCCGGGGCTTCCAACGGTGCCCTTTCTCGCCCTGGGTGGTCTTGCCGGTGGTGCTGCGTGGCTAAGACTGAAGGCTCCAAGCACGCCTGCCGACCCCGAGGCGGCATCGATCGTCTCTTCCAACACGGCAGAACCGCCGATCACCGACGCGATGCGGATCGACATGATCCGCCTTGAGCTTGGCTATGGCCTGCTGCCGTTGGCCGGTGGTGAAACACCGCGCTTGACCGAGCAGATCAAGGCTTTGCGCCGGACGATCGCGCAGGAAATGGGCTTTGTCCTGCCTCCCGTGCGAATCCAGGACAATATGCAACTCGGCGCGGACACCTATGTCATCCGCATCAAGGAGATTGCCGCCGGGCGCGGCGAGATACGACCAACCCGATTGCTGGTGATGGATCCCAAAGGCGGCGTTCCGGATCTGCCGGGCGAGCGAACCGTGGAGCCGGCATTCGGTCTGCAGGCCTTGTGGATTGATCCCGCTCGCAGGGAAGACGCCTTGTTCAAGGGGTGCACCGTTGTCGACCCGGCAAGCGTGCTGAGCACCCATCTGACCGAAGTCGTACGCGAGACGATGGCTGAGCTGCTGTCCTACTCCGAGACGCAGAAGTTGCTGGACGAGATGCCGCGCGAACAGCAGAAACTGGTTGCCGACCTCATTCCGTCGCAGGTTTCAACAGGAGCAGTTCAGAGAATTCTGCAATCGTTGCTTGCAGAGCGTATTTCTATCCGTGATCTTTCGACAATTCTTGAAGGCGTGCAGGAAGCCTGCGGCGGCGGCCTGCGCGCGGTGCCGTTGATCGTGGCGCACGTGCGCGTTCGCTTGGCACGGCAGATCAGCGACGCGCATCTCGGCCCGAACGGTTACGTACCCCTTGTGACGTTGAGCCCAACTTGGGAGGCGGCATTCCTGGAAAGTCTGGTCGGTCCCGTCGAGGATCGACAATTGGCGATGGCGCCTAGCCGGTTGAATGAGTTCATCCCAAAGCTTCGCGGAGCCCTCGACGCCGCCGCCGCCGCCGGCGAGGCGCCCGTTGTCCTTGTCAATGGAGCGCTTCGCGCGCCAATGCGCTCGATCGTCGAGCGACTGCGACCGGCAACATCGGTTTTATCACAATCCGAGATCTCTGCACGAGTGCGCATTCGTACTCTGGAGACGATCTGATGCTGAGGTCTCGACCGATTTGTCCGCCACCTTGCAGCTACTCTCATGCGTATTAGGATTTTCCGAGCGCCTACGCTCGCCGAGGCGATCGCCAGAATACGCACCGAACTTGGCGCGGACGCGTTGATTCTGTCTGATCGCCGCCGCGGCGATTACGTCGAAGTGACCGCTGCGTTGGAGGCCAGCGACGCTCCTGCGCTTCGCGCTTCCGCGCTTCCAGGAAACCCAGACGATCTCGAACCCTTTGCGGTCCGGACTCCGTCAAGGCCAAACCGGCAAAATCGGTCTAGTAGCGAAGCGGTTGGTCCGGCATTGCTCTGGCATGGACTCTCCCCTTCGCTCGTGACCGCCCTTTCGACCGGGCCGCTGGAAACCGCCTGCGCACGCGTGTTCCGGTTTGCCGATTTGCAGATCGATCGTGGAGACGACCCGCTTCTGCTGGCTGGACCACCAGGCGGCGGCAAGACATTGACGGTTGCGCGACTGGCGACTCGTCTCGTCCTGGCGGGTCAACAACCACTGGTGATCACGGCCGACGGCAAACGCGCCGGCGCGATCGAACAGCTTGCGGCTTTTACACGATTGCTTGGCTTGACCATGGTCGTAGCCAGCACCGCCGAGATGCTGCGGCGGGCGCTCGCTCGGCGCGACGCGGGTCAGCCGGTGCTGATCGATGCGCCGGGCCTTGATCTCGCGAACGCGGAACAATCGACGGAATTGCGGGAGCTGCGGGAGGCATCAGGTGCCGCCCTCGTCCTGGTACTCCCCTGCGGACTTGATCCACATGAGGCGCAGGAAATCGCCTGTGCGCATGTCGATCTCGGCGCGCGGGGCCTGATTGCCACGCGGACAGACCTCTCACGACGATTGGGCGGCGTTCTCTGTGCCGCGTCGGCCTCCGGTCTGGCGCTCACAGAGGCTGGGATCGGGAGCGGCGTCGCCGATGGACTGATTGCAATCACACCGGGCTTCGTCGCGCAACGTCTGCAACGCGACAGCTTGAACGCGTCTGGAGCCGCCGCAACGACCGGCGTGCAGCAGCCTGCATCCGGCCTGATTACCCGCTCCGCCTTGACACTTCACATCGCAGCGCAACGACGTGCTGCACCCAGCCTATGAGGCCTTCCGCTCATGAACAATGTTCTTGCAATGCGGAGCAGTGCCGCAGTCCCGCTGCACGCTGCACGCGTCGTTGCCGTCGCATCAGGCAAGGGCGGCGTCGGCAAGACGTGGCTTTCGATAACGCTGGCGCACATCCTGGCTGGCTGCGGCGCCCGCGTGTTGCTCTTTGATGGCGATTTCGGGCTGGCCAACATTGACATTCAGCTTGGCCTTACGCCCAGTCGCGACCTGTGTGACGTTGTTGCCGGACGTGTCGGACTGCAAGATGCCATCACCGACTATCATGGGCAGGAGGGAAGAGACCCGGGCTTCAGCATTCTGCCTGGCAGGTCGGGCAGCACGATGTTCTCGGGCCTCGAAGTGTCAGCGCTCGATGAGCTACTGTCAGAGTTAAGGTGTCTCGACACATACGACACCGTGCTGTTGGATCTTGGCGCTGGTATCGATCGGGTAACGCGGAGGCTCGCGGCATGGGCGGACACGCTGCTGGTTGTGACGACCGATGAGCCCACGGCACTCACGGATGCTTATGCCGTCATCAAGCTGCACATACGCGACCGTCCGGCTCTAGGCTCGGACAGCAGCCTGCCCGCCGATATACGAATTGTTGTCAATCAGGCGGCCAGCGTCAGTAGCGGAGAGCGGGCCTATGCGACACTCGCACGGGCTTGCACCAAGTTCCTGGGTCACACACCACCACTTGGCGGTATCATCCGAAAGGACGCAGGCGTCAGTGAGGCCATTCGGCGGCAGGCACTGCTCGCCAGCCGTCTTCCGAAGTCACCGGCGATTTTAGATGTTGAGCGACTAGCAGCGGGATTGCGCCAGTAGGAGATCCATGCTTTTTTTTGACGTATCTGGGATGCACTAGACGGTGCAACCTTTCGCTATGGTCATGCGCTACTATCATGTCATGATAGAGCAATCGTCCTTTCGTGTGTCAGCTTTAAGTAGCGCCGTCGTACGGACGTGGTTACAGCGCAACTTGCAAGAACGCTATAAGCAGATGCTCTATGAAGAGATACCGGATGACCTCCTCGAGTTGATCAAATCCGGTAAAGAGCGTGATATGTCAACGAACTAGGGCATTGATCTGCACCGTATGTCTAACGTGGCAATCACCCAGTTGCTAACAGATCACGACGGACGATGCGGAGGGATGGATTGCGGGTTTGCATTATCCAGATGTCGCCCGGAAGCGACAAAGGCGACAATCTCAAGCAAGCACGCCGTCTTGCCGACGATGCGCTGACGGCTTCCAAGCCCGACCTCATTGTCTTTCCGGAGATGTGGCCGTGCCTTGGCGGCGACCGTTCCTCAAAGCTAGCCGCGGCAGAATATCTGCCGGCGCAGGGCAGCAGCGAACCCGTAGGAGACGCTTACACTTTTCTCAGGGAAGTCGCCTATTCCGCGGGTATCTTTGTGCATGGCGGCTCGATTGGCGAGAGAGTCGATGAGCGCATTGCCAACACAACTCTTGTATTTGGCCCTGATGGCGTCGAACAAGCACGGTATCGGAAAATCCACTTATTCGATGTTGTTACGCCGAATGGAGAAAGTTATCGGGAAAGCGACACTTTTACGGCGGGTACTTCCGTAACCACGGTGAAAATTGGCTCGATAACAGCAGGATTGTCGATTTGTTATGACATCCGGTTTGCTGAGTTGTTCCTTGAGCTAAGACGCGCTGGTGCGGAACTCCTCATTGTTCCAGCGGCGTTTACGGCCGAAACCGGGAAAGCGCACTGGGAGGTGCTCTTGCGCGCACGCGCGATCGAGACACAATGCTGGCTGGCGGCGGCGGCGACATGCGGCCAGCATTACGACGGCCGAGGAACATCGCGTTCGACTTATGGACACTCAGCACTCATCGATCCATGGGGAAAAGTCACCGCATCGGCATCGGACCACCCGGGCTGGATCGTCGGCACTATTGATACAACCCTCATCCGACAGGTTCGCTCAGGCTTTCCGATTATGGATCATCGGCAACTGGCGTGACCGATATTTTCCCTTCTCGGAACGGCCTACCACTGGACCAGGCAGAGGACGCGTCTCAAGGATCAGGCAACGCCGAGCTGCACCCTGCTGCTGAGGGGACTCTAAGCGCCGTCTGGCCTCCGGGGTTTCGCCTCCGTCGGATAGCCTTCGTGGCAGCCGATCACCCTTATGCTCAACAAGCTTTGGCGCGTTTTGAAAGTCGATATGGGAATGTCCCCGCCAGTGATGCAGAGGTTGTCGTATGCCTCGGCGGGGACGGCTACATGTTAGAGACGTTACATACCGTTTTGATTGCAGGAACGCCGGTGTACGGGATCAATTGCGGGTCTGTTGGCTTCCTGATGAATCCTCTCGTCGAGGAGGACTTGCCGGAACGCTTAGTTCGGTCACAAGGCGCCGTCTTGCATCCCCTGCGAATGCACGCCGTGACGCAGTCGGGCCTTGTGGAAGAAGCCTTGGCGCTTAACGATGTGTTCTTGTTCCGGCAGACGCGCCAGGCTGCCAAGGTGCGAGTCATGGTTGACGGTCGGGTCCGACTGCCAGAACTTGTGTGCGATGGCATACTTGTCTCAACTCCGGCGGGCTCAACCGCTTACAACCTCTCCGCGCACGGGCCGATCGTGCCGCTATCGGCAAATCTGCTTCCGTTGACACCGATCAGCGCGTTCCGTCCGCGCCGATGGCGTGGCGCGCTCCTCCCCAGCTCGGCGGATGTTGAGTTTCAAATCCTAGAAGGTGACAAGCGGCCGGTTGCTGCGGTTGCGGACTTCACCGAAGTGCGGGATGTGGTTTCAGTTGCGGTGAGCGAAGACCGGGCGCTTAAGACGATCGTGCTGTTCGATCCTGGTCAGAGCCTTTCTGAACGGATCATTGTTGAGCAGTTTACTGTGTAGGGCGTATTGATCGCGTGCAGCCTTGACCCAAACAGATCTGCATCGTGCTGTTTGGGTCACTGCGGCAGTTATGACGGACACTCCTCATGCCGCGGACAGTTGTCTCTCTAACTCAAGGTTCATGGATGCGGACAGCCTCGCTGGATGGTGAACTGCGGCAGCGCGCTCCTCGTCACGCAGCATGTAGCCCCGCCCCCAGACAGTCCCGATCAGGTGACCAGCGCCCGCCAGTTGCAGCTTCTTACGCAGCTTGCAGATAAAGACGTCGATGATCTTCATCTCCGGTTCATCCATGCCGCCATAGAGATGATTGAGGAAGGCGTCTTTGGTGAGCACCATTCCCTTGCGGAGAACCAGAAGCTCCAGGATGGCATACTCCTTGCCCGTGAGATGCACGGCGCTCCCATCTACCGAGACTTCTCGGCTATCGAGGTTAAGCTGAAGGCTGCCGACGCGAAGGGTAGGCTCGCTGTAGCCCTTGCTGCGACGAAGAATCGCCTGCATGCGAGCGATCAGCTCGGCGTGATCAAACGGCGTCGTAATGAAATCGTCCGCGCCGACTGCGAAGGCCTTTACCTTTGCCTGCGGTCGGCATAGCGTCGACAAGACGATGACTGGTGTTGCCAGCCGGGCGGCTCGCATACGCCGAACGACTTCATACCCTTCGATATCCGGTAGCATCAGATCGAGCAAAATCAGATCATAATCATAGCGACGGACCATCTCGAGAGCCTCACGGCCCATGTCCGTGTGATCAACGGTAAACCCAGCGTTTTTCAGGATGAGGGACACCCCCTTTGCCGCTGTTACATCGTCCTCAACCAGAAGCACGCGCATTGTCACCACCATCGGTTTTGATGAGAGATCATTACCACCTATGATTGTGCCCTGTCGATCAAAATCCTTAAAAATTGTGTCTTAAAATTAATACACACGGCTTGTTAATCAATCGGTGGCGTAATGCCCGGAGACGATCCTGCATTTGCAACAAGGCTGATCTCGTGGATGCATCACCTACACTGTCTGGCCGCTTTGAAAAGCTGCGTTCCGCTCTAGCCGACATACCTGCTTGCGTAATTTCTGGACAAGTCTCAGGCGTGAGCGGACTGGCGGTCGAACTTGTCGGACTTGACCGGCACGTCTCTGTTGGAGATCGGATCTCGTTACGTGGCCGTGACCGGGTGCCGGTGCTGGCCGAAATTATCGGATTTCGTAACAATGTGGCCAATGCAATGGCCTACAGTCCTCTGGACGGGATTGGTCCAGGCGTTGAGGCAACCTTTGCGATTGGCGCCGCCAACCTGCCCGGCCGTCTTGCACCGACTGACTCCTGGCTCGGCCGTGTCATGGACCCGCTCGGGAGGCCGATGGACGGCAAGGGCGCTTTGCCGATTGGACCAGTCTCACGCCCGGTTCGAGCAGGGCCGCCGGAGGCGACATTGCGTGCCCGACTTGGACCACGCATTGATCTTGGCGTGACTGTGATGAACCTGTTCACCACCTGTCGGACTGGACAAAGGCTTGGATTGTTCGCCGGCTCCGGCGTTGGAAAATCGACACTCCTCTCAATGCTGGCGCGCCATACCCGATGCGATGTCGCCGTAATCTCGCTGGTCGGTGAACGCGGCCGTGAGGTGCGTGAGTTTCTTGAGGACGATCTCGGCAAGGAGGGATTGGCTCGCTCTGTGGTGATCGTCGCCACTTCAGACACGCCGCCGTTGATGCGACGTGAGGCCGCCTACTCCGCGTTGACTGTGGCCGAACATTTTCGGGATCAAGGCAAGTCGGTTCTGCTCCTCATGGATAGCGTCACACGCTTTTGTCTGGCACTGCGTGAAATTGGCCTGTCCAATGGCGAGCCTCCGGCGACGAGAGGCTATCCGCCAAGTGTCTTCGCCGAACTGCCGCGATTATTGGAACGCGCCGGCCCTGGGCCAATGCTTCCCGGAGGACGCGCCGGACACATCACGGCGCTATTCACTGTTCTGGTCGAGGGGGATGACCACAATGAGCCCGTCGCTGATGCCGTTCGCGGCATCCTGGACGGCCATATCGTCATGGACCGGAAGATCGGCGAGAACGGCCGGTTTCCCGCGGTTGACGTTCTCCGATCGTTGTCTCGCTCGGTGCCAGCGTGCAATGACGCTACTGAAAACCTGCTGACGCGTAAGGCGCGCCAGGTGCTGGCCTTGCACGCGGATATGGCGGATATGGTGAGGCTCGGCGCTTACAGAGGCGGCACCGATCCGGCGGTCGACGAAGCAGTGATGCTGGCGCCGCAGCTAGAGGCTTTGCTGCGGCAGGGACGTGACGAGAAGGTGAGTATCGCTGACGCTTTCGACGGATTGGCCAGATCGCTTGACTCAAGAGCGTCGCAATGAGCGACAATACATTGGTCACGTTGCTGCGTATCCGGCAGTCCAGCTTGGATGATGCCAAACGCGCGGTGGCGGCCGCATTACGTCAGCAACAGATGATGCAGGCGCGGAGCGAAGCGGAATCACGCCGTTTTGCGGAGGAATCCGCGGCCGCTCTCGATCTCGCTAGCGGGGATGAGGCCGTTGACGCCTTTGCACGATGGCTGCCGATCGGTCGTGGGGCGGTTGAAAGCGCACGCGAAGCCGAACAGGAAGCAGTGGGCGAACTAGACCGCGCACGCATCGTGCTCGGCCTGGCAAGAGCGGCTCATCGCTCGGTCGAACTGCTTATCGAGAAACGGACTCATGAGACTGAGCTCCTGCAGGGTCGTAAGTCACAACAGGTCATGGATGAAATCGGCAGTCGCGCAACGCCGCATTAAGTCAAAAAAAATTATACAAGGCGGCTGAGAGACTAACATATGAAAAAAGCCAGGGCACTGCTCGTTGCGCGCGAACTTCAGGGCTTGTTGTGAGGCGGTGTGTTATGATTTGTCGGAGAGAGGCATTGCACCACCACAGACACCGCGAAAGCTGACCAACAACAGACCGACCATGGCTGGACCGGGGTGCCCGGCGAGTGGTTTAGTCCGTGCGCTACTCCAATCCGCCACCAAGCCTATGCCATCAGCCTCGGCACAAAGAAGTCATCTGGGTGCCAGACTAGACTTGGAAACCATTGCCGACACGCCCGGCACCAGGCCAAGTGTGGCCAACCCGTTTAGGCGCTTCGCGGTCACGGCTAGCGGACGCGCCGCCGGTCACGTCTGCGCCGGGCCCTGCCGCGAAACAATTCTACGATGCCACGTCCAGCCATGCGGCCTGCTGGCCCCATCACCGTGCTGCTGACGGCATTCAAAGCCAGCGAGCTTCGCATGGCCGCGAGATTTTCGTCACGGGTCACGCGCGCCTGAAATTCGGAGATGCTAGGCTTTCTGCCGCGACCAAGCACGACACACAGGATGGCCAACAGCAGGTCCGCGCCAAGCACGATCACGGAAGCCCATACCTTGCCCGTATTCCACGGGCCATAGCACAATACCCATAGAAGAACGTGCGCCGAGATCAGGGCGAACAGTCCGAAAAGGCCCGCAACCACGAGAAATGCGGCACGCCGAGCGTAACGCAATCCCATACGTTCAAGCCGCTGGACTTCGGCAGCGGCAGCAAGCTTGCCGAAATCAACCGCTTTCATAAAGAAGCTCCTGGCTCAGCGCGAAATGCGGCCGAGGAGATACCCGACGACTGTAGAGATGGCGATAGCAACCAGCGGCTGGTGGCGCACCTTGTCGGATACGTTCGCTACCTGGTTGTTGGTCATATCCCGGGCGTTGGTCACCGCCGTCTCAGCCTTCTCGGCAGCGCCGGCGATCGCCGGCGTGACCCGCTCGTTGAGCAGTTGCTCAACCATCGCTCTTAGGGACTGGAGCTGTTCCTGGGTATCCTGCGCCACGTCCTTCGCCTTGTCGGAAACAGCCATGACTCACCCCGCAGAAATTCTGACCCGGCAACGTCGCGACGGCAGACAAGTTGCAAATCGCCCATGAGCCGCGCCTTGCCACTCGCGGTGCGCGGCCTCCAGCTTGCGGACGCGCCGATCTCGTTTACGGTCAAGGGCGGGGAGTGCGTGGCGCTGCTCGTATCTGACAAGGCAGACGCTTCGCGACTTGTCGACACGCTCGCCGGACATGTCCGCGCCAGCGCCGGTAGCATCCTCGTGGACGGCCAAGAGGTTGAGAAGCTTCCCCCCAGGCAACGCCGGATCGGCATCGTCTCCGAGCGGGATCCGTTGTTCGGCCATTTGAGCATACGCGACAACGTAGCCTTTCCTCTGGCTGTTCGTCGCATTCGCCCGTCCGACAGCAACCATCGCGTGCAGCATACCATCGCCTTACTCGACCTCGATGGGCAAGCTGACCGGCTTCCCTCAAAACTTGATCGCGCCGAGCTGGTTCGCGCGAAGCTTGCGCGCGTTCTTGTCTGTGATCCGGCGGTCGTCCTACTCGACGACCCGCTCGCCGAAGTCGAATTTCAGAAGCGTCGTGAATTGCGCCGTTCACTGCGTCGGCTCACGCGTGCACGCATGCTCGGCGTCGTGTTCGTCACGCCCGATCGCGACGAGGCGTTGGTCATGGGCGACCGGATCGGCCTGCTCGAGGGGGCCATCCTGCGTCAGCTCGGCCCGGCCTCGGAGTTGCTCGACCATCCGGCCAACGAGGGCGTCGCGATCGGCTTCGGCGAGTCGAACAGCTTGACCGGCCAAGTCGAATGGGTCGAGGACGATGTCGCACGCATACGTCTCGGTGCTGGTCCATGTATGGATGCGGTGGCGTCTCCTGATCTCAGAGCGGGAGCGTTGTGCGTCGTGTGCGTGCGGCCGGAGCGAATAGCGGTTGCATTCGTCTCCGGTGATGCTGAAGCGCTTGGTGGCAATGCGCTCGCTGGCACGTTATCGGACATGGTGCATTTGGGCGACCACCTGCTGTTGCGTTTCCGGCTCGCCGGCGGCGGCGAGCTGCTGGTTCGCCGGCCGACCTCGCAGCCGACCGCCGGATTGCACCCCGAGCGTCCCGCCTTGCTCGCCTGGCAGTCCGCGCACGCGATCGCCTTTCCGCTGACCGGATGACACGGGCTTTGCCGGACGGTAGAGAGGGTAGGAGTCGCTCGATGAGGCGGCCCGGCGTGGTGTGGCTGTAGAGAAAAGGTTTATGTCCTGAGCCAGTGCCGCGAACTTTGCACAATACTTCATCGCCGGGGATGGCGACTGGCACACGCCCAGGCAGTTTTATCCTTGCTGATCACAGGCCTGCTGGCTTGCGCCGCCGGCAACCCGCAGACCAGCCCGAAATCCGGGCGAGAGCCGGTCCTGCGCGTCGCAACTTTCGCCGGCGGCGTGCGGAACGCGCAACAGACGTCGATGTTCACGCCGTTCACCGAACAGACCGGCCTGCATCTACAGGTCGATGACTGGTCTGGCGCTTTGCAGATGCTGCAAGCACGTGCCGAAACCGGCCGCCAGGACTGGGATCTCCTGCTGATGGAGGCCGCACCCCTGGAGATCGCCTGCAAGGAGGGCCTCTTGCTCGCGGCACCCTTGACACGCGATCCGACCGACACCGCACCGGACGGAACTGGAAAGAACTGCGGCGTTCCAGCCTGGCGAATGAACCTGGTGCTTGCCTGGGATAGAGGCCGCGTCGGAGCGACGCCCACGTGGAGCGACTTCTGGAACGTGGCCCAGCATCCAGGCAAGCGCGGACTTCGCCGCGATCCACGCGGCACGCTGGAAATCGCGCTGATGGCCGATGGGGTGGCTGCGGGCGACGTCTATCGCACGCTTTCCACCTCGGACGGGGTGGACCGCGCCTTCCACGAGCTCGATCAACTCAAACCCTACATCGTTTGGTGGAATACGCCCGAACAAGCCGTCCAGATCATCGAAAGCGGCGCGGTGCTGATGAGCAGCGCCCCGGTCGGCGAAATCGCCGCTGCCGACCGCACCGGCCACCGCAACATCGGCGCCCAATGGTCGCAGAGCCTCGGCATCGCGGTCGACTGGGCAATACCGAGTGCTACGGCGCCCAAGCACCGGGCTTTCGCGCGCAAGCTGCTCGGTTTTGTCTCTGATCCGTCGCAGCGGGCCGGCTTCTCCGCCGCCTATCCTTCTCTGCCCTCCGCCGCTGGCACTCCCCCTGGCACCGCCCAGCCGCAGGCGACGCTCATGGTGGATGACGGCTTCTGGCGTAGTCATCTGACGACGCTGCGCAGCCGCTTCGATCAATGGAGTGAGGCCAAGTGAACCCGTTCCCGGCGCAGGCCGTCATCGTGTTCCTGCTGGTCCTGCCAGGCGCCGCGGCATCGGTGCTGCCCGCGGAGACGGTTTTGAACGGGCTGATCTGGCGGACTTTCCTGGCGCTACCGATGATCGCGCTGCCGACACTGCTCGCTTTGACCCGGCTGCGGCGCCATCAGCGCCGCGCCGCATTCGGGCTCGGCGCGCAACGCATGGATCGGTTGCGCTGGATCTGGCTGCCGCAGCTTGGCCCCGGACTCCTGGGCAGCCTGGGGCTGCTGCTGCTGTTTGCCGCGGCAAGGCATCTGGTGACGTGAGCGGCGGCTTCCAGAGATGGCCGCTGCCGCTTATCCTATGTCGATGCCAGCGACCGTCCCCTTCTGGAAAAGCAAACGCCTCGACGAGATGAGCGAGACGGAATGGGAGTCGCTGTGCGACGGCTGCGGACGCTGCTGTCTGCACAAGCTGCGCGACGAACAGACCGACACCGTGATCTACACCAACGTCGCC
>CAXTRK010000011.1:0-86925 GCA_964246745.1 uncultured Acetobacteraceae bacterium
GTATGGCGTCGACGCCATACTCTCGGCGCAGACGGTCGATGATGATCTCGAGATGCAGTTCGCCCATGCCGGAGAGAATGGTCTGTCCGGTCTCCTGGTCGGTCTTGAGCCGCAACGAGGGATCCTCGCCGGCGAGCTTCTGCAATGCCAGCGTCATCTTCTCGACCGCGTCCTTGGTGCGCGGCTCGACAGAGATGTCGATCACCGGCACCGGAAAGGCCATGCGCTCGAGGATCACTGGGTCCTCGGCGGCGGCGAGGGTGTCGCCGGTGCCGGTATCCTTGAGCCCGACGAAGGCGGCGATATCGCCGGCCTGCACTTCCTTGATCTCGGCGCGCTTGTCGGCGTGCATCTGGAACATCCGTCCGATGCGCTCCTTATGGTCCTTGGTGGTGTTCAGCACCTGGTCGCCTGACTTCAACGTGCCAGAATAGACGCGCACAAAGGTGAGCGTGCCATACTTGTCGTTGATGATCTTGAAGGCGAGGCCCGAGAACGGCGCTTTCGGGTCGATCTTGATCAGGCGGCGCGAGGTCGGATCCTCGTCCTCATGGCCTTCCTCAGCGGCCACGCGGATGCCTTCGACGTCGTCCGGCGCCGGAAGGTAATCAAGCACAGCGTCGAGCAGCGGCTGCACGCCCTTGTTCTTGAAGGCGGTGCCGCACAGCACGGGACGGAACTCGCCAGAGATCGCGCCCTTCTTGATGGCGCGCTTTAGGGTTTCAACAGAAACGTCGCCCTTGTCGAAATACTCCTCCATCGCCTCGTTGTCGGCGGCGAGCGCGGTATCGAGCAGCAATTGGCGCGCTTCCGCGGCACGTTCGGCGAGATCCGCCGGGATCGGCTCGTCGTGGAACTTCGCACCCAGCTCGCCGCCTTCCCAGATGATCGACTTCATCTCGACGAGATCGACCACGCCGGCGAAGTTCTCTTCCACGCCGATCGGGAGCTGCAGCGGCAGCGCCACGATATCCAGCTTCTCCTTCAACGTGTCGAAGGCCCGATAGAAGTCAGCGCCCGTGCGATCAAGCTTGTTGATGAAGATGATGCGCGGCACGCGGTAGCGGTCGGCGAGGCGCCAGTTGGTCTCTGATTGCGGCTGCACGCCGGCCACGCCCTCGATGATGAACACCGCGCCGTCGAGCACGCGCAAAGAGCGGTTCACCTCGATATTGAAGTCGATATGGCCCGGCGTATCGATGATGTTGATGCGGTGGTCCTTCCACTCGCAGGTGACGGCGGCCGACGTGATGGTAATGCCGCGCTCGCGCTCCTGATCCATGTAATCGGTCGTGGTGTTGCCCTCGTGCACCTCGCCGATCTTATGCGAAACCCCGGTGTAGTAGAGAATGCGCTCGGTGGTCGTGGTCTTGCCGGCATCGATATGCGCGGTAATTCCGATGTTGCGGATTTTCGATAGCTCGGAATGTGCGGACACGCGAACCTCCCTCAGGCCAGGGCTTGACTATGGATATAGACGGCAAACGGGTGCAGTCGAACCCGTCAGAGTTCGTGCACCCGCGAACTAGTCCGTCATTCGTGCACCTGAGATGCGTCAGGCGCCGCCGATTTGCAAGGCCGAAGCGGCCTTGCCGCCATTCGGCGCGGCTAGACTGATTGCTTTCGTAGCTGTGCGCGTTTGATGCGACGCTTGATGGCCTGCGCCTCGAGCGGCAGCCTGCGGTTCGGCGTGCCGAGCAGGAACGCGTCCAGACCGCCATTATGCTCCACGGTGCGGATGCCGTTGGCGGTCAGGCGCAGACGCACGGAACCGCCCAGCACATCGGACAGCAGTGAACTGTCCTGCAGATTTGGCAGGTAGCGGCGGCGGGTCTTGTTGTTGGCGTGGCTGACATTGTTTCCGGTCAGCACGCCCTTGCCGGTGATCTGGCAGCGGCGGGACATCTGGATCATCCTTGCTCGGAGTGCCGCCGGGACAGAGGCGCGCGGCGCGATGTCGCGGCTTATCGCGGGCTCCGCCAGGTTCGTCAAGGTTTCGCTCTCAATCAGGTATCGAAGCGGCCGGGCTGCTTCTGGCTCGCGTGCAACTCACCCGCGCGCACGCTGTCCGCGGCATTGGCCAGCATCCGCAGCATGGCCGCCTGATCCATTGTCGGCGCCAGCACGCCAAGCGAGCCGCCGAGCAAGGCCGAGGCGATCGCGAGCGGCGGCAAATCCTTGCTGAGCATGTATTCGATCGCCTTGTCGACGACGGCGCCGGCATGGCTGAGCTCGGGCGGCACCGAGCCTTGATCGCCGAGCTTGGGGCCGATCGCGGGATCGGGCGCCCGCGGCGGCATGGCGTTTGGATCAAAGCTCATACGGCACACTTTCCTTCAACAGCAGGTCGTTCACGTCCTGCCCGGCGCGCTCTTCCTCGGCTTGGGCGGCCCACATGCCAGCATAGAGTCCGCCTCGCGCGAGCAGGCTGCGATGGCTGCCGCGCTCGGTCACCCTGCCTTCGTTCAGCACCAGGATCTCGTCCGCGTCGACGATGGTGGACAGCCGGTGCGCAATCACCAGCGTGGTACGATCGGCGGCCACCGTGCGCAAGGCCGCCTGTATCTCCTGCTCTGTGTGGGTGTCGAGCGCGCTGGTCGCCTCGTCGAGGATCAGCAGACGAGGATTTTTCAGGATGGTCCGGGCGATCGCCACACGCTGCTTCTCGCCGCCGGAGAGCTTCAGGCCGCGCTCGCCGACACGGGTGTCATAGCCATCCGGCAGGCGCTGCACGAAGTCATGCACCTGGGCAAGGCGGGCGGCGTGCTCGATCTCGTCCTGGCTGGCGCCGATGCGACCATAGGCGATGTTGTAGCGGATGGTGTCGTTGAACAGCACGGTGTCCTGCGGCACCACGCCGATCGCGGCCCGCAGGCTCGATTGCGCATAATCGCGGACATCGCGCTGATCGATCATCACCGCGCCCCCCGACACGTCATAGAAGCGGAAGAGCAGCCGGCTGATCGTCGACTTGCCGGCACCGGTGGGTCCCACAATGGCGACCCGGCCGCCCGGCTGCACCGAGAAGCTCACGCCGTGCAGGATCTCGCGATCCTCGCGATAGCCGAAATGCACGTTGTCGAAACGCAGCCCGGCGGCCGGAGCCTCCTCAAGGCGGCCGGGCAGCCTTGCGGCACCCGGACGATCCGACACGTCCTGCGAACGGCCCAGCAGATTGAACATCTGTTCGAGGTCGACCACGCCCTGACGCAAGGAGGAATAGACAAAGCCCAGAAAGTTCAACGGCTGATAAAGCTGCATCAGATAGGTGTTGACCAGCACGAACTTGCCGACGGACAGGCGGCCCGCGGCCACTTCCCGCGCCGCCATCAGCATGACCACCGCCATGGCGATGGCGATGATCGCGGCCTGGCCCAGGTTGAGAATGTTGAGCGAGACCTGAGTGCGCACCGCCGCCCGTTCGTAGCGGGCCTGCGCCTCGTCATAGCGGCGCACCTCGTGGCCTTCGTTGCCAAAATACTTCACGGTTTCGTAGTTCAGCAGGCTGTCGAGCGCCTTGCCGCTGGCTTCGCTGTCGATGTCGTTCATGCGGCGGCGGATGCCGATGCGCCAGCCGGTGAAAGCGATGGTGAAGCCGACATAGACCACCACGGTCGTGAACGTGGCGAGCGCGAAGCGCCAGTCGAAGATGCGCCAGATCACGGCCGTGACCATCAGCGTCTCGAGCAATGTCGGCACGATGTTGAACACGCCGAGACGCAGGATCAGCTCGATGGCGATGGTGCCGCGCTCGATCGCGCGGGTCACGCCGCCGGTCTGGCGATCGAGATGGAAGCGCAGCGACAAGGCGTGCAGATGCTGGAAGGTCTGCATCGCCACCTTGCGGATCACCCGCTGCTTGACCGGGGCGAACACCGCGTCGCGCAACTCGCCGAAGCCGCCGGAGGCGATGCGCAGCAATCCGTAGGCGACGATCAGCGACACCGGCACGACCAGCCCATGCGAGGGGTCATGATGAGAAAGCCGGTCCACCGCGCGCGAATAGACCAGCGGCACATAGACCGTCGCCACCTTGGCGGCGACCAGCAGCAGGATGGCGCTCACCACCAGCAGACGGGTGCGCACATCGCCGCGCGGCCAGAGATAAGGCAGCAAACCGCGGATCGTCTGGAGCGCTGAGTGTCGGGAGAAGGAAGACCGCGATGCCGAGGAACTCATATCTGCCGATGTGGCATGTGCCACCCGGATTGCAAATGGTTCCGCGTGCGGCGAGGCCGCATCGGTGACCGCCGACGCGGAGCGGCTCGGCCGCCATATCGTGGCCTGCAACAACGCCGTGCTGCCCGGCGGCCGGCTGGCGCTGCGGCTGGACAGCGTCGTGCTCGGCTGGGTGCCGCAGCACCTTCTGCCGGTGTTATCGGACCATGGCATGACGCGGAGCAAGGATGGCGGCTTCGATCTGCGCGATACGGTGGAGCTGCATCGCCTCGCGGCGCCGCTGGCCGAGGCAGGGCATTGCCGGCTGCGTCATGAGCTGTTCGACATCGTGGCAGCACCTGGCGGCGCAAGCCTGGGGACCATCGATCGCGGCGCGCTGCCATGCCTGGGATTGTGGGCCTCGGGAGTGCATGTGAACGGCCTGGTGGAGCAGCCGGACGGTCCGTATCTCTGGGTCGGCCGCCGCGCCGATGACAAGGCGCTCGATCCCGGCAAGCTCGATCACCTGGTCGCGGGCGGCATCGCGGCCGGTTCCAACGCGCTCGCGACCTTGGCCAAGGAAGGCGACGAGGAATGCAGCCTGCCAGCCGAGTGGGTAGCACGTGCCGAGCCGGTCTGCGAAATACCCTACCGCATGGAGCGCGCCGAAGGTCTGCGCCGCGATCTGCTGCATTGCTACGATCTGGTGATGCCAGCCGGCTGGCAGCCGGTGCCGAAGGACGGCGAAGTGGCGGAGTTCCGGCTGCTGCCGCTCGGTCTGGTGTTCGAGACCGTGCGAGACACGGACGAATTCAAGTTCAACGTCAATCTCGTGCTGATCGACCTGTTCCTGCGCCGCGGCCTGATCGACGAAGCCAGCGGCGCCGGCCAGCATCTGCGCCACGGCTTGAGAGGAGAATCTTAGGCGTGTTGTTTCGTGAACATTCCGACCCGGCGCTTGCCATCAGCCAGATCACCCATGCCTGGATTTCCGGCCAGCTTCTGCGTGCCTGGGCAGAGCCCCTGGAGCAGGCGTTGCCGCTGGCGGCCGAGCAGCACGACATCGCCTGGCTGGATTGGGAGACCGCGCCCAGCTTCAATCCGCGGGCCGGGCGGCCGCATTGTTTCCGCGAGGTCGGCGCCCGTGTCCATGCGCCGATGTGGAGGCGCGGTGTCGAGCGCGCGCTTGGCGCCTGGGGCACCCACGTGGCGCTTCTGGTCTCGCGCCATGGCGGGGTGATCTATCGCCGCTTCACTGACCGCCATCGGATGGAGCCAGAGGACGCGGAGGCGGCAGCGGAATTCCTGCGGACAGCGGCTCCGGTCGAAGCGGCCTGGGCGCGGGCGCTGGGTTTGGATGACGTTGCCCTGGAACGCCAGACCGCCCTGGTGGCCTTCGCCGACTCGCTCTCGCTTGCACTCTGCGGCACGCTGAGCACGCCGCTCGAGCTGGAGTTTCCGGATCAGCTCGGCGCCATGCGGCGGTGTCAGCTTGTTCAGGGCGACGGGCCGGACAGGTTTGTGCTCTCGCCCTGGCCTTTCCGAGGCGGTATGCTCACGGTGCACGGTCAGGCGCGCCCGCTCCCGCCCGGCGGCCGTCTCGCCGACGCGGCAGTGATGCGGGACTGGCTGGCATCGCCGGAGCGCATCGATTTCGAAGCCCATCTATCCCCCGCGTGACGCGGCCTCCGCCCTGGATCGCCTGCTATGCCATGCTTGGCCTGGTGCAAAGCGGCATGGTGCCGATCATCCTGCCGTTTGCCGCGGCGAGCGGACCGACCTCGGGGTTCACCTATGCCGCTTTCGCCGCATCCGGCACCGCCGCCCCGTTCATTGGCGCCTGGAGCGACCGGCATGGACGCCATCGCGCAACGCTGGTGGCCGGGCTGGTGTTGGCTGCGGCCGCCTTGTTCGCGCATGCGCTCGCGGGCGGCGTCGCCCAGCACATGCTCAGCGCGGCGCTGATCGGGCTCGGAGTATCGAGCGCCAGCACGGTGGCCACGATGTTTATCGTCGAGGTCGAACCGCAAGCGCGCTGGGATGGCCTGATCGGCACCCTGCAAGGCTTCATGAGCGGCGGCCAACTGGTTGGCCTGCTGCTCGCAGGCTGGCTCGGGCTGCGTCATGTCGGCGCCGCGTTGGTGCTTTGCGGCGTGCTGCTGTTGCTCGCTGTTCCGGTGGCGCTCCGTTATGCGCCGCACCCGGTCGTCCCGGTGTCGCGGCCGACCCTGAAGCCGCGGCCGCCACGCAGCGGCGACGCGGCGGCGATCGGGCCGCAGCGGCAATTCCACCGGGTTACACTCACGGCAATCGCGGGACTCGCGCGCAGCGGACTCGCCTGGTTCCTCGGCAGTTGGCTGCTGTCATACACGGCGACCAACGGCCTGTCGGTGATGATCGCGGTGGTGATGGTACGTCTGTATGGCACGGACGCGACCCTGCCGACCGCATCCTACGCGCTCGGTGTCGGACTGAGCCTGCTGCTCTATCGCCGTGTCGCAGGCTGGGATCAGCGCTTCGGCGCCTGGCGGGTGTTGCGCGCCGGCCTCGCGGCGCGCGCCGTGCTGGTTGCGCTGATGCTGGGTTTGTCCTTCGGCCGTGGCGCTGCCGTGGTGCTGCCGATTCTGGCCTGTTTCGCGATGACGCAGTTGGTCTGGCCGCTGCTTTCGGTCGCCAGCACGGCGCTCGCGGTCACGCTCTCTCCGGCGCGTCGCGCCGAAAGCGTGGGTTTGCTCAACGCGTCCAGTTCGCTTGGAGCCACCGTCGGCGGTCTCGCCGCCGGCGTCTTGCTGACCGGGGGATTTCCGCTCTTGTGCGCAACCGTTCTCGCCTGTCTGTTGATCGCGCTGCTGCTTGCCATCCATCCGCACGTAAGAATAGCCGAGCCCGAGGCCGCGTGACGAAGACGCCCATCACTCCGGTGACGCTCACTGGCGCACACGTGCGGCTTGAGCCCCTTGCCAAAGATCATTGCGATGCGCTTGCCGCGGCGGCGGCCGAGGATGAGCTCTGGCGGCTCTGGTACACCTCCGTTCCGGCGCCGCAGGACATGACTGGCGAAATCGAGCGCCGGCTCGGATTGCAGGCGGCGGGCTCGATGCTGCCATTCACCGTGCTTGATCAGCCGAAGGCTCGGGTAGTCGGCATGACGACATACATGAACATCGACAAGGCCAACCGGCGTCTGGAGATCGGTTCGACCTGGTATGCGCGGGCGGTGCAAAGGACCGCGCTCAACACCGAAGCGAAGCTGCTTTTGCTGACGCACGCGTTTGAGGATCTCGGCTGCGTCGCGGTCGAGTTCCGCACGCACTTCCTCAATCAGCAGAGCCGTCGTGCCATTGAGCGCCTCGGCGCCAAGCTCGATGGTGTGCTGCGGTCCCATCAGATCGCCAAAGACGGCACGCTGCGCGACACCGCCGTCTATAGCGTCGTCGCTTCTGAATGGCCGACGGTGCGTTCGCATCTCCGCTGGCAACTCGACAAGCCACGATGAGATTGGAGATGCGAGGGCGGTGATGCCTGACCATCGTTACGGCTTGTCAGAACCGGCGCCGGCTGACACTGTGCGAACGGACGGAGGAGTTGATGATGGCGCGACGTCCCGGATCCAAGCCGCCGGCCACGCCTCGTCGGCACGAGTTCGGTCAGCAGCGGCCGGAGCAAAATCCGCCGCATCCGCAGCAATCGCCGCTATTCAAGGGCAGTCGATTTCAGCCTCTGCCGCCGCCGACGGGACCTGCGCCGTTTCGGCTCGACCTCGAGGAGATCGTGCCCGATGCGGTGGCGGCCGCGCGCAAGGCGGGCGGGATGGCATTCCATATGGTCGGCGACACCGGCGGCGTACAGGACCCTAATCCGCAGCTTCTGGTTGCCCGCGGGCTTGAGCGGGACGCGTCGGCCGCGGGCGCGTACGGCACTCCGGCCTTTTTCTATCATCTGGGCGACGTGATCTATTTCGATGGTCAGGCGCAGCAATACCTGCCGCAATTCTATGATCCGTATGCCCATTATCCGCTGCCGATCATGGGCATCCCGGGCAATCATGATGGCGATGTGTTCGATGATGGAACGCGGACCAATCCATTGCCCTCGCTTGCGACATTCGTGCGGAACTTCTGTGCGCCGGCGCCGGGGACGCATTCGCCCGATGCCGGGGACGCCGCACGGACCGCGATGATCCAACCCAACGTGTATTGGACGCTGACCACACCGTTTGCGACCATCGTCGGGCTTTATACGAATGTGCCGGAGGGTGGCGTGGTCGAGCCCGATCAGGCGGAGTGGTTCGAGGGCGAACTGAGCGCCGCGCCAAAGGATCGGGCGCTGATCGTGGCGATGCATCATCCGATCTATTCGCTCGACACCTACCATTCGGGCAGCAAGACGATGGCGGCCGTGCTCGCGAACGCGGTCGAGCGCAGCAAACGGCAGCCGGCCCTGGTGTTTGCGGCCCATGTGCACAACTACCAACGCTTCACCGTGACCGACGCGGATGGCGGCGGCGTCACCCCGTTTATCGTCGCCGGCCAGGGCGGCTACCACAACCTGCATAAGATCGCCAAGCAACAGGGCCAGCCGCTGATGACGCCCTATGCAGTGCCCGGACAGGACGGCGTGATGCTGGAGAGCTACTACGACGACCGGTTCGGCTTTTTGCGCCTGGAGACCTCACGCGACGCGGTGACGGTTTGCGCCTACACGGTCCCCCGACCACAAGAGAAATGGGATCAGGCGCCGCGCCTCTATGATCGTATGCAGCTCGACTGGCGGCATCGGAAGATCCTGGCCAGCCAGTAGCGGGACCGCCTCAAACGGGATCTGACTGGTTGACCGTGGCGCTGGTCTCGAAGGCGCGCTTCAGGTCGCTGTAAGCGCGGTCGGCGGGAATGCGGCCGCTCTCGATCATCCCGTTGCGCCAGCCATGGTGATAGGACGGCGAGCTTCTGTCCAGTGGCGCCCCGTTGAAGCCATCCATGTAGCCGATCAGCACCTCGGACTCATCAAGCGCGCGGCAGGCGGCGATGAGGTGGGCGGCCTCTTCCTGGGTGAGGTCCACCGCCGCCTGAGCATGCCGTTTTGTTGCGGTGTCATGAATATACGCAAAATGGTCGCGCAACCGCGTCTCCCTCGCCATTAATATTAACTGTCGGGTACGTTCCCAAATCGATAGGAGAACGGACCTAGATCAGAGGGGATATTATGAGCTACGTTGTCTCAAGTCTTGCTTCACACTCCAGGGAATCGCACCCTGAGAACGTTTCCCGTTCCAGGCGTGGAAAACACTACACCGCGGCAATCGTTTCCAACAATCGGGGTGCAGAAGACGCTTTTCGAGTTAGATATGCAAGTTATCTCGATTATGGACTCATCAGCCAAAATCCCGAGCGGATGTTCCGTGACGAGTTCGATGATTTGTCGAACACGACCACGATCGTGGTCTATGAAAATGATACCGCGGTAGGCTCGGTGAGAGTCTGCTTCATCTCGCGCAACGTTCGTGACGCGCCCGCGCATCACGCGTTCCCTCGGGAAATCGACGCCATCCTTGGCGCGGCCCGTTCCGATGCAGCATTTGACGTGGTTGAGATCACGCGGCTGGTGCGCAGTCCCGCTTGCGCCGACAACCAGGGGCTGGTTTTTCTGCTTTATAAGCTTGCGGGATATCTGGCGCTCAGCCGCGACGTGCAGACGGTTGTCTCAAGCGTACGCAACTGCCACATTCCTTTCTATCAGCGGCTTGGGTTCCGCACACTTGCCGGTCCGATGCCCTATCCGGGCCTGAACTGCCCGATGCACCTGCTGCGCTGCGGACGGGGCCGATACGATCAGGTCAGAGCCGGCTTTCCGCTGATGGACCCCGACGCGGCGCCTTCCGGAGCCTATGAAGGCTTCGCCTGCGGACGAACCATCGCCGTGCCGATCATCACCGCAAACTGATCCGCATGGCGAAGCGGCGCCATCGTGTGCCGTCGTCCGCTGGATGGATCACGTTTGAGATTGTTTCCAGAAACTCGGTACATGGTGCGCTCGGCGAGAGTGGGCCGAACCATTGAGCCTGTATTCTTTCGCCGCGTGATCCTTCAACCTTAAAGAGGCAGCCCCGCGTCTTTCCGAGCCGCGACAATCGTTCTATGGTTTGGACTGTCTCGCGTGAGAGGTGCCTTTGAGGGTTCTTTCTGCCGCATACGCGACCACCAGGGGCGCCAGATCGCCCGCTGGGCTATTGCGGCGAATTTTCAGGCCAGCAGGACGTCTCCTTCCCCGCGTCAGGTCGACATTGCCGGCCGCCGTTCAGAACGAAACCGCGGTCAGGGTGCGGCGCGAAGAGCTGCATCTGCTGCAAATGAGAGCGCCGCTCTATGCGGTCACGAGCACCAGCACGCTTGCCTTCGTTGCGGCGGATTTCTGGTCACGCTTAGGGGCCGCCTCGTGGTTGATCTGCCTCGCGATACCGGCGCTCTACCTGCTGCTGCAGCGGCAGGCGACGCGATGGAAGCGCGGCGGGGAAAGCGGCGTCTTTCTGCGTCGCGCGGTGCTGCTTCTGGCGGCCATCAGCGGCTGCTGGGGCTTGCTGCTGGTGCGCCTGATGCCGACGGCGCAGTCGACCCAGAGCAATCTGGTCATCGGCGTCATCGTCGCCCTGATCGCCTCGCCGATGGCGACCACGCCGTTGCCGGCCGCCATCGCCTTCTGGGCGCCGAGCGCCGTGGCCGGGTTGTTCATCATGCTGGTCTCGGAGGCGCGCCTCGATCTCTTCCTGGTGGGCTGCTACCTCGGCTATGTCGCTTTCACCTTGTTCGCCGCAGTGCTGCTGAACCGCGCGATGCACGAGCGCGCGGTCGGTCGGATCATGCTGGAAAACCAGAACCAGACCATCGCCATGTTCCTGCGCGACTATGCCGAGAACGCGTCCGACTGGTTGTGGGAGACAGACGAGCACCTTCTGCTGCGAAGCATCTCTCCGCGGCTCGCGGAGGTCGCGCGCGCGCCACGGTCATGCCTCGAAGGTGTTTCGATCCTTGGCTTGCTGAATGGCGCCGCGGATGCGGGAGCAGCCGAAATCAGTCGATTGCTGGGCGAGCGGATGGCGTTCCGCAACGTCACCGTTGCCGTGGAGGTCGAGGGCGAAACCCGTTGGTGGAGTCTCACCGGGCGCCCGGTCATCGGCAAGGCCGCACGCTTTGCGGGCTACAAGGGCATCGGCTCGGATGTGACCGAGATGCGCCGCTCCGAGCAGCGCGTGCAGTACCTGGCCTCGCATGACAGCCTCACCGGCCTTGCAAACCGGCAATCCTTCCTCGACCAGCTTCAGCGCGGCTGCGACCGCCTTGGCGGCGAGGCGAAGCAAGCGCCGGTGGCCGCCCTGCTGATTCTCGATCTCGACCGCTTCAAAAGCATCAATGATGTCTTCGGACACGCTGTCGGTGATGCGCTGCTGTCGGCGGTGGCGGAGCGGCTGCGCGGCTGCCTGAGAAAGGATGCCTTGGTGGCGCGGCTTGGCGGCGACGAGTTCGGCGTCATGCTTGCCGTGCCGGACCGAGCGGCAGCCGTGTCGGTCTGTCAGCGGATCATCGATGCGCTCAACACCGATTACCCGCTTGCCGGAACCGGCCATAGCGTGGGGGTCAGCATCGGCATGAGCTTTCTTGATCCTGGGCAGGCGCCGGCGCATTGGCTGCGCTGCGCGGACCTCGCCCTCTACGCCGCCAAGAACGCCGGACGCGGCGTCTTCCGACTGTTCCGTCTCGAGATGATCACCGATGACGATGACCGCTTGAGCTTGCGGAGCGATCTGAAGTCCGCCATCGACGATGCGCGGCTCGGGTTGGACTATCAGCCGATCTTCAACACACAGACCGGCGAGATCGTCTGCGTCGAGGCGCTGTGCCGCTGGCGGCATCCGTCGCTCGGACCGATCCCGCCATCGCGCTTCATCCGACTGGCCGAAGAAACCGGGCTGATCGGGCGGCTCGGCGCCTGGGCTCTGACCGCCGCGTGCCGCGCCGCCGTCGCGTGGCCCGACGACGTACGGCTTGCGGTGAACGTATCGCCGCTGCAACTCCAGGACGGCGATTTCGAGGCAGTCGTGCGTCGGGCGCTTTCGGAGAGCGGGCTGCCGCCTGACCGGCTTGAGCTTGAACTCACCGAATACGCCTATCTGGAAGCCACCGAGCGAACGCGGCGGACCTTGCAGAACCTGCGCGGCCGCGGCACACGCATCGTGCTCGATGATTTCGGCACCGGCTATTCGGCGTTGAGCTATATTGCGACGTTCCAGTGCGACGGCATCAAGATCGACAGGAGCTTCATCCACGAACTGGAGAACAACCTCTCCAAGGCGGCAGTGGTGCGCGCCATCGGGCAGCTTGCCGCGGACCTCGCCATCCCGCTCACGGCCGAGGGGATCGAGACCGCGGAACAGCTTGCCGCGGTGCGTCACATGGCCATCACGCATGCACAAGGATACCTGCTGCAAAGACCGACTTCCGCGGACGTGGTCGCGATGCTGATCCCGCGGCAGCATCTTCCTCATATCGAGTCTGCCCGCGCAATCAGGACGCCAGCCGCCGAGTGAACCGGACCGCGTCTCGGCGGTTCTGATTGCCATGACCACGAAAATATCCCGCCGTGACGTGATGCTCACCGGAGCCGCAGCGGTGCCGCTGGCCAACGCGGCGGCATCCGCACGGGCGCAGCCGCAGCCAGGCGCCAGCCAGGCCGATCCAGGCATGCTCGACATCGTCCTGCAGGTGAATGGCGCCGCACTGACGTTGCGTGTGGATCAGCGCACCTCGCTGCTCGATGCGCTGCGCGACCATGCTGGCCTCGCTGGCAGCAAGAAGGGCTGCGACATGGGGTCGTGCGGCGCCTGCACCGTGCATGTCGACGGCGAACGGGTGGTGTCCTGTCTGGTGCTGGCGCAGCGTGCGCAGGGACGAAAGATTACCACCATCGAAGGGCTCGCGGCGGAGGATGGGCAGCCGGACGGCACGCTGCATCCGATGCAGGCGGCGTTCGTCACCCATGACGGACTGCAGTGCGGCTATTGCACGCCGGGACAGATCATGTCGGCGACCGCCCTGGTGCGGGAGGGCCATGCCGCTTCGGATCACGAGATTCGGGAGTGGATGAGCGGCAATCTCTGCCGCTGCGGCGCCTACCCCAACATTGTCGCCGCCATACGCGACGTCGCCGCACAGGTGGGCTGAGCGATGCACGCCTTCACGCTGTCACGGCCTGCCGATCTGCATGACGCGAGCAGACAGGCACAGGCTGCGGATGCCGCCCTCATCGCCGGCGGCACCGACCTCATGCAATTGATGAAAGGCGAGATCGAGACGCCTGACCGTGTGGTCGACCTCTCGACGACCCGTGAGGCGCACACGCTTGCCAGCATCGAGCCCGTCCCCGGCGGCATCCGCCTCGGGGCGCTCGCCACCATGGCGCAAGTGGCGGGCTCGTCCGCGGTCAAGCAAGGCTGGCCGATGATCTCCGAGGCGCTGCTCACCGCCGCCTCGCCGCAGATACGCAACATGGGCACAGTCGGCGGCAACCTGCTGGCGCGCACGCGCTGCCTGTATTTCCGCAGCGGCGTCGGGCCATGCAACAAGCGCGAGCCGGGTTCGGGCTGCCCGGCCAACAGCGGCGAGAACCGCGACCTCGCGATCCTCGGAGTCAGCGCCGACTGCATCGCGAGCAATCCGTCTGACCTGCCGGTCGCCCTCGCGGCCGCCGGCGCCTCGGTGCAGATACACGGGAGCGGCGTCACCCGCAGCATCCCGCTCGCCGACTTGTATCGCGAGCCGGGAACGACGCCGCACCTCGACACCAGCCTCCGCTCCGGGGAAGTCATCATCGCGGTGACCGTGCCGTCGAGCCAGGCTTCGGCCCATTCCACCTATGTCAAGATACGCGACCGGCAGAGCTTCCAGTTCGCCGTGGTCTCGGTCGCGGTCGGCCTGCACGTGGCAGGCGGCGTCATCCAGGACGCGAGAATCGCCTTCGGCGGCGTCGGCACCGTGCCCTGGCGCACGCCACAGGCGGAAGCGGCGTTACGCGGCAAACCGCCAAGCGAGGCGCTGTTCCGGGAGGCGGCGGCGCTCTGCACCGAGGGCGCACGGCCGGCGAGCCAGAACGAGTTCAAGGCGAAGCTGATGCCGCGCGTGCTCGCGCGCGCGCTGCAGACGCTTTCGGCGTGAGGCGAGAGGCATGACCGAGATCCTCATCGGCAAGGCGATCGACCGCGTCGATGCGCCGGCCAAGACAACCGGCGACGCGCGCTATGCCGCCGAATTCACCCGTCCCGGGATGGTCCACGCCGTGCTGGCGCAAGCGCCGTTCGCCTCGGGGCGCGTCACGTACCTGGACACGCGGACGACGCAGGCGATGCCCGGCGTGTTGGCGGTTCTCACCACCGGCGGCACGCACGCGTTGCGTCATCAGAAGGGCGCCCGTCAGGCGGTGACAGCGCCGCTGCTGCGCAGCGACGCGGTGCATTATTTCGGTCAGACCGTGGCGGTGGTCATCGCCGACAGCTTCGAGCGCGCCACCGCGGCCGCCTACGCCGTCCGTGTCGCGGGCGATGTCACCCCGCCGGTGGTGACCATGGCAAGCGCTCTGCATGCCGCCACCACGCCGGACGACGTCAAGGGCGGCGCCGACACCGAGCGCGGCGGCTTCGGGGCCGCGTTCGCCGCGGCGACCGCCAGGCACCAGGCGACCTACACGACGCCGATGGAATTCCACAATCCGATGGAGCCGCACGCGACGCTCGCGGAGTGGGATGGCGACCGGCTCACCGTCTGGACCGCGACGCAGGGCATCTCCGGCGCACAGAAAACGCTGGCGGCGCTGTTCGGCGTGCCGCCAGGCAATGTGCGGGTGATCTGCCCGTATGTCGGCGGCGGCTTCGGCTGCAAGGGCAACACCTGGCCGCCAGTGACGCTGGCCGCTCTGGCGGCGCGGCAGGTCGGACGGCCGGTGCGGCTGGTGCTGACCCGCGAGCAGATGTACATGAACAATGGCCACCGGCCGCAGACGATCCAGAACGTGGCACTCGCCACCGGCGGCGACAGCCGTCTCGTCGCCACGCGTCATGACGGCGTGAGCCAGATGTCCGATCCGAGCCTCGGCAGCTTCACCGAGGATTTCCAGGTGGCGACGCGGATGCTGTATGCCTGCCCGTCGGTAGCAACCGGGATCAAGGTGGTGCCGACCAGTTTCGGTCTGCCCACCTACATGCGTGCGCCGGGCGAGGCGTCCGGCATGTTCGCGCTCGAATCCGCGATGGACGAGATGGCGGTCGAGCTTGGCATGGATCCGGTGGCCTTCCGCCTGCTGAACTACGCCGAGCGCGACGACAACGCGAACAAGCCGTTCGCCAGCAAGGCGCTTCGGCAATGCTATGCGGAGGGAGCGCGCCGCTTCGGCTGGCAGCGGCGCCTGTCAGCCCCTCGTTCGATGCGCGACGGCCATGTTCTGATCGGCATGGGGATGGCGACCTCGACCTATCCCACGCACCGGCAGCCGGCGCATGCCCGCGTCGCGTTGTTTGCGAATGGGGATGTGCTGGTGCAGAGCGGCACGCAGGATCTCGGCACCGGCACCTATACGATCATGACCCAAATGGCGGCGCAGACGCTGGGCGCGCCGCTGGAAAAGACCCGCGCCGAGCTTGGCGACACGACGCTTCCGGCCGCAGGCGTGTCCGGCGGCTCGACCACGGCGGCCAGCGTGATGCCCGCCGTGCTGCAGGCGGCGAACGCGGTGCGCACACGCGCCCTCGGCCTGGCTCTGGCCTATCAGGGACGCGCGTGGCAGGGCGTCGCACTCGACCAGATGACGCTCCAGGACGGCGTCATCGGCTCGCCGCACGGCAGCGTCTCCCTCGGCGAGGTGATGCGGGCCACGAGCGTGCCGCGGATCGCGGTCGACGTCGGCGCCGCGGCCTCCGACGATGCCGGCAACTATTCCTGCCACGCCTTTGGCGCACATTTCGTCGAGGTGCGTGTCGACGAGGATTTCGGCACCATCAGGGTCGCGCGCTATACGGGAGTGTTCGGAGTCGGCCGGCTGCTCAATGCCAAGACCGGACGCAGCCAGTTGCTCGGCGGCATTACCTACGGACTCGGCATGGCGTTGCTGGAAGCGGCGCGCCCGGACCCGCATACGGCGCAGATCATGAACGCCAACATCGCCGAGTATCTGGTGCCGGTGAATGCCGACATTCCGGAAATCGACGTCGCGACGATTGACGATCCGGACATGGTCACCACGCCGCTCGGGCTCAAGGGCATTGGCGAACTGCCGATGGTGGGTGTGGCGGGCGCCGTCGCCAACGCCGTCTATCACGCCACCGGCAAGCGCGTGCGCCGGCTGCCGATACGCATCGAAGACGTCATCTGAACCAGCGACAGGACCCATCATGCAGCAGGAACAAGCCGAGACACTCTGGAAGCTGATCCGCTCGATCAAGATCGCCATGCTGACCACCGAAGACGACGGTGAACTGCGCAGCCGACCGATGGCGGCAAGCCAGGACAGCTTCGACGGCACGCTGTGGTTCTTCACACGCGCCAGCGCGCACAAGGTGGATGAGGTGCAAGGCGAGCGCCAGGTCGGGGTCAGCTATGCCGATCCGGATAGCCAGAACTACGTTTCGATGTCCGGCAAGGCGAGCCTGGTGCGCGACCAGGCGGCGATCGACGCGCACTGGGGCGAGAGCCTGCGCACCTGGTTCCCCAAGGGCAAGGCCGACCCCGATATCGCGCTGCTGCGTATCGATGTGACGCAGGCGGAGTACTGGGACGCGCCGAACTCCACGATGCTGCATGCCTATGGCTATCTGAAGGCGCGCATCACCGGCGAGCCGCCCACTGGCGGCGAGAACGAAAAGATCACCGTGCGCTGAAGCCGCGGCTCGAGCAGGCGCCGCAGGTGCCGCCTGGGCGATTGCCGTGCTGGCACCGGTGCTTGATGCTCCGCGCTTAGCGAGAACGGATCGATGAATCAACGACGTGGCCGCCTCGATGAGGCCGAGCGTCACTACCGCCGGGTTGCGGAGCGGCAGCCGAGCGCAGTGGCGTTTCATAACCTCGGCAATGCGCTGCTAGGGCTGCACCGTCCGCAGCAGGCCGCCGAAGCCTACAAATCCGCCCTTCGCCACGACTCGCGCTTTGCCGAAGCCTATTATGGTCTTGGCGCGGCGTTGGCAGCCCTTGGCATATTGGAGGCCGGCGACGCCTTCGGCCGTGCCGCGGCGCTACGGCCGGACTTCGCCCTGGCGCATGAAGGCCTGATCGACGTATGCAGCGGCGCCGGCGCTTGGGGCGCGGCCTTGCAGGCGTGCTGCGCCGCGCTGTTGCGTGTGGACACGCCCAAGCTGCGCGTGCAGTTCGTCGATGCCGTGGTCAACGTGGACTTGGCCGCGATCGTACCCGGGCTGCGCGAAGCGATGCAGCGGGCGCTTTCTGAACGTTGGACCCGCCCACAGGCGTTGGCGCGCGCCGCGTGCGACATCGCGGCCCTCAGCGAGCCGCTCGACGTGAACGATCCGCTGATCCGCACTCTGCTCGACCTTGCGCCGATCTGCCACCCGGACGTGGAACGGGCGCTCACCGAGCAGCGCCGACGCGTGCTGGAGACCACCGCCGGCGGCATCGAGCTTGCTCCCGACGCGCTCGCCGCCGCGTGCAGACTGGCGCGGCAATGCTTCATCAACGAGTACGCATGGGCCTGCGCACCGGAAGAAACCGCTCAGGCAACCGCCCTGCGCGGCCGCGTCCAGACCGCGCTCGAGAGAGGTGAATCCCCGTCCAGGACGGCGCTCGCGGCCCTCGCCCTCACCATGCCGCTATCCGCCCTTGCTGACGCCGAAAGGCTGTTGCCGCCGGACAGCGGCGATGAATACGCGGCTCTCCTGACACAGCAGATCAGCGAGCCGGCCGAAGAGGCCCGGCTGCGTGGCGTGATCCCCCGCGCGACCGCGATCGAAGACGATGTCTCGCGAAGGGTCCGCGACCAGTACGAGGCGAACCCGTATCCACGCTGGGTGACGATGGGCGCCGCCGCGGCTCCGGTCCGGCTCGACGACTGGCTCGCCGGCCGCTTTCCGGGCGCTCCAGTGCTGCCCCTGCCGACCGACAGACCGCTCGACGTGCTCGTCGCCGGCTGCGGCACCGGCCAGCAGGCGCTGGAAACGGCGAGAGGCTTCGCGGGCGTGCGCGTGCTCGCGATCGATCTGAGCCTGACCAGCCTCGCCTACGCCGCGCGCATGACAACGAAGCTCGCCGTGCAGGGCATCGATTACGCGCAGGCTGACCTGCTGCGGCTATCGCCGCTCGGCCGCTCGTTTGACCTGATCGCCTCGGGCGGCGTGCTGCACCATATGGCCGATCCGTGGGCGGGATGGCGCGCCCTGCTTGCCTGCCTGCGCCCGGGCGGCGTGATGAACGTGCTGCTCTACACCAAGCGCGGACGCGCCGACGTGCGAACCGCGCGAGACTGGATCGCAGCACGCGGCTATGCCGCCACTCCGGAGGGCATACGCGAATGCCGGCAGGCGCTGATGGAGGTGTCGGAACCGTGGGCGACGCGCCTGGTGGCAAGCCCCGATTTCAACTCCATCAGTGGCTGCCGCGACCTGCTGTTTCATGTGCAGGAACAAGCGGTCGCGCTTACCGAAATTGCCCGGTTTCTTGCGGCGGAAGGATTGGCCCTCCTTGGCGTCGAATCGCCACCCGCGACTGAACAGGCTTTCCGGGCATCGACGCACGGCGCCAGCGACGCGGCGCTCCGTGACCTCGCGCAGTGGGACAGCTTCGAGGCCGAGCGCCCAGGATGCTTTGCAGCCATGGTCAACCTCTGGGTGCACAAGCCGATGCCGATTTGAGGCGGCCCGCATGAGCCGCCGGATTGAGTGGCGTGATGCGGTCATGGCGGCCGGGGCGTGGCGCGTCAGATTTTCTCCATCAATCTGATCTTGAGGTCTCGAAAGGCTTGGCGGGCGCGGGAGGAGCGTTCGCGGTCGAGCCTCTCGTCGAGCTGGCGGCCGAGATCGAGAAGCACCGCTTGGTCAAGGCGCTCGGCTTCGCGGAACATCGAACGTTCCTCGGAGCCCGCGTGGTGAAGGAAGGCGGCCTGGAGGGCGAGCAAGTGGTCGCGGAATTCGGGAGTGCCGAGCTTCTGCTTGACCGTGGCGGCGACAAGGTCGGCGAGGACGCCGTGCTCGGCGTAGGCGATCTCGGTATCCTCGCTGACCGCGCGGATGGACGGGTAGAAAATGGCATCCTCCACGACTTCATGGATGTCCAGCTCGGCGGCGAGCGTGCGCATCAGGTCGTGCCGGTTCTGGTCGTGGCCGGTCTCGTCGTCGCCGGCGGGAGCAAGCATCCGCTCGAACAGGCGGCGCATCAGCTCGTGATGCTCGAACAGCACTTCGATCGCGGTGCGGCTCGCGGGCGGCGTATCGGACTGCTCCGTACGCGCGGCGCCGGGCTCGCGGGCGAGAGAAGCAGAGGTGACGACGTGATCGCCGGGTTCCTGTTCGCGTCGGATCTCCACGGTGCCGTCCCGCAGCCGGACCTCGTAGCGAGGCTGGGGGCAGGTCGAGGGGCCGGTGGAGGGCTGGCCGGTTTGCAGATCGTAACGCGAGCCGTGCCAGGGGCAGACGAGCGCGCCGTCAAAGATCCAGCCCTGATCGAGCGGGCCGCCGGCGTGCGAGCATCGGGCACCGATGGCGTGCACGCGCTCGCCCTGACGCACGAGGGCGACGCCGATCTCCCGGTGCTGGACCTCATCCCAGAAGGCAACGCGGTGGGGCTTGTTCTCGACCAGCATATCGAGAGCGACGGTGGGGACAAAGTCGCGGGGGACAGGGCTGCGGTCGGCGTGATCGACGGCGGCGCGGCGTCGATAGACGAGATGGCCGCCGAGATAGCTGCTGGCGGCTACGAGAGCGTAGGCGGCGAGACTCACGCCGATGCCGGCGGCGCGGCGCTCCTGGCCGCGCAGCCGGATCGAGACGAGATTCAGCGCGGTTGCGGCAAGATTGACGCCGCCGTGCACCAGCCCGACGCGTCGGTCGCGGCCGTTGAGGTGTTGCCAGTCGGCGAGCCCGGTGGCGATCGCCGCCAGCGCGCCGGGCACGCCTGCTTGGAGCGATATGTCGGCGGCACGGGAGGCGGCACGGTCGCGCATCAGCCCCGAGGCGGTGAGAAGGTCAAGGCCGAGGGTGAGCGTCCAGGTGCCGATCGGGATTGCGACGAGCAGCGGGTGGATCGGGTGGCCGTAGGGCTGGCCATGAAGGAAGTTGCCGACCGCCTTGCCGGGACGTCCGACAATCTGATTGGCGCGGGAGATCGCCTTGCCGATGGAGTAGCCGGGACGATCGAGGCTCTCCGCGGCTTCGATATGGCCAATAGCCGCGTCAATCGTCGATCTCATGAACTGGCCCTTCGGTATTTCGTGAAGCGTAACGTCAGCCTTACACCAAGCCGCCGGTTGATTGATATATCAGGCCAGCACGGCTGGGACAGGACACTAGCCGTGTGTCCGCCAGTCCGGCGGCACGCCGCCAAGCTGCGCCGTGATGGCCTCAGCGCGACGCCGCACCAAGTCGCCAAGCGACTGAATGCGAGCATCTGCAATACGCGCCATCGGCCCCGAAATGGAGATGGCGGCAATCGCGTCCGCGTTCTCGTTGAAGATCACCGCGGCGATGCAGCGCAGTCCGACCGCGTGCTCTTCGTCGTCGATGGCGTAGCCGCGGGCACGGGTGGCGGCGAGGTCATGGCGTAGCGCGGCCGTGGTGTGGATCGATTTGACCGTGAGCTTGGGCAGGCCGCGTCGGTGCAGCACCTTGGAGAGCTCGCCGTCCGGCATCGCGGCGAGCAGCGCCTTGCCGACGCTGGAGCAGTGCAGCGGCACACGGCCGCCGGGACGGGCGAAGGCGCGCATCATCTGCCGGCAGTCCACCTGCGCGAGATAGACCGCCTCATACTGGTCCTCGACGGCGAGGTTCACCGTCTCCTCGCTGTCCTCCATCAGGGCGCGCATGTGCGGACGGGCGGCGGCGACCAGGCTGCGTGTCTTGAGAAAGGCGTTGCCGGTGACGAAGGCCTGCACGCCCACCGACCAGAGGCGCCGCTCCAGGTCGAAATGCACGTAGCGCTCCTGCTCCAGCGTGGTCAGCAGCCGGTGCGTCGTCGAGGCGGACAGGCCCACTTGTTGGGCGACTTCCGTGAGGGTGACGCCCTCGTCGGCCGCGGCCAGGCGGTTGATGATGCCGAGCGCACGCACCAGAGACTGCACCTGGTCGGAGCGTCCGGTCGTGGCGCGGCGTGAGGCTGCACTTTGCGACATGGCTCAATCCACTGATCGTGCTTCGAATTATGCGGGTTTTTCCACCATGCGGTATAGTTTCCGTAAACTCTATGCGGCGTCGCGGCAAAAGCCGATGCTCCCCTCACGAACAGCTTGGCGTGAGGGCGCGAAACATGGCTCGGATGAAGGCGATCGAGGCCGCGGTGCGCGTGCTCGAGCAGGAGGGAGTGACCGTCGCGTTCGGCGTGCCGGGCGCCGCGATCAATTAGTTCTACGCGGCGCTGAAGTCGCTCGGCACCATCCGGCACATTCTCGCCCGTCACGTCGAGGGCGCCTCGCATATGGCGGACGGCTACACACGTGCCAAACCCGGCAATATCGGCGTCTGCGTCGGCACTTCCGGGCCGGCCGGGGCCGGTGCTGATCGACATGCCGATCGACGTGCAGATGGCGGAAATCGAGTTCGACGTCGAGACCTATGCGAGCCTGCCCGCCTACAAACCGGCGGCGACGCGGGCGCAGTTGGAGAAGGCGCTGGCGATGATGCGGCAGGCCGAGCGCCCGCTGATCGTGGCCGGCGGCGGCATCATCAACGCGGACGCGAGCGAGCTGCTGGTCGAGTTTGCCGAACTGACTGGCGTGCCGGTAATCCCCACCTTGATGGGCTGGGGCACGATCCCCGATGATCATCCGCTAATGGCCGGCATGGTCGGGCTGCAGACCAGCCACCGCTACGGCAATGCGAGTTTCCTCGAGAGCGACTTCGTGCTTGGCATCGGCAACCGCTGGGCCAATCGCCATACCGGATCGGTGGAGGTCTATACCAGGGGACGGCGCTTCGTTCACATCGACATTGAGCCGACGCAGATCGGCCGTGTGTTCGGACCCGATTTCGGCATCGTCTCCGATGCGGGCGCGGCCTTGCAGGGCCTGGTTGCGATCGCGCGTGACAGCGAGGCGGCCGGCACGCTCAAGGACCGCGGCGAATGGGCGGCATCCTGCCTGCATCGCAAGCGGAACATGCTGCGTCGCACGCATTTTGACGACGTGCCGATGAAGCCGCAGCGGGTCTATCAGGAAATGAACGAGGTGTTCGGACGCGACACCTGCTACGTCACCACGATCGGACTGTCGCAGATTGCGGGCGCGCCGACAATACCATCGTCGCACTCTCGGGCGATTACGACTTCCAGTTCATGATCGAGGAACTTGCGGTCGGCGCGCAGCACAAGCTGCCTTACCTGCACGTGGTTGTGAACAACTCCTATCTCGGCCTCATCCGCCAGTCGCAGCGCGGCTTTGCGATGGATTTCGAAGTGAGCCTCGCCTTCGACAACATCAACGCGGGACCAGGGGAAGACGCCGTGGGCGGCTACGGTGTGGATCATTGCGCGGTCGCCGAAGGACTTGGCTGCAAGGCGATACGGGTCAGTAGTCCCAACGAGTTCAAGGAGGCGTTCGCTCGCGCCGAGGCGCTGATGGCCGAGCATCAGGTTCCGGTGGTGCTTGAATTCATGCTTGAGCGCGTCACCAACATCTCGATGGGCGCCGAAGTCGACAACATCAGCGAGTTCGAGGACATCCTCTGCCTCGATCCGAATCTGTCGATACAAAAGCGCCAGGAGATGGGGCGCGCCGCCGACGCTTGCGATCCTGGACACGGTCGGCTCGGATAACGAGCGTATCGACGCGCTTGGCGATGGCGGCTGGGTCGGCTGCGAATACAAGCCGGCGGCAGACGACGATTCCTCAGTGATCGGGTCGGGGCCGACGGTTCCGGACGCAAGCACGCTCGACGACGCGCGCGAGGTTCTGCCACGCTATCGCATCGAGACGCCGGCCGCCGTGCTGGCGCATCTGCTCAATCCGGCAGTGGAGACGCCGAGATCCGGCGACGCCGCAGGCCTCGCTGAAGGCCGCCGCAACTGTCGCGCGCGCGGCCGGGCGATCGGCCTGAGCGCGCGGGCGCTGCTCGACGATAATGACGGCTATGGCTTTTTCGCGGCGCTCGGCCACCTTATCCTCACTGGCCCGACGCTCACGAACGTCAATGACTTCCGTGCAATCCTGATAGCCTGACGACAATGGAGGACGTGCCGCGATGATCCAGATGCCGCTGCCCGACGAGGATGTGCTGCGCCGACGCGCCGGGATCGTGAGCGCTCTCAAACGCATCGTCCCAGGCGAGGGCGTGATCGACTCCGAAGTCGAGCGGCGCGCCTACGAGAGCGATGGACTGACCGCCTACGGCACGCTGCCGATGGTGGTCGTGCTGCCGGAGACGGTGGATCAGATCGTCCGCATCATGCGCTATTGCAGTGCCGAGGGCATCAAGCTGGTGCCGCGCGGCGCCGGCACCTCGCTCTCGGGAGGCGCGCTGCCGCTCGCCGACGGCATCCTGCTGGGCTTGGGCAAGTTCAAGCGCATCCTCGACATCGACATCGACAACCGCTGCGTCGTGGCGCAGCCGGGAGTCACCAACCTCGCCATCACCCATGCGGTGCAGGATCAAGGCTTCTATTACGCGCCCGACCCTTCGAGCCAGATCGCCTGCACCATCGGCGGCAACGTCGCCGAGAATTCAGGCGGCGTGCACTGCCTGAAATACGGACTGACCACGAACAACGTCATCGGCATCGAGATGGTCACCATCGAGGGCGAGATCGTGCGCCTCGGCGGCAAGCACTTCGACGCCGGCGGCTACGACCTGCTCGGCGTGATGGTCGGCTCCGAAGGGCTGCTCGGCGTCGTCACCGAAGTCACCGTGCGTATTCTGCCCAGGCCGCCGGGCGCGCGCGCCGTGCTGATCGGCTTTCCCACCATCGAAGGCGCCGGCGAATGCGTGGCCGCGATCATCGGGCGGGGAATCATTCCAGGCGGCATGGAGATGATGGACCGGCCCGCGACGATGGCCGCCGAGGCGTTCGTCCATGCCGGCTACCCGCTGGACGCCGAAGCCGTGCTGATCGTCGAACTCGATGGCTGCGAGGCGGAAGTCGATCATCTGATCGCCACCGTCGAGGAGATCGCGGTCGATCATGGCGCCACCACCTGCCGGGTCAGCCGGAGCGAGGAGGAACGGCTGCTGTTCTGGGCGGGACGCAAGGCGGCGTTCCCGGCCGTGGGCAGGCTTTCTCCCGACTATTACTGCATGGACGGCACCATCCCGCGCAAGCGGCTGGCGGAGGTGCTCACCCGGATGAAGCAGATGGAGGCGGAATTCGGACTTCGCGTCGCCAACGTGTTTCACGCGGGCGACGGCAATCTGCATCCGCTGATCATGTACGACGCGAACATTCCGGGCGAGCTCGCGCGCGCGGAGCAATTCGGCAACGACATCTTGCGTCTCTGCGTCGAGGTAGGCGGCGTGCTGACCGGAGAGCACGGCGTCGGCATCGAGAAGCGCGACCTGATGGGAACGATGTTCGGCAAGGTCGATCTCGACCAGCAGCAGCGTCTGAAATGCGCCTTTGATCCGGACAGCCTGCTCAATCCTGGCAAGATGTTTCCCGAGCTGTGCCGCTGCGCCGAACTCGGCCGCGTGCATGTGCATGCCGGCCAGACACGCTTTCCAGAGCTGCCGCGGTTCTGAGATGCAACGCCACTGCCCGGCCAGCGACGAGGAGGTCGCCGAGATCGTTTCCTGGGCGGCGGCTTCCGGCGAACCGCTCGAGATCTCGGCCGGCGGCAGCAAGCGCGCCTATGGCCGCCCGGTGCGGAGCGGGCATATGCTGGACCTCGGCCGGTTGCGCGGCATCGTCGATTACGATCCATCCGAACTGGTGCTGACCGCGCGGGCGGCCACGCCGATGGCCGAGATCGAGCCGTTGCTGACGCGGCACCGGCAGATGCTGGGGTTTGAGCCGCCTGACTGGACCCTTCTGCTCGCTGGCAACGGAGCGCCGACCCTGGGCGGCGTCATTGCCTGCAACCTCGCCGGACCACGACGTGTCCGCGCCGGCGCCGCCCGCGACCACTTCCTCGGTTTTGCCGGGGTCAATGGCTGGGGCGACCGCTGGAAGGCCGGCGGCACCGTGGTGAAGAACGTCACCGGCTACGATCTGTGCAAGCTGCAAGCGGGCGCGCACGGCACGCTGTCGGTGCTGACCGAAATCACCGTGCGTGTGCTGCCGAAGCCGGAGGCCTCGTGCAGCCTGGTGCTGAGGGATCTCACCGAGGCGGAGGCAATGCGGGCGATGACCGCGGCGCTGAACACGCCGCACGAGGTGTCGGCGGCGTGCCACCTGCCACAGGCGGCCGCGGCACGCTCAGGCGTGTCCGGCTTGGCGGGAGCCGCGACCGTGCTGCGTCTCGAAGGGCCGCCGCCGTCGGTGGCGTATCGCGCCGAGGCGCTGCGTGCCGTGTTCGACCAGGCCGAGCTTCTGGAGGCGGCGCAATCCGAGGCTTTGTGGGCGGAGATCACGGTAGTGCAGCCGCTGCTTGGCGGCAGCGACATCGTCTGGCGCGTGTGCCCGACGCCGTCTTCGGCGCCGGCGCTGGTGGCGCGGATGCGCGCGGCGTGGCCCTCGGCGGAGGCGTTCTACGACTGGGGCGGCGGCCTCGTCTGGCTCGGGCTCGATGCGTCGGCGGGCGTGGATGGCGGTGCCGCCGTGCTGCGCGCGGCACTCGCCAGACATGGCGGCCATGCCACGCTGCTGCGTGCCAGCGAGGCGCTGCGCGGCGCCGTGCCGGTGTTCGAGCCGCAAGCCCCTGCCCTCGATGCGCTGGCGCGCCGGGTCAAGGCGGGCTTTGATCCCAACGGCATTCTCAATCCGGGCCGTATGCAGGAAGGGGTGTAGCCATGCAGACCCGTTTTTCCGACGAACAGCTTGCCGATGCCGATACCGCGGAGTCGGCGAAAATCCTGCGCTCCTGCGTGCATTGCGGCTTCTGCACCGCGACCTGCCCGACCTACACGCTGCTCGGCGACGAACTCGACAGCCCGCGCGGACGGATCTCCCTGATCAAGGACATGCTGGAGAACAACCGGCCTGCCACCGAGAAGGTCGTGAAGCACATTGATCGCTGCCTGTCCTGTCTCGCCTGCATGACCACCTGCCCCTCGGGCGTGAACTACATGCACCTGGTCGATCACGCGCGGCATCATATCGAGAGGACCTACAAGCGTCCGTTTGCCGACCGCATGATGCGACGCATGCTCGCCGTCGTGCTGCCGCGTCCCGGATTGTTCCGCGCCTCGCTGCGCCTGTCGAGATTAGGCAAGCCGTTCGCCCGGCTGATGCCCGCGCGGCTTCGCGTGATGCTTGATCTGGCGCCTCGGCGGGTGCCGCAACCCTCGCCGGTGGACCGGCCGCAATCGATTGCCGCCATCGGCACCCGCAAGAAGCGTGTCGCCATCCTCAGCGGCTGCGCGCAACGGGTGCTGTCGCCGGAGATCAACGAGGCCACCATCCGTCTGTTGACCCGTCATGGCTGCGAGGTCATCGTCGCCAAGGGAGCCGGCTGCTGCGGCGCGCTCGCGCACCATCTCGGCCAGCAAGGCAATGCGGCGGCACGCGCCAACATCCTCGCCTGGCAGCGCGAGATCGAGGGCGAGGGGCTCGACGCAATCGTCATCAACGCGTCCGGCTGCGGCACCACGGTCAAGGATTACGGCTTCATGTTCCGCGAAGACCGCAGGCTTGCGGAAGCCGCTCGCCAGGTCTCGTCGCTGGCGCGCGACATCACCGAGCTGATGAGCGAGATCGGCCTCAAGCCGGCCGTGGTCGCGACCGGACAGCGGGTCGCCTATCACAGCGCCTGCTCGTTGCAGCACGGCCAGCAGGTGCATAAGCAACCCGGGCAATTGCTGACCGCGGCCGGTTTCGAGGTGGTCGGCGTGCCGGAAGGTCATCTCTGCTGCGGTTCCGCCGGCACCTACAACCTGCTGCAGCCGGACATCGCGACCCGGTTGCGCGACCGCAAGGTCGAGAACATCGAGCGCACCAAACCCGCTCTGATCGCCGCCGGCAATGTCGGCTGCATGACCCAGATCGCCGCCGGCACCACAATCCCGGTGCTGCACACCGCCCAGCTTCTAGATTGGGCGACCGGCGGTCCAAGGCCGCGCGCGCTGCCGGGATAGCCACTCCCTCGTCAAACGTCCAAGATAACAACATCGGAGGAAGCCTTGTTCAAGCAACCGTTGACTCCCATCGCCGGCAGCCTGCCGCTGTCGTTCCTGGTGGCGGTGCTGCCCATCCTGGTGGTGCTGGTCCTGCTCGGCGTGCTGCGCCGGCCGGCCTGGCAGGCCTCGCTCGCGGGATTGATCACCGCGCTGCTGGTCGCGGTGCTGGGCTGGCGGTTCCCGATCGGCCTGGCGCTCGACAGCGTCGCCGCCGGCGTCACCTTCGCGCTCTGGCCGGTGATGTGGATCGTGGTCAACGCGCTGCTGCTCTACAATATCGCCGTGCTGTCCGGGCGTTTCGACGCGTTCCGCGAGTGGCTGCTTGATCATCTGCCCAATGACCGGCGCATCGTCCTGGTCGTGGTGGGCTTCTGTTTCGGCTGCCTGCTCGAGGGCATCGCCGGCTTCGGCACGCCGGTCGCCATCACCAGCGCGCTGCTGATCATGGTGGGCTTCCCGCCGCTGGAGGCGCTCACCTACACGCTGATCTTCGACACGGCGCCGGTGGCGTTCGGGGCGCTGGGCGTGCCGGTCACGGTCCTCGCCAAGGTCACCGGCCTGCCCGCGCTCAGCCTGGGCGCGATGATCGGACGGCAGTTGCCGTTCTTCGCCTTCATGCTGCCGTTCTATGTCATGCTGATCTATGGCGGCATGCGCTCGGTGCGCGCGCTGTGGCCGGTGCTGCTGGTCGCCGGCGGCAGCTTCGCGATCACCCAGTTCGTCTCGTCCAACTTCCTGAACTACGCGCTGACCGACGTGCTGTCGTCGCTGGTGGCGCTGGCCGCGACCTTGGGCTTCATGCGCATCTGGTCGCCGCGGCCGGACGCGGCCTTCAGCATCGACGCGCGCGCCAACCGGCCGCCACGCCTGGGTCTCGCGCGTGCCGTCGGCGCGGACGTCACACTCGGGCGCACACCGCGCGCTGTGCCCACCTGGCAGGGATGGATCCCCTGGGTGCTGGTCTCGGCGGTGGTCATCGTCTGGACCTATGCCGGGATCTCTGACGTCGGCCAGCGGGTGATCGCCTGGCCCGGCTTGAACAACCGGGTCATGATCACGCTCTATCACAAGGTCTATGCGGCCACGTGGGGCTTTCAGCCGCTGAGCACCGGCACCGCCATCCTGGTGGCGGCACTGCTCACCGCGGCGATCGTCGGATTGAAGCCGGCGCAACTCCTGGTCGCCATTGTCAACACCTGGCGGCAGAGCCGTATCGCCATCCTGACCGTGTGCCTGATCATCGGGCTGGCCTATCTGATGAACTATTCGGGACTGACCTATACGCTTGGCCTCGGCGTCGCTTCCGTCGGCGTATTCTTTCCGATCGTCTCGCCCTTTCTCGGCTGGGTTGCGGTGTTCCTCTCCGGCAGCGACACGTCCGGCAACGCCTTGTTCGGCAACCTGCAAGTCGTCGCCGGCAAACAGCTCGGCCTCAATCCGGTGCTGATCGCGGCCACCAACTCCTCAGGCGGGGTGATGGGCAAGATGATCTCGCCGCAGAATATCGCCACCGGCGTTTCGGTCACCAACCTCAAGGGCCAGGAAGGCGTTGTGTTCGCGCGCACCTTCAAGCACAGCGTATTTCTCACTTTCCTGCTTGGCCTGCTGGTGGTGCTGCAGGAATATGTCGTGCCTTGGATGATCCCCTGAATCGCAAGGAGTCGGAAATGACGGTCGCATCGATCCTGGCGCAGAAAAGCAAGACCCTGATCTGCGTCGCTCCGGACACGCCGGTCAGCGAGGTCACGCGCATCCTCCACGAAAAGCAGATCGGCGCGGTGCTGGTCATGGACGGAGAGACGCTGCTCGGAGTATTGACGGAGCGCGGCATCGTCCGCGCCATGGCGCTGAACCCGCAAGGCGTGCGGGCGATGGCCGCCTCCAGCGTGATGCGGCCGAAACTGCATGAGGCCCATCTCTCCTCCACCCTGGACGAGGCGATGCAGGTCATGACTGAGAACCGTGTGCGCTATCTGCCGGTGGTCGAGGATGGCAAGCTGGTCGGGCTGGTCAGCATCGGCGACGTGGTCAAGGCTGAGCTTGGCCGCAACGTGCATGAAGTCCAGAACCTGACCGCCTATATCAGCGGCGCCCATTGAGAGACCGAAAGCACGCATGACAGAGATGACACAACGAGCCGGGCTCGCGGTCGCGCCGGAACTGGCGCGGTTTATCGAGGAACGGGCGCTCCCTGGCCTGGATCTGCCGGCTCACTCGTTCTGGTCCGGCATGGCCGGCATCTATGCGCGTTTCACCGAGGAGAACCGCGCCCTGCTCGCGCATCGTGACACGTTGCAGGAGCGGTTCGATGCCTGGCACGCCGCCCACCCTCGCCAGCCGTTCGACGCCGCCGCCTATCGCGGCTTCCTCGCGGAAATCGGCTATCTCGCGGACGAGCCGGCGCCGTTCAGTGTCACCTCCGCAAACGTCGACGACGAGGTCGCCACCCGTGCCGGCCCGCAGCTCGTGGTGCCGGTGCTGAACGCGCGTTTCCTGCTCAACGCCGCGAACGCGCGGTGGGGCAGCCTCTACGACGCGCTCTACGGCACGGACGCGATCGCCGGCACGCCAGCCGGCCCCGGCTATGATCCCGCCCGCGGCGCCCAGGTCATCGCCCGCGCGCGCGCCTTTCTCGACGATGCCGTGCCGCTCGCCCGGGGCTCGCACGCGGACGCGGACGGCTACACCGTCGAAGACGGAGCACTCGTGCCGGCACTCGCCGATCCCGCCGCCTTCGTCGGCTATCGCGGCGACGCGCACGCTCCGAGCGCGATCCTGCTGGCGCATCACGGGCTGCATATCGAGTTGGTGCTTGACCGCTCGCACCCGATTGGCCGCGACGATCAAGCCGGGCTCGCTGATATCGTGCTGGAATCGGCGCTGACCACGATCGTCGATTTCGAGGATAGCGTCGCCGCGGTCGACGCCGAGGACAAGGTCGAGGCCTACGGCAACTGGCTCGGGCTGATGCAAGGCGACCTCACGGCGCGGTTCGAGAAAGGCGGCCGCGAGATGACCCGGACGCTCGAACCGGACCGCGCCTATACCGCGCCAGACGGCGGCGTCCTCATTTTGCCCGGCCGCGCGCTGCTGTTCGTCCGCAATGTCGGCCACCATATGACGACGCCCGCCGTGCGGCTCGCGGACGGCACGGAAGCGCCGGAAGGCATCCTCGACGCCATCGTCACCAGCCTGATCGCGATGCACGACCTTCGCCGTCAAGGCCGCCACGGCAACAGCCGCACCGGCTCGATCTATATCGTCAAGCCCAAGATGCACGGACCGGACGAGGTCGGCTTCACCGATCGTCTGTTCGACGCCGTCGAGGACATGCTGGGCCTCGCCCGGAACACGCTCAAGGTTGGCGTGATGGATGAGGAGCGGCGCACCTCGGCCAATCTCGCCGCCTGCATCGCCCAAGTCCGCAACCGTATCGTCTTCATCAACACCGGCTTTCTGGATCGCACCGGCGACGAGATTCACACTGGCATGCATGCGGGTCCGGTGGTGCCGAAGGCGGAGATGAAATCGAGCGACTGGATCGCCGCCTACGAGGACCGCAACGTGCAGATCGGCCTTGCCTGCGGCCTGTCCGGACGGGCGCAGATCGGCAAGGGCATGTGGGCGGCCCCGGACCGCATGGCCGACATGATCGAGCAGAAGATCGCCCACCCGAAGAGCGGCGCCACCACCGCCTGGGTGCCAAGCCCTACCGCGGCCACCCTGCACGCGACGCATTACCATGCGGTTGACGTGTTCGAGAGGCAGCGGGCGCGTATGGCCGAGCCGGTCGCAAGCCTCGACAAGCTGCTCAGCCTGCCTTTGGCGGAAGGGCGGAATTGGACGCCGGAACAGGTCCGACGCGAGCTGGAAAACAACGCGCAAGGCATTCTCGGCTACGTCGTGCGGTGGGTTGATCAGGGCGTTGGCTGCTCCAAGGTCCCGGACATTCACGACATCGCCTTGATGGAGGACCGCGCGACGCTGCGGATTTCCTCGCAGCACATGGCCAACTGGCTGCGTCACGGCGTCGCCTCCGCAGATGAGGCGGACGCGGCGCTGCGCCGTATGGCGGTCAAGGTCGACGCGCAGAACGCAGGCGATCCGTTGTATCGGCCGATGGCCGGCCACGAACAGACCAGCCTTGCCTTCCAGGCCGCCCGCGCGCTGGTGTTCGAGGGTGCCGATCAACCGAATGGCTACACCGAGCCGCTGCTGCATCGTTTCCGGGCGCAAGTGAAAGCAAGCAAGATTGGGGCTCCGCCCCAAGCCCCGGTAAAGGCTTAGCCTCTGCAAACCTCTTGAGTTTTACAACTACTTGATTGGTACATAGCAAAGCCGGCATCAGCGACGCAAAACCATTTCCGTTTGGAAAACTCGCTTATTCTTGAGCTTCGGCAAAAGCCAATCCACGACCGACTAGGAATGGCCGATCACCTTTATCACTACACAAATCAGAATGGGCGAATCGGTATTTGCGGAAGGCTGGAGGTCATGCGACCGCAGTCGAATGCGGCGGTGGCTTTCTTGCGCTGGACGGATGGCAGCGAGAACGGCAGCAGAGTATCTTCGATCATGGCGGATGTGGCAGAGTCCGATATAGCGGAAGTTGGCGTCGACACCCACACTTTCTGTGTTCAATCAGACCCTTGCGCTACATCCGCCAGCAAATTCTGCCATGCGCTGAATAAGACGGGCTAGTCGCTTCCCATGATGGTTTCATAGTCGCGCCCGCCTGTGAAAATGCGGAGAACGCGTAGCTTGTCAGGGGGCAGTTCATAAACGACCACGACGCGCCGCCATAGGGTTAAGACACGAACGCCAGGCCGCAAATCCGAGCGGTCGATACCGATCATGGGGGTTTGACACAGGCTGCGGCATGCCTGCTGAATTTCCTCTATGTAGGACAATGCACGGCGCGGATTATCGGCGGCGATGAAGTCGAAAACATCGTTGATGTCGTCTTCGGCTTGAGGCGCAAAAACAAGGCTGCGCGTCACTGTTGCCTGCTTTTCTCGGCCTCCTGAAACCGCTCCTGGATCCGCCGCCGTAGTTCGCCATCGGTGATGGATTGTGGATCGTCCGCCGCCTCGTTGATTTTGGCGCGGATAGCGTCAAGCCGCTGTTCCCGTTCGCTGCGCCGGTCCTGCCAGAGCCGCATGGCCTCGCGGATCACTTCGCTGTTCGAGGAATAGGCCCCGGTCTCCACCTGACGGCGAATCATCTGCGCCATGTCGGCGGGCAAGGTGATACTCAGTTTTTCGGCGTTCATGCGGTGCTCCTGGTAGGATAAAGTAGCATATAATCCGACCAGTTGTCTGCCGTCTGTTGGCTTGGCGTCCCTCGTCAAGCCCCTTGTCTCCCCTTGAACCTTGTTCCTTAGAAGCTTCAACCAGGTCTTGTTGCGCCAGTCGTGTTGACATGCAGCGAGTAGATCGACGTGCTCGCCGCCATGAACAGGCGGTGGCCCTTGCTGCCGCCGAAACAGAGGTTCGCACAGCCCTCGGGCAGGTGGATCTTGCCGATCAGGTGGCCTTCTGGCGTGTAGCAACGCACCCCGTCCTCGGCGGGGTCGGACCAGCCCATGCTGCACCAGACATTGCCGTCGGCATCGACGCGCAGCCCGTCGGTGAAACCCGGCGCGAAATCCTCGGCGAACACGCGGCCGCCGCTCAACGCGCCGTCTTTCACGTCAAAGACGCGGATATGCGCCGGGCCGCCATGGGTGATGCCGCTATCGACAATGTAGAGACGGCTTTCGTCGGGTGAGAAGGCGAGGCCGTTGGGTCGTGTGAAATCGTCCGCCACCGCCACAGCCCGGCCCGTCGCTGGATCGAGACGATAGACATGGGTCGGCAGTTCCGCCTCCGCCATGTGCCCCTCATAGGGTCCGTCGATGCCGTAGCCGGGGTCGGTGAACCAGATCGCGCCGTCGGAGGCCACCACCACGTCATTGGGGGCGTTCAGCCGCTTGCCCTGGAAGCTGTCGATCAGCACGGTGAGCCTTCCGTCCGGCTCGGTGCGGGTGACGCGCCGCGTATCATGTTCGCAGGTGATCAGCCGGCCCTCTCGGTCGCGCGTGTTGCCGTTGGCGTAGTGGCTTGGCGAGCGAAACACGCTGACATGGCCGTCCTCTTCCAGCCAGCGCAGCATTCGGTTGTTCGGGATGTCGCTCCACAACAGATAGCCGCCCGCGGGAAAATAGACCGGCCCCTCGGCCCAGCGGAACCCGGTGGCGATCCGTTCGATCGCGGCATTGCCTTGCCGGGCTGCAAAACGACGATCGAGCGACTCGATACGCGGGTCGGGATAGCGCGTACCGTCGAGATGACCGAGCGCCAGCGATGCCGACCGCCCGAAGCCGTGTTCGCCTCCAGAGACACCATGATGGTTCATGCCCGCTCTCCACCGCACCCGTTTGACTATTCCACGACGCCGGCCGTCCGACGCGCGACGCCCCGCGCGGCGATACGATGTTCAAGGCGGTGGCCGCTGTCCAGTTGGTCATCTCTTGCCGGATTTGGTGGAAAGCGGAACCGCTGGCGCGGATCGACCGATCATGATATACGAAGCGCTTAGTATATCCAGGGGCAGGCGCGATGCAGGTCGGAAAATGGGGCAACAGCCTGGCCGTGCGTCTGCCCGCCGCCGTGGTCGATGCCCTGCAGCTCCGGGAAGGCGACGAAGTGCAGGTCGAGGTCGCCGACCCGCGCACCTTCCGCGTGGGCCGCGACACCACCCGCGACGACGCCCTGGATGTGTTGCGCGCGCTCGGCTGGCGGCTGCCGCCGGGCTTCCGCTTCTCCCGCGACGAGGCGAACGAGCGCGGCGTCGGGGCGTGAGCCCGCCGTTCCTCGACACCAACGTGCTGATCTACGCCGCCTTGCGGCCGGACCCGCGTTCGGACGCGGCGCGAGCCCTGCTGCGCGGCGGCGGGGTGATCAGCGTGCAGGTGCTCAACGAGTTCGCCAACGCCGCTCGCCGCAAGCTGCGCCGCACCTGGCCGGAGGTCCAGCGAGCCCTGGCTGCCGTCCGCGCGCTCTGCCCGATGCCACAGCCGATCACCGCGGCGACGCACGAGGCCGCATTCGCCATCGCGGAGCATACCGGCTACGCCATCTTCGACGCCCTGATCCTGGCTTCGGCGATCGAGGCGGGCTGCGATACCGTCTGCTCCGAGGACATGCAGGACGGCCGGATCATCGACGGGCGTCTGACGATCCACAACCCGTTCCGGTTAGGGTAATCGCCGCTTGGCGCGGTTTGTGTTCATCATAAATACTTGCCGAGCGCATTGGGCGCAGGCGGATCGAGAGGAAAGCCTCAGATGAGCGACGCCGCCGCAGACATGCCGGCGCTCGACATTCGCGAGCAGATCGTGCGGATTGATCGGGCGATTGCCGAGACGCAAAAGTTCCTCGCAGAGACGGGCAAGCCCCAGCGGGAGCGTGGCCTCGCACCGTTCATCGCGGGTGCTACACTCGTTGGCGGCGCAGGCGGTGCCTTCGCCGGGATCATGGCGCTGCTTCGGGCCACGGGGCACGGATGAGTCCCGATCGCTTCCGCGATTGTCTTGCAGCACTGCGCTGGTCGCAGCGCGGGTTGGCCGAGGTGCTGGAAACCCACGAGAGGACGGTCCGCCGCTGGGCAACCGGAGACGTCATCATACCGTCCAACGTGGCGCAGTGGCTTGAGGATCTGGCCGACGCGCATCTCGCGCGCCCACTGCCCTCTGGATGGCGCAAAGCCGCCTAGCTAGACCGCCATTCGCAGCAATGGGTGGGGAAATAAACATGGACACGAACCCGCCGGGGCGCGGACGCATGCGGGGCAAGGCGGTCGTGGTGACCGGTGCCGGGAACGGCATCGGACGGGCGACAGCGCTGCGCTTCGCGGCCGAAGGCGCACGCCTGGTCATCAACGATGTCGACGCCGCCCGCCTGGACGAGCTCAGCGCGTTCATTTCGAAGTCCGGCTCTGAAGTGCGCGGCGTTGTCGGCGACGTGTCCAAGGTGGACGACGCACGCGCGATGATCCGCGCCTCCGTCGAGGCGTTCGGCCGCATCGACGTGCTGGTCGCCAATGCCGGAATTATCCCCGAGCTTGACCTGCTCACCGCCACCGCCGAGGATTTCGATCACGTCATGGCGGTTGACGGCAAGGGCATGTTCCTGACCTGCAAGTTCGCTGTCGAGGCAATGCTGGAGAGAGGCGGTGGCGGCGCGATCGTCTGTCTCTCCTCGATCTCCGGCGAGGCCGGCCAGAAGGGACAGGCGGTCTATGGGCCGGCCAAGTTTGTGGCGTCCGGCATCACCAAGCATCTGGCCGTCGAGCTCGCCGCGCGCGGCATACGCGTCAACGCCGTAGCCCCCGGCACCATCGCCACCGAGGCGGTGAGCAGGATGTCGGAGGCGTATGTCTCCGCCATCAAGGCCATGCATCCGATGGGCCGCCTGGGGCAGCCTGACGAGGTTGCGCGGGCAATCCTGTTTCTCGCGTCCGACGAGGCCTCCTTCATCACCGGTGTCGTCCTGCCCGTGGATGGCGGGTATTTGGCCCAGTAGCGGACCCTGGAGCGGAGCGAGCTTCGCATCTGGCGAAGGCCAGCCATCCACGCTAGTCACGCCTTGTCATCCACCGACAAGGTCCGCCCGATGCCTTCCGCACAGCACCTTCTTCAATCGCGGCGCCTGCTGCTCTCGTCGGCCGCGACCTGCCTGGCTGTTCTGCTGGCATCACGCGCCGCGCATGCCGACCAGGGCATGTGGACAATGAACAACCTGCCTGTGAAGGCAATGCAGCAGCGTTACGGCTTCACGCCGTCCACGCAATGGATACAACAGGTGACGCAAGCCTCGGCACGGCTCACGCTCGGCTGCTCGGCCTCGTTCGTGTCCGCGGACGGGCTGGTGATGACCAATCATCACTGCGCCAACGAGTGCCTGTCGCAGCTCTCCTCGGGCCACCACGACTACATGGAGGCGGGATTTTCCGCGGGAGAGGCGAGCCACGAGCCGCAATGCCCGGCGATGGAGCTGGACCGCCTCGACAGCATCGCGGACGTGACATCGGCGATGAACCAGGCCACCGCCGGCAAGTCAGGTCACGACTATATCGCAGCCCAGCGGGCGGCCGAGACCGGCATCGAGAAACACTGCGTCGGCGGTGACGCCAAGACCTGGCGCTGTGACGTGGTCAGCCTGTATCACGGCGGACGCACCAACCTTTACCGCTACCGACGCTACCAGGATGTGCGGCTGGTATTCGCGCCGCAACAGAGCATCGCCTTCTTCGGCGGGGATCCCGACAACTTCAATTTCCCCCGTTACGATCTCGACGTGACCTTCCTACGCGCCTACGACGCCGGCCACCCGGCGCATACGCAGTACTTTCCATTCTCCCCGTCCGGCCCAAAGGCGGGCGAACTGGTCTTTACCTCCGGCAATCCCGGCTCGACCGACCGCGAGGCGACGGTTGCGCAACTGCAATTGCTGCGCAGCCTGATGCTGCCCGCGAACCGAGTCTATTATGCCGATCTTGACGGCGTGCTCTGGGAATATAGCCGCTTCGGGGCCGCTCAGAAGCAGAATGCCGGCGATCTGCTGTTCGATGTCGAGAACACCGCCAAGGCGCTGAGCGGCTGGCAAGAGGCGCTCGTCAATCAGACCATGATCGCGGACAAGCAGCGGCAGGAGGATCAGATGCGCGCCTGGATCAAGGGCGCGCCCGCTCGGCGGAAGCAGTTCGGCGATCCTTGGGCAAAGCTGGCGCCGGTGCTGGCCACCGAGCGACGGCTCTGGCTGCGCTATGCCATGATCGAGAACGGCCGGCGCGATCCGCTCGGTTTGCAAGGCGACCTGTTCCGTTACGCCAAGACCCTGGTCCGCGCCGCCGCCGAGCGCGCCAAGCCGGACGCGCAACGTCTGCCGGAGTTCCAGCAATCGAAGCTGCCGGCGATCGAGGCGGAGCTCTCCGCCTCGGCGCCGGTGCATCCGGAGCTGGAACAGACCGAGCTGGCTTTCTCGCTGACCAAGATGCGCCAGGCGCTGGGCGTCGACGATGCCGCGGTGCAGGCCGTGCTCGGCACGCAGTCGCCCTCCGAAGTCGCCAACCATGCGGTGAGCTTCACCCAACTCGCCGACCCGAAGGTCCGCATGGCGCTCTGGAACGGCGGCACGGCAGCGATTGCCGCCTCGAAGGACCCGATGATCGCCCTCGCGCGCGGCGTCGAACCCATCGCGCTCGCGCTCCGTGACGAATGGGACAACCAGGTACTCGCGCCGGAGCAGCAGGTCACCGAGGATATCGCCCGCGCGCGCTTCGCCCGCTTCGGCACCAGCATCTATCCGGACGCCACCTTCACCCAGCGCGTCTCCTTCGGCACCGTCAAGGGCTGGGACCAGAACGGCACGCAGGTCGCCCCCTTCACCCATTTCGCCGGTCTCTACAAGCGCGCCACCGGCAACCCGCCGTTTGAGCTTCCGAACGACTGGCTGGCGGCGAAATCGCGGCTTGATCTCGGCACTCCGTTCGACTTCAGCACCACCAACGACATTATCGGCGGCAACTCTGGCAGCCCGGTGATCGATGCGCAGGCGCATGTCGTCGGCCTGATCTTCGACGGCAACATCCACTCGCTCGGCGGCAACTTCTTCTATGACCCCAAGCTGAACCGGGCGGTCGCGGTCGATACCGCCGCCCTGCTGGCAGCCTTGCGCGTGGTCTATGGCGACCAGCGGCTCGCCAGCGAACTCGTGAGCGGTCATCTCTGAGCGGTCATCTTTAAGCGGGGGGCCGCCACCACCCTCTTCGACGGTGACGGCTTCGGCGCCGCGCGCACGGCTGCCGACCGCGATCGCGCGTGATCTCGGCATCGCCATCGTCGCAGGCTCGCTGCGGCCCGGCGACACGCTCTCGGGCGAGATCGACTCCAGCGCCAAGCTCTCGGTGTCCCGCACCGCCTACCGCGAGGCGGTTCGCATCCTCGCCGCCAAGGGCTTGGTGGAGAGCCGTACCCGCACCGGCACGCGTGTCAGCCCACGAGCGCGCTGGAACATCCTCGATGCCGAGGTGCTCGGCTGGTTCATGCAGACACGGCCCACGCCCGACTTCGTCCATGACCTTTTCGAGCTGCGTCTGATGGTCGAACCGGCGGCCGCCGCCCTGGCCGCGGAGCGGCGCACGGAGGCGCAGCTCGAGGCGATGCGCTCGGCGCTGGCGACAATGGCGCGCGCGAGCCTGTCCAGCGAGACCGGCCGCGCCGCCGACCGCGCCTTTCATGACGCCATCCTTGCCGCCACGCAGAACGAGGCGGTGGCGGCGCTGTCGAGCAGCGTGGGTGCCGCGATCCGCTGGACCACCTTGTTCAAGCATCGCGTGCAGACAGCGCCGCGCGATCCGATGGCGGAACATCTGAGTGTGCTCGACGCGATCGCCGCGCGCGACGCTGAGCGGGCGCGCGCACGGATGGCGGAGCTGGTCCGCCTGGCGCTCGTCGACATGCAGGAGTCGCTGCAAGCGGGGGCCGCGAACTTGAACCCGGAACGCGGCTGCGTCATAACCGGGGCGATGGTTGACTTGTCGGACAAGTGAGCGGGACAGTTCCAGCGCGGACCGCATTGATCGCCCTCGATTGGGGCACCAGCGCGCTGCGTGCCTGGCGGATCTCGGAAGCCGGAACGGTGATCGAGTCGCGACGGCAGGAATGGGGCATCATGCACCTTCCGGACGGCGGTTTCCCCGCCGCTTTCGACGCGATCACGGAGGACTGGCGCGGGGCGGCCGTGCCGGCGATTGCCTGCGGCATGGTCGGCAGCCGGCAAGGCTGGCGGGAAGTGCCGTACCTGACCACGCCGGCGGACCTCTCCCGGATCGCCGGAGCGCTGCTGCCGATCGAGACCGGCATCGGGCAGACGCTGCATCTGGTGCCCGGTCTGTTGCATGCGGACGACGAGGCACCGGACGTGATGCGCGGCGAGGAAACCCAGGCGATGGGGGCGGCCGCCATTCTCGACAACGACGCCCTCCTGGTGATGCCGGGCACGCACAGCAAATGGTCGCGGCTTCGCGAGCAAAGGCTGGTCTGGTTCCGCACGATGATGACCGGTGAGCTGTTCGCCCTGTTGCGTCGGCATTCCATTCTCGGGCGCGACGAAGCGGGTGACGCGGGTCCGGCGGCGCGCGACGCGGCCTTTGTGCGCGGCGTCCGGCAGGCAGCTTCCGATGGCGCCTTCGCCCGGTTGTTCACGACCCGCGCCCTGAGCCTGACCGGCGGGCTGCCGCCGGGCGCCGCCGCGGATTATCTCTCCGGATTGCTGATCGGCGAGGAGTTGCGTCTGGCGTTGCCGGGAGTGGCGGACCCTGTGCGGATCGCCCTCACCGGTGATACGACACTCTGCGACCGCTACGCGCGCGCCTTCAGCGTCCTTGGCCACCCCAGCCCGGCACGCATCGAGGATACGGCGCTTGCCGGACTGCTACGGATCGCGGCGAAGGCCGGGCTGTTGCCGGTTGCCGCGCAAGCCGGCGCCGCGACGAAGGGAGCTTGAGATGGCACGCACTCTGCTGGGACATTCGCCGTTCACCGCCATCCTGCGCGGCATCGCACCCGAGGAGGCGCTCGCGGTCGGCAAGGCGCTCGTTGCAGCCGGCATGACCATCCTGGAAGTTCCGATGAACTCGCCACGGCCGCTGGAGAGCATCCGACTGCTGGCGGAGCATTTCGGCACTGAGTGCCTGATCGGCGCCGGCACGGTGATGACGCTGCGGGAGGTCGACGCAATCTTCAGCGTCGGCGGCCGTCTGATCGTCATGCCGCATGGCGATACCGAGGTGATCCGGGCGGCAAAGCAGGCGAAGATGGTCTGTATGCCGGGGATCGCCACACCCACGGAGGGGTTCGCGGCTTTGCGCGCCGAAGCCGACGCGCTCAAGCTGTTTCCCGCCGAAATGCTGGGGCCCGTCGTGCTGCGGGCGATGCGCGCGGTATTTCCGGCGGACACGGTGTTCCTGCCGGTGGGCGGCATCACGCCCGAGAATGTCGGCAGCTTCGTCGCCGCCGGCGCCAGCGGCTTCGGTCTTGGCTCCGGCCTGTATGTGCCCGGACGCGACGCCGACGATGTCGGCAGCCGGGCACGGGCCTATCTCAAGGCCTGGGACGAAGCCACCGCCAGCCGTTCGCCATGACAGTACGGGTCGGGATCGTGGGCGCCGGGCAGATCGCCCGTGTGCAGCATATCCCCGCCTTGGCCGCGACACCGGGCCTTGCCCTCGCCGCGATCGCCAATCCGTTCCCCGTCCCGGTGCCCGAGGACGTCCGCCTGCACGCGTCGCTCGCGGACATGCTCACCGACGAGATCGACGCGGTGGCGATCTGCACGCCGCCGCAGATACGCTACGGCCTTGCCATGGCGGCGCTCGCCGCGGGCAAGCACGTGCTGCTGGAGAAGCCGCCCGCGGCCACGCCCGCGGAAGCCATTGCTCTCGGCGCGGAGGCAGAGCGGCGCGGCCTCACCTTGTTCACCGCCTGGCACTCCTTGTTTAATGCCGGCGTGGAGCCGGCGCGGGCGATCCTCGCCGAACGCGGCGCACGCGCGATGCGGATGACCTGGCACGAGGATGTGGAGAAGTTCCATCCGGGCGTGGACTGGTTCTGGCAACCCGGCGGGATGGGCGTCTTCGATCCCGGCATCAATGCGTTCTCCATCCTCGTGCGCGTCATGCCGGAACCGGTGTTCATCCGCGCGGCCGCGTTCACCATCGCCCCAGGCGCGCACACGCCGGCCGCGGCGCGCCTCGATTTCGCCACGCCCACGCATGAGGACGGTTTCACCGCTTCACTCGACTTTCGTCACAAGGGCCGCGAGACATGGAGCATCGTCTGGACGCTCGCGGACGGCGCGCGCCTGGCTCTGGAACAAGGCGGGGCCACTCTCACGCTCGATGGCAGCGTCGTCGCCGCCGGCGTGGATGAGGAGTATCGCGGCGTCTATGGACGTTTCCGGGAGCTGATCGAGGCCGGGCGTTCGGACGTCGAGATACGGCCGCTTCAGCTCGTCGCCGACGCCTTCCTGGTCGGCCGCCGGGAACCGGCATGACAGACGCGGTGACGCGCGATATCCGCTGCGTCGATGCCGGCCATGCCTTGCTGGGCGAGGCGCCGTTCTGGGATGCTCAGACGCAGGCGCTGTTCTGGGTCGACATCACCGGCCGGCGCATCCATCGACTGCATCCCGAGACCGGCGCCGCCCGGAGCTGGCTGATGCCGGACCGCGTCGCCTGCGCGGTGCCGCGCGTCGTGGGCGGGCTGCTGGTGGCGCTGGCGCGCGAGCTTGCTCTGTTCGATCCTGAAACAGCGTCGCTGCGGACCGTCTTCTCGCTCGGGTTCGATGAGCCGCGCGTCCGCTTCAACGATTCGCGCACGGATGCGGCCGGCCGGCTGTGGATCGGCACGATGAACGAAGTCGACGAGGAGCCGGCGGCGATGCTGCTGCGCGTTGACGCCGACCTGTCCTGCACGGCGATGGAGAGCGGCATCAGGATTTCCAACGGCATCGCTTTCAGCCCCGACGACCGCCTGTTCTACTTCGCCGACTCGCCTGAGCGCGTGATCCGCTCGTATGAGTTTGACCTCGCTGAAGGGTGTCTCGGCGCCCGTCGCGATCTGATCACCGTGGATGCCGGCGTCGCGGTGCCCGATGGCAGCGCGGTCGACATCGAGGGCTGCATCTGGAACGCGCAATGGGATGGCGGCCGAGTCGTGCGCTACGCCCCTGACGGCGGCATACGCGAGATCGTCACGATCCCGTGCAGCCGGCCCACCTCCTGCGTGTTCGGTGGCCCTGATCTCTCGACCCTCTATGTGACCAGTTCGTGCATGGAGTTGTGTGCGGCTGCGTTGCGCGCGCAGCCGCTCGCCGGATCGTTGTTCGCGGTCGATGTCGGCGTCGCCGGCCGGCCAGGCACACGCTTCGCCGGCTGACGAAAAGGGTCAGGCGCCGATCGAACGCAGCTTTCGGCCGGCCATCAGATTCCGCTCGAGATTCTCGAGTGTCACTCCCTTGGTCTCCGGCACCAGCGCCAGGGTGATGATGATGAACAGCGCGTTGAAGCCCGCGTAGAGCCAGAAGGTCTGCGCATGGCCGAACGTGTTGAGCAGCGTGAGGAAGGTCAGGCCAACGACAAAGTTTGCCGCCCAGTTGGTGAAGGTCGATGCCGCGATGCCGAAGTCGCGGCCCTTCAATGGCTGCACTTCCGAGCAGACCACCCAGATCAGCGGGCCTGCCGAAAAGGCGAAGCCGGTGATGAAGCAGAGCAGGACAGCGATCGCGCCGTAGCGTTCCGCCTGCGTGTGGATGCCGGCGAAGATCAGCGCGCCCAGGATGCCCATTCCCAGGGTCATCACCGCAAAACCAACAGTGAGGATCGGCCGACGCCCGGCGCGGTCGACCAGTCCGATGGCGATGAAGGTTGCCAGCACATTGACCACGCCGACGATGGCAGTGCCCCAGAGCTGCGCGTGATGAGCAAAGCCGGCCAGCTTGAAGATGCTTGGCGCGTAATACATCACGACGTTCATGCCGGTGAACTGCTGCATTACCTGCAGCAGCACGCCGAGCATCACCGAGCGGCGGAAGTTCGGGTTGCCGGCGAACATCGACCAGCCATGCTGCTTGGTTTGCAATTGCTCGGCGATGTCGGCCGACTCGCGCCGCGCCACTTCCGGATCACCGCGCAGTTCGGTCAGCACACGCGTCGCCTCGGCGTCGCGTCCCTGCATCTTCAGCCAGCGTGGACTATCCGGCAGCAGGAACACGCCGGCGAAGAACAGCAAGCCCGGCACCGCGACCAACCCCAGCATCCAGCGCCAGGCGCCATTATAGGACAGCAGCGCGTCGGAGATGAAGGCGACCAGGATGCCGACGGTGACCATGAGCTGGTAGGTCGAGATCATCGCGCCGCGGCGGCGCTCGTCGGCGATTTCGGAAATATAGAGCGGAGCGGTGAAGGTCGCGAGCCCGATCGCCAGCCCGAGGATGACCCGGCCGATCAGCAGCACGGTCACCGTCCAGGCAAACGCACAGAGCAGGGAGCTGGCGATGAACAAGGCGGCGCTCACGATCAATGTGCGTTTGCGGCCGAAGCTCGCGGAGAGATAGCCCGCGATCAACGCGCCGGCCGCGGCGCCGAGCATCATGCTGCTGACGATCCACTCCTTGGCCACATCGTTGATGTGGAAAGTCTTGCCGATGAAATCCAAGGCCCCGGAAATCACCCCGATGTCGAGACCGAACATCAATCCGGCGAGCGCCGCCAGACCTCCGGTCAGCAGCGTCTTCATATTGCCCGTCGTGGAGCGGGCTTCATAGGTTGTGCTCATCGGTTGGCTCCTCCTTGCCTGTTCTCGTTATCGGCAGCCGCGACCTGTCTGTTGCATGACGGCTACGCATAGGCGTGCGGGAACAAGCAGCATCATCACTCCCCTGCGAGCAGTCTGTAAACCCGCGCTGGACCTGCGATTGTGCCGAGCGCGGCCTTGATCCTGTTAACGCGGCCTCCGAAGGAGAAATCCATGAAGCACGTGTGGTGGCGTGTTCAAATTTTCTGCGGCCTGCTCGGCTTTGTCGCCTGCGTCGCGTTGCAGCCCGGCCCCGCCTGGAGCCAACAGCCGGCGAACGCAACAAACGCAACCAATCAGCCGGGACAATCGGCGCCGCATGCAGGCTTCGCGGCCGGCCCCAGCCAGCAGATTTCGACTCCGGGACTCGGCCCGCTCTTCGGCGCGCCGTTCTCGGAAGACCACCTGTTCGGCGATTGGCAAGGCGCACGGAGCTGGCTCGCTGATAAAGGCGTCGCTGTCGATCTCGACTGGCTCACGGAGAACAGCGGCAACATCACCGGCGGCCGCAGAGAGGCCTTCGACTTCGCCGGCCAGGTCGGCCTTGAGATCGATCTCGACCTCGACAAACTGGCAGGTCTCAGCGGCTCCGCGTTCCATTTCATGGCCGTCAACGGCAATGGCCGCAACACCTCGTTGGACGCGATCGGCGATGATCTCGCCACCACCCAGGAGATCTATGGCGGACGCGGCAACGTCATTGCCCATCTCGTCTATGCCTATTTGGAGCAGTCCATCGACAAGGACCGCATTGATCTCGCCGGCGGCTGGATGCCGGTGGGCACCTATTTCGCCGCCTCGCCGCTCTATTGCCGCTTCATGAACGTGCTGTTCTGCGGCAACCCGCATCCGCTGCCGAATTATCCGGGCGAGGAGGACTGGCCGCAGGCGTCGTTCGGCGGTCAGGTCCGCTGGGTGCCGGTGCCGCAACTCTACTTCATGCTTGGGCTGCACTCGACCGACACCGATTTCAACACCGGCGGCGGCGGCATTTCCGGTTGGGCATGGGCGGATCCGCACAAGTCCGGCGTGTCGATCCCGGTCGAGCTTGGCTGGGTGCCCCGGTTCGGAAGCCACAATCTCGTCGGCCACTACAAACTCGGCTATGACCATGACACGCACGAGTATGGCGACGTCTATCGAAGCCAGCTCGGCGGCCCTACCCTGCTCGTCGGGGGTCCGGCGGTCGACCATCATCGCGACATGTACTATGTCCTGGTCGACCAGATGCTGATGCGGCTTGGCAAGACCGACACTGACGGCCTGATCGCCTTTGCCGGCTACCTGCATGCAACCGACAGCGTGAGCCCCTTCACCCAGCACGCGTTCGTCGGCCTGACCATGACTGGCGACCCGTGGGGACGTCCAAAGGATTATGTCGGCATGGACTTTCATTGGATTGAAGTGAGCGGGGACTTCACCCGCGCGCAGGAACTCGACGAGGCGCTCGGGACGCAGACCCCGCTCACGATCGCCGGGTCGGGGCCGGCCTATGGGCCGCAAAATACCGAGCAGATCATCGAACTGAACTACAACGCCACGGTGTTTCACGGCGTCACCGTGATGCCCGACTTCCAATACCTGATCCGCCCGGGGGCCACCACGCGCACGCCGGATGCCGCCGTGCTCGGCTTTCGCACCAACGTCAACTTTTAACTGGCGGCCTCGGATCAGTTCACACTGCCATAGACATGTCCGCCGGAATTGGCGCGGCACGCGCATGGGCTGCCCGCTGATCGCGGCGCGGACAGCGGGCAGATATAAGCGCCGGCGTGGCAACGCAGTCCCCGCGGGTCATAGCTGGGCGCCGGAGCGTAGGCGGGAGCCGGGGCATAGGCGGGAGCAGGGGCATAGGCGACGGGCGGCGCGTAGATCACCGGAGGCGGATAGGCGTAGGCGGGCGCATAGAACGGATAACCGAAGCCGAAACCGAACGGCGCGAAGCCGTAGCCATAGCCAAAGCCGAAGAAGCCGCGCGCCTGTGCCGCCGCCGGCGCCATCACGCAGGCAATCAGCGCCGCGGCGAGCAGGAGAAGTCGAGCATGGGGGCGAGACATGGTTGTTCCTCAAGGACTGGATGAGACAATACGGCAATGTGCAACGGGCTTCAGAACACGGAAGTCACAAAGATTATCGCTGCGCCAAAACTCTGTGTGTCCTTGACCGTAACACGGCCTGCGCGTTCGCCGCGCGGGCAACGCAAGAGGTTCCAGGCTGCGCATGCGCCATCTCCATCTCGATCCACTCGGCGGCGTGGCCGGCGACATGTTCGCGGCCAGCCTGCTTGACCTGTTTCCCGAGCATCGGGAGGACACGATACGCGCCGCGCAAAGCCTTTCGAATGTGGCCTGCCGGTTGCAAAATCACACCGATGGCACGCTCGCCGGCCGGCAATTCATCGTGGACGCGCCCTCTCCTCATCACCACCATCATGTGCATTGGCAAGACATCCGCGAGAGGATCGCATCCGCTGATTTGCCCGAGCCAGTGCGGGACCATGCCATTGGCATTTTCTCCTGCCTCGCCGATGCGGAGGCGCGCGTGCATGGCGTCGATCCCGATGCGGTGGCGTTCCACGAGGTCGGCGCCGCCGACTCGATCGCCGACATCCTTGCCGCCGCCTGGATCATCGCGGCAATCGGACCGGCCACCTGGAGCGTCGCGTCTCTGCCGATCGGAGCCGGGCGGACCCGCACCGCGCACGGGCCGATGCCGGTTCCCGCACCCGCGACAGCCTTGCTTCTGGAGGGTCTCGCCACGCATGATGACGGCATTGCCGGCGAGCGCGTGACGCCGACCGGCGCCGCCATCCTGCGACATCTTGGCGCCACGTCCGGCCCGCGTCCGCCCGGCATCCTGCGCCGCTCCGGGATCGGGCTCGGCACACGCGCCCTGCCCGGCATCAGCAACTGCCTGCGCGTGCTGCTGTTCGAAGCCGAGGCAGTGAGCACACAGGCTGGGGGCGCACAGGCCGGGCACCGTGAGCTTGCTGTGATCAGCTTTGAGATCGACGATCAATCGGGTGAGGAACTCGCCGCCGGGCTCGACCTTCTGCGTGCGACGGACGGTGTGCATGACGTGATCCAGATGGCGGCGTTCGGCAAGAAGGGCCGGCTGGCGATTCAGGTGCAGGTGCTGGCACGGCTGGACGCGCTCGATGCGGTGGTCGACGCATGCTTCTGCGAGACCACCACGATCGGTCTGCGCACCCATATCGTGCAGGGCCGCACGCTGCGGCGCCGCTTTGCCGAAGTGCCGGTGGAGGGTCGGACAATGCGGGTCAAGCGTGTCGATCGCCCGGACGGTCCGACCAGCAAGATCGAGGCTGACAGCCTGCGGGAGATACCTGGACAAGCCGCGCGCACACGGTTGCGTCACGCCGCTGAGGCGCGTGGGGAGGGCGGGACTGATGCGTGAACTCGACAGGCTTATGGCTGAGCTGTGCCGGCTCGACGACGCCGCAATCGCGGTCAGCGGCGGCATCGACAGCCTGACCTTGGCGACGGCCGCCCAGCGCGCGCTGCCCGGGCGTGTCAGCATGCATCACGCGACTTCGCCCGCGGTGCCGGCGGAAGCCACGGCGCGCACGCGCGCACTCGCCGCCCGGCAGCGATGGACACTCGACGTCTTCGACGCCGGCGAGTTCGACAACGCGGAGTACCGCGCCAATCCGGCCAATCGCTGCTTCTTCTGCAAAACCAGCCTGTATGGCGCGGTGGCGCGTCGTACCACCCGCACGATCCTGTCCGGCACCAATCTGGACGATCTCGGCGAATACCGGCCGGGCCTGGAGGCGGCGGAGCGGCACGCGGTGCAACATCCGTTCGTGCAAGCCGGCATCGATAAGCGCGGCGTACGGGCGCTCGCCGCCAAGTTAGGGCTTGGCGAGCTTGCCGAGCTGCCTTCGGCGCCCTGTCTGTCGAGCCGGATCGAGACGGGGCTGCGCATCGAGCCGCACGTGCTGGCGATGGTGCACGCGGCGGAGCGGCACGTGATCGCGACGCTGTCGCCGCGCACCGCGCGTTGCCGTATCCGTGCGGGCGGGATCGTCGTCGAGCTGGATGAGGCGGCATTGCAGGCACTCGACGACGCGCGGCGGAGCGCGCTCGCGGCCGAGGTGGTCATGCTCGGACGCGAGGCGGGGTTGGATGCGCCGGTCAGCTTCGCGCCCTACCGCAATGGCGGCGCCTTCATACGGAAATCACCGTGAGCGGGACGGAGTTCGTCCTCGACCAGTCGCGACCCGAGCGGGTCGGCTTCGGCGAGGCGGTCTATTGCGCCGGCAAGTCGGTGACGCAGATCGCGGCGATCATCGGCGCGGCGGCGGCGCCGATTCTGCTGACGCGACTTGATGCCGCAGCCTTCGAGGCTCTGCCGGCGGCGGCGCGCGAGGCGCTCGACTACGATCCGGTCTCTCGTACGGCCTTCTCCGGCGCGCCGAAGCCCCTCTCCGCCAGCGGCCGGATCGCCATCGTCACCGCCGGCACCTCGGATCTGTCGGTCGCCTACGAGGCGGCGCGCACGTTGCGCTTCAACGGACACGACGCCAGACTGATCGCCGATGTCGGCGTCGCCGGACTGTGGCGATTGATGCAACGGTTGGACGAGCTCCGACGCATGCGCGTGCTGATCGTCGCGGCCGGCATGGATGCGGCGCTGCCCAGCGTCATCGGCGGCCTGGTGGCGGGAGTGATCATCGCGGTGCCGACCTCGGTCGGTTACGGCGTCGCCGCCGGCGGGCAGACGGCGCTGCATTCGATCTTGGCGAGCTGCGCGCCGGGAATCGTCACCGTCAATATCGACAACGGGTACGGCGCCGCCTGCGCTGCGCTGCGTGTCGCCGGAACAGAGTAGGAGCAGATCAATGGAACGACGCACCTTTATCAAAGCGACCGCCCTGAGTGCCGCGATGTCGGCACTTGGGCCGGCCGCCTATGCGCAGATCACCACCAGCCAGGGCGGCACGGTCAAACCGACCGGCCCGGTGACGTCGAAAATCCCGCAAAATCCGCAAATGAAATATCGGCCGCTGGGGCCTACCGGAGAGATGGTGTCGCTGATCGGCGTGGGCGGCTTTCATCTGGCCAAGCCGGGTGGAATGACCAGCTCGGAAGCGGTTCGCGTGGTGCATGCATCGATCGATAACGGCATCAACTTCTGCGATAATTGCTGGGACTATAATGCGGGCGAGAGCGAGGTACGGCTTGGCCGCGCGCTTGAGAATGGCTGGCGCGACCGCGTGTTCCTGATGACCAAGATCGACGGCCGCGATGCGAAGGCGGCGATGGGTCAGATCGAACAATCGCTGAAACGGCTGAAAACCGATCATCTTGACCTGCTGCAGTTCCACGAAGTTATCAGGATGAGCGATCCGGAACGCATTTTTGCCCCGAACGGCGCGATCGAGGCGGCGCTGAAGGCGCGTGATCAGGGCAAGCTACGGTATATCGGTTTCACCGGACACAAGAGCCCGGCGATCCACCTGCACATGTTCCAGGTAGCGGATCAGCACAACTTCCATTTTGATACGGTGCAGATGCCGCTCAATGTCATGGACGCGCATTTCGACAGCTTCCAGCACCAGGTGCTGCCGGTGGCGTTGGCGCACCATACCGCGGTGCTCGGCATGAAGGCGTTCGGCGATAAGTTCATCTATGAAAGCCACGCCGTCTCGCCGATCGACATGCTGCAATATCCGATGAACCTGCCGATTTCCATACAAATCACCGGCATTGATGGCATGGATATTCTGCATCAGGATCTTGAGGCCGTAAGGACCTTTACGGAGTGGTCGCCAGAAAAACGCAACGAAATTCTCGCGCGCACGGCCAAGATCGCGGCCACCGGCAGCACCGAGAAATACAAGACGACGCATCACTTTGATGGGACTTGGCACAATCCCCAATGGTTGACGCAAGCCTGAAGTGGTTGACGCAAGCCTGACCCGCGGCCAACGCTTCACTCCAGCAGCACGGCGCGCAGCGACTGCCGCGTTCCCTCCGAGATGATGGCGCGACGAATGCCGGCGACCTCTGTGAGGAAGTCGGGATAGTTCTCCAGGCCCCAGCCGGCGAACACGCTCATGCCGAGAAAGGCGCCGGGATCGCTGGACGCGGCCATCGCTCGATCCGCGTCCGTCAGCAGCGGCTCAGACACCGAATAGGGCGTGCCGTCATCGTCATGTCCGCGCAGATATTCGGCGAACGCCGCCAGCAGGAAGGCGAGCCGCACTGAAATATGGCCGCCCGAGAGCACCGCCGCCGTCGTCTCGCGCAGGAACGCCGGCAATTTGGCGGAGCTCTGCCCGGCGATCCGTGCCACCTGGTCGCGGATCGCCGGATTCGAGAAGCGGCGCGTGATCAGGGCGGCATAGTCGTCGGCAGGCATGCCGGCAGGCGCCGACAGATGCGCAGCCGCATCGCGCGCCAGGAACTGCTCGAGCAGGGTGGCGACCGCCTCGTCCCGCATCGCCTGATGGACCAGAGAGAAACCGAGCAGCATGGACGGCAGCGCGATCATGCTGTGGCCGGCATTGAGCATGCGCAGCTTGACCAGTTCGTAGGAGGCGACGTCGCCGGTGAACTGCGCGCCCACGGCGTCGAGATCAGGGCGGCCGGCGCAGAAATCGTCCTCCAGCACCCATTGGGCGAAGTCCTCGCGGAACACCGGCACGCGATCGCCGGCTCCGCTCTGCGCACGCAGGCGTTCGGCGTCGGCTTCGGTGACGACGGGCGCAATCCCGTCCACCATGCTGTTGGGGAAGCTGACGGCGCGCTCGATCCATCGCGCCAGATCCGGATCGCGCGCCTGTGCAAAGCCGAGAAAGGCCGCGCGCGCAATGCGGCCGTTATGCATCAGGTTGTCGCAGCTCAGGATCGTGAAAGGCCCCGCGTTGGCGTCGCGCCGTCGGCGCAGCGCCTCGGTCACCAGGCCGAACACTGTGCGCGGCACCGATTGCGAGAGATCGTGCGCCACGTCCGGCTGCTCCACCCTGAAGCGGTTGCTCGCGTCGAGATTGTAGCCGCCCTCGGTGATGGTCATGCTGACGATGCGGATCGCCGGATCGGCCAGGCGGCGCAGCGCGGCCTCGGGGTCGTCTGGAGCGTGCAGGTAGTCGACGATCGACCCGATCAGCCGTACGGAAGCTGGCGCGTCCGGCGGACAGAGGGTCAGCGTGTAAAGTCCCTGCTGCGCCCGCATCGCGGCCGCCTTGTGGCGCTCGGCCGCGGTGTTGAGCACGCCGATGCCGAGGATGCCCCAATCGTCATGTCTGCCGTCGGCAAGCAGCCGGTCGAGATAAAACGCCTGGTGAGCGCGGTGGAAGTTGCCGACGCCGAGATGCGCGATCCCGGGCTTCACCCGCCCGCGATCGTAGGCGGGCCGGATCACCGCGCCGGCGGCAGGCGCGTCAAGCGAGGCGATCAGATCATTGTCCACGCGCTCTGTTCTCCCAGACCCCGAGCCGCTTCATCGCGTTGCCTCTAAAGTTATTATGTTTCCAGCCGCCAGATTGAAAGCTGCGCCGCGCCGTGCCGGCGATTTGCGAGCAGGCGGGGCGCGAGCAGGGGGGGCGCTTCAATCGCCGGGCTTTCGTCGCTGGCGGCCTCGGTTGCGATCAGCGCGCCTGTCGCGATCCAGCCACGCTCACGCAAGGCGGCAAGCGCGCGCGCGGCGAGGTCGCGGCGATACGGCGGGTCGATAAAGACCAGCGTGCAGCCGCCCGCGGCTGCCGCCGGCGGCGGGCGGATCGCATCCGTGTGCACGACCGAGCGCGAAGCAGCCCCCAGAGCGGCGATGTTGGCGCACAGACAGCGCCGCGCGACGGTGTCGATCTCGAAGAACACCGCCCGTGCGGCGCCTCTGGAAAGTGCCTCCAGACCGAGCGCGCCGGTGCCGGCGAAGGCGTCCAGCACGACGCAGTCAGGCCATGGATCGGCCCATGGCGCGTGGCTCAGCATGTCGAACAGCGCCTGTCGGACGCGATCCGACGTCGGCCGTGTGGCTGACGTCCGCGCGGCCGTCCCTGGAGCCGGTCCTGGGCCGGCGAGCGTCCGTCCGCGCCATTGGCCGGCGACGATGCGCATGCCCGCTACCGCCGCGGCGTCGGGCCGAGGCCGGTCACCTGCTCGCGCAGCACCTTGCCGGGCACCTCCTCGAGTTCGTGCCGCGAGAGCGTGCCGAGCTGGAACGGCCCGTAGGCGGTGCGGATCAAGCGCGAGACATGCAGGTTCAGGCTCGCCATCACGCGCCGCACTTCGCGGTTGCGGCCCTCCTTGAGCGCCACCGTGAGCCAGGCATTGTCGCCCTTGCGGCTGTCCAGACCAGCCTCGATCGCTCCGTAACGCACCCCCTCGACCACCGTGCCCTCGGCAAGCGCTTCCAGCCGGCGCTCGTCGACGACGCCGAAAACGCGCACGCGGTAACGACGTGTCCAGCCGTTCGCCGGCAGCTCCAGGCGTCGGGCGAGCGCTCCATCGTTGGTCAGCAGCAGCAGCCCTTCGCTCGCGAGATCGAGCCGTCCGACGCTGACCACGCGCGGCAGGCCGGGCGGCAGCGAGGCGAACACCGTCGGGCGCTGCTGCGGGTCGCGATGCGTGGTCACCAGTCCGTCCGGCTTGTGATAACGCCACAAGCGCGCGCGATCCGGGGTTCCGATCACGCGTCCGTCGACCAGCACGATATCGCCGGGCTGCACGAACTGCGCGGGATGGCTGACCACCGCATTGTTCAGGGTGACGCGGGATTGCGCCATCAGCTTCTCCGCGTCGCGCCTGCTGGCGACGCCGGCGCGTGCGAGCCATTTTGCGATCCGTTCGCCGCGGGCGGCGCCATCGTCGGTGACGATCATCCGCGCGACGCCTCCACCAGGGCGGAAAACAGGCGCGCGTCGCCAGGATCGATCAGGAACTCGGGATGCCACTGCACGCCGAGGCAGAACCGCCGTGATGGATCCTCGATGCCTTCGATCACGCCATCCCCGGCGCGGGCATTGACGCGGGCGGAGCCGGCATCGCGCACCGCCTGATGGTGGGATGAGTTCACCGCCATGGTGTCGCTGCCGACGATCCGGCGCAGCAGCGTGTCGGCCACGAGCTCGACCGTGTGACCGGGCTGGTGGCGCGGGTTTGGTTGTTCATGCGGCAGGTGCGCCGCGACCTCGTCCGGAATGTGCTGAATGAGCGTGCCGCCAAGGGCGACAGCGAGGAGCTGCTGGCCTCCGCAGATCCCCAGCACCGGCATGTCGCGGGCGAGCGCGCAGCACAGGAATGCCAGCTCCGCTGACGTGCGGGCGCTTTTCAGGACCACGCTCTCGTGGCGCGCGCCGCCGCCATAGAGAGCGGGATCAACATCGAAAGCGCCGCCGGTGACCACCAGGGCGTCGATCCGCTCCAGCATGTCGCCAGCCACGGCCGCGTGATGCGGCAGCGCCACCGGTATGCCGCCGGCCGCGGCGATGCTGTCCATGTAGTTCTCGCGGAGCGCATACCAGGGGTAAAGCGAGTAGCCGGCGCGCTCGCGCGTTGCCGCCGGCTCGCTGTCGAGGGTAACGCCGATCAGGGGACGCGCGGATGCCATGGAGCATTGCTAATGCAGCCTGACGCCCAAGGCGAGATGCGGCCGCGTCATCCGATGGCGTTGGCGCTGCTTGCGGCCAGGCGCGCATCGGCATGCGGCGAGGTGCCGGTGGGTGCGGTGGTGCTGGGACCCGGCGGCGCGCTGCTGGCCAGCGCCGGCAATCAGGTCGAGGAGCTCCGCGATGCCTCGGCGCATGCGGAGTTGCTGGCCATGCGCGCAGCCGCCTCCCGGCTCGGCAGCCCGCGCCTGGTTGGCTGCACGCTGGTCGCGAGCCTCGAGCCGTGTCCGATGTGCGCGGCCGCCGCATCGCACTTCCGCATCAGCCGCCTGATCTTCGGCGCCTATGATCCGAAAGGCGGCGGCGTCGAACATGGCCCACGGCTGTTCGATCAGCCCGGCTGCCTGCATCGGCCGGAGATTACCGGCGGCGTGCGCGGAATGGAATCGTCGGTCCTGCTTAAGGAATTTTTCTCAGCCCGGCGTCGCTAACCAAGCTTTCATCGCCGCGTATAGCTGACGAAGGCCGTGGCGCGTCATAGGACGCACCGAAATCCACACACACGCCCCCTCGCTCCAGGGCACAAGATCAGGAATATCATGTCTTTTAAGTCTCGCGCCGGCTCAAGCCGGACCACATCTCACGCTTTCCGACGCCGCGTTCCGGCACGCGCCGCGCTGGTGGCGGTTCTGCTTGCGGGTTCGACGCTGGGTGGCCTCACCGCCGGCAGCCTTGAGACCCGCCCCGCCTTGGCGCAAGGCGCCAGCCAGTCCGCTCCAATCCACCCGCAGATGCCGGAGCAGACCCTGCCGAGCTTCACCGGGCTGGTGAAGCAGGTCAAGCCGGCGGTGGTCTCGATCACCGCGATGCTGAGGGCGAGCGCGGTTCCCGAGGATGAAGGCGGCAGCGAGGGCGGCGGCGGCGGTCAGCAGATGCCGTTCCCCTTCCCGTTCCCGTTCCAGATGCCGCAAGCCAACCCGCACCGGATCATCGAGGCGCGCGGCTCGGGTTTCATCATCTCCCCGGACGGCTACGTCGTCACCAACAACCACGTCGTCAACGGCGCCACCTCGGTCAAGGTGACGCTCGATGACGGCAGCATCTACACTGCCAAGATCGTCGGCCGCGATCCGAGCACCGACCTGGCTTTGCTGCGTATCAACCGGTCCGAGAAGTTCCCGTTCATCAAGCTCGGCGACTCGAGCACCGTCGAGCCTGGGCAGTGGGTGATCGCGGTGGGCAACCCGTTCGGGCTGGGCGGCACGGTCACCGCCGGCATCGTCTCGGCGCTCGGCCGCAATATCGGCGACGGTCCCTATGATTCCTTCCTGCAGATCGACGCGCCGATCAACCGTGGCAACTCCGGTGGCCCGCTCTTTGATCAGGAGGGCCAGGTCATCGGGGTGAACACCGCGATCATCTCGCCGACAGGCGGTTCGGTTGGCATCGGCTTCGCCATACCATCCGACACGGTGCGCGCGGTGGTGGCTCAGCTCAAGGCGCATGGCAAGGTGACGCGCGGCTTCCTTGGCGTGTCCGCTCAGGAAATCAGCCCGGCGATGGCCAAGGCGTTGTCGTTGCCGAAATCGATCGGCAATCCGCCATCCGGCGCTCTGGTGGCAAGCGTCGTCGACGGCTCACCCGCGCAACAAGCCGGACTGAAGCCAGGCGACGTCATTGTCTCGGTGGACGGCAAGAAAATCACGGATCCGCGCGACCTCGCGGTTCAGATCGCCGGCGTCGTGCCCGGCAGCGATGCCACGTTGAAGGTGCTGCGTGACGGCAACCCAAAGACCCTGAGCGCGCACATCACCAAGCTCGGCAAGAATTCCGCAACACCTGGCGGGGACAATGAGAACCCGAACCATAATGAGTCGATCGGGGTGTCCCTCTCCGCCCTGACGCCGGACGTGCGTCAGCAGCTCGGCCTTGATGACAGCGTGCGCGGCGTCGCGGTGAAGAGCGTGCGTTCCGGCTCCGCCGCCGATCAGGCGGGGATCCAGCCAGGCGACATCATCGTCGGCGTCGGCAACCAGGCGGTCTCCTCGCCGCAGCAGGCGGTCAGCGCCGTGCATGCCTCGCTCAAGAACGACAATACGGTGGCGCTGCGCATCCTCAGGAACGGCCAGACCGTGTTCGTTGCCATCTCGCCGGACGAGAATAGCGGCAACGGCGCCAACCAGCCGCCCGACGACAATGGCGGCAATCCGGGAAACGACGGCGGCGCGCCGGACAATGGAGACCAGGGCTGATAGTCGACCGCGGGCTGTCCGGGTCAATGCCGGGCAGAAGCGGCGGACGGCCAGCGTTGGTGAATAGTCACACCGGCGCTCAGCTATGGCCCACCTGGCCATGGGACATCTGGCTGAAGCTCGCGTCACGGATCAGGCTGGCGCACCGGGTCAGGCTGGCGAACAGGCGGAGCGCGTCGACACCCCCCTGGTCAGCAATGACGCCGTTCTGCATTTCGTCCGCGAGCGTCTCCGCACGCTCGGCGACGATGCCGATCGCGCGGTCGAGCGCCGCTCGCGCGAGAGCGAGCTGATTGCGCTCGTCCAGTGTCTCCCATTGCGTGTTCACAGCCTGATCGTCCAAAAATGTTGCCTGGTCAGGATGCGCTAAAGAGATTAATCCAAGGTTTCTACAACCCCAGGGTGCACCGACTTGCCGAATTGGCGCACACAGCCGTAACTCCCGAGCCGACACGCTCGAAACCATGGTCGGCGCTGCGCATCCATTGCCTGGCCGGCGCCGTTCAGGACTTACGGCTGCTATCGCGTAACGCATGCGGAGCCAATGTGATGACCACTCGTCGAATGCTGCTTGCGCGTGCCTCGGGCCTTGGCGCCGCAATGACGCTGGGCAGGGCCGTTCCGGCTGCCGCGGTGACGCAGCCCACCCTGATGCTGAGTGAGGCGGAGTGGCGCAAACGTCTGACAGCGGATCAGTTTGACATCCTGAGAGAGGCCGGCACCGAGGCGCCGTTCTCAAGTCCGCTCGACGCGATGTTCGCGCCCGGCCGCTATGACTGTGTTGGCTGCGGACAGAAGCTCTATTCGTCGAAGACCAAATTCGATAGCCACACCGGCTGGCCTTCCTTCTGGGAGCCGCTTCCAGGAGCCGTTGCGCGCAAGTCCGACACGAGCTTTCTGATGGAGCGTACCGAGGTGCATTGCGCGCGCTGCGCTGGCCATCTCGGCCATGTCTTCGATGACGGGCCGAAGCCGACCGGACTGCGCTACTGCATGAACGGCACGGTCCTGCATTTCGTTCCGGGGGTGAGCGCATGAACCGCTTCGCACTGCTCGCCATGGCCGCCTTGCTGCTCGCGGGTGGTCTGGTCCTCGTGGCGCCACGTCTGCACGCCGATGAGCCGCCGAGGCTGGTGCCGGCGCCACTCGTCACCATGCCGCACGACGCCGAAGCCGGCTTGCGGTCGATTGTTGTGTCAGGCGGCTGCTTTTGGGGCGTGCAAGGGGTGTTCGAGCACGTGAGAGGCGTCGAACGCGCGGTTTCCGGCTATGCCGGCGGCAGACAAGACACCGCGAACTACGAGACCGTCAGCACCGGCACCACCAAGCACGCGGAATCGGTCCAGATCACCTATGATCCCAGCCAGATTTCGCTCGGCGACATCCTGCGTATCTATTTTTCGGTGGCGCTCGACCCCACGCAAACCGGCGGCGAGGGACCCGACACCGGTCCGCAATACCGCTCGGAGATCTGGTTCAGCAGCCCGGAGCAGGAGAAGGTCGCCCGCGACTACGTCGCTCAACTCGACCAGGACCGTGCCTGGGGCGCCGCGCTCTCAACCACGGTTGCCAGGCTGCCTGGCTTCTACCCGGCCGAGGCATACCATCAGGACTACCTCACGCTTCATCCGGACAATCCGTATATCGCCATCAACGACATTCCCAAGGTCGAAGCCTTGCATCGCCTGTTTCCGCGGGAATGGCGCTCCACGCCGACGCGTGTCACTCCCGCGCCGCCGGCTTGAGGCACAACGGATCATTCGACCTGCACCAGAACGCGGTGCCAAGCGGCACTGAGATAGCCTTTGCAGTTCCAGACATCAGACGCCGAAGCGGGCTGGGTCTGGCCGGCGCTATCCCAGGCGCGCACCGCGAGTTCGTGCCTGCCCACGGATAGGCGCACCGGCTTTTGCCAGAAGATCCAGCTCCAGGGCGAGCCATCCCCCAGCAGCTCCGCCTGCATCCAGGTCCTGCCGCCATCCACCGAAACATCGACACGCGCCACGCGGCGCCCGGTGGCGATCGCGTAACCGCGCAGCATGGTCTCACCGGGCGGCAGGCGCGCGTCCGGCGGCGGCTCGCAAATCGCGGCATTCAGCGGCATCTCATTGATCGTGACGCCGCGCCGCCAATCGATATGCTCCGCGTCCATGTCCGGCGGCAGCATCTTGTAGTCCTCTTGCTGGATCGGGTTCTCTGAGGCGTGATCCTGCACTGTGACACCCACGAGCCATTTGATGCTGCGCACGCCAGCATAGCCCGGCACCACCAGGCGCAGCGGAAAGCCGTGCTCAGGGCCGAGCGCCGCGCCGTTCATTTCCCAAGCCAGCAGCACGTCCGGATGCAGCGCCTTGCTCATCGGGATCGACACGCCGAAGCGGTGCCGTCCGCCCTCGGTCTCGACCGTGTCGGCGCCGAGGCAGGCGACATGCAGATCGCCTTCGGTTTCGCTGCCGGCGGCGCGCAGCAGATCGGCAAGCCGGATGCCGGTCCACTGCGCATTGCCGATCGCGCCGGCGGCCCACGGATCGCCGGACGTCGGAGCCACCGATTGCAGGTCCGCGCGCCGATTGCCGGCGCATTGCAGCACCGCCTCGACCCGTCGCTCCGACGCCAGCGCGCGCAGTTCAGGCACCGACACGGTGAGCGGCGTGCGAACCCGGCCGTCCACGCGCAGGCGATGCCGCGACGCATCGAGCGGGGGGACGTCGCCATGGCTGCGGACATAGAAGTCCGCCGTATCGGTGACGAAGCGGACTCGCAGCCGAGCCAGCGGCGGCTCCGCGTTATACGGATGGTCGGAATGGACGATGAGCGGACATTCAGGATCAGTCATGGCTCACCCTACAACGAAACTTTGGCGAGGAGAAGCTGAACGGCTTTGAAAGCTCGTCGTTGCCCGCGGGTCACGACGCGATGACGCGATTTGCAAGGCCGCCTTGCGAGGCGCAAGAGTTGCAGCCGTTGAGAGGCAGCGCCCATGAACGACAATCCAAGAAACTTCACCGCCGAGGACGCGCTGGCGCTCCACGCCTCCGGCCGCCCTGGCAAGCTGGAGACGCGCATCTCCAAACCGCTCACCACGGCGCGTGATCTATCGCTGGCCTATTCGCCAGGCGTCGCCGAGCCATGCCTTCGTATCGCGGACGAGCCGGAATGCGCCTACGCCTACACCACACGCGGCAATATGGTCGCTGTGATCTCCAATGGCACCGCGGTGCTCGGCCTCGGCAATATCGGGGCTCTGGCCAGCAAACCGGTGATGGAAGGCAAGGTCGCGCTGTTCAAGCGCTTCGCCGACATCGACGGCATCGACCTTGAAGTGGCCACCGAGGACGTCGACGCCTTCGTCGGTTGTGTGCGCCTGCTCGGCCCCTCCTTCGGCGGCATCAACCTTGAAGACATCCGCGCTCCGGAATGCTTCATCATCGAGCAGCGCCTGCGCGAGGCGATGGACATTCCTGTCTTCCACGACGACCAGCACGGCACCGCCATCGTCACCGCCGCCGGCCTGATCAATGCCTGCCACCTGACCGGACGCGACCTCGCCACCACCACCCTTGTGGTCAACGGCGCGGGCGCGGCCGGCATCGCCTGCATCGATCTGATGCTGACGCTGGGCATGAAGCGCGAGAACATCATCGCCTGCGACACCAAGGGGGTGATCCATCGCGACCGGGCTGATCTCAACCAATGGAAATCGGCGCACGCGCGCCAGACCAGCCTGCGCACCCTGGCCGAGGCGCTGCGCGGCGCGGATGTCTTCCTCGGCCTGTCCGTCAAGGGCGCCTTGACCCAGGAGATGGTGCGCGGCATGGCGCCCAGACCGATCATCATGGCGCTGGCCAACCCCGATCCGGAAATCACCCCGGAGGACGCACGCGCGGCAAGCCCCGACGCGATCGTCGCCACCGGCCGGTCGGACTACCCCAACCAGGTCAACAACGTGCTAGGTTTCCCCTACATCTTCCGCGGCGCGCTGGACGTCCGCGCCAGCACTATCAACGAGGCGATGAAGGCCGCCGCCGCCGAGGCGCTCGCCGTGCTGGCGCGAGAGGACGTGCCCGACGAGGTGCATCGCGCCGCCGCGCGCCAGCTTCGTTTTGGGCCGGACTACATCATTCCCAATGCCTTCGATCCACGTCTGATCACCCGCATCCCGCTCGCCGTCGCCCGTGCCGCGATGGAAAGCGGCGTCGCCCGGCGTCCTCTGCCCGACATGCGCCGCTACGCGCGCGAACTCGCCGGCCGCCTGGATACGGCAGCGAACGCGCTCGACCTGATCATCGAGGGGGTGCGCGACGCGCCCAAGCGGATCGTCTTCGCCGAGGGCGAGGACGAGAAGATGGTCCGCGCCGCCTGCCTGTTCCACAAGGGAGGCTTCGGCACGCCGATCCTGATCGGACGCGAGGACCGGGTGCGCGCGGTGTTCGAACGGCTCGGGCTTGAAGTCGCGTCCGGCATCGAAATACAGAATGCGCGACTCTCGGCCCTCGAAGACCGCAACAACGCCCGCTACGTCGATTTCCTGTACGCGCGGCTGCAACGCGGCGGCCATCTGCTGCGCGACGTGCAGCGCATGGTCAACCAGGACCGCAACGTCTATGCCGCCTGCGCGGTGGCGCTCGGCGACGCCGACGGAATGGTCACTGGACTGACCCGTGCTCCGAGCCAGGCGCTGGAGGCGATCAGGCTGGCGATTGATGCCAAGCCCGGCGGCATCGCCTTCGGATTGTCCATGCTGATCACCCAGCGTACCACGCTGTTCGTCGCCGACACGCTGATCCATCAACGTCCGAGCGCCGCCCAGCTCGCCGCGATCGCCATGGGCAGCGCCGTCCGCACCCGCGCCATGGGCCAGACGCCGCGAGTCGCCTTGTGCGCGCATTCAAGCTTCGGACTGCCAGCGCATGAAGGCTCGGTGCGGATCGCCGAGGCGGTGCGCCTGCTCGAGCAGAGCGGGGTCGATTTCGAGTTCGACGGCGATATCAGCCCGGACGTGGCGCTCGACGCCAACTTGCGGGCGCTCTATCCGTTCTGCCGCCTGTCCGGCAACGCCAACGTGCTGGTGATGCCCGGCCTGAACGCCGCGCATATCGCAGCCCAGCTCGCACCCAGGCTTGGCGAGGGACGCGTCATCGGCCCGGCATTGATCGGGCTCGAGCACGCCGCCCAGATCGTGCCGATGGACGCCACCGTCTCCGACCTGGTGACCTTCGCCTGCCTCGCCGCCAGCACGGATATCTGACCACGCCGCTGTCTTCCAAGCTGCACGTCCTGGCGCTCGCGGCGCGGCTGGCCGCCCGCGCCGCACGCCTCGGCGCGCCGCGGCTCGCCTCCACGGCCGAGCGCCTGGCCAACATTCCCTTGGACGGCCTGCCCGCCGAGGCTCCGGTCCGCATCGACTGGGACGCCCATCAGATCCCAAGCATCCAGGCCGAAAGCATGGCCGATCTCGCGGTCGGCGTCGGCGTCGTGCACGCGCACTTGCGCCTGGCCCAGATCGAGGCGATGCGCAGGATCGCCACCGCGCGTATCGCCGAGGCAATCGGTCCCGCGGGCATCGAGCTCGACCGCGCCATCCTGCTGATGGACATCACACGGGCCGTGCCAGCCATCGAGGCGATGCTGCCGGAAGCCACCAGGCTGTGGGCGGAGGGCTTCGTCGCCGGAATAAACCACGTCATCGCGCATGCCCCGCGACTCCCGCACGAGCTCGAACTGCTCGATCTCGCCCCCGTTGCCTGGACACTGCGCGATCTGCTGGCGGTCAGCCGGCTGGCCGCCGCCGACATCTCCTGGATGGTCTTTGCCCGATTGCTGCGCGCGCGACGGGGGCTGACAGCGGACGCGTGGCAGCGTCTCTGGCCGCTGCTTCAGGGCGGCGACAGCGTGCCCGCCCCTGACCGCGCCGTCGAGGCGACGCTCGGCTTTGGCCGCGGCAGCAATTCCGCCGTGGTGTCAGCGCGGGCCAGCCACACCGGCGCAGGCCTGATCGCGTCCGATCCGCATCTCTCGGTGGCGGCGCCCCCGCTCTGGCTGATCGCCGCCCTGCACGCGCCGGGCCTTGACACGGTCGGCCTGATGATCCCGGGCATTCCGGCGATCGCCATCGGCCGCAACCGTCATATCGCCTGGGGCGGCACCAATCTGCACGCCGCCAGCAGCGAACTGATCGACGTCTCCGGCGAGCCGCGCAGTGAACGCTTCGAGACCATCCCGGTGCGCAACGCCGCGCCGGCCACGATCGCGCTCGGCCAGACCCGCTTCGGCCCCATCGTCAGCGACGGCATTCTGCTCCAGGCCGAGACGCCGCTCGCCCTGCGCTGGGTCGGCCATCATCCGAGCGACGAGCTGACCGCCCTGCTGGGCGTCATGCGGTCGGACAGCCTCGCCGCTTTCCGCGACGCGCTGCGCAGCTTCGCCGTGCCCGGACAGACCATGCTCGCCGTGGAAGCCGGCCCGCAAGGCCGCGCCGGAAGCGCCATCGCCGCCCACCTGCCACGGCGCGACGCTGGTCCGATGGCTTCTCTCATCTGCCCGCCAGACGAGGCGTGGAGCCTCGGCGATCTGCTCAACGCCGGGGAGTTTCCCCAGACCGACGCGCCGATCGTAGTGTCCGCGAATGATCGTCCAGCGCCGTGCGAGGTGCCGGTCGGCTTCTTCTTCGCCCCGCCCGACCGGATACGCCGCCTGCACGCGCTGCTCGACACCGGCCAGCCGGTCACCTCGGACGACATGCGGGCGCTGCAACAGGACGTGCTGCATCCCGCCGCCATCACGCTCCGCGACGCCCTGCTTGCCCGCTGCCCGCCGACTTCCGGGCGCACCGCGCATGCCCGTGCGGCGCTGGCGTCCTGGGACGGATGCTATGCATCGTCTTCCGAGGGGGCGCTGGTGTTCGAAGCGCTCGCCGGCGCGCTGGCGCTGCGGATCATTCCCCCGCCGCGCCGCGCGGCGCTCTCGGCGATCTGGACCGGCCGGGCGATGATCGCCGAACGGATCGCGCAGGCACCTCCACACGCCATCAAGATCGCGCTCGATCGCGCGGCGCGCCTGCTGCGCCGCCACACAAGCTGGGGCGCGGCACATCGCCTCCGCCTGCGCCACCCGCTGGCTTCGCTGCCGCTGGTCGGTCGCCGCTACGCCGGCCCCGATTTCCCCTCGCCAGGCAGCAACGACACGCTGAACAAGACCGGACACGGCCTGGTCACCGGCCGCCACCAGGTCACGTTCGGCGCCTGCGCCCGACATCTTTCCGACCTGGCGGAGCCAAACGCCAACAGCTTCGTTCTGCTCGGCGGTCAGGACGGCTGGATCGGCTCCGACAACGCCTTCGACCAGCTCGAGCTGTGGCGCGCCGCGCGGGGCGTCACCGTGCCACTCGATGCGCAGGCGGCACAGGCATGGCCGCATCCCATGGTCCTCAAGCCAAGAGATCGCCGTGGCTGACGCGACACCCTTGCTGCGCGCGTTGGCCAGACGGCGGCAGATCGCGCTCGCGGTTCAGGACCCGCTGGCCGCGCAACGCGCGACGCTCGGCCGCCTGCTTCGCCGCGCCGCCGCAACCCGCTTCGGCCGCGCGCACGACTTCAACACCATCCGCACCATCCGCGACTATCAGTCCCGCGTGGCACTTCGCGGCTACGAAGCGTTCTGGGAGGAATACTGGCAAGCGGCCTTCCCTGCCCTCGATAACATCACCTGGCCGGGCACAATCCCCGCCTTTGCGCTGAGCAGCGGCACCACCGGAGGCGACACCAAGCGCATTCCGGTCAGCCGCGAGATGATGCGTTCCAATATCGGCGCGAGCTTCGATACGCTCGTCTTCCATCTGGCCGCGCGGCCGCATTCGCGCGTGTTCGGCGGCCGCAACTTCCTGCTGGGGGGCTCGGCGGCGCTCCAGCGGCTCGCGCCCGGCATCGTCGCCGGCGACCTCAGCGGCATCGCCGCCGCGCGCATGCCGCTCTGGGCCCGCGGTCACGCCTTTCCGCCACGCGCGCTGTCCCTGATCGGCGATTGGGACGCGAAGATCGCGGCGCTCGCACCCGCCTCGCTTGATCAGCACATCAGCAGCCTTTCCGGCACGCCAAGCTGGATGCTGCTGTTTTTCGAGCAGCTTGCCTCTCTCCATCCCGAACGTCCACGACGTCTCGCCTCGTTCTATCCGGACCTCGAGCTGCTTGTGCACGGCGGCGTCTCGCTCACTCCCTATCGTGAGGCGCTGTCGTCATGGCTCGCGGGCGGTCACGCCGAGACACGCGAGGTGTATCCGGCCAGCGAGGGCTTCGTCGCGATCGCCGATCGCGGTCCAGGCGACGGCATGCGGCTGATCACCGACCGCGGCCTGTTCTTCGAGTTCGTCCGCCCGGAGGCGCTCGACAGCTCCAATCCCGAGCGGCGCTGGCTCGGCAACGCCGATCTCGGTGTCGACTATGCCCTCATCCTCAGCACCAATGCCGGCCTCTGGTCCTATATTCTCGGCGACACCGTGATGCTGATCGAGCGCGACCCGCCAATCCTGCGGATCACCGGCCGCACCGCCGCCACGCTGAACGCCTTCGGCGAGCACGTCATCGTCCACGAACTCGACACCGCCATTGCCGAAGCTGCCGAGGCGATCGGCGCCACCGTGGCCGACTACACCGCGGGACCGGTGTTTCCGACGGAGATCAGCCCTCGAGGCGGCCACCTGTTCGTCGTCGAGCTGACCGCTCCCCATCCGGACCGCGAAGCCGCCTTCGCCGCATCGCTCGACGCCGCTCTGATCCGTCTGAACGCCGACTACGCGGCGCACCGGAGTCATGATTTCGGAATGCTGCCACCCGCCGTGCGGCTGGTTCCCGCCGGCACCTTCAGCGCCTGGATGCGCCGGCGCGGCAAGCTCGGCGGCCAGAACAAGGTGCCACGGGTGGTCGAGCACCCTGACCTCGTCACAACAGGATGATGAGCCGCCGACGATGCCCGGAATGCGGGCTGGATGTCATGACGCTCCGAACGCGACGGCGGCGCGCTCGCGACGGCTTTCGGTACGGAGCTGGCCGCAGGCGGCGAGGATATCGCGGCCGCGCGGCATGCGTATCGGCGAGGCGAAACCCGCATCCATGACGATACGGGCGAAACGGTCGAGCTGTTGTCTGGTTGAAGGCTGATAGGCGCTGCCGGGCCAGGGATTGAACGGGATCAGGTTGACCTTGGCTGGAATCCCCGCGATCAGGCGGACCAGCGCGCGGGCTTCCGCCTCGCTGTCGTTGACGTGGCGCAGCATGACATATTCGAAGGTGATTCGGCGCGCGTTTGAGGCGCCAGGATAGCGCCTGCACGCGGCGATCAGCTCGTCGATCGGATATTTGCGGTTCAGCGGCACCAGCTCGTCACGCAGCGCGTCATGCACGGCATGCAGCGAGACCGCGAGGTTCACCCCCAGCTCCTTGCCGCACTGGTCCATCATCGGCACCACACCGGAGGTGGAGAGCGTGATGCGACGTCGCGACAGGCCGATGCCATCGCCGTCCATGACGATGCGCATGGCCTTGGCGACGTTCTCGTAATTGTAGAGCGGCTCGCCCATGCCCATCAGCACGATGGTCGACAGCAGACGCGGCGTCTCTCCACGAGGGCTTGGCCACTCGCCGTAGCTGTCACGCGCGGCCATGAACTGGCCGGTGATCTCGGCCGCGCCCAGATTGCGCGCAAGAAGCTGCGTGCCGGTGTGGCAGAAGCGGCAGGACAAGGTGCAGCCGACCTGGCTCGAGATGCACACGGAGCCGCGATCATGGGCGCGGTCCGGGATATAGACGGTCTCGGCCTCCTGACCGTCGCGGAACCGGAACAGGAACTTGCGGGTATGGTCGCCGCTGGTCTGCACGTGCGCTGTCTCGGGGCGGCCGATCACGAAGTGCTCGGCGAGTTGTCTTTGCAACGGCCGCGCGATCGAGGTCATCGCGGCAAAGTCGACCACTCCCTGATTGTAGATCCAGTGCCAGAGCTGCCCGACGCGGAACGGCTTTTCGCCGAGGGCGGCGAGCGCCTCGGTCAGCTCGCCGCGCGACAGCCCGACCAGGTCGCGCCTGCCATCAGCCAGCACCGCGGGCGGCGGCGCCCACATCGCGGTCTTGGCGAGGATGCGCCCGCGTTCCGCGTCGGTCAGCGGCGCTATTGCACCGCCAGGATCAGGTGCATCGAGGGATACGGTCATGCGCGGCGGTATAGCGCGTGGGAACGGGGATTACGCATGGTTTCACGCCCATGGGTCCGCGGACGTCTCCGGCAAAGACGATTGTCACGAGGCCGCCTAACGAATGCCACGTTCTGGGTGTGCCTTCGCGGATGCATGCCGGATGGCTGAGGAGGCTTGAGTGGACGAACTGGAATACGAGGCGAAGCTGGTTGAGCTGGATCATCTGCTCAACGATGCGGATGTCGAGCCGGAACCCGCATATATCTGGACTCTGCTGGCCGAGATCTCGCATCACGATCTGCACGAGGCGGCGTCGTCCCAGGCGCCTTGAGGCCCTGGTGTGGACGGGATGACGCGAACGTGAGATAGCCGCGCCATGGCGCATGGCGGGCAATATCTTGCATTCGGAGCCGCGTTTCTGGCGCTTGCCTTGTGTCACGGCGGCAGAGCCGAAGAGCCCGCCGCTGGCGACTCCGCGTTCCTGGGACGCCCGGCAGGCGCGCAGCTTATTGCCACCGATCAGTCTGACGATGATGAGGCGACGCTGCCAAGCGGACCCTACCGGGATTTCGGCTTCACGTCCACGATCCGTCCGGAAGGCCGCATCACCAGGGCGGCCTATGCCTTTCCGCGTTCGCTCTCCAGCATTGCGGTGATGAACCAGTATCGGGAGATGTTGAAGGGGGCCGGTTTCAGCATCGTCTTCCAGTGCGACGGGCGTGACGGCTGCGGCGGCTTCAACTTTGGCGAGGCATTGACCCAGCGGATGGTGGAGTCGCATAGCGGCGACCAGGGCAACCGCATCATTGATCTGCTCAATCCGGTAGGCGGCGACATACGCTATATCCTGGCGACCCTGGATCGGCCGCAGGGCCGCGTGACCCTCGCACTCGCGGTGGCCCGCTCGGTGGGACGAGAGCCGGGCGCGTTTCTCGAAACCGTCGAGCAGCCGCCATCGAGCACGACCGCGCCGCTCACCAGCGCCGTGCGGCTCGCTGCCGCCTTGCGCGCGCAGGGCCGTGTCGCGCTTTACGGCATTCATTTCCGACCACGCGATGCGGCCATGCTCAACGACTCGCGGCCGCTGCTTGGCCAGGTTGCCGCGATGCTGCTGGCCGATCCGACGATGAAGCTGATCGTGGTTGATCACTCGGACACCTCCGCCTCCATTGAGCAGGCCTTGCCGCTCTCGTCGGCACGGGCACAAGCGATACGGCAGGCGCTGATCAACCAGTGGAAGGTTCCCGCGGTGCAACTCGACTCGCTCGGCGTTGGTCCGGCCGCGCCAATCGCCTCGAACGCCGATGAGGCCGGGCGCGCGCTCAACCGACGGGTTGAGCTTGTGCTCGAATAAGGTTGCGTGTGGAGGCCGTGCGCCGGACAAGCTTGTCATGGAACGGTCATGTTTTTGCAACATTGCCGCCATGCCGTCCGCGTAAAGCTGCGCGCGGTCGGTTTGCTTGCGGCAGGGCCAATCGCCAGGGCCAATCGATGAGGCCGATCGATGGGATCAATGATGAATGACCAGAGCATAGGTCCTCTGAACGCCGGACCGGCAGAGAGAAGAGCGGCACTCACCCCGCCTCCGGCGCCAGGCCAACCAAGCGGATCCTTGCCGATGACGCCGAAAGCGATGATCGCGATTGAGCATCTCGACTTCTACTATGGCGCGGCCCACGCGCTGAAAAACATCTCCATGGATCTCCCGGAACGGCGCGTCACCGGAATGATCGGACCCTCCGGCTGCGGCAAATCGACCTTGTTGCGCGTGCTGAACCGGATGTACGACCTTTATCCGGGGCAGCGCGCGACCGGTCAGGTGCTGCTGGCCGGCGAGGACATCCTCGGCGGCGCGATGTCGGCCACGCAACTGCGCTCGCGCGTGGGCATGGTGTTCCAGAAGCCGACGCCGTTCCCGATGTCGATTTACGAGAACATCGCCTTTGGCGTGCGCCTGCACGAGAAGCTGAAGCAGTCGGACCTGGAAGGCCGCATCGAGCAGGCGCTGCGACGGGTGGCACTCTGGGCGGAGGTCAAGGACCGGCTCCGCGCGCCGGCGGGAGCGCTGTCTGGTGGTCAGCAGCAGCGCCTGTGCATCGCGCGAACGATCGCGACCGGTCCCGAGGTGATCCTGCTCGACGAGCCGACCTCGGCGCTCGATCCAATCAGCACGGCGCGCATCGAGGAACTGCTCGACGAGCTGAAGGCGGATTTCACCATCGTCATCGTCACGCACAACCTCCAGCAGGCGGCACGCTGCGCCGATCAGGTAGCGTTCTTCTATATGGGCGAGCTGGTCGAGGTCGCCGGATCCGACCGCCTGTTCACGGCGCCGCGCGAGAAGCGCACGCAGGACTACATCACCGGACGGTTTGGCTAAGGGGGGCCACGATGAGCAGCACCGATCCGCGTCATATCGTACGCAGCTTCGAGCAGGAACTCGAAAGCCTGCGCGGCCTGATCGCGCGCATGGGCGGCCTGGTGGAGAGCCAGACCGCGAACGCGATCGGCGCGGTGCTGAACCGTGACGCCGAGGCCGCGCAATACGCGATGGAGCAGGACCCGGAGGTCGACGCGCTGGAACGTGAGATCGAGGGGCGGACGATCCGGATGCTGGCGCTCAGGGCGCCGATGGCCCAGGACCTGCGCGAGATCATCTCGGTGCTGAAGGTCAGCAGCGATCTCGAACGGATCGGCGACTATGCCGCCAACATCGCCAAGCGCAGTCTGCGTATCAGCCGGATCGGCGTCGAGCCGACCCTGGCCGGCCTGCGCAGCATGGGACGGCTGGTGCAGGAAAGCCTGCGGCTCGCCATCGACGCGCTGAGCCAGAGCGACAAGGACAAGGCGATCGAGGTCTGGCAGTCGGACCGGGCGGTCGACGAGCTCTACACGGCGATGTTCCGCGAGCTGATCACCTACATGATGGAGGATCCGCGCAACATCAGCTCCTGCACGCATCTGCTGTTCATCGCCAAGAACCTGGAACGGATCGGCGATCACGGCACCAATATCGCCGAGCACGTGCATTACGCCGTCACCGGCGAGATGCTGCCGCCGTCGCGTCCGCGCGGCGCGGTGCCGATCGAGCGCGACGGGCATGAACTCACGGAGTAAGGCCATGCAGATCACAACGGAATTCGTGGGCCGCGGCAAGCAGGCGGCGCCGCGTGACGAGACGCCGCGGCCGCGCGTGCTGGTGGTCGAGGACGATCCGGCGCTGGCGGTCATGCTCCGCTATAACCTGGAGAAGCTCGGCTATCTGGTCGACGAGGCGTCGGATGGGCAGGAGGCGCTGCTCAGAATCACCGAGGCGGCGCCCGAGATCGTGCTGCTGGACTGGATGCTGCCCACCTTGTCCGGTCTGGAGGTCTGCAGACAGATACGCAGGCGTCCGCAGACACGCGACATCGCGGTCATCATGCTCACCGCGCGCATGGAGGAGCAGGACTCGATCCGCGGCCTGAACACCGGCGCGGACGACTACATCACCAAGCCGTTCTCGATCGAGGCCTTGGCGGCGCGGATGCGCGCCCTGCTGCGCCGCGCGCAGCCGCAGCCGCCGGCGGGCGCGCTGCAGTTCCACGACATCGTGCTCGATCCGTCGGAACACCGGGTGCAGCGAGGCGGCCGGCCGGTGCAGGTGGGACCGACCGAATACCGTCTGCTGGAGTTCCTGCTGCGCCATCCGCGCCGCGTGTTCTCGCGCGAGGATCTGCTCACCGCCGTCTGGGGAGCGGACATCCATGTCGAGGCACGCACGGTCGACGTGCACATACGCCGCCTGCGCAAGGCGCTGAACGGTCCAGGCGAGGCGGATTTGGTGCGCACCGTGCGCTCGGCCGGTTACGCGCTCGACATCGAGCCAGGCTAGTGCAGCGATTCCGAAGATCTGCACCTTTGGTGACGGTCGGAATCGCTGCACTAGCTAAGTCTTTTCAGTGGCCTGCCTGGACACTAGTCGTCAGGGGACGGTGAGCGAGCAGCTTGCGGTAGCTCTGGCGGCGCTCACCACCGGCGCCGCCGCGGGCGCTGCCGTGAGCCGGATCTTGCGACGGCGGATTGCCGCCAGCCTCCCCGCCCCGGAGGAGGTGCGGCTGGATCCGCTCCGCCACCTCTACGAAGTGATCGAAATGCTGCCGGAGCCGATGCTGCTGCTCGATCGGCGCGTCGGCATGCGCCACGCCAATCTTGCCGCGCGCGAGCCGTTCGGCGACGTGCTCGCGGCACTGCTCCGTCATCCCGCCCTCATCGATGCCATGGGCAGGCTAAGGAGCGAAACTATCGTCACCGCCATGGTGCAGATGGATGTGCCGGTGGGCCGGATGCTGCGTGTCTCGCTCAAGGCGCTGCCGGAGACCTACCCGAACCTGCTCATTGTTTCGATAACAGACCACACCCAGCAGGCGGCGCTCGCGCGCATGCGCGAAGACTTCATCGCCAACGCCAGCCATGAGCTACGCACGCCGTTGGCGAGCCTGATTGGCTTCATCGATACGTTGCTTGGGCCGGCCGCCGACGATGCGCCGGCGCAACAGCGCTTTCTTGGAATCATGCAGACCCAGGCCGCGCGCATGCGGCGGCTGATCGATAATCTGCTGAACCTGTCGCGCATCCAGCTCACCGAGCACGAGCGGCCGCGCGGCCGGATGTCGCTGGCGCGGGTGGCGGCGCATGTGGCGGGCGAGTTCGAGCCGCTGATGCAGGCGAGGCGGATCAGGCTTGTGCTCGACCTGGCAGCCGAGCTGCCGATGGTGCAGGGCGATGCCGACCAGCTTGCCCAGGTGGTGCAGAACCTGCTGGATAATGCGCTGAAATACGCCGCGAGCCGGATCGAGCTGTCGGTGCGGCAAGCGGCTGAAGGCATCGCCTTGGGCGCCACGTTTGGGGCTCCGTGGCCGTCGTCGCCCGGTCTGGTGCTGGCGGTGGCCGATGACGGTCCGGGCATTGCCGCGCATCATCTGCCAAGGCTGACCGAGCGCTTCTACCGGGCCGAGGACGGCAGCGGCAAGCCCGGCAGCGGCCTTGGGCTTGCCATCGTCAAGCACATCGTCGGCCGCCATTCGGGCCGCCTGCAGATCGAAAGCGTCGAGGGAAAGGGCTCCCTGTTCAGCGTCTGGCTGCCTGCCGCCCCTGTCATGGCATTGTCATAGATCTGTCGTACAATCATCGCGTTACGTGCCGGCAACGATGCCTTATCGAGAGCGCGCCTGGACGGCAGGAGGGGGGCTTCTGTTGGGGCACGGAACCGGATCATGAGCAAAACACGATTCGCGAGACGTGGACTTCTCAGCGCCACCGCACTCGCGGCACTTCTCGTCGCAAGCGGCGCGGAAGCGCAGGATGCGGGCACGCAGATAAGCGCGATCCAGAAGCAGATCCGCGCATTGCAGCGTCAGCTCGACGCCATGAAGCGCAACCAGGCCAACAGCGACGCCGAAGTCCGCGCGGCGCGCGAAGAGGCCGCGAGCGCCAATCGTCAGGCGCTGGCGATCTCCGAGCGGACCACCAATGCCTACGGCCAGCCGCTGGCGCCGCAGTCGCTCGCCGCACCCCCAGGATATCAGGTCAACCTGAAGGGTGCGGGCATTCCGGCCGGCCCCTATGTCAATGTCGGCGGCGTGCCGACGCCGGTGATCACGCCGGGTCCGCCGCTCAAACAGGGTCAGTTCAACGTCGGCGCGATCCGCATCACGCTCGGCGGCTTTGTCGAAGCGGCGCTGATCGCCCGCTCGCGCAACGAGACCGCCGATATCTCCAGCAGCTTCAGCGGCATACCCTATGGCTACAGCCCGAATTATCACACCCCGGAATTCCGCGAATCCGACCATCAGAGCCGGTTGTCGTTCAAGGCCGAGGGCGATCCGAACGACGTGACCCACCTCACCTTCTATTACGAGCTTGATTTCCAAAGCGCCGGAGCGAGTTCGAACTCGGCCGAATCGAACAGCTACACGCTTCGTCAGCGTCAGATCTATGCCCAATATGCCCGTTCGGACTGGGACTTCACCTTCCTCGGCGGCCAGGCATGGTCGATGCTGACGATGAACAAGAGCGGCATCGACGCAAGTAAGGTAGACGCGCCCCTGACAATCGACGCCTCGTACGTGCCGGGTTTCGTCTGGACCCGCAACACCCAGTTCCGTGTCGTCAAGGGCTTCGACCACGACGCGTATGATCTCGGCCTCTCCTTCGAGAGCCCGGAGGCGGCTTATTACACCGGCGGCAACGGCACCGGCTCATTGGATGGAACCGTGCTGTCCTCAAATGCCGGCGGCAGCGGCTTGAACTCGACGTCGCAATACTCGGACAACTACGCGCCGGACGTGATCCTCAAGGCGACGGCGGATCCTGGCTGGGGTCATTACGAGCTGTTCGGCCTCGCGCGATTCCTGACCGATCGCGCCACCCTCAGATACCCCAACAATTCCGGCAGCAACAACACGGTGCTGGCCGGCGGCGGCGGCGCCGGAGCCATTCTTCCCCTGATCAAGGGCAAGCTTGAACTGCAGGGCAGCACCCTGATCGGCGAGGGCATCGGCCGCTATGGCGCATCCAGCCTTCCGGATGCGACTTTCTCGCAGACCGGGGCGCCGGTGCCGTTGCCCGAAGTCATCGCGCTGGTCGGCGCGATTGGGCACCCGACCAAGGCTATCGACCTTTACGCCTATGTCGGCACCGAGCAGATCACCCAGCGCAAAGCCTTCAACGAGGGCGGCAAACCCTACGGCTATGGCAACGAGGCGTATAGCAACGTCGGCTGCAACACCGAACAGCCGGTCACCACGCCTCTGGCGGAACCGTGCACCGCGAACACGCAAGGTATCGCGCAGGGCACGGTCGGCGCCTGGTGGAAATTCTTGAAGGGCGATTTCGGCTATATGCAGACTGGCGTGCAGTATTCCTACACACGGCTCAATGCCTTCCAGGGCGTCGGCGGCAGTCCGAAGACAGACGACAACATGGTCTTTTTCAGCTTCCGCTACTATCCGTTCGACTAAATGCCCGGTCTCGCCGACAGGTGACCGCGGCAAGGTTGCGCCTCGCGCTTTCCGGACGCATGTGAATGTCGACGGATGCGGGAGAAAGCGTATGGCAGACATGGATGCGCCGCGGGTTTCCGGCAACCTGCTGATCGCCGGACACGCCGAGCGCGGCGCCCACGGAGAGGTGCGTGGCATCGACGCCGCCAGCGGCGCCGCACTCGATCCGAGCTTTGGCGGCGCGTCCGAGGCGCAACTTGAGACCACCTGCGCCGCCGCCTGGTCCGCCTTCGACGCCTACCGGGAGACCGCCCTCGAACAGCGCGCGGCGTTCCTGGAGCGCATCGCCCAGAACGTCATGGAGATCGGCGAGCCGCTGATCGAGCGCTGCGTCGCCGAGACCGGTTTGCCGCGCGCGCGCATCGAGGGCGAGCGCGCCCGCACCATGGGCCAATTACGCCTGTTCGCGTCGGTGCTGCGCGAGGGTTCGTTCCTCGATCTCCGCCTCGATCCGGCGCAGCCCGAACGCAAGCCGCTGCCGCGTGTCGATCTGCGCCTGCGCAACATAGCGGTGGGACCGGTGGCGGTGTTCGGCGCCAGCAATTTCCCGCTCGCCTTCTCGGTGGCAGGCGGCGATACCGCCTCGGCGCTGGCCGCGGGCTGTCCGGTCATCGTCAAGGCGCATGAGGCGCATCCCGGCACGTCGGAACTGGTCGGCGCCGCCATCGCCCGCGCGGTGACCGAGGCCGGGCTGCCGGGAGGCGTGTTCTCGCTGCTGTTTGCCGAAGGGCGCGCGATCGGACAGGCGCTGGTGTCAGACCCGCGTGTCAAGGCGGTCGGCTTTACCGGCTCGCGCGCCGGAGGCACGGCGCTGATGAAGATCGCCCAGCAGCGAGCGGAACCGATCCCGGTCTATGCCGAAATGAGCAGCATCAATCCGGTGATCCTGCTGCCGGGCGCGCTGGCCGATCGGGCGGAGGCGATCGCCGCCGAGTTTGCCGCCTCGCTGAGCCTCGGCGCCGGCCAGTTCTGCACCAATCCAGGCTTGGTCCTGGCCATCGAGGGGGCGGCGCTGGACCGGTTCGCCGCCGCCGCCGCGGAAGCGGTCTCCGCCCAGTCCGGCGCCGGCATGCTGACCCCGGGAATCCATGCCGCCTACGGGCGGGCGACGGCGCGGCTCGACCAGCACACGCGGGTGCAGACATTGGCGCGCGGCAAGCCGGGCGGCGCCTATGGCTGCCAATCGGTGTTGTTCCGCACCACCGCGGACGATCTGCTGGCCGATGCGGAGTTGCGGGAAGAGGTGTTCGGCGCCGCCGCGCTGATCGTGAGCTGTGCCGATCTCGCTTCATTGGCCCACGTGATCGAGAGTCTGGAAGGCCAGTTGACCGCCTCGATACATTTGTCGGAAGCCGATCATGCGGGCGCGCGCAGCCTGCTGCCGTTACTCGAGCGCAAGGTCGGCCGTATCCTGGTGGGCGGCTTCGGCACCGGAGTCGAGGTGGGCCATGCGATGGTGCATGGCGGCCCGTATCCGGCGACCGCGGATGGGCGCAGCACATCGGTGGGCTCGCTGGCGATCCGCCGCTTCCTTCGTCCGGTCTGCTATCAGGACCTGCCGCAATCGCTGCTGCCGGACGCGCTCAGGGACGGCAATCCGCTCGGCTTGCCGCGCCTGTTCGACGGCAAGCCCGGCGCTGTCTGAGCGGCCGGTTCAATCGGGCGGCGCTTGCCGCTTGTCGTCATAGCGGCACAGATCACTCACCGGGCAGCGCCAGCACTCCGGGCGCTTCGCCTGGCAGACGTAGCGCCCATGCAGGATCAGCCAATGATGCGCCGCGCGCAGCATGGTCTTGGGAATGCGCGCGACGAGTTGGTCCTCGACCGCGCGGGGCGTCTTGCCCGGTGCGAGACCGGTGCGGTTGCCAACACGGAAGATATGCGTGTCCACCGCCATCGTGCTCTGACCGAAAGCCACGTTCATCACCACGTTGGCGGTCTTGCGTCCGACTCCCGGCAGCGCCTCGAGGGATTCGCGGTCGCCAGGCACCATCCCGCCGTGGCGGGCAACCAAGGCCTGGCTGAGCGCCGCCACATTGCGCGCCTTGGCGCGCCACAGGCCGATGGTGCGGATGTGCACGGCTATGCCGTCCTCGCCGAGGGCCGCCATCGCGACTGGATCGGGCGCTTGGGCAAACAGGCCGACCGTTGCCTTGTTCACCGAGGCGTCAGTGGCCTGCGCCGACAGCACCACCGAGACGAGCAGCGTGAACGGGTCGACATAGCTGAGTTCGCTTTGTGGATCGGGATTGGCGCGGGCGAGAGCGGTGATGAACGCGCGTGCCGCGGTTCTGGACATCATGCGAGTGGTGTGGAGCTTTGCCGCTTCAGCCATGCGCGGTTGCATCCGCCGCGCTACGCGACTCTGTGCTTGCCCGTCGATTTTCGGAGACGCTGAACCACTTGATGAAACGCGTCTCCGTTGTGCATTGCATCAAAAGACAACCTCAAGCTGCGCGGAGAAATATTTTTCGCGTCGTTGCGAGAAGATGTTGCGAGCCAGCCACTGATAGCGTAATTTTTTCGTGAAGAGCTGATCGAGGAGCCGGCAAGGCTCGCCAGGGGCAAGATGTCCAAGTTCGACGCGACGCACAATGCCGTCCTAGTCTCCACCATCGCCCTATGCGGCATCCTGTGCATGGCCGCCTATCTGCTGGCCTTCTCTCTGGGCCGACGCTGCCACCCGCGTTTCTACCAGCCGGTGATTGGCCTTGGCGAACTGGCAAAGCCGCTGCTGTGCGGCATGCTGCTCGGCGCCGTGATTCTCTGCTGTCGCCTGGACGGCGGTTCCTCACAGTCGACTGTCCATTCGCCGAAATCATGGATGCTCGCCGGGGTGCTGCTCTCGGCCGGCTTCGGTGGCCTGTGCGCCGGTTTCTGGGCCGCGCGGCCGCGCCGGGAGGATGTCCGCGCTGGAGCCGCGAGCCTTGCCCGACGGCTCTGCGCCGCCGGCTGCTTGACCCAGGACGCCACCGCGCGTGTCGCGGCCAGGCTGGCGTTGGCCGCGGGCTATGATCCCGAAGGCGCCGGGGCGCTGATGGCGGCGGCGGCGTTGCACGATATCGGCGAGATCGGATTGCCCGACACGACGCTGCGCAAGGCGATGCGGCCAGCCTGCCTCGATCCAGCCGAGGCAAGTCTGTTCAGGAACCACACCCGCATCGGCTTCCGCATGCTGGCGCATAGTCACGACCCGATGCTTGAACTGGCGGCCGACATCGCGCTCCATCACCATGAGAACTGGGACGGCACCGGCTACCCGCATGGCCTTGCCGGCGACCACATCCCGCTTGCAAGCCGCGCCGTGGCCCTGGCCGCGCGGTTCGACGAGATCATGAACGTGCCCAACGACATCGACGCGCTGATCCGCTCGATCCGGGAGCATGCCGGAACCCGGTTCGATCCGCGTCTTGTCGACCTGCTCCTCGACGATCTGCCAGGAATGATCGCCGCGCGCGGCGGCAACACCCAGGTCCGCGGCACGACGAGGGCGGCGTCCATGGCCCCGCGACGGCCGGCCGCGTTCCGTCCAGCCGGGGCGAAGCCGATCGCCGTCTGAGCCTGAGGCGGCCGCGTCGGATGGCCAGCGTCGGTGAATTGTGGGCGACCTCTGAACTGGCTCGCGCGCCCGCTTTGCTGTAGAGAGGCGCTCCCGACGCATCGCGCCCGCCCAGAGCGGGCGCGTCCAGATCAGGGCCGGCCGCGGCCGGTACAGGACGATTTCTCTTGGCCGCCTCCCAACCCATCACTCGCCAGACCGGCGCCAGCTTCATGGCGGTGCTTGGCTTTCTATTCCGGCAATGGCGGCGCCACCCGCGCTTCCTGCTTGTCGTGGTACTCGGCATGGCGCTTGCCACCGGGACAGATGTCGTCACTCCTGTTCTTGCGGGCGGCCTGGTCGATGTGGTGACCCATCACGGCGCCACCACACGCGCGTCCTGGCTGCTGGGGGGCCTCACCGGCCTTGGCCTTATCTCCATTCTTGGCCGGCGCGCAGGCTTTCTCGGCATCACCCGGTTGACGCTGCGCATCATGAGCGACGTCGCCTCGCAGGGATTCTGGCGGGTGCAGCGCTTCTCGTCGGACTGGCATGCCAATACCTTCGCCGGCAGCACAGTGCGCCGACTGACGCGCGGCATGTGGGCGATCGACATGCTCAACGACACGCTGCTGCTGATGCTGCTGCCGGAACTGGTGGTCCTCGTCGGCACCACGTTGGTGCTGGCGCTGCGTTGGCCGATCATGGGTCTGCTGCTCGGTGTCTGTGCCGCCGGCTTCAGCGCCGTCTCGTGCCTGCTGACCCTGCGTTACGTCGCGCCCTCCGCGCGCCGGTCCAACCGCTGGGACACCCGCGTCGGCGCCGCCCTCTCCGACGCCATCACCTGCAACGCCGTGGTCAAGGCGTTCGGCGCCGAGGCGCGCGAGGACGATCGCCTGTCGCGCGTGCTGCGACGCTGGGGAGGACGCACCGCCAGCACCTGGATACGCGGCACCAACAGCGGCAACATCCAGACCGCCTGCCTGCTGCTGCTGCGCATCCTGGTGGTTGGCGCCGCCCTGCTGCTCTGGAGCGAAGGCCACGCGGGGCCGGGCGATATCGCCTACGTGCTGACCCTGGTGTTCCTGGTGCAGGGCTACCTGCGCGATATCGGCCAGCAGGTCAGCCAGTTGCAGCGCGCGGTCAACGAGATGGAGGAGATGGTCGTCCTGTTCGCCGAGCCGGTCGGCGTGCCTGATCACCCGCAAGCCCGTCCGATTGCGATCACCGACGGCTGGGTGCGCTTCGAACAAGTCGGCTTCCGCTACGAGGCGCATCCGGCGCCATTGTTCCGCGACCTGTCGATCGACATCGCGCCTGGCAGCCGCGTGGCTCTGGTAGGGCCCTCCGGCTCCGGCAAGACCACGCTGATCAAGCTGTTGCAGCGGCTGTATGACATAGACGAGGGCCGCATCCTGATTGATGGGCAGGATATATCCCTGGTGCTGCAGGAGAGCCTGCGCGCGCAGATCGCCATCGTGCCGCAGGAGCCGGTGCTGTTCCACCGCTCGCTTGCCGAGAACATCGCCTACGGCCGTCCCGGCGCCAGCGACGACGACATCCGACGGGCCGCGGCGCAAGCCAACGCGGATGGGTTCGTCGCGGCTCTGCCGGAAGGCTATGCCACGCTGGTCGGCGAGCGCGGCGTCAAGCTCTCCGGCGGGGAGCGCCAACGCATCGCCATCGCCCGCGCCTTTCTCGCCGACAGCCGCATCCTGGTGCTGGACGAGGCGACATCAAGCCTGGACTCGGAGTCTGAGGCGCTGGTGCAGGAAGCGATGTAGCGCCTGATGCGCGGACGCACCGTCATCGTCATCGCGCACCGGCTTTCGACGGTCATCGCGCTGGACCGTATTCTGGTGTTCTCGCATGGGCGCCTGATCGAGGACGGCACCCATGCGGGCCTGCTCACCCGGACGGACGGGCTCTACCGACGGCTGTTCGATCGTCAGGCACTCGGTCTCGTCGCCGAGTAGGCATTGTAGTCGGCATCATTCAATGACATATATGATGCGCTTGCAGGAGAAAGCATCATGCGCACCACCTTGGCGATCGACGATGCCTTGCTGGAGCGGGCGCAGGCCTGCACCGGCCTGCGGGAGCGCTCGACGCTGGTGCGTGAGGCGCTCAAGGCGTTGATCGAGCGAGAGAGCGCCCGCAGGCTGGCGCTGCTCGGCGGCAGCGAACCGCAGCTTGAACCGGTGTTGCGCCGCCAAGATACTGGCGGGTGATCCTGGTCGATACGTCGGTCTGGATTGACCATCTTCGCGAACGCGACCTCCTGCTCGAGACACTGCTGCGGGCAAATCGGGTCGCGGCACACGCGTTCGTCATTGGCGAACTGTCGCTCGGCAATCTCCGGCAGCGCGGCGCGGTGCTGCAAGCGCTGCAAAACCTGCCGCAGACGGTGCTCGCCAGCCACGGCGAGGTTCTGCGGATGATCGACCTGCACGCGTTGTTCGGCGCCGGCCTCGGCTACATCGACGCGCATCTGCTCGCCTCGGCGCGCCTCACCCAGGGGGCGGCACTCTGGACACGCGACCGCCGCCTCTGCGACGCCGCCGGCCGGCTGGCAGTATGCTTCACGCCGGGCTGACCGACGGCGCCTCGCCGGCCATCGTGCTGCCCGCGGAGGCCAGCATGATGCAGCCGATCGCGAGCCACCGCATCGGCGACAGATGTTCGCCGAGCAGCAGCAGCCCGGACAGCGCCGCCATCGCCGGATCCAGACTGGCCAGGACGCCGTAGGCGCGGGCACTCATCCGACGCAGCGCCGCCATCTCCAGCGCGTAAGGCAGCGCCCCGGAGAGCAGGGCCACCAGCAACGCCGGCAGCAGCAGCGCCGGCCGGTGCAGCACCGGCGCCATCGCCGGAATGCAGAACGGCACGACGGCGAGGCTGGCCACGATCATGCCCGAGGCCGCCGCCGGCCCGCTCTGCACGCGACGCGCGACCCGCTGCCCCGAGACGATATAGACGGCCCAGAACGCTCCGGCGAGCAAGCCGTAGCCCACACCGAGCGGATCGAGGTTGTGCAGCGACGCAGGCGCACCCAGCAGCAGCGCCAGACCGGTGACCACCAGCGCCGTCCAGAGCAGATCAAGCAGCCGTCGGGAGCCGGCAAGAGCCAGCGCCACCGGGCCGGTGAATTCGATGGCGACCACGACCCCAAGCGGCAGCCGGTTCAGCGCCAGATAGAAGCACAGGTTCATCATGCCCAGCGACAGCCCGTACGGGACAATGGCGGTTAGTGCGCGTGGGCGCTGGGCTTGCATGTTCCGCCAGGGCCGCCAGACGGCGCAGAGCAGCAGCATCGACAGCGCGATACGCAAGCCCACCGTGCCGAACGGGCCGAGCACCGGGAACAGCGACTTGGCGACCGCGGCGCCGATCTGGAACGACGCGATCGCGCCGATCAGCGCCGGAGCGCCGACCATACGTTCGGGGACGACCGTCTGGCTCACCGGCTGGCGGTCTCCGGCACCCAGTAGAGCAGCCGCCTGAGCAGCCGGTCGACCGCCACCCAGAGCAGCACCGTCATCGCCGCCAGCACCGCCATGGCGGCGAACATCACATCCGTCTCGATGCGGGCGTTGGCGTTCAGCATCACATAGCCGAGGCCGGCGGAGGCGCCGACCCACTCTCCGATGACCGCGCCGATGGGTGCCAACGCGGTGGCGACGCGCAGCCCGGAGGCAAAGGCCGGCAGCGCCGCCGGCAGCCGAACATGGCGCAGCAGACGCAGCGGCGAGGCATCCATGGTGCGGGCGAGATCAAGCCAGCCGGGCTCGGTTCGGCGCAGCCCGTCGGCAAACGCGGCGGCGACCGGAAAGAAGATCACCAGCACCGCCATCACCACCTTCGAGGCCATGCCGAAGCCGAACCAGAGCACCAGCAGCGGCGCCAAGGCGAACACCGGCACTGCCTGGCTGAGCAACACCACCGGCATCAGCCAGCGGGCGAGGCGCGGCGAGAACACCATCGACAGCGCGCATGCCGCCCCGAGCACCGTGCCGATGGCCAGGCCCAGCACGGTTTCGGTGAGCGTGGTCAGCGTGCTCCAGAACAGCAGGCCGCGTTGCTGCCAGAGTGCCGCCGCGACCGAGGGCGGCGTCGGCAGCAGATAGGCGGGAACGCCGCTGATGCGGCTCAGCAACCACCAGACCAGCAGCAATCCGACCAGGGTTACGACCGGACGCGCGGCCCGCGACAACCAGCTCACCACGGTATCGTGCGGCAGCGACGGAACGTTGCTGACACGGGCCGATTGCCCCGGCGGAAATCCTGGACTAAACCTTGTCCGGCCATGCCGGAAGCCTTGCCTCAGTCCCCGTACACGCGCAAGCGGCACAGCCAGGGCGCCAGCCGCGGCCCGCGTGCAGCATCATAGCCATGTCCGCGGACGTCGCGATCCGCACGGCTCGGCTGGAGGACGCGCCAGGCATCGCGGCCGTGCATGTCGAGGTCTGGCGCAACGCCTATCCCGGCATGCTCCCCGACCATAGCTTGACACGATTGTCCCGGCCGCGCCTGGCCGCCTACTACGCTGCCGCGATCGCGGCCGGCGGCGCGGTGGTCGCCCGCGCGCCGGAGTTGAGCCACAGCGTCATCGGCTTCTCCACCGCCTCGCGTAGTCGACGGAACGCGCCCGCCGACGGCGAGGTGGAGACGCTTTATGTGCTCGACGACTGGCGCGAATGCGGCATCGGCAGGATGCTGCTGCGCGCCTCGGCGCGGCATCTGGCACGACAATCCTGCCGCTCGCTCTTTCTCTGGGTTCTGGCCGACAATCCCAGCCGCTGGTTTTACGAACGTCTCGGCGGCCGGCCCGCGCTGCGCTCGACCACTCTGGTCGGCGGCCGCGAGCTGCCGCAGATCGCCATGATCTGGGACCGGATCGAAAGCCTGAGCGGCGGACAATAGGAATCAGGTGAGCCATTTAGCCATGACGATGCGTGGAGTGAGATCAAAACCAAGCTTTTCATAGAAGCCCAGAACCGTGGTGTTCGTCTCGCGCACCATCAGGTTCAACTTTGCTACACCCCTCTCCCGGAGCCAGTGCTCGGCAGCCCTGACCAGGCCGCGTCCAATACCCGAGCCCTGCCGGTGGGGCGCGCATGCCAGATAGTAGATCCAGCCGCGATGGCCATCATGGCCGACCATGACGCCGCCAACGACCGCGTCCGTCTCCACGGCGACCAGCACGGCCGACGAGGCTCCCAGACATGCAAACCGGAAATCGGCGGCAGGGTCATTGGTGTCCACCACGAGTCCGCAATCACGCCAGAGCGTGACCACGCCCGCTTCCTCGTCCGGCAGAGCGGGTCTGATCGTCACCATGAACCACCTTGCGCGTCGCCAGGGTCGTGAGCCTACAACATCAACGCGGCACGGAAGCTTTCATGAACGATGGATGGGCTGAGTCGGCGCTGGCTTGGATCGAAAGCCTGGGTGAGCACGGAGATTACGGACGCGCCTTCGTTCTCGATCAGCCGATGATCGAGCGAGTTCGGGCAGGGCGCTTCAGAACCGCGCTCGACGTCGGCTGCGGCGAAGGCAGGTTCTGCCGGATGTTGGAGGAAGAGGGCATCCGGGCCATCGGCCTTGATCCCACCGAGAGCCTGATCACGCACGCCCGCGCACGTCATCCGCAAGGGTGCTATCAGCTCGGACGTGCCGAGAACATGCAGTTCGGCGACGGGTCCTTCGACCTCGTGGTCAGCTATCTTTCGCTGATCGACATTCCGGACATCGAACCGGCTATCCGCGAGATGGTCCGGGTTCTGCGACCGGGCGGAACCTTGCTGATCGCCAATCTGACCAGCTTCAACACGGCCGGGCCGCCAACCGGCTGGATCCAGGATGCCGATGGCAGGGAGCTGTTTCCGATCGACCATTACCTTCAGGAACGTTGCGAATGGGTCGCGTGGAACGGCATGCGTGTGTGCAACTGGCATCGGCCGCTTGGCACGTACATGCGGATGTTGCTGAGTCAGGGGCTTCGTCTGCGGCATTTCAGCGAGCCGGCGCCGCAAGGCGATGACAGCAGGGCTGCCCGCTACCGTCGCGTTCCGTTCTTCCTCATCATGGAATGGGAGAAGTCATGACGGCTGGAGGCTGAGCAGTTCGCGTCGGATGACAACCGGCCTGGCAGCGACTAAAGATTAAGCATGATGGCTTCATCGCAGCCTTTCGAATTCAACACGGTTGCTTCCATTCTCGTCGAGTGGTCCGGAGCGCGTCGGCTTGGCGCGCTGCTCGCCCCGCGCTTCGCTGCAAGGCGCGCGCTCCTGGTGACCGACGCCGGTCTGGTCAGGGCTGGGCTGCTGGCTCCGGTGCGAGAGAGCCTGGAGGCGGCAGGCTTCGGTGTCACGGTGTTTGATGCGGTCGAGGTCGATCCACCGGAGGCCATCGTGCTGCGTTGCGCCGATCAGGCCCGCCGCGTGGGCGCCGAGTTGGTGATCGGGCTGGGTGGCGGCTCCTCGCTGGATGTCGCCAAGCTTGCCGCGGTGCTGGCGCACTCCGAGCAGCCGCTCGCCGGCATGTACGGCATCGGCAAGGTCACCGGCGACCGGCTGCCGCTCGTGCTGGTTCCGACCACCGCCGGCACCGGCTCGGAGGTGACCCATATCGCCGTCGTCACCACCGAAGGCGCCGTCAAGCTCGGCGTCGCCGCGCGGCAGCTCTTCTGCGATGTCGCCCTGCTAGACGCGGAACTCACCCTCGGCCTGCCCCGCGCGCATACCGCCGCCACCGGCATCGACGCGATGGTGCACGCGATCGAGGCCTATACCAGCCGGCACCGCAAGAACCCGGTTTCCGACGCGCTGGCCCGCGAAGCGCTGCGGCTGCTCAGCGCCAACCTGCTCGCCGTGTGCCGCGACGGCAACGATCGCCCCGCGCGGGAAGCCATGCTGCTGGGGGCGATGCTGGCGGGGCAGGCTTTCGCCAATGCGCCGGTGGCGGCGGTGCATGCGCTCGCCTACCCGCTCGGCGGCCATTACCACGTGCCGCACGGACTCTCGAACGCGCTCATGCTTGCGCCCGTGCTTCGCTTCAACGCGACCGCGGCGGCCTCGCTCTATGCGGAATTGGCCGATGTCGTGCTTGGTCCCGGCGATGGTACGACGCAGCTCCGCTCGGAGGCGTTCGTCTCCGCGATGCAGCGCCTGACATGCGAAAGCGGCGCGCCGCAGCGCCTGCGCGACGTTGGCGTGACCAACAACAGCTTGTCCCTGCTCGCCGCAGACGCCATGAAGCAGGGCCGCCTGCTGGTCAACAATCCGGTCGAGGTGACCGAGGCGGACGCGCTCGCGCTCTATCGCGAGGCGTTCTAACACGCCAAAAGAGGCAAACCGGCGTTCGCCGACCCCCTATCGGCAGATAAAGCCGCCGCCGAGCACGCGCGCACCATCGTACAGCACGCAGGCCTGACCGGGCGCGGCGTAGGCGCTGTCGTCAAGCAGCACTTCCGCGCCGTCGTGGGTGGCACGGATGACGGCAAGCCTGGGTTCCTCGCGGGCGCGAAGCTGCACGGCGCAGCGCAATGGCGTCTGCTCCACGGGAGGCACAATCAGCCAGTTCATCTCACGCAGGCGGAGCGTGCGGCGGCCGGCCGACGCGCGCGGGGCGACCACGACCCGTCGCGTGCCGGGCTCGACCGCGATCACCTGCTGACGCTCGCCCTCGATCAGCGCGGCGTCGCCAAGCCGGCGGCCCTGGCCCACGGTGTAGCGGGCAATGCCCTGATGACGGCCACGCACGCGGCCGTCACGGTCCACGATCTCGCCTGAGCCGGCGACCTCCGGCCGCAGCGTCTCGACCAGGTCCGAATAGGAGCCATGGTCCGGCACAAAGCAAAGATCCTGGCTATCGGGCTTGTCCGCGACGGCAAGGCCGAGCCGGGCCGCTTGAGCACGGACCAGGTGCTTATCCGCCACCTCGCCGAGCGGAAAGCGCAGGTAGTCGAGCTGGGCCGCGGTGGTGGCGAACAGAAACCAGCTCTGGTCACGGCTGGCGTCGCGCGGGCGATGCAGCTCGACGCCGCCCGCCGTCTCAAGGCGACGGACATAGTGCCCGGTCGCCATGGCGTCCGCGCCAAGGTCGCGGGCGAGGCCGAGCAGGTCGGTAAACTTGACGCCCCGGTTGCACTGCACGCATGGCACCGGCGTCTCGCCACGCGCATAGCTGTCGGCGAAGTCGGCCACCACGCTGTCCTGGAAGCGTTGTTCGGCGTCGATGACGTAATGCGGAAAGCCGATGCGCTCGGCGACACGGCGCGCGTCGGCGATGTCGCGTCCGGCGCAGCAGGCGCCACGCTTCGCGTCCGCGGCACGCTGGTCGTAGAGCTGCAGCGTGGCGCCGATCACCTCGTGGCCCTCGCTGGCCAGCAGGGCGGCGACCACGGAGCTGTCCACTCCTCCAGACATTGCTACAAGAATTCGCATTCGCTCAGGGGCGACCAGGATCCGCATTCGCTTGGGGCCGGTTCTAGCCGGTGCGCGGCAGCCGCACGACGAGGCCGTCGAGGGCTTCGGTCATGACGATCTGGCAGCCGAGACGAGAGGTCTTCTCCAGCGCGAAGGCAAGGTCGAGCATGTCCTCCTCGTCCTCGGTGGGCGTCGCGAGCTTGCCGGCCCACGCCGGGTCGACCACCACATGGCAGGTGGCGCAGGCGAGTGAGCCTTCGCAGGCGCCTTCGAGATCGACTCCGTGGCGATGCGCGATCTCCAGCACCGACAAGCCGAGCGGAGCCTCGACCTCGCGCACGCCGCCGTCGCGCTCAACGAAGCTCATCTTGGGCATAGGTCGGGCATTCCAGCGTCTCGAACGTCTCGTCGGTTGCGGACGGGCCGTGCGCGCGCACGAGGATACGCGCCGCCTGGTCCAGTTCCGCCGGTGAGGTAAAGCGTCCGATTGCCAGGCGCAAGCTCCGCGCCGCCTGCTCGTGGCTCAACCCCATCGCCCGCAACACCGCGGAGGCTTCGATCTCGGCGGAAGCACAGGCCGAGCCGGTGGACAGGCACAGCTCGGGCGCCCGCGCGATGATCTCGCCAGCGGTCCGCCCCGGAAAGCGCAGGTTGAGGTTGCCGGAGATGCGATGCGCAAGACTGCCATTCACGACCAGGCCGGGGATGTCGCTCGCGAGGCGGCGCAGCAGAGCGTCGCGGAGCAACGCCAGGCGCGCGGCCTCCTCCAACCGCTCGTCCACGGCAATGGCGCAGGCGACGCCGAACCCCGCCACCAGCGGCACCGGCAGGGTGCCCGAACGCAGGCCGCGCTCCTGGCCGCCGCCCGAGAACAGCGGCGCGAGACGCACGCGCGGCCGGCGGCGCACATACAAGGCGCCCACGCCCTTCGGTCCGTACATCTTGTGCGCACTGAGCGAGGCGAGATCGAGGCCCATGCGTGGGATGTCGAGCGCGATCTTGCCGGCGGCCTGCGCCAGATCGCAATGCAGCAGCGCGCCCGCGCGATGCGCCCGCTCCGCGCAGTCGGCGATGTCCTGGATCACGCCGGTCTCGTTGTTCACCGCCATGACGCTGACCAGCAGCGTGGGCGTGCGCAGGGCGTCGTCGAGACGCGCGGGATCCAGGCGGCCGTCCGCCTCGACCGGCAGGATCAACGGCTCGAAGCCCTCGTCGGCGAGGTCGCGCACTGCCCCCAGCACGCACGGATGCTCGGTGGTCGGCGTGATCAGCCGACGGCGCGTGTTGCCGGACCGTAGCGCCTCGCGCGCGGCGCCCTTGATGGCGAGGTTGTTGGACTCGGTGGCGCCGGAGGTGAAGACGAGCTCGCGCGGATCGCACTGCAGCAGGCAGGCGACCGCGCCGCGCGCGCGCGCGACCTCCGTCTCCGCGGCGCGGCCCATCGCGTGCTCGCCGCTGTGCGCGTTGCCGTAAGCCTCGTGGAACAGCGGCAGCATCGCCGCCAGCACGCGCGGGTCGCAGGCGGTCGTCGCCTGGTTGTCGAGATAGATCATGCGGCCGAGCGCCTTCGCGCCGCCATCGCGTGATAGGCAGCGATAAATCCAGGGACGGTGTCAGGATCGACGTTCCAGGGCAGCGACACACGAATCGCCTCTCCAGCCAGCGCGCCAAGCGCCATCGCTTCGAGCACGTGCGAGCGGGCAACCTTGCCGGACGAACAGGCGCTGCCGGCGGAGACGCCGTATCCCGCCAGATCGAGCCCGATCAACTGCGCCTCCGAGCGCATGCCCGGCAACGCCAGGCAGCTCGTGTTCGGCAAGCGGGGCGCCGCCGCGCCGCAGACCCGGGCGCCGGCCGCCAGGGCTGCCTGTTCGATGTCGCGACGCAGGCCGCGGTGCAGCGC
>CAXTRK010000012.1:0-86913 GCA_964246745.1 uncultured Acetobacteraceae bacterium
GGTTAGTACGCGTCGGCAGAACCTGTCGAGCAGGACTTGTTCAGAGCTTCCTTAGAGCTGTTATGTTTTTAGGATGCTGGCCGGCCATACCTGCAAAGCCTCCGGATCGATGTGGACGCGGGCAGGTCCTTCAGCCGGGCAGCCGGCGTCCGCCAGGATGTCGAGCAGCACATCGCCCAGCCGCAACGAGACACGCCGCTGGCCGTCCCTGACCGGCTCCCTGCGCAGGATCTCGGCGGCATGTCCGGCCGAACACGTGAGATGGACCTGATGCGGCCGCACCGCCCAGCCTACTCTGAGGCCGGCCGCGAGCGTGGGGCCCGCCAGCTCCAGGCGTATGCCGCGGCCGATATCGATCCTCGCGTCGTCGGTGATCCGACCCGAGCCGATCGTGCTTGCGCCGAGCAGCCGTGCGGCTGCCTCGCTGACCGGCCGGTTGAAGAGTGTGGCGACCGGTCCTGACTGCAGCACGCGGCCGGCATCGAGCAGCAGCAGTTCGTCGGCAAGCAGCATCGCCTCGGAGGGATCGTGCGTGACCAGGATCGTGGTCGCGTCGGTCTCGCCTTGCAGCGTCAGCATCTCTGCCGCCAGACGTGCGCGCAATGCTGTATCCAATGCCGCGAACGGCTCATCGAGCAGCACAAGGCCGGCCGTGCGTCGGGAGAGCGCTCTGGCCAGGGCGACGCGCTGCTGCTGGCCGAGCGACAGCTCGCCTGGCCTGCGGTGCTCCAGCCCGGCCAGACCGAGCCGGTCGGTCCAGTGCCGGGCAAGGGCCGGATCGCAATCCAGGGAGAAGCGGATTTGTCCGGCGGCGTCGAGGTGCGGCAGCAGGCCGTAGCTTTGCGGAACGTAGGCGATCCCCCTGCCCTGCGGCGGCAGCGCGCCGAGATCGCGGTCGCCGAACCAGACCCGGCTTGCCTCGGCCCCGTCCAGTCCCGCGATCAGCCGCAGCGTCAGCGACTTGCCCGAGCCGGATGCGCCCAGAATGGCGAGCCGACGGGCGTTGGTGTTCCATGCAACGTTCAACGCGAAGCCATCCAGCCTGCGTTGCGCCTCGAGCATCAGGCGCGGACCCTCGGCGTGGCCGGCGTTCAGGCCCGTCGCCGTGATCGTCGGCAGGGTCTCGTGACTGGCGGCGCGGCGTTGCCTCGAACGCAGCGCGAGCTGGCTCACCGCCATGATGATGACGGCAGTGGCCACCATCGGCAGCAGCACCGGCAACATGGCGGGCAGGCCGGCACTGCCGAACGCGACGTAGGTGAACACCGGCAGCGAGTACGGGTGATAGGCGACCAGCACGGTGGCGCCGAACTCGCCGAAGGCGCGCAGCCAGGACAGCAGCAGCCCCGCGACGATGGCCCGCCAGGAGAGCGGCAGGCTGACCCGGCGGAACACCGCTGCGGGACCATGGCCGAGCGTTGCGGCGACGTCCTCCAGAACTGGATCGATGGCGGCGAATGCGGACCGCGACGCGATGATCAGGAACGGCGCGGCGACGAACGCCTCGGCCAGCACGATGCCCGCAAACGAATCGACCAGCGCGCCATGCGTGAGGCGGCCGATCGGGCTTGCATAGCCGAGCAGGAACAACAGCAGCACGCCGCTGGCAAGCGGCGGCAAGGCCAGCGGTAGTTGCACGACGAAGCCCAGCACGGCGAGGCCGGGTCCGGAACCGCGGGCAAACAGGTAGCCGAGCGGGATGCCGCCGAGGGCGACCAGAGCGGTGGCGACGGTGGCGCTCGCGATGGAAACGCCAGTCGCTCCAAGCAGGCCCGCGACGTCGGCCGCGCGCCAGTCGGCCGTGCCCATCTGCGCGAGCCCCGCGACGAAGGGAGCGGCCAGGTAGAGCGCCAACAGCCCGGCGAGCAGTCGGAGCGGCGCCGTCGGCCGGGTCATCTGGCGGTGTCGAGACGCTTTCGGATGAGGGCGGGGATCATTGCGGTGTCGCCGCTCGCCACGGGAGCAATGAGGTCAAGCCCGTGGCGGCGCATCACCGCACTTCCGCGCGGTCCAAGCAGGAACGCGACAAATAGCACGGCTCCCTCGGGGTTCGGCGCACGCTCCAGGACCGTCACGGTGTAGTTCGCGTACAGCGCCACCTTCGGCGGCAGAACGATCGACGGGATGTGCAGGTCCGATGTCTCGGTGGAATAAAAGAAGCCGACATCGATCTGCCGCGACTGCAGCCGGCCAACCAGGTTTTCCTCGGGCAGCACCTGGGCGGGGTTCTCCGGAGCGCCCAGCACCTTTCGTGCGAGTCCCGGCATTGCATAGACTTGGGCGGCATGGTCAAGCAGCCGCACGGTCAGCCTGCCCTTCGGGTCGAGCCTGGGATCGGTGCGCCCGATACGGATGCCGGGCTCGGCCAGCACCTCGTACCAGGGCCTGCTTCGGAGGGCGGCCGCGAACCGGCTGGCCGGATTGAAGCCGATGACCAGTGGGGAGCGGGCAAAGGTGATGTACCATCGCACCCAGTCGCCGTCCGCCGCTCCCATCAAGCCCTGATTGACGTGGGGGTTGGCGCTGATGAACACGTCGCCTCGCCGCAGCCGGCCCTTGATCTGATTGGCGAGGCCGTCAGAGCCGCCCGCGAAGCCTTGGAAGCTGCCGCCTGTCGCGGCTGCAAAAGCGGGTCCGATGCCGTGCTCCATCATGGCCACCAGTGAGCCGGCATAGAGCACATCGACCGTGCCGACATCGTGGGCGAGGGCCAGGCGCGGAACCGCCAGCGAGGCCGCACCGATGATCAACGAGCGTCGGCGCATCGGCGGTTCCTCAGGGAGAGCGCGGGATCTGCGCTATATCCCAACGGAGATGGCGCGCCAAGCGGGGCGCGCCAAGCGCGTCGCCTTCGTCCGCCCGCCAGCCCATCGTCAAACTGTAACAACAAAAGTCTCCGCCGGCGCATCCGGTCTCGAATTGTATCCGTAGGCGATATTGGGTCGGTCTGCGGGTCAACGTGACGCCGCGGTCCCTATCCAGCAAGGCGGTACACAATCATGCGCGAAGACCTCGTCGAAACGTTTGAGCAGACCGGTCGAGTTATGATCGAGCTGACGGAGAAGGCGCGAGAGGCGAAGCAGGCCGGCGCATCGCGTCGCACCTTCTTTACCCGGACCGCGGCACTGGCGGGCGCGACCGCCCTGGGCGCCGCCGGCGCCGGACTGCTGCAGCCGATTGCGGCACGCGCCGCGACTACCACCGACAGCACGATCACCGATACCGCGCTCGACATCTTTAACGTTGCCGCAACGGCGGAGTCGCTTGCGGTCACCTTCTATTACTACGCGCTCACCAGCAAGCAGCTTCCGGACGCCAACAGTCAGATGAACCGGAACTACTTCCAGGCCGCGATCAGCCAGGAATTCGAGCACCTGCGGATTTTCCAGTCGCTTGGCGGAAATCCTCTGGTCAGCGAGTTCTACTTTCCGACCGGCATGTTCACCAACCAGAAAGTGTTCTTCGCCACGGCGGAACTGATCGAGGCATACTTCATCTCCGCCTACATCGCCGCTGCCCGCGAGTTTTCCGGCGCCGTCTCGACCGGGATTACGAAACCCGATCCATTGGCGATCGGGCTCGCGGTGCAACTCGCCGGCGTCGAGTCAGAACACCGCGTGCTGCTGCGCGTGGCCTATAACCAGGCTCCCCCTAACAACTTCATTATCGAGGAGGCGCTGGTGCCGAGCGTGGGCGCCGCGGCAACGGCGCTCGCACCATTCCTGTCCCCGAGCAAAGGCTATACCGGGCCGTTCAAGCCGGCGAGCGAGGCGGAGGTGATCGCGATCTCCAAGCCCTACGATTTCCAGTCGTTCCCGAAATTCACCATCGACTGAACCGGAGCTGGTGTCGGGATCGCCTTCAGAAGCGCTGCGCGATCCCGACCAGGATCGTGCGGCGCAGGCCGAATTGCGGCGCGCCGACGCCGACCCCGGTGCCGTTGCGTATTTCGTAGGTGTGGTCGAGCAGATTGATCACGTCGAGACGGAGTTGCGTGACGCCGAGGCGCGCCAGGTGCAGGGTGTGCACGGCGGACAGGTTGATGGTGGCGTAGCTGGGCAGTTCGGCGCCGTTGGGAACCGTGTCGGTGCTGGCGCGCAGGCCGCTGCCCACGATCAGGTCCGCGGACACCCGGGCCAGATGGGAGGTGCCTTGGAATAGCGTGTAGGCGGCGCCTGCGGAGCCGGTCCAGCGCTGGTCGTGGTCCAGATAGATCCAATGCTGGGAAATATAGGCGAGGTCGCTCGACGAAAAGTTGAACTGTGAGGAGACGATATCGCGGCCGATCGCACGCGACCAGGCGACGTTGCCATAGAGCGAGATCGGACCGCGATCGTAGGTGACATTCAGCTCATAACCGTGCACCTCGCCACGAGCGTAATTGAAGGCCGACAGGATGATCGGCGCTCCGAACTGGCCCTCGTCAATCAGGTTGCGCGCCTGCTTGTAGTAGGCGTCGAAGCCCGCCTGCAGGCCGGGCAGGATGATCTGCGTGATGCCGCCATCGTAGTAATTGTCGCGTTCCGCTTTGACGATGCTGTCCTGCGAAACCCCGGCGGCGCCGGAGGTGCCGTTGAACAGGGCGATGTCCGTGGCCGCGACGAGCTCGAACGGCGGCGGAATGAAATAGCGTGAGTAGCCGCCATGCAGCGTGGTGGTGGAGGTCGGCTGCCAGACGACGTTGACCCGCGGGCTGACCTGGTTCTCGTGGGTGTATTCGTCGATCACGTCGAAGCGGGCGCCGGTGTTGATGGTGAGGGGCGGCAGGATGTGCCACTCGTCCTGGAGATAGAGGCCATACAGTCCGCCGGTCTTGCCCTCGCCGTCATAGAGGGTGAGCGGCGTGTCGCCTCCGTTGGGGAGCACCTCTGAGACCGTGCTTGAAATAGTGCGCTCGCCGATAATCTGGAAGCCCGCGCGCAGGGTGTGATGCTCTGACACCCGCCAGCTCGCATCGGTCTGCGCGCCGGTCGACAGCACCGATCGCGCCGCGGTCTGCGAGACACCATCGAACAGCAGATCTCCGAGGGAATCGGGCGTGTAGTACAGGCTGCTGTAGCGGGTGAATACCGACGTCACCAGGGAGATGGCGCCGATTTCCTTCTGCAGCGAGAGGATGCCGAAGTCGGTGATCTCGCGTTGATGCTCGGTGAGGTCGGCGCTGTTGGTATTGGCCACGCCATCCACCGACAGTCCGAGCGAGGGAGTCTGGTTGGGAATGTCCGGAATCTCAAAGAATTCGTTTGACGCGCCCGCGAGCAGGCTGATCCTGGTGTCGGCGTCGACCAGCCAGGAGAGATGGGCGAGGCCGTGCGTCTGGTTGCCGAGATCGTGGATCGGACCCACGCTGCCGGTCGGATTTTCAATGCCGACGCGGTTATGCAGGAAGTCGCCGGTGACAAAATAATCCAGCGCGCCGACATGGCCGCCATAGGAGACTGACGGCTGGAAATAGTCCCGCGCGCCGCCATACATCGAGATTTCGCCGCCCGGGTCGGTGGTGCCGCTCTTGGTGGTGATGTCGACCACGGCGGCGGTGTCAAAACCATACTGCGCTGGAAGCGCCCCGGTAATCAGCGACAATGAGTGTGCGAAACGCGTCTCCAGCGCCTGGCCGAACACCGACAGACCTTCCGGCAACTGCACGCCATCGAGGCGGAATTGCACCTCATTGTGGTCGCCGCGTATGTGGATCTGGCCGTAGGAATCCTGTGCCACGCCGGGCGCCTGCAGCAGAAGCTGATTGAGCGGGGCGTTGTCGCCTTGCGGCAACGTGCGGATCGCGGTGCGGCCGAAGTGATAGACGGTGGCGCCGAGATCGGGCTCGAGCGCGCTGCGCGCCCGATTAAGCCGCGCCGTGACGGTGATGTTCTCCGTAGCCGAGGCGGCATTGCGTGGCGGCGATACAGGTTCCCGCTTCTGCTTGCCGACATCAGAAGGCGCCTGGGCCGCGGCGGCATCGGACCTTGCCGCCATGGCAGACGTTGCCAGCGCGGCGACGCAGAGAAAGGTCGGCCATTGAGCCATCGGGGCGATCCTTACGCGAGCGACCCAGAGGCCGTATGTTATATTGTACCGTATGTTATCTCATAGCAATACAGGGGTGAGAATGAAGCGCCGTATCCGCGTCCGACCGCCCCATGCTGCTGGCCCTGAGGCAGGAAGCGGGACCGCAGCTCAGAGTCACCGAAGTCTCTCCGGGCATGATCTCAACCGATTTCGGCAGTTCCGTAACAGACCCCGACGTCAAGGCGGCCATGGGTAAACGCACCGCCAATGTCGCGATCCCGCCGAATTCAATCGCGCGCGGTGTCGCCTATGCGATCGAGCAGCCGGCCGATGTCGACGTCGGCAGCATCGTCATACGACCTACGGCTCAGGACTGAAGGTCCGGTTTCCCGGCGGACGAGCGGCTGGCGTCAAGGAGCGTTGCTCTGGCGTGCCCCCCGTTTCTTCACAGCCAAGCCGAGACTGCAAGTCGTCGAGCAGCCATTTGCCGGCCCGGCCGAGCGCGCGATCGCGCATGTGCGCCGCGTAGATCGCGAGCGGTCCGGATGCGCGGGCCGGGTCGTCATCGATGATCAGGTGATGCAGCCGTCCTTCCCGTACCAAGAGTTCGACGAGATGCGTGGGCATACGGCACCAGCCCAGTCCGGCGAGCAGGAAGTCCAGGCGACGGCCGAGCTCTACAAACCGCCACACCTTGCCGCCGATGACGCCGTAGCTCGGACCGTCGGGTGCGAAGGGGTCCGACAAGATGAGTTGTATGTGCTCCTGAAGATCTGCCCGGGTCGCAGGCCGGCCGAGCTGCGCCAGGGGATGGTCCGGGGACACCACCGGCATCAGGCTCGCGTGCAACAGCGGCACGGCGACGAGGTCTTCCGGCGGCGTCGGCAGGAGCACGCACAAGGCGAGTGCGGCCTCGCCCCGGCGAAGACGCCGCTCGGCGCCGCCCAGCCCTTCCGTCGAGAAGCTCACGGACAAGAGCGGGAAGCTGTCACGAAGCGCCCGCAGGCTCTCGATGAAGGGGGCGGTCGGCGCCAGCGGGTCCACCGCCAAGGCAAGCTCTGGCTCGATCCCCTCGCGCATGCCCGCGGCCATTCCCTCGAACCTCGCTGCGCCCGCGAGCACGATCCGCGCCTGTGCGAGCAGGCGGCACCCCGCCCCCGTGAGGCTCGGACGATGGCCGGCGCGGTCGAACAGGCTCACGCCCTGCGCGTCCTCCAGCGTCGCCACGCTCTGGCTGATCGCCGACTGGGCGCGGGCGAGCCTGCGGCCGGCGGCGGAGAAGCTTCCCGCGTCGGCGATCGTCACCAGCACGCGAAGCTGGTCCAGCGTCAGGCTGCCGATCATCCATCACCTGAACTGATAGAGTTGATCGGTTCTTTATCGCTCCCATGACCAGGACGAAAGGCGCAAATAACGCCCATGCAGCCGACTTTCTTCCTCAATCACGGCGGCGGTCCATGCTTCTTCCTTGAACCCGGACCCATGCGCGCGGCCTGGAGCGGCCTGGAGGCCTATCTTGGCGGCTTCGCCGAGAGGCTGGCCGAGCCGCCTCGCGCCCTCCTCATCGTCTCCGGCCACTGGGAAGAAGATGTCCCGACCGTGAACGCCGGGGCGCATCCGCCGCTCCTGTTCGACTACAGCGGTTTCCCGGAACACACCTACCGACTGACCTGGCCCGCGCCCGGCGAGCCCGCCCTGGCCGCCCAAGTACAGGCGCTGCTCGCGGCGGCGGGCATCCGCACCGGCAGCGACACCCGGCGCGGCTGGGATCACGGCGTCTTCGTGCCGATGAAAGTGGTGTATCCGGCGGCGCACATCTCGGTCGTCCAGCTCTCCCTCAAGCGGGGGCTTGATCCGGCCACGCACCTTGCAATCGGCCGCGCGCTGCGCCCGCTTCGCGGCGAGGGCGTGCTGATCCTCGGCAGCGGCCAGAGTTACCACAACATGCGCGGCTTTTTGGGGCACAGCCCAGTGGACCCGGACGCCGAAGCCTTCGACGCCTGGCTGCGCGCGTCGATGGTGGATGGCGAGACCCGCGATCGCGCGTTGCTGCACTGGGAGGATGCGCCCGGCGCCCGCGTCGCCCAGCCGCATGAGGATCACCTGCTACCGCTCATGGTGGCTGCCGGCGCCGCCTCCGGCGAGGTCCATTTCCATGACTATTCTCTCGGCAAGCCGGTCTCCGGCTTCCGCTTCGGCTGAACCCCATCCCCAAGGAGATATTCCATGTCGACTCTCCTCGTCGTCGAGACCAGCCCGCGTGGCGACTTCTCCATCTCCCGCAATCTCACCCGTCGCTTCGTGGCTCAGTGGCAAGCGGCGCACCCGGACGGAAAGGTGGTGGATCGCGACCTGATGCAGACGGACCTGCCGCACGTCAACGCGCCCTGGCTGCAGGCCTACTTCACGCCGCCCGAACGGCATTCGGCCGAGATGAAGGAGGTGCTGCGCGTCTCCGACGAGCTTGTCGCGGAGCTCCTGGCGGCCGATCATCTCGTCATCGCAACCCCGGTGTACAACTACAACATTCCAGCGGCCTTGAAGGCCTGGATCGACCACATCGTGCGCAAGGGCATGACATTGGGCGTCGATGGCAGCGGTCTGGTGACCGGCAAGAAGGCCACGGTGCTGCTCGCCTCCGGCGGCGTCTATACCGAAGGCTCGCCGATCCGCGAACGGGACATCGCCACCCAGTATCTGCGCCTCGTCCTGCGCGTGATCGGCATTACCGATGTCACCTTCATCGCCGGCGGGAATGCCAAGGTCGTCGATCTGGGTGAGGTCGGGATGGAGGAGTTCGTCAACAGGTTTCAGGCGGAGATCGCAGTCCACGCCGCCTGAACCGGCCGCATGGCTCAGATCGGCCGCGCACCGTCGCCGCCGCAGTCGGCGCAGAGTCCCTCCGCCTCGATCGTGGCGTTGCTCAGGCTGAAGCCGGCGTTTCGCGCCGCGCGCGTCAGGGTCGCCCGTATGTCGCTGTCCTCCAGTTCGGTGACTCGACCGCAGCGCGTACAGATCAGGAACTGCGCGCCGTGACGGTGGCCGGGATCATGCTCGGCGATGGCGTGGGCGCAGCCGACGAAGGCGCTCAGCCGCTCGATCTTGTGGATCAGGCCATGTTCGAGCAGGAAGTCGAGAGAGCGGTAGATTGTCGGCGGCGCCGCTCCCTTATGGTGGGCGCGTAGCCGGTCGAGCAAATCATAGGCTCCGGCGGGACGATCGCTGTCGAGCACCAGGCCGAGCACGTGGCGCCGCAGTTCGGTGAGGCGGGTGCCGCGTCGATCGCAGGTGATTTCGGCACGGCTAAGCAGGGTGTTGGTGCGGTCGGAAAAGACGGACGTCGGCATCGGGCGGCTCTCATCGCGAAAGGCTATAATATTGCAATTCAGGGTTCGTTGAGGAAGTGTTGACTGGTGGATACGTTGGCATCCGCGAGCGCGCCGAGAGGAACAGCATGGCAGACATCAACGCCCCAGCTCCACACGAAGCAGCACCTCCGGCTGCGGAAGCGCTGGTCCGCCAATTGCTCGATCTTCTCGATCTCGACGAGATCGATACCGATCTTTATCGCGGCCCGCGACGTCCAGGCGGCAGCGGCCGGGTGTTTGGCGGCCAGGTTATCGCCCAGGCGCTGATCGCATCCATGCGCTCGGTCGATCCGGCTTCCGTCGCCCATTCGCTGCACGCCTATTTCATGCGGCCCGGCGACAACGAGCGGCCGATCGTCTATCGCGTCGAGCGCGATTTCGACGGCAGGAGCTTCGCCACCCGCCGCGTCATCGCCCTGCAACGAGGTCGGCCGATCCTCAACATGGCGGCGTCCTTCCACCGGCCGGAGCGCGGCGTCGCCCATCAGGCCGAGATGCCGGCGGCGCCGGCGCCGGAGGGCTTGCCCTCGATCGGAGGCCTCGCTCATGGCCGTCCCATCGAGGTGCGCCCTGTCGAGATACACGCGCCGGAGTCGGGCGCTCGCTCCATGCGTTGGATCAGGACCGCGGCGCCGCTCGGCGATGACCCGTGCGCTCACCGCGCGGTGCTCGCCTTCGCCTCCGATCTCGGACTTCTCGGCGCCAGCATGGTGCCCCATGGCATCGGCTTTCTCACCCCTGGGCTGCAGGCGGCGAGCCTCGATCACGCGCTCTGGTTCCACGATGAATTGCGCATCGACGACTGGTTGCTCTACGTGATGGAAAGTCCCTGGTCGGGCGGCGCGCGTGGCTTCAATCTCGGCCAGGTTTTCCGACGCGACGGCCGCCTGGTGGCGAGCGTCGCCCAGGAAGGATTGATCCGGATACGCGAGTGATCTCGGCCATGCGATCACACATCATTCCGCCGGCCGCGGTCGCGGCGCTGGCCATGCTCGCCGGCCCATGCGCTTCGGCCCACGTCATCGCCGGCGCCCGTGTGTTTCCGGTGACGCTGACCTTCGACGATCCGGGCGTCGCCGACGAAGCCTCGCTTCCCGCCTTCACCTACACGCGCAGCGGCGCGGCCGGCGGCTCGGGTGCCACCCACGAAGTCGATCTCGGCTTCGAGTACGACAAGACGGTCACATCCGACACGGCGCTGATCGTCAATGACGGCTACGGCATCCAGCAGGTGAACGGCGCCAAGACGCAGACCGGCTTCGAGAACCTGTTCATCACCGGCAAATGGCAGGCCTATACCAACGCCGACCACGAGTTCGTCATCTCCCTCGGCGTCATACGTGAGATCGGCGGCACCGGCACCACCCATACCGGCGGCGACCGTTTCGGCTCGACCTCGCCCACCGGGTATTTCGGCAAGGGATTGGGCGACCTGCCGGTAGGCTTCCTGCGGCCGTTCGCGGTCACCGGCGAACTGAGCTACACGGTCGCCGACAAGGAGGTGAAGACGCTCGCCTCCCCTGCCTTGTCTGCGGGCGTCTCGGCCTCGAGCCCGTTCGATACCGGCCTCGCCACGCAGTTCAACAATGGCAACAACAATGCCTGGTCGGCCGGCCTTTCCCTGCAATACAGCATCCCCTATTTGCAATCCCAGGTCAGCAACGTCGGCCTGCCGGGCTGGCTCGGCGACATGATCCCCATCGTCGAGTTCACCTGGTCGTCGCCCGCCTCGCGGCCCAGCACCCAGGGCACCACCTGGATCGCGGCCCCCGGGGTGATCTATCTCGCGCAATGGGGCGAGATCGGAGTCGAGGCGCTGGTGCCGCTCGACAAGGCGGCCGGCACCAATGTCGGCGCGGTCGGACTCGTGCACTTCTTCTTCGACGACCTTTTCCCCAACAGCATCGGCAGGCCGATCTTCAACTGATCCGGCCCGGAGACATGGTCCATGCGGTTTGTCACAGTCGCCGGCCTCGCCGCCGGACTCATGCTCCGCGCCGGCCCCGCCTGGGCGCACGCCTTTCTCAAGACCGCCACTCCTGGCGTCGGCAGCACGGTGGCGGCGGCGCCGCGCCAGGTGGTGATCGACTTCACCGAGGGAGTCGAGCCGGCCTTCAGCACGATCACGGTCGAGGACCGAACCGGCGCGCGCGTCGATACCGGCGGCGTGCACCTGGAGGGCGGCGATGCGCATCTCGCGATAGCACTCAAGCCGATCGGGCCCGGCACCTACACGGTGCGTTGGCATGCGACCGCCACCGACACGCACAAGACCCAGGGCCGGTTCCGCTTTACGGTGAAGCCGGGGTGAGTGCTGCGCTCGTGCTGGCGCGGGCGACGGCGGTGGGCGCGCTGCTTTCGCTGTGCGGCACGCTGCTGTTCCGGAGCTTGCTGATGCCGCCCGATTGCACGCGCGAGGCCGTGCGCGCGCTCGGCCGACTGGCCTGGGGCAGCCTTGCCGTGGCGGCACTCGGGCTTGCGGCATGGACCGTGCTGCAATCGGCCGAGCTCGCCGGCGCGCGCGGTCTGGCGCAGACGCTGGCGGCGTTGCCGACGGTGCTGAGCGACACCCAGTTCGGTCATCTCGTGCTGCTGCAACTTGGCCTCGCTGGCGGGACCGGCGTCGCCCTCGCTTGCGGCGGGCGGGGTCTGCGGGCGGCGGCGGCGCTCGCCTCGCTCGACGTGGCGGCAGAGGCCGGGCACGGTCACGCCATGGCGATGGGCGGCGTGCTCGGCCCGCTGTTCTGGGTGGATATGCTGCACGTGCTGTCGGCGGCAGGCTGGATCGGCGGCCTGGCGCCGCTGCTGCTCGTCGTCCGCCTGTCGCCGCCCGGCACTGGCGCCGCCGCCGCGCGACGCTTCTCCCCGTTCGGCAAATGGTGCCTGGCCGGGCTCGCCGGATCGGCGTTAATCCAGGGCTGGGTGCTGGTCGGCAGCGTCGCGGCCCTGCTCGCCATGCCGTATGGCTGGGTCGTGCTGATCAAGACCACCCTGTTCAGCCTGCTGTTCGCGCTCGCCGTGGTCAACCGCTACCGGCTGGCGCCGGCGCTGCGCGGAACGGCTCCGCACTTGTCGCGACGGCGGCTCGCCGCGAGCATCCTGGTTCAGACCGGGCTCGGCGCGACCGCAGTGCTCGCCGCCGCCGTGCTGAGCGGGCTGGTTCCAGGAATGGACCGTGGCGCCGCAATGCCGTGACGGCGCGCCTAATCCGGCGCTCCAGTCGCGGGGTCGGTCACAACCGATTGTGTGCTGAACCGCACGAACAGCGCCGCTGTCACCCCCGCGCTCGAACGCAGGAACAGCGCGCCGTCGCCGCGCACGCGGTTGTCGCCGGCGAAATCTCCGGAGTTGCCTTGCATCATGTGGATGTCGTGGACGCCGCGCTCCGGGGAAAAGCCGAAGGTCTGATCGGCGCCACGATCCTGAAAATAGTCACCGATCGCCAAGACCACCGAGTCCGGGTCGGCGGCCGCCGCCTGGATGCGGGCGTCCAGTTCCTCGCTGAGGCCGCTGCCGCTGCCGTCCGGCGGCACCGGCACCATCGCCCCAAGATCGAACAACCCATCACGCGCATAGTCGAGTCCCTCGCCGTCGGGACCGGTGGCCAGCGCGCTGAAGCCCGGAGCGCCGGCCGCGCGCGCGGCCAGATCGATCCGGGTGGGCTTGGTGAAATCAGCGACGAAGAGCGCGAGCACGTCGCTGCCATCGACCGAGCGGACATTCACCGCGAGCCGATACTGGCTGTCCGCCTGCACCAGAATCTCGTAGTGCGGCGACCTGCCGCCGCCATATTCCCGCCCCTGCTGGACATGGCCTACGAGGACGCCGTAGGTCCGGTTGGCGCCGTGTGGCATGCGTCGATGCGTCATGATGGGGTCCTCATGGGTGAGCCGCGATGAGCCGGTGGGCGATTGGATTGATGACCGGGACGGTGCTCGACGGCAATATCGATATCGCCATGATACGCGGCGACGGCGAGACCATCGACGCATTCGGGCCGTGGCGGCTCGCCGCCTATGCGCCGTCGGTGCGCGAGTTGATCGCGCGTTCGGTGCAGGCCGCGCGCGAATGGAACTTCGACGGACCGGAGCCCCCTGTCTTCGGGCAGGCAAGCGAGGCGTTGACGCTCGCGCAAGCGGACGCGGTGCGCCGTTTCCTGGCCGACAATAATGTGGCCGCAGCCGAGATCGCCGTCATCGGTTTCCATGGCCAGACCGTGCTGCACAGGGCGGCGGCGCCGTCGCGCCCCGGACGCACGCGGCAACTCGGGGACGGTGCGTTGATGGCGGGTCACCTCGGCATCGACGTGGTGGACGATTTCCGCAGCCGCGACGTGCAGGCGGGCGGCCAGGGCGCGCCGCTGGCGGCCTGCTACCACGCGGCGCTGCTCGCCCGCGCCTCTCCCGGCGTTGCCGGATGCGTGCTCAATCTCGGCGGCGTCGGCAATCTCACGAGCTGGGATGGAGCCGATGGCCTGATCGCATTCGATACCGGACCGGGCAACGCGCCGCTGAACGACTGGGTGCGCAGGCACGGGTTGGGAGAGTTCGATCGCGACGGCCGGCTGGCTTCGGCAGGGCGTGTCGACGAGGCGCTGCTGGAGAGGCTGCTCGCGCATCCATGGCTGGCGCTGCCCCCGCCCAAGTCGCTCGACCGGCATGATTTCACCGACGACATGGCGGCCGGGCTCAGCGCGGAGGATGGCGCGGCGTTGCTGGCCGCCTTTGCCGCGGGGTGCGTCGCGCGCGGGCTCCAGCATCTTCCCGCGCGCCCCGACCGGCTCGTGATATGCGGCGGCGGCCGGCACAATCCGGCTCTGCTGCGCCAACTGCGGCATCAAACCGGGATTGCCGTGCAGACGGCGGAACAGGTCGGCTGGCGCGGCGACGCGGTGGAAGCGGAGTGCTTCGCCTATCTCGCGCTGCGTCACCTGCGCGGACTGCCGATCAGCTTTCCGAGCACCACGGGGGTGGCGCGGCCGATGACCGGCGGACGGCTCAGCCACGTCGGCTGAGCCATGGTGCAACCGCGGCCGCGGCCTGACGTTTGCTGGGTCACGAGCGCACTGGAGCGGCCCATGCCTGACACGATCGCCGCCACCCTGAAGCCGGTGGCAACCTGCGCGTTGATCGCCGCCGCATTCGCTTTCGCCGCTCCGTGCGCGCGCGCGCAGAACGCCAATGACCAGGCCTACAGCTACAAGCGGCCATCGCCGACCACGATCACCAGCTTCCAATCCTTGTACGACATGTGCACGGACAACTCCGGCACGCAGATGGCCGGCAGCGAGCATTCGCTGTGCGTCGGTTATTTCAACGGCATCATCGATTTCTACATCAGCGTGACGCCGGCTGCGGAGCGCCAGTTCTGCCTGCCGACCAATCCGCCGTTGACGCGCGCCGAAGGGCGCGACAAGCTCGCCGCATGGTCGGAGAACAATCCCGCCGCCAGCCATCAGCCCGCTGCCGTCGGCGTCTATCAGTTCCTGGTCGCGACCTTCCCCTGTAACACCAAGGGTGGCTGATTCCGCGGCGCCGGTGCTGCGCCAGGGCCGGCTGTTCACCCGGCTTCGCGAGGATTGCGGCGAGGATTGGCAGGCCTATACGCAACACGCCTTCTTGAACGGCCTCGCCGATGGGACGCTGCCGGCAGTCGCTTTCCAGACCTATCTGATCCAGGACTATCTCTATCTTGTGCAATACGCGCGCGCCTATGCGCTGGCTGTCTTCAAGGATCCGGAGCTGGCCGGCATGCGCGCAACGGCGCGGCTGCTCAACGACCTGCTCGACACCGAGATCGGCCTGCATATCGCCTATTGCCGTGAGTGGGGCTTGAGCGAGGACGATCTGGCGCGGCATCCGGAATCGACGGAACTGCTCGCCTACACGCGCTTCATGCTGGATTGCGGACAACGTGGCGACATCCTTGACCTGCTGGTCTCGCTTTCCGCCTGCCTGGTTGGCTACGCCGAGATCGGCCTGCGTCTGATCGTGGACCCGCGGACCAGGCGGGAGGGCAATCCGTACTGGCCCTGGATCGAGATTTATGGCGGCGGGCACTACGTGCGGCTCGCCAACGAAGGCATCGCCCGTCTTGACCGGCTGGCGGCATCGCACGGCGCCGACGCACGTTACGGCATGCTGCTGCGCAGCTTCCGCACTACCGTGCGGCTTGAAGCGGCGTTCTGGACCCCCACCCTGTAGCCATCTCCTCTGCCCAAGCCGCTCCGGAGCCTGCATGGACATCAAGCCGTTGGTCGGACTTACTGGGATTGTCCTCGCCGTGATCACGGCTGACTTCACTCAGGGCGTGACCTCGCTCGCGCTGCCGGACGTGCTGGGAGGCCTCGGCATCGACACTGACCAGGGCACCTGGATCACCAGTCTGTATGCGACCGGTCAGGTTATCGGCATGTCGCTCTCGCCGACGATGGCGCTTAACCTGACGGTGCGGCGCTGGGGCCTGTTCGCGATCGCGCTGGGCTGTGTTTCCACGATCTGCGTGCCGCTTACCTCGAACCTCTCGCTGATCTATGGGCTGAGCCTGCTGCAAGGTGTTTCGGGCGGTCTGGTGATTCCGCTTCTCCTCATCATTGGCTTGCGTGTCCTGGCGCCGCCGATCCGCCTGTATGGGCTCGCCTTGTACGCGATGTCGGTGACGTTCGGGCCGAACCTCTCGGATACGCTCGCGGCCTTGTGGACTGGAATCGTCGGCTGGCAGTTCGTCTTCTACGAGGCGCTGCCGTTCAGCGCGCTTGCCGCGGTGCTGTTCTGGTACGGCGTCGAGCAGGACGAGCCGCGGTATGAGCGTTTCCGCAAGTTCGACTGGGTCGGCACGCTGCTGGTCGTGGTCATCGCCTTCACCTTCGTCATCGTTCTGGAGCAGGGCGATCGCTACGACTGGTTCAACTCGAAGGTGATCTCTGTTCTGACGCTGGTCAGCGTCGTCGCGATCCCCGTGTTCGTGCTGAATGAGATTTTTCATCCGCAACCGCTGTTCGGGTTCTACCTGTTGAAACGGCGCAATATCGCCTATGGGCTGATCACCTTGTTCACCTTCCTGCTGCTCAACCTGGCGGCATCGACACTGCCGAACACCTTCCTGCGGGAGGTGCAGGGATACCGTCCACTGCAGACCTATGAACTCACCCTCCTGATCGCGCTCCCGCAACTCATTATGCTGCCGCTTGTGGCGGTCGTGCTGAATCTCGCATGGGTGGATTCGCGCGTGGTGAGCTTCATCGGCATGGCCTGCATCCTGGCCGCATGCATCGGCAACGTGTTCCTCACCAGCTCGGTCACTGGAGGCGGCTTCCTGGTCTGGCAAGGACTGAACGCGATTGGCCAGCCAATGATCATCATGCCGCTGTTGATGATGGCCACCAACGCGATCCGGAAGCCGGAGGAAGGGCCGCTGGCCTCGGCGCTGGTCAACACCTGCCGCGCCGTGGCGCAGCCGGTTGGCGTCTGGCTGCTGCAGTTGATCATGCGTTGGCGCGGCTCGCTGCACACCACGCGTATCATGGGCGACTCGGCGGAGCGCCGTTTCAGCACGCTGCAGGCGCCGGCGCTGGTGCCCGCCGTGCCGCCGCCGCTGCTGCCCAATGGCCAGCCGCGGTTTCCCGGCAGCCTGGAGGCGTTCTCGCGCACGGTGCAGCTCCAGTCGACGGTGATGACCCTGAGCGACGCCTTCCTGGTCATCGCGGCACTCACCGTAGCGCTGATGGTCGTTGTGGTGACGTTGCCGGTGCGCACCTATCCTCCGCGTATCGCGCTCGCCCAGAAATAGGGCCAGAGATAGGGGGTGCCGCGCGATGCCGGATGGTGAGGAAAAGGACGACAAGCAGGCCCAGGAGAAGCCGGACCAGGCGGACTCGGGCCGGCACAGGGAGCGCAAGCCGATCTGGCCCTGGTTTGTCGCCGGCGTCATTGTGCTCGGCTTCATCGGCGTGGTGCTGGCGATCATTTTCGTGCCCACCGCCAGCGTCTGGACCGACGACGCCTATGTGAGCGCGCACTTCGCCACCATCGCGCCACGCGTCTCCGGGCAAGTCACAGCGGTCGACGCCGACGACAACCAGACGGTGGACGCCCGTCAAATGCTGGTCCAGCTCGACGATCGCGACTACAAGGCGTCGCTTGCCAGCGACGAGGCGGCGCTGGCGCGCGACGAGGCGCAGGAAAACAACGTGGCCGCACAGATTGCGCGCCTGCCCGCGCAGATCGCGCAGGCCCGCTCCAACGTGGTCTCGTCATCGGCGCAGCTTCGCTTCGCCCTGGCCAACGCGAGCCGGTATCGCAATCTCGCGGCGACCGGCGCCGGCTCGGTGCAGGAGCGCCAGCAGGCAACGAGGGCGTTGCAGCAAGCCCAGGCCTCGCAGGCGGGAGCCGAGGCGGCGCTCTCCTCCACCGCGCAGCAACTGCCGGTTCTGCAAGCGCAGCAGGCCTCAGCGCTGGCGGCGATCCGGGCCGAGCAGGCAAGCGTGCACCAGGCGCGGCTCAATCTCTCCTATACGCGCGTGCTGGCTCCGCTGCGCGGCATGATCGCGCAAAGGAGCGTGCAGGTCGGCAACTATGTCGGGCCCGGCACGGCGCTGATGGCGCTGGTGCCGCTCAACCGGTTGTATGTCACCGCGAACTACCGGGAGACCGCGCTTGCCCATGTGCTGCCCGGACAGCATGCCCGCATCCATATCGATGCCTACAACCTCACGCTCGACGGCGTCGTCGATGGTGTGCCGGCCGCCTCGGCAGCGTCATTCGCGCCAATCGAGCCGAACAACGCCACCGGCAACTTTACCAAGATCGTGCAACGCCTGCCGGTGCGCATCCTGATCAGTCCGGGGCAGCCGGACGCGCTGCTGCTGCGAATGGGGCTTTCGGTCGAGGTCACCATCCATACCGGACTCGCGAACGTCAAAGCCGATCAGAACGGCCGGGCGGCCCGCGTCACGGCGGCGGACTAGCGCATGGGGCGCGCCCTGCTCGCCGCCGTTGCCGCGTCTGCCTGGCTCGGCGGCTGCACCGTCGGGCCGGCTTACCGTCCGCCGGCTTCGCATGCGCCGACGCAGTGGTGGGGCGGCTCGTCGGGCAATGACGTGACCTATGGCGGCACGGTCAACGCGACCTGGTGGAGTGCGTTCGACGACCCGGAACTATCCTCCCTGGTGGACCGGCTGGCGCGGCAGAACCTCGATCTGCGGGAAGCCGCGGAGCGGATACGACAGAGCCGCGCGCAGACCGGCATCGCGGCCTCACAGGGCCTGCCGAGCCTTGATGCGAACGATCAATACACACGCGTGCGGCTGAACCCCAAAATCCTCGGAGCGCTTGTCGTCCCTCAGCCGACCGCGCCGGTGGCTTTCGACCTGTTTCAGGACGATCTGTCGGCGGCCTGGGAGATCGATCTGTTCGGCCGCGTGCGGCGCGCGGTCGAGGCAAGCCGCGCCGACACCGCGGCCATGATAGAGGCACGGCACGCCACCGCGCTGATGGCGATCTCCAGTCTCGCGCAGGATTACATGCAGTTGCGCGGCGTGCAGACGATGCGGCTGATCGATCAGCGCAACCTCGACGATGCCGAGCGCAATGCATCGCTCGTGCGCAACCAGTTCAACAACGGCGTCGGCACCACGCTCGACATCGCCAACGCGGAGGCGCAGCAATCGACGATCGCCGCCAGCCTGCCGCCGCTCAGGGCCGATGAGGTGCGGCTGATCGACGCCATCGGCGCGCTACTGGCCGAGCCGCCGCGCGCGCTCGAGGCGGAACTCGACCGACCCGCGGCACAGCCGCCGGTGCCGCCCTCGGTGCCGATCGGCTTGCCCAGCGAACTGGCGCGCCGCAGGCCGGATGTGCGCCGCGCCGAGGCATTGCTGCACGCGGCAACCGCGCAAACCGGAGTAGCGGTGGCCAATTTCTATCCAGACGTGAGGTTGAGCGGTGAACTCGGCACGCAGGCGCTGCAGTTTCCGCAAGCCTTCAACCTGTTCTCCGGCTTCTACCTGGTTGGACCCACCATCGATCTGCCGATCTTTGAGGGCGGGCGGCTGCGCGCGACCTTGCGTCTGCGCCGCTCGCAGCAGCGCGAGGCGGCGCTCAATTACCGCAACACCGTCCTGCAAGCCTGGCAGGATATCGACACCGCGCTCTCCGCCTATACGGAGGCGAAACGTCGCCGCGACGACATCGCCGACGCGGTCCGCCACGACCGCGTCGCACTCGTGGCGGCGCGTCAGCGCTATCGGGACGGAGCGGTGGATTTCCTCAATGTGCTCGCGGCGCAGAGCGCGCTGCTGCAGAACCAGAGCGCGCTCGCCAGCAGCCAGACACAGATCGAGACCGATCTGGTCGACCTCTACCGGGCGCTGGGCGGCGGCTGGCAGATCGCCGATCAGAGCGACTTGTCTCAGTCTGGCCGCGGATTGCCCGGCGGATAGGCGGGCAGCAGCGGCGGCGGCTTCGGGATGGCGCGCGGTTGCTTTTGCAGCGCCTCGAGCATCAGGTGGACCGCGGTTTCGAGCTGCTTGTCGTGCCCGTCTGCGAGTTCGCCGGGCGTATCCTCGACGGTGATGTCAGGGTCGACGCCATGGTTCTCGATGACCCATTCGCCGTCGAGTCCGTAGAGCGCGTCCTCCGGGATGGTGATGTAGCCGCCATCGAGCAGGTGCCAGTATCCGCGTATGCCGCGCACGCCGCCCCAGCTTCTCGTGCCGAGCAGCGGACCAAGCCCGTACTTGCGGAAGAAGAATGGGAAGATGTCGCCGTCGGAAGCCGAGTAGTGGTTGAGTAGGCAGATCTTGGGGCCGACGATGAGCTGCTGCGGGATGGTCATGGCGACGCGTTCGCGGTTGGTCGACATGCCGACCAGAACGCGGCGCAGACGCTCCAGCACGATCTGATCGATGAAGCCGCCGCCGTTAAAGCGGTCGTCGACGATCAGCGCCTGCTTGTTCATCTGCGGATAGAACTGGCGGATGAACTGCTCCATGCCCAGCGCCTCCATGTCCGACAGATAGACATAGGCCACCTTGCCGCCGGAGAGCCGGTCGACAATGGCGCGGTTATGATCGATCCAGCCCTGCTCGCGCAGCGACTGCTCGTTGCCCACCGGCTCGACGGTGATCTCCCGGGAGCCGCCCGGCTTGGCGCCGCTTGCCACCGTCAGCGTGACCGCACCCTGCAGCCCGACGAACAGGCTGTAGGGATTGGTCGGCGCGTGCAGTGCGACGCCATCGACCCCGAGCAGCGCGTCGCCGTCATGCACGTTGAGGCCGGGCGCGCTCAGTGGGCTGCGATACGCCTTGCGGCTGTCGTCGCCGCGATAGATGTGGGCGAAGCGGTACGCGCCCGTAGCCGGATCGAGCGCGAAATCGACGCCCAGCAGCGCGGTGGGCACGGCTGGCGTATGGTCCTGGTCATCGCCGCCGCCGACATAGGTGTGCGAGTTGCCGAGCTCGCCCTGGATCTCGCCGATCAGGTAGGTGAGGTCGGCGCGAGAGCCCAGCAGCGGCAGGAAGCGCGCGTAATTGTCGTGCACCGCCTGCCAGTTCACGCCGTTGGTCCTGGTGCTGAAGAACAGGTCGCGTTCGAGGCGCCAGGCATCGTTGAACATCTCCGACCATTCGTCTGTCGGCAGCACATGCATGATCATTGCATCAAGGTCGAGCTGCTTCCTCTCGCCGCCGTTCTTCTTGGTCTCGGCGATGCTGTAGGTCTTGCCTTCATGAAACAGGACATGGGTGCCGTCGGCGGACAGCATGTAGTTGCCGAGTCCGGCGAGGATCGTCTCGTCCTTGCGTGTGTCGAGATCGTAGGCGTGCAGCGCCGAGCTTTCGCCCGGCAAGGTGCCTTCGATCATCTGCGGCGGCTGGGTCTGGTAGAAGATACGCTGGCCGCGCGCATCCAGGCCGCCGATATCAGCGGCCGGGATTGGCAATGGCGCGATACGGTCCATCAGCCCGTCCAGATCGATCCGGATCGGCTTGATCGCACCCGGATGCCACGGCTTTGACGCAGCCGTGCCGCCGGACTCATAGAGCCCCTCATCGGAACGTGGCGCGAAAGGCGAGGGTTCGTTCCTGGTCAAGGTGGCGATGTAGATGCCTTCCTGCTCCAGCGTCGCGACATTGAATTCGCTCTCCGAGAGGGTCGGGTTCTCGTGACGGGAGGAGACGAAATAGAGATATTTTCCGTCCGGAGAAAACACCGGCGCCTGGTCGTTGAAGGCCGGCCGGCTGACCCGCGTGGCATGGCCGGAGGCGAGATCATACAGAGTGACGCCACGCTGCTGGTTCGGCCCCATGATGCTGTAGGCGAGCCATTTGCCATCGGGCGACCAGCTCTGATCGTGGATTTCCTGATAGGGGTCCTGCGCCACCTGCTTGGGCGCCGAGCCGTCGAGGCCCACGATCCAGAGGCGATGGTCGTTGTCGGAAAACGCCAGATGCAGCCCGTCGGGCGACCAGACCGGCGTGTAGAAATAGCCGGTCGGAAAATGGGTGAGCTGTCGCTCGGCGCCGCCGAGTGCCGGGCGGACGGCGATCTGCTGCCCGCCGCTGGCGTCGGTGGTGTAGGCGACGAGCTTGCCGTCCGGCGACCAGCTCGGATGGTTCTCGCGTGCGCCGCTGGTGCGGGTGAGGTCGCGGGTGGCGCCGAGCTCGGCCGGCACCGTGAAGAGGTCGCCGCGGGCGGAGAACAGAGCGCGCTTGCCATTCGGCGAGAGAGCATAGTCGGTCTGCTGGGCATTGTCGGTCTCGACGATGTCGCCGCCGACCTTGAGCATACGCGGTCCGGTGCGCGTGCCGTCATCGAACACCTTGACGTCGAGCTTGTGCAGCGCCTCGCCGGGCAGGTCGAGCACGTAGAGATCGCCGCCCTGCTGAAAGGTGATCGCGGAATCGCCGAGCGAAGGAAAATCGATATCGGTGCGCGTGAAGTGGGTAACTTCACGGAATGTCTTTGTTGCGGTGTCATAGCACCAGATGTTGGCGCGACGATTTTTGTCGCGATCGGACAGGAAATAGATTCGCCGCCCGTACCACATCGGCGAGGTGTCGGTTCCCATCCAATGGGTGATCTGGTTCAGCGTCCTGGTCTGGAAATCGTAGGTATAGACGTCCTGGGCGAGACCGCCGTCATAGCGTTTCCAGGTGCGGAAGTTGCGGAAGATGCGATTGTAGGCGATCGAGTGCCCGTTCGGGCCGAAGGTCATCAGGCCGGCACGATCGAGCGGCAGTTGCGTCGGCAGGCCGCCCGCAAGCGGCACCATGAAGGGCAGCGAGATCCAGCTGTTCCATGCCTTGCGCCTGGAGAGAAAAACGATGTTTTTGGAATCGGGCGTCCAGGTGACCACCATGTTGTCCGGTCCCCAGCGGTCGGGCGCGTTGGGCACCACGTCGGAGTGGAAGGTCAGCCGGCGCGCGGGGCCGCCTTGCGCCGGAATGACATAGACGTCCTGGTTGCCCTGGGTGCTCGCGGTATAGGCGATCCACTTTCCGTCCGGAGAGGTGCGCGGCATGACGTCCTCGCCCGGATCGGCGGTGAGCCGGCGCGCGATGCCGCCCTGGCGGTCCACCGCCCAGAGATTGCCATGCGCCTCGAAGACGATGGCGTTTCCATGCTGGGACGGATAGCGCATCAAGGTACGGCCAGCCATGTCGGCATCCGACGCGCCAGCCGGCGCCGGCTGGGCGCGCGCCGCGCCCCCCAGAACAACCGACGCCATCAACGCCGCCCGAAGCCAAGCCGATCGTCTCATTCTGCACTCCTGTCCCGAGCGCAGTGTAGCTATTCGGCGAGCGCAGACCAGACCCCGGGGGAGTAATGGACGGGTGCTTTGCGGTTGTAGGGGATCGCCGCGTCCGTCGCGCTGGATACCTATTGACAAACCTGTACGCTTCTCGTACTACGCAGCGCGTACAGGTTCAGCGTCTATGCCGATACAGTCGAGTTCTGAAGAGGTTGCCGAGCTACGGGCTACCGGTAAAAGCCCGCGGTGGTCGAACATACTGAAGGTGCTGCTGCGCAAGTTGGACATGCTCGACGCCGCTTTCGAACTAACTGATTTACGCAGGCCGCCGGGCAATCGGCTGGAGGCTTTGAGCGGAAACCGGGCTGGTCAGCATAGCATCCGTGTCAACGACCAGTTCCGCCTCTGCTTTGTCTGGACTCCGAACGGCCCTGACAACGTCGAAGTTGTCGACTACCACTGACAGGAGGGCTCAGATATGACCCGTATCACGACCCATCCCGGAGAGGTCCTCCGAGAGGAGTTCATGATTCCGCTTAATCTCAGTGCCAACGCCTTGGCGATGGATCTGCGAATTCCCGCCAACCGTGTCTCCGCCGTCGTCAACGGGACGCGTTCGGTCACTGCAGACACCGCGTTGCGGCTTGGTCGCTATTTTGGAACCACCGCGCAATTCTGGATGAATCTGCAGACGCTGTACGATCTATCACGCGCACGAGCCGGCGATAGCCGGAAAATCGAGAGTGAAATTCAGGTTCGTGAAACCGCCTGACGCCTTGTGGAATCGGGGTTTGGGGCCTAAGGCCCCAGCGGGTGCAGGGCAGAGCCCTGCAACTTACGGAAACAATCCCCGCGTGCGCTTGCCGTCGCGGACCTTGCCGACGCCAATAGCCAGCGCCGCCATGCGTGGCGAGAGCTTGTTGCGGGCGGCGCGGGCTTCGACCTGATTGTAGGCGCGGTCGAGCAGGCGTTCCAGGCGGCGTTGGACTTCGTCCTCCTCCCAGAATAATTGCTGCAGATCCTGCACCCATTCGAAGTAGCTGACGATGACGCCGCCGCTGTTGCAGAGAATGTCGGGGATGGTCGCGATGTCGCCGCGGCTTTCCAGCACCGCGTCGGCATCGGGCGTGGTCGGGCCGTTGGCGGCCTCGGCCAGGATGCGGCACTTCAGCCTGGCGGCGACGGGAGCGTCGATGACCCGCTCGAGTGCCGCCGGAACCAGGATGTCGCATGGCTGGGTCAGCAGGGTCGCGGGATCGGCGAGCGCCTCGGCCGAAAAGCCGGCCAGAGTGCGATGGGTGCGCACATGGGCTTCGAGGGCGGCGACGTCGAGCCCGCGCGGATCATGATACGCGGCGGTGTGATCCGAGACGCCGATGACGCGGACGCCGCGACGGGCGAACTCGGCGGCCGCGACCGCGCCCACATTGCCGAAGCCCTGCACGATGGCGGTGGCCTGGGACGGCTTGATGCCGAGCCGGTCGGCGACACGCATGACCAGATGCACGACGCCGCGTCCGGTGGCCTCGCGCCTGCCGATGGTGCCGCCGCAGGAGACCGGCTTGCCGGTGACGATCTCGGTGACCATGTGGCCCTGGTTGGCGGAATAGGTGTCCATGAACCATGCCATGACCTGCTCATCGGTGCCCATGTCGGGCGCCATGATGTCGGTATGGGGTCCCACGAACGGGATCATCTCCTGCATGTATCGGCGTGACAGCGCTTCCAGTTCACGCGCGGAGAGGCTCGGCGGATCGACGGTGACGCCGCCCTTGGCGCCACCGTACGGCAGGCCGGTGAGCGCGCATTTCCAGCTCATCCAGATCGCCAGCGCCGCCACCTCGCCGATATCGAGCATGGCCGAAAACCGGGTGCCGCCCTTGGTCGGGCCGAGTGTCAGGTGATGCTGCACGCGGTAGCCCTGGAATACCGCGGTGCTGCCGTCATCGCGATGGATCGGGCAGGACACCACCACAGCGCGCTTCGGATAGAGCAGCCGGTCGCGCTCGTCATGCGGGATCTCGATATGGTCGGCGATCGCCTCGAACTGCCGCCTGGCCATGTCGAACACCGGCCCCGTATAGATCGTCACGCCTGTTCTCCCCGTTAGCCGCCTGCCGTTCAGCCAATCGACATCAGGCTGGCATTGCCGCCGGCGGCGGCGGTGTTGACGCAGAGGCTGCGTTCACGCAGCAGGAACTCGACGGGATAGTCGATGCCCGCCAAAAGCTCGTGCGTGGAAAGCGCCAGGATCGGCACGATCGCGCCGTCGCGTTGCGCGATGCGGACCGAGAAACCGGGCAGCGCGTCGCCGTCGCCTTCGAACACGGCGACGGAAGGGGTGCCTGTGTCGCGCCAGAACCGATGCAGCGACGGCGGCAGGCTTGCGAGAAGTTCGGCGTGGCGGTCCGCATCGTCGACGATGGCGGTGTTGCCGGTGGCGAACAGGGCGGCGAGTTGCAGCAGCAGCCCGTTGCGGGTTGCGGCCTGGCACAGCACATGTCCCGCGGGATGCAGGCTGTAGCTGTTGCGTTCGCCGACCGGACCCGCGAGCGGCAGTTCGGCTCCCAGCGGGGAGCGCGCGGCGAGAGCGCGGACGCGCCCGGCCAGCGCCGCCTCGCCGCCTGCGTCAAGATGCTCGGCGAGCAGGCGTGAGGCCTCCGTGGTGGCGGCTCCGCTGGGCAGGCCGGTGTGCACCGGAAGTGCGGAGAGCAGCCGGCGCAGAGTGAGCGGGCCGCCGGCCTTGGGGCCGGTGCCGGAGAGACCGTAGCCGCCGAACGGCTGGCTGCCGACGACGGCGCCGACGATGTTGCGATTGACGTAGAGATTGCCGGCCGGCGCGCGCGCGGTCACGTGCGCCACGGTCTCGTCGAGGCGGGTATGCACGCCGAAGGTCAGCGCGTAGCCGGTATCGGCGATCTCTGTAAGCAATGCGTCAAGACGCTCGCGCCGGTAGCGGACCACGTGCAGGACCGGGCCGAATACCTCCCGCTCAAGGTCGGAGACACGGGCGATTTCGATCAGGGTGGGCGCCATGAAGCTGCCGGAGGCGCACTCCTCGGGCAAAGCCAGGCTGTGCACGGCGTGACCCGCCTGCCGCATACGCGCGACATGGTCGGTGACCGCCTCGCGCGCGGCATCGTCGATCAGCGGCCCGATGTCGGTCTGCAACCGGTCGGGCGCCCCTATGCGCAGTTCCGCCATCGCGCCGCGCAGCATGGCGAGCGTGCGGTCGGCGATGTCCTCCTGCAGGCAGAGCAGACGCAGCGCCGAGCAGCGCTGTCCGGCGGAGTTGAAGGCCGACGCGATCACGTCGACCACGACCTGCTCGGTCAGCGCCGAGCTGTCGACGACCATGGCATTCTGGCCGCCGGTCTCGGCGACGAAGGGGACCAGGCGGCCGGCGGCGTTCAGGCGCGGCGCCAGGCTGCGCTGGATGGAGCGGGCCACTCCAGTCGATCCCGTGAACAGCACGCCGGCGACCGCGTCGTGCGCGACCAGGGCGGCGCCGGCCTCGCCGTCGCCGGGCACGAGCTGCAGCGCGGTGTCCGGAACGCCGGCCTCGTGCAGCAGACGCACGGCGGCGGCGGCGATCAGCGGGGTCTGCTCGGCGGGCTTGGCCAGCACCGCGTTGCCAGCGGCCAGGGCGGCCGCGACCTGCCCGGTGAAGATGGAAAGCGGAAAGTTCCAGGGGCTGATGCAGACCACGCAACCGAGCGGGCGATGCGTGTCGTTGCTGAACCCGTCACGGATCGCGGCGGCATAATAGCGCAGGAAATCGACCGCCTCGCGGACCTCGCCGATGGCGTCCGCCATGATCTTGCCCGACTCGCGCACGATCAGGCCGATCAAGGTCGGCATCCTCGCCTCGATCAAAGCGGCGGCGCGCGTGAGGATCTGCGCGCGCTGTTCGGGAGGCGTGGCGCTCCAGAGCGGCAGCCCCTCGCCTGCCCGCTCGAACAAGGCCGGCACCGCCTCGGCGGGCGTATGGCGGACGGTGCCGACCTGGTCGCGCCAGTCGGCGGGGTTGCGCACGGCGATGAGGCCGGTGGCTGCGACCGGCGGCTCGGCGGTCCAGCCGACCGAGGTGCTGGCCAGCACTGCCGCCGAGAGCGACGCCAGCCGCTGCTCGCTGGCGAGGTCGAGGCCTTCCGAATTGAGCCTCTCGCCGCCGAACAGCGCCCGTGGCAGCACGATGCGCGGATCGCCGGCGCCAACCGGCAGACGTGAGGCGACCACGGTCGCGGGATCGGCGACCAGCGCGTCGAGTGCAACACGGGCATCGCCGATACGGTTCACGAACGACGTGTTGGCGCCGTTCTCGAGCAGGCGCCGGACCAGATAGGCGAGCAGGGTTTCGTGGGTGCCGACCGGCGCGTAGATCCGGCAGGGACGATCGAGCTTGTGCGGTCCGACCACCTCCTCGTAGAGCGGCTCGCCCATGCCGTGCAGGCACTGGAACTCATACTGGCCGACATGGAAATCGGGTCCGGCCATGGCGTGGATGCTGGCGAGCGTGCGGGCATTGTGGGTGGCGAATTGCGGGAACACCGCGTCCGAGGCGGCGAGCAGGCGTTTGGCGCAGGCGATGTAGCTGACATCGGTGTGCGCCTTGCGGGTGAACACCGGAAAACCGTCCAGCCCGTCCTGCTGGGCGCGCTTGATTTCGCTATCCCAGTAGGCGCCCTTGACCAGACGCAGCATGACACGGCGCTCGGTTCGCCTGGCAAGAGCGATGATCCAGTCGATCACGAACACGGCGCGCTTCTGGTAGGCCTGCACGACAAAGCCGATGCCGTTCCAGCCGGCGAGCGACGGGTTCGCGCAGAGCGCCTCCAGCAGGTCGAGCGAGAGCTCCAGCCGATCGGCCTCCTCGGCGTCGATATTGAGGCCGATATCGTAGCTTCGGGCCAGGCTGGCGAGCGCGGTGAGACGCGGCAGCAGTTCGTCCATCACCCGACCGCGCTGGGCGCGGCTGTAGCGCGGATGCAGCGCCGACAGCTTGATCGAGATGCCGGGTCCTTCATGGATGCCGCGCCCCGCGGACGCACGGCCGATGGCGTGGATCGCCTGCTCGTAGTCGGCGGTGTAGCGGGCGGCGTCCTCTGCGGTCAGCGCCGCCTCGCCAAGCATGTCGTAGGAGTGGCGGAAGCCCTGGCGTTCCAGGCGGCGGCTGTTGGCAAGCGCCTCGGCGATGGTCTGGCCGGTGACGAACTGCTCGCCCATCATGCGCATCGCCATGTCGACGCCGCGACGGATCAGCGGCTCGCCGCCACGGCCGATCAGCCCGGTGAGCGCCGCCGTCAGACCGGTTTCGCTGCTGGTCGCGGTCAGCTTGCCGGTCACCAGCAGGCCCCAGGTGGCGGCGTTGACGAACAAGGAGGGCGAGCGGCCGAGATGGGACTGCCAGTTGCCGGTGCTGATCTTGTCGCGGATCAGCGCATCACGGGTGGCGCGGTCGGGAATACGCAGCAGCGCCTCCGCCAGGCACATCAGCGCCACTCCCTCCTGGCTGGAGAGATCGTATTCCTTGATCAGGCCCTCGACCCCGCCGCGCGCCGGCTTGTTCCTGAGCGCCGCGACCAGCGTGCGGGCGAGCGTGTCGGCGGCCTCGGAGATGGCAGGCGGCAGCGCGGACGCCGCCAGCAGCAGCGGCATCGCCTCCTCCTCGGGCATCCGGCAGGCGGCGGTGATGCGGGCACGGGCGACGCTCTGCGGCTGCACCGATCGGGCGAACTCAAGGAATGGCCAGGAAGCGTCCGACGTCGAAGGCGCGCGCTCCGCCTGGCCATCGAGTGCGGCCAGGATGGCCTGCTTGGCGATCCAGTGCGGCGTGCGTCCCTGGCTCTCCGCCGCCTCGCGCAGCCGTCCACGCAGCGCATCGCCGATCTTCACGCCGATGGTGGTGCTGGCCATTTCGCCTCCGTTGGTCCGGTCTGCCTGCCTGGTTGCACCTTTACTTTGATCCCATGGCAACACCGGTGCAACCACGATAAACCAGGTACAACCCGTGTTGCCGCCAAGGATTTACGATGACCCTGAACGCGGATGCGAGCCCCTCGCTGGCCAGGTCGCTCAGGCCGCGTCACGTGTCGATGATCGCCTTGGGCGGCGTCGTCGGCGCGGGATTGTTCGTCGGCAGTTCGGCGGCGATCGCCCAGGCCGGCCCGGCCTGCATGCTGGCCTACCTGCTGGCCGGGATGATCAGCTTCCTGATGATGCGCATGTTGGGCGAGATGGCGGTGGCGCGGCCCGGCCAAGGCTCGTTCAACATCTATATCGGCCTTGCCCTTGGGGCGTCCGCACGCTTCGTCGCCGGCTGGCTCTACTGGTATTTCTGGGTGATCGTGGTCGGCGCGGAGACCATCGCCGGAGCGACCCTGATCCATGGCTTCGCTCCACTGGCGCCGGTCTGGGTTCTGGGGATCGCGCTGATCGCCGCGATGACCTTGGCCAACCTGATGTCGGTACGATCGTACGGCGAGTTCGAGTTCTGGTTCTCGCTGCTCAAGGTCGGCGCGATCGGGCTGTTCGTGCTGGCCTGCGCCGCGTGGATGACGCGGGCCGGGTTCATGGACGGCCTTGTGTTCACCAACCTCACGGCGCATGGCGGCTTCGCGCCGCACGGGCTGCTTGCGGCTCTGGCGACCGTGCCGGTGGTGATCTTCTCGCTGACCGGCTCGGAGATCGCCAGCATCGCGGCAGCCGAATCGGACGATCCGGCGCGCAACGTGGCGGCCGCCTCGCGCACCGTGGCGCTGCGCATCCTGATGTTCTATGTCGCGTCGATCTTCGTGATCGTCTGCATCGTGCCGTGGAACGAGATACGCGCGGGACATTCGCCGTTCGTCGCGGCGATGGAGGTGATCGGGTTGCCCGGCGGACGATTGGTGATGCGCGCGGTCGTGCTGGTGGCGGTGCTGTCCTGCCTCAACTCCGGACTCTATGTGGCCTCGCGCATCCTGCGCGAGCTGGCGGCGGCGGGCGATGCTCCGCCCGGTTTCGCACGAATGGGGCTCCGACAGGTGCCGGTCCCGGCGATCCTGGCCGCAAGCCTGTCCGGATGTCTCGTCAGCATCGCGTCGGTGACCTCGCCGGACCTGGTGTTCGCCTTCCTGCTCAACACCTCTGGGGCGGTGATCCTGGTGATCTACGCCATGATTGCCGCCGCCCAGATCAGCGCCCGTCGTGCCATGCAGGCCGCAGGCCAAACCCCCGAATTCAGGATGTGGGGTTTTCCGTGGCTCAGCTACACGGCGATTGCCGCGATGGCCTGCGTGCTGATCGCCATGGCCGCGCTTCGGGCGGAACGGGCGCAGTTCGAGGCTAGCCTGTGCAGCGTCGCTTTGGTGATCGCGGTGCAATCGGTTCGCCGCCGGCCTCGCGCATCTTTGTAGATCGTGACACTGACGCGAAGCGGGATCAGAACATACAGACCAGGGTCATGCCGCCCAGCATGATCGCGCCGCCGACGATGCGCCAGAGATTGGCGGGATGGACGGAGAAACCGAGCAGTCCGTAATTGTCCAGCAGGATCGACGTGATCATGGTCGCGGTGATCACCAGGCCGTTGAACGCGGCGCCGCCGAGCCTGCCGGCATAGAGCAGCGTGGTGATCACCGGAACCCCGGCGATGGCGGTTCCGGCCCAGGCCCACCACGGCGTGGCGGCGATGCTGGACAGGCTGGGAAACCGCTCCCGCGCGATCAGCACACCGCCAAGCAGCACCAGACCGGCGATGGCGCAGACCATCACCGATGCCCACCAGGGTCGGCCCATGGTCTCGTTGAGCTTGGCATTGGTGCCGGCATGGATGGCATTGAGGATGCCGGCAAACAGCGGGATCACGTAGGCAAGGATGTTCATCGCAACCGATCCGATCTGCTGTGGATCACTGGCCGGGTTCCTCGGAGGAGGTTGGAGAGTCGTTGTCCGTCATCTCGATGATCGACACCTTGCCGTCGCGCTCGGCGATCGCGTAGCGCACCTGTGCCATGCCGCGGAGGCCGCGCTGCCTGGCCGCGGCGAGCACGTCCTGCTCCTGCAGGCGGAGCCAGCGCATGCGGCGCTCGTGCCAGCGGCCCTTCTCGTAAACAACCACCGGGGTTCCGTCGATGAGATGCTCGACCCTGACCGAGCGCGCCTTCGCCCAGGAGGCGAAGATATGCATGACGCCGATGGTGCAGATGGCGGTGTAGGCGGCGGTCAGGGAATGGTCCGCGCCGAGCACCGAGGTGATGGCCAAGCCGCCGAACAGAAACAGGACGATGAGGTCGAACGGCGCCATCTGGCTTGCGGTGCGCCGTCCGATCAGCCGTACCGCCAGCAGCAGGATCCAGTAGGCGGCGGCGGCGCGCAGGATGATGCTCATCGCGTCATGGCACGACGAACAGCCTGACCGGCAGGACAGGACGATCATCGAGCCGCAGCTTCAACGAGACGAAGCCGATCCCGGTGGGCTCCGCGAACAGCCGGATCTCGGTGCCCGCGCAATGCGCAGGATCGAGCGCGTAGCGCAGCGCGATGCCGTCCGGAAGCGGGGTCGAGGAGAGTGGCCGGGGCATGATCCGCAGCAGCCCCATAGGCTCGATGAACGTGTTGTTCAGCCGGATCGTGGCGCCGTCCGCGCAGGACACCGGCCGGAGATGCAGGGTGATCATGGTCTGGTCGCCGAAGCGGCTGACCGGCTCGAAGTCGACCGCAAGGCCGCTGGCCTTCGAGCGTACGGTGTGATGGCTGTATGGGCCGCGACCGAGCAGGCCGACCAGGCCTGCTGCCACAACCAGAAGCATCACCAGACGGCCGCAGAGCTCCGTCACACGCCAGCGACGCTCGAAGCGCTCATCGTAACCAACCTGGACTTCGTCGTCGACAGGATCGAAATGCCGCATCGCCGGCTCCCGCGGGATCAGCCTTGCTGAACGGCACCCGGTCAGAGCGGTTCCGGAGCGGTCGGTTCCTCCGTCAGCGCGCCCGCGGCCAGAATGCGATGGCGGAGCTGGTCCAGCGGATGCCAGGCGCCATCCTGCTTGAAATGCCAGAAGGTCCAGCCATTGCAGGACGGCGCATTGGTCAGCGCGGCGCCAACCTGATGGATCGAGCCGCGTATGGAGCCGGCGGTCAGGCTGCCATCGGGTGCGACGGTGGCACTCACTCGTTGATGCCGGTCGGCGAGCACGGTGCCGGCAGGCAGCATGCCGCGCTCCACCAGGCTGCCGAACGGCACCCGCGGCGTGTCGCGGTGGTTGCTGGTGGTGCCGACGCTCTGCATCGGCAACGGCCGCTCACGCCGCACACGGCCGATCGCCGCCTCGGCATAGTCCGGGTGGCGTTCGATGCCGATGAAGCGGCGGCGCAGGCGACGCGCCATCGCGGGTGTCGTGCCGGTGCCGGCGAACGGGTCGAGCACGATGTCGTCGATGCCGGTGCTGGCGAGCAGGATACGGTGCAGCAGGGCCTCTGGCTTCTGGGTCGGATGCAGCTTCAAGCCGTATTCGTTGCGCAGCCGCTCGGCGCCGGTGCAGAGCGGCAACAGCCAGTCGCTGCGCATCTGCACGTCATCGTTGAGCGACTTCATTGCCTGGTAGTTGAAGCGGTAGCGGCTGCGCTTCTCGCGCGCCGCCCAGATCATCGTCTCATGGGCGTTGGTGAAGCGTCGGCCGCGGAAATTCGGCATCGGGTTCGACTTGCGCCAGATCACGTCGTTCAACACCCAGAAGCCGAGATCCTGCAGGATGGCGCCGATGCGGAAGATGTTGTGATAGGACCCGATCACCCAGAGCGTGCCGTCCTTGCGGAGCAGGCGCCTGGTCTCGGCGAGCCAATCACGGGTGAAGCGGTCATATTCCGCAAAGTCGCCAAAGCGGTCCCACTCGTCATCGACCGCATCGACCAGGCTGTCGTCCGGACGCCGCAGTTCACCCTGAAGCTGCAAGTTGTAAGGCGGATCGGCGAACACGCAGTCGATGCTGGCGGACGGGAGCATACGCATCAACTCGACGCAGTCTCCCACCAGCACCTGATCAAGCGGGAGTTCCATCGCGTCGCGCGATTTCAGGCGGACGCCGCGAGTTGCCGGACCAGCCCGAACCCCGCCCGATGATGCCGGCTTGGGCCGATGGCGCGCAGCACGCGCCGGTGGGTCGGTGTCGCATAGCCGGCGTTTTGGTCCCAGCCATAATGCGGCAGCCGAGCGGCCAGGCGCGCCATCAGCCGATCGCGCGTCACCTTGGCGATGATCGAGGCGGCGGCGATCGACAGGCTGAGCCCGTCGCCGCCGACTACGCACTGCACTGGGCATTCGAGACCCGGATGCTGATTGCCGTCGACCAGCACCAGTTCGGGAGGCGTGGACAGCTTCCATACGGCCCGGCGCATCGCCAGCAGGCTGGCGCGCAAGATGTTCAGCGAGGTTATTTCGCCAACCGAGGCGGCGCCGATACCGATTTCAATGCCTGGGCAGCCGCGAAGCAGGCGATACGCCTCCAGACGCCGAGACACGCAGAGAAGCTTGGAGTCGTCGATGCGGTCTGCCAACTCGATCGGAACACCGTGCCCGAAGACCACACAAGCCGCTACCACTGGCCCTGCGAGCGGTCCGCGGCCGACTTCGTCCACCCCCGCCACCCGGCCGCCATGCATGATCTCGCGCGTATAGTCCGGCATGGCCACCTCAGCGTGGCAGCGTCGCACGATCCGGAGCGCGAATCGCGCCTAGCTGCTCATGACGGCATGCAAACCACTATCCCAGGCCGCAAGGCAAGCGGCTCAACGCTTTCGCGACGGGATCAGCATCAGGCCGATGATGAAACCAAGCAGTGCGGCAATGCCGAGAGCGGCGAGCGGATTGTCGCGCACCATTTCGGTTGCCATTTCCAGCCGGTCCTGCGCCATATCCAGGCCGTCATCGACGGTGTCGCCGAATTGCCGCTGGGCGCTGCCCGTGGCCTGATCGAGCTTGCCCTCGCCTTGCAGGCTCGTATCGCCGGTGAGGCCGCCGGCGGCATCCTTGACCTTGCCAAGACCCTCGGTCGCGGCACCCTTGATCGTGTTCTCGCTCATTGTCTCTCCTCGCGCCCTGTGCCCGCTGGCTTATGGTTCCGAAACGAAGGTCTGGTTATGGGAGTTCCCTCGGGCCGCGAGCCGCAACACGCCGTTTCAGCGGGCAGCTTGCCGGGCCTTTCGCGGCAGGCGCGCACCACCGCCCTGATCATCGCCAGCGCCCTGTTCATGGAACAGCTTGACTCGACCGTGCTGAGCACGGCGCTGCCGGTAATGGCGCGCAGCTTCCGGGTCGATCCGCTGGCTATGAGTGCCGCGCTCACCTCCTACCTGGTCGGGCTCGCGGTGTTGATCCCGGCGAGCGGCCGGATGGCCGACCGTTTCGGCAGCCGCACCGTCTTTCGTGGCGCGATCGGCCTGTTCATGCTGGGGTCGGTGCTGTGCGCGCAGGCGCCGGACCTGTTGTTCCTGGTGTTGGCACGGCTGCTGCAGGGCGCCGGCGGGGCGATGATGGTGCCCGTCGGCAGGCTGGTGCTGCTTCGAACCGTGACCAAGAGCGAGCTGGTCTCGGCGACCTTCTGGATGCTGCTGCCGGCAACGATCGGACCGCTGTTCGGGCCGGTGGTGGGAGGGTTGCTCACCACCTATCTGTCCTGGCGCTGGATTTTCTACATCAACCTGCCGGTGGGCGTGCTCGGCATGGTGCTGACCACGCGCTACATTCCGCAATGGCGCGAGACGGAGCGCCACCGCTTCGACCTGCGCGGCACGATTCTCTCGGGAACGTCGCTCGCCTGCCTGATCTTCGGACTTGAAGCCGCGAGCCGCGGCACGGCGGCGCTGACCCGCACTGCCGTCATCCTCGGGGTCGGACTGGCGGCGGGCGCGCTCTACGGCGCTCACGCGCGACGCCACGAGAACCCGATCCTCGATTTCGGTCTGATGCGCATCCCGACCTTCCGGTTGTCCGTGCTCAGCGGCTCGATGACGCGCATGGCGGCCGGTGCGGCGCCTTTCCTGATCCCCTCGATGCTGCAACTCGGCTTCGGCATCAGTGCCGCGCATAGCGGCCTGATCACCTTCACCGCGCCGCTCGGCGGCCTGTCGATGCGGCTGTTGGCGAAACGCATGCTTCGCCGCTTCGGATTTCGCGCGGTGCTGGTCGGCAACGGCCTGAGCGGAGGCATGCTGATGCTGGCCTGCGCCACCTTCCGGCCGGGCTGGCCGTTCTGGCTGATTTCGGTGGTGCTGTTCCTGATCGGGCTGGCGCAGTCGTTGCAGTTCACCGCCTACAACACCATCGCCTATGCGGATATCGAATCCGCACGGATGAGCGCCGCGACAAGCTTCTATGCAACGTTTCAGCAGATGACGCTGACGCTCGGAATCTGCGTCGCCGTTGGCAGCATGGCGATTGCCCGGGCGGTGGGCGGCGGCGTTCGGCTGACGCTCACGGACTTCAGCGTCGGGTTCGCGACTGTCGGCGCGCTCGCTTTGCTGGCGTCGCCGATCTGTTCATGGCTGGCGCCGGACGCCGGCTGGGAGCTGAGCGGACACCGGCCACGAGACAACACGCCCGCGACCTGACTGGTGACGGGCGTGGAAAGTTAGGCGTCGATGGAGCGCCTCAGCGTGGCGAACGGGCCGACCACATCGTGCCGTAATTAGCAGTGCGCGGCGTGAACGCGTCGCGGAAGGCGGCAAGGATTTCACTCTCGCCGCGCTCATCGCGAGCCACCGGGTTATCGTAGGAGGCAATGGCCTCGACTTCCAGGGCGAACAGCTTGCGGAACATGTCGATCTCCTTCGACGGGCTCTGGACCTGCCGCACGTCGTATAGCACTGCCTCGCTCTTGCCACAATCTCGCCGTGATGCCCTCACGTAGCCGTGTATTGTTCTATTTTTGTTCTTGTTCGCACGCCGATCCGCCACCAGCGGTGGGCGAAAACCAGCGCCAGCCGTCACAATTTGGCACCGCGAGAGCGACGCCTAACCCTCGCGAGCGCGGCAGCTTCTGTTAGGGTAGGCTGCTAACGGGGGCAGGCCGCGTGGCGCCCGATCGCCGTGTTCGATCGCTGCTTGGGGACGATAATGGACGAACCGCATACCTTGGAACGCCTGCGTCCTGGCGAGCGCCCTGGAGAACACCCAGGAGAATTGCCGGATGGCACGCGTCCCCGCCGTCGGCATTGGCTCCGCCGGCTGCTGCCCTGGATCATCCTGCTGCTGGTGGCGGCGGTGATCGCCTGGGCGTTGCTGCGTCCGCATCCGAAGCCCGCGAATCCGTCCGGCCGGCATGGCGCCGCCGCGGCGAACACGACGACACCCGTCGCGGTCGCCACCGCCCGGATCGGCGCCATGCCGGTGGTGCTGACCGAACTCGGCACCGTGACCTCGCTGGCCACCGTCACCGTGCAGTCGCAGATCGCCGGCTACCTGCTGGAGGTGGATTTCCAGGAAGGTCAGGAGGTGCATCGCGGCCAGCAGCTCGCCCTGATCGACCCACGCCCCTATGAGGCGACGCTGCACCAGTATCAGGGCCAGCTTGCCCGCGACACCGCCTCGCTCAACCAGGCCAGGATCGATCTTGCGCGCTACCAGGGCCTGTTGCGCCAGCACAGCATCGCCCAGCAGACGGTCGCCGATCAGGTCTATCTGGTCGGGCAGGACCAGGGCACCGTCGAGAGCGACAAGGCGCTGGTGGCGAGTGCCGCGCTGAACATCGACTATTGCCACATCAAGGCGCCGGTGGACGGAAGAGTCGGCCTGCGCCAGGTCGATGCCGGCAACTACGTCACCCAGAACATGACCAACGGGCTGGTGGTGCTGACCATGCTGCACCCGATCTCGGTGATCTTCTCGGTGCCGGAGAACGAGATCGGCCCGATCAACGCGCGGCTGCGCGCCGGCGCCGTGCTGCCGGTCGAAGCCTATGACAGCACCAACACGATCAAGCTCGCCAGCGGCCATGTCTCGACCTTGGACAACGTCGTCGACACCGCCACCGGCACGGTGAAGCTGCGGGCGATTTTCGACAACACCGACGAGACCTTGTTCCCCAACCAGTTCGTCAATGCCCGCCTGCTGCTCAATACCATCGAGCGCGCGGTGCTGGTGCCGTCAAGCGCGGTGCAGACCGGGCCGGACGGACAGTTCGTCTATGTCGTGGGCGCCAACAACACGGTTGCTGTGACCAATGTGAAGGTCGGCACGACCTCGGCGAGCCAGAGCGTGATCACCACCGGCCTTGCCGCCGGGCAGAAGGTGGTCACCGACGGCACCGAGCACCTCAGCAACGGCGCGAAGGTGATGGTGCCTTCAGCGGCCCAGGCGGCGGGGAGCGCCGGACCCGCGCAACGCCGCCATCGGCACGCCGCCCAATGAACGTGGCCCGATGAACGTCGCGGCAACGCCTGCCCGCGCGCGGACATGAACATCTCGCGCACCTTCATTGAACGTCCGGTGGCCACCACGCTGCTGATGCTGGCGATCCTGGGGGTGGGCCTGCTCGGTTACCATTTCCTGCCGATCTCGGCGTTGCCGGATGTCGAATATCCGACCATCCAGGTGCAGACCTTCTATCCGGGCGCCAGTCCGCAGGTGATGGCGACCTCGGTGTCGGCGCCGCTGGAGACGCAGCTCGGGCAGATGCCCGGCCTCGATCAGATGACTGCGCGCTCCTCGGGGGGCGCCTCGGTGATCACGCTGCGCTTCAGCCTGAGCATGAGCCTCGACGTCGCCGAGCAGGAGGTGCAGGCGGCGATCAACCAGGCGAACTCGCTGCTGCCGACCGACCTGCCGGCGCCGCCGGTCTATGCGAAGATCAACCCGGCGGACACCCCGATCCTCACCCTCGGCATCACCTCGCGGACGATGCCGCTGACGGAGGTCGAGAACTACGTCGATACGCGCCTCGCGCAGAAGCTGAGCGAGGTCAGCGGCGTCGGCCTGATCACGCTGACGGGTGGCAATCGCAAGGCGATCCTGGTCAAGGTCAACACCAGCGCCCTGGCGTCGCTCGGCCTGTCCATCGACGACCTGCGCACCACCATCGGCAACGTCAACGTCAATTCGCCGACCGGCACCTTCGACGGTCCGCTGCGCTCGTCGCAGCTTACCATCGAGGGACAGATCACGGCGCCCCAGCAGCTCGCCGACCAGATCATCGCCTATCAGAACGGCTCACCGGTGCGGCTCGGCACCGTGGCCAAGGTGGTCGACGGGGCGGAAAACAGCCAGCTCGCCGCCTGGTCGAACACCCATCCGGCGATCGTGCTGAACGTGCAGCGGCAGCCTGGCGCCAACGTCATCGGCGTCGTGGACGGGATCAAGGCGATCCTGCCGTCGCTGGAGAGCACCATCCCTCCAGGCATCAAGATCACCCTGCTGACCGACCGGACCACCACGATCCGCGCCTCGGTAGCCGACGTCGAGTTCGAGCTGGCGCTCTCCGTCGCCCTGGTCGTGCTGGTGATCTTCCTGTTCCTGCGCAACCTGCCGGCGACCATCATCCCGAGCCTGTCGGTGCCGCTGTCGCTGGTGGGCACCTTGGCGGCGATGTACCTGTGCGGCTTCTCGCTCGACAACCTCTCCTTGATGTCGCTGACCATCGCCACCGGCTTCGTGGTCGACGACGCCATCGTCATGATCGAGAACATCGCCCGCTTCATCGAGATGGGCGAGACCCGCATGCAGGCGGCGCTGAAGGGCGCGGGCCAGATCGGCTTCACCATCGTCTCGCTGACGGTCTCGCTGATCGCGGTGCTGATCCCGCTGCTGTTCATGGGCGACGTCGTCGGACGGCTGTTCCATGAGTTCGCCATCACGCTCGCGATCACCATCGTGATCTCCGCGGTGGTGTCGCTCACACTGGTGCCGACGATGTGCGCGCGGCTGCTGAGCGAAAACCCGCACGGCAGCGGCCGGGTGTCGCGATGGCTCGAGTCGGGGCTCGACGGCATCATCCGCGGCTACGAGCGCGCCCTCGCCGTCGTCCTCGACCATCAGCCGCTGACCCTGGTGGTGGCGACGCTGACGGTGGCGCTGACCGTGGCGCTCGCCGCGGCGATCCCCAAGGGCTTCTTCCCGACCCAGGACACCGGCGTGATCCAGGGCATCTCGGTGGCTCCAGAGACCACCTCGCTGAACGCGATGAGCAACACCCAGCAGGCGCTCGGACGCGACATCCTGCGCGACCCGGACGTGGTCAGCCTGTCGTCCTTCGTCGGCGTCGACGGCCAGAACATGACGCTGAACGTCGGCCGCTTCCTGATCAACCTGTCTCCGCACGACGATCGCAGCCTGTCCGTGACCGGAGTGATCGCGCGCCTGCGACGCGAGGTGGCTGACATCCCGGGCGTGCGCCTATACATGCAGCCGGTGCAGGACCTGACGCTGGATACGGCGGTCTCGGCGACGCAATACCAGTTCGTGCTGGAGAACCCGGACGCGTCGGAGTTCGACCAATGGGTGCCCAGGTTCGTCTCGGCCTTGCAGCGGCTTCCGTCGCTCGCCGACGTGACCAGCGACATGCAGGCGAACGGGCTGGTGGCCAACGTCGATCTCGACCGCGCCACCGCGGCGCGCTTCTCGATCACGCCGGAGACGCTGGACAACGCGCTCTATGACAGCTTCGGCCAGCGCGAGATCTCGACGATCTACACGCAGTCCAACCAATATCGGATCATCCTCGAGGCGCAGCCGCGCTATGCGGCCAGCCTCGGCGACCTGAGCCAGGTCTATCTGCCCGGCATCACCGGCACGACGAGCACGCCCACTGGCAGCACGGCCACGGGGAGCGCGCCCAAGGTCGGCGTCGGGCAGTCTCCGACCGGCGGCCTGGTGCCGCTGCCGGCGGTGGCCGCGGTGCATCTGAAGACCGCGCCGCTGCTGATCAGCCAGCTTGGCCAGTTCCCCGCCACCACCATCTCGTTCAATCTGGCGCCCGGCGCCTCGCTCGGCGAGGGCGTGAGCGCGATCGAGCATGTCGAGCGCACGATCGGCTTGCCGGCCAGCTTCATGACCTCGTTCCAGGGCACCGCGGCGGCGTTCCAGAACAGCCTCGGCAACGAACTGTTCCTGGTCATCGCGGCGCTGGCCGCGGTCTATATCGTGCTGGGCGTGCTCTATGAGAGCTTCATCCATCCGGTGACCATCCTCTCCACCCTGCCCTCGGCCGGCATCGGAGCGCTGCTGGCGCTGATGCTGGCGGGCATGGATCTCGACGTGATGGGCATCATCGGCATCGTGCTGCTGATCGGCATCGTGAAAAAGAACGCGATCATGATGATCGACTTCGCGCTGTCCGCCGAGCGCGAGGATCAGTTGCCGCCGCGCGCGGCGATCGCGCGCGCCGCCTCGTTGCGCTTCCGGCCGATCCTGATGACCACGCTGGCCGCCATGCTGGCCGCCTTGCCGCTGATGCTGGGCAACGGCACCGGCTCGGAGCTGCGACGGCCGCTGGGTGTGGCCATCGTCGGCGGCCTGCTGGTCAGCCAGTTGCTCACCTTGTTCACCACGCCGGTGATCTACCTGTTCATGGACGGGCTCGGCAGGCGGGGACGCGCCTTCTTTGCCCGCCGCGAGGCGACGCCGCCTGGTCACCCCGCCGAATGAATATCTCGCGCCCCTTCATCATGCGGCCGGTGGCGACGATGCTGCTGACCCTGGCCCTCATCCTCGGCGGACTGTTCGCCTACGCCAAGCTGCCGGTGGCACCTCTGCCGAACATCGATTTCCCCACCATCATGGTGCAGGCGCAGCAGCCGGGAAGCTCGCCGGACGAGATGGCGACCTCGGTCGCCGCACCCTTGGAGCGCCACCTCGGCGTGATCGCCGGCGTCACCGAGATGACCTCGCAGAGCGTCCAGGGCACCACCCGGATCGTCGTGCAGTTCGATCTCTCACGCAATATCAACGGCGCCGCTTCGGACGTGGAGGCGGCGATCCAGGCGGCGCGCGCCGACCTGCCGACCTCGCTGCGCAGCAACCCCGAATACTACAAGTTCAATCCGGCGAACTCGCCGATCATGGTGCTGACGCTGACCTCGGCCACGCGCACCATGCCGCAACTGTTCGACTACGCGACCAACGTGCTCGAGCAGGCGCTGTCGTCGATCCAGGGCATCGGCCGCACCGAGCCTGGCGGCGCCTCGCTGCCCGCGGTCCGCGTCGAGATGAACCCGTTGCCGCTGTTCAAGTACGGCATCGGCTTCGAGGACGTGCGCGCGGCGCTGGCTTCGGCCAATGCCGACACGCCCAAGGGCTTCATCGATGTGGACGGCCCGCATGGCGGCCAGCGCTACCAGCTCGACACCAACGACCAGGCGCGGCGGGCCGCCGATTACCGCGACCTGGTGATCGCTTATCGCAACGGCTCGCCGGTGCGTCTGCGCGATGTGGCGGAGGTGACGAACAGCGTCGAGGACGTGCATAATCTCGGTCTCACCGACACCAAGCCGGCGGTGATCGTGCTGATCTTTCCGCAGCCCGGCGCCAACGTCATCAAGACCATCGACGCGATCAAGGCGCAGTTGCCGCAGTTGCGCGCGGCGCTGCCGGGCGGGGTCGACCTGTCGGTCAGCATCGACCGTTCGGCCACCATACGCGCGGCATTGGCCGACACCCAGTTCACCATGTGCGTGGCCGTGGTCCTGGTGATCATGGTGGTCCTGGTGTTCCTGCGCACCTGGCGCTCGACGCTGATCCCGGCGGTGGCGGTGCCGACCTCGATCATCGGCACCTTCGGCGCGATGTACCTGATGGGCTTCTCGCTCGACACCTTGTCCTTGATGGCGCTGACCGTCGCCACCGGCTTTGTCGTCGACGACGCCATCGTCGTGCTGGAGAACATCGCGCGGCATATGGAGGCAGGCATGGGCCGGCTCGAGGCGGCCCTGCTCGGCGCGCGCGAGGTCGGCTTCACCGTGCTCTCGATCACCGTCTCGCTGGTCGCGGTGTTCACCCCGATCCTGCTGCTGGGCGGCATCGCCGGGCGATTGTTCTTCGAGTTCTCGATGACGCTGACGCTGACCATCCTGATCTCGTTCGCGCTCTCGCTCACCGTCGTGCCGATGATGTGCGCGCTGCTGCTGCAGGTGCACCGGCGCGGCATGGCGCGTCCACGCCCGGCGGGGCCGACGCGGCGATTTTTCGCGGGCGTATCCTCGCGCATCGAGATCGCTCTGAACGGCATGCAGGAAGGCTACGAAAGCAGCCTCGTCTGGGCGCTGCGGCACCGGCTGCTGGTGGTGCTCACCCTGCCGCTGACCATCGCGCTGACCATCATGCTGTTCCGGACGATGCCCAAGGGCTTCATTCCCAACGAGGATGTCGGGCTGATCATCGGCTCCATACAGGGCGAGCAATCGATTTCATTCGCCAGTATCAGCAAGAAGCTGGAGCAGGCGGAGCGGGTGATCACCGCCGACCCTGACGTGCAGAGCGTCTCCGGCTACACCGGCGGCGGCGACCACGGCGCCAACACCGGCATGGTGTTCATCGCGCTCAAGGACATCCATGAGCGCACCGACAGCGTTGACGCAACGATCGCGAGGCTCTCCGGCAAGCTGTCGCACATGGTCGGCGCCAACGTCTATTTCCGTTCCGCCGCCGACGTGCGCGCGGGCGGGCGAAGCAGCAATGCCGCCTATCAATACACCTTGGAGTCGGACTCGTCGAAGCAGCTCTACACATGGGCGCCGATCCTGACACGGGCGCTGCAAAAGCGTCCGGAGCTGACACAGGTGGGCTCCGACGTGCAGCAGGGCGGCCCGGCCACCGAGGTGGCGATCCAGCGCGACAACGCGGCACGGCTGCAGATCACGCCGCAGCTCATCAGCAACACGCTGTATGATGCCTTCGGCCAGCGCAGCGCCTCGGTGATCTACAACGCGCTCAACCAGTATCATGTGGTGATGGAGGTGCAGCCGCGCTTCTCGCTCTCGCCCGGCATCCTCAACGAGATCTGGGTCAGCACGTCAGGCGGCACCGCCAATGGCAGCACCGCAAGCAACACCATCCGTGTGACCCGGGCCAGCACCGCGGCGAACACCGGCGGCGGCGGCTCTGGCACCCAGACAGTTGGCACGCAGACCGCGGCCGGGGGCACCCAGTCCACGACCACCCAGTCGGCGGCCACCCAGTCTGCAACCACCCAGTCGACCAGCCAGCAGTCGCTCGCCAACAGCATCAGCAACAGCATCGCCGGCGGCAAGGCCACCTCGAACGGCTCGGCGGTGACCACCTCGGTGGAGACGATGGTGCCGCTGTCGGCGGTGACGCGGATTGTCAGCGCGACCACGCCGCTCAGCGTCAATCATCAAGGCAACTTCGTCGCCGCCACGATCTCGTTCGATCTGGCGGCGGGCAAGTCGCTGTCCGACGCCGGGCAGGTGATCCGCCAGACGATGATCCAGATCCATATGCCGGCCAGCATCCATGGCAGCTTTGCCGGCACCGCGGCACAGTTCGAGAAGACCGTGGGCGACGAGCCGCTGCTGATCCTGGCAGCGCTCGCCGCGGTCTATGTCACCTTGGGCGTGCTCTATGAGAGCTTCGTGCATCCGCTGACGATCCTGTCCACGCTGCCGTCGGCGGGGGTCGGAGCCCTCCTGGCGCTGCAGCTTTTCGGCGAGGAGTTCTCGCTGATCGCGCTGATCGGCGTCATCCTGCTGATCGGCATCGTGAAGAAGAACGCGATCCTGCTGATCGACTTCGCGCTCAACGCCGAACGCAACGAGGGGCTGGCGCCGCTCGACGCGATCACCCAGGCCTGCCGGCTGCGCTTCCGCCCGATCATGATGACCAGCTTTGCCGCGGCTCTGGGAGCGCTCCCGCTGGTGTTCGGGCACGGCTATGGCAATGAGCTGCGCCGCCCGCTCGGGCTGTCGGTGGTTGGCGGGCTGGTCGTCAGCCAGGCGCTGACGCTCTATACGACGCCGGTCATCTACCTCTATCTCGACCGCATGCGGCATTGGTGGAATGCACGCTGGAACCGACGGCGCGCCGCGCGTCCGGGACGCTTGCCAAAGGGTGCACCTGCCGAATGAGACAACGAAGGTCCGGACTTCGCGCCCGCTTGCCGGCGAGGCGGGTTTTGCACGCCCTGCTGCCGGCCGCCTTGCTGCCCACGCTGGACGGCTGCATGGTCGGACCCGATTACCATCGCCCGAGCGCGATCGTCTCGGAACGCTTCAAGGAATTGCAGCCGGCGCCGGGCTGGCAGCGGGCCGCGCCCGAACTCGCCGACCTCGGCAAGGGACGCTGGTGGCTGATCTATGACGATCCGGTGCTGGATGGGCTTGAGGCGCAGGTCAGCATCTCCAACCAGAACGTCAAGGTGGCGGAGGCCAACTACCGGCAGGCGCAGGCCCTGGTGAATGTCGAGCGTTCGAGCCTGTATCCAAGCTTGAGCGGCACTCCGGCGGTGACACGCAACTCGAGCGGCGTCGGCAGCAACGCGGTTGCCGGCGTGACCAACGCGGTCATTCCCTTCAGCCGAAAGAACAGCATCACCAGCACCACCTATCAGCTTGAGGCCACCGCAAGCTGGGATCTCGACCTGTGGGGGCGGATACGCCGTCAGGTGGAAAGCGACGTCGCCGCCGCCCAGGCGAGTGCCGCGGACCTCGCCAACGCGACGCTCTCCTACCAGGCCGCGCTGGCCACCGACTACTTCGATCTGCGTGCCGAGGACTCGCTGCAGGATCTGCTCAATCGGACCGTGGCAAGCTACGAGGAGTCGCTGCGGGTGACACGCAACCAGTATCAGGCCGGCCTCGGCACGACCTCGCCCACCGCTTTGCTGCAGGCCGAGACACTGCTCCAGCAGACCCGCGCGGACGCGGTCGATGTCGGTGTGCTGCGCGCGCAGTACGAGCATGCCATCGCCGTGTTGACCGGTCGGCCTCCCGCCGAGCTGAGCCTGCCGCCCCTGGACCTGCCGGCGCGCATACCGGCGACTCCGGTGCTGCTGCCAGCGGCGATGTTGCAGCGCAGGCCCGACGTCGCCGCGGCGGAGCGCGCCATGGAGCAGGAGAACGCGCTGATCGGGGTGGACGTGGCGGCATTCTACCCTGCTGTCAGCCTGTCGGCGGCGTATGGCTGGACCGGCAATCCGATCGGCTCGCTGATCCAGGCCTCCAACCGGCTGTGGTCGCTTGGCGCCAGCGCCACCGAGGTGCTGTTCGAAGGCGGCCTGCGTTCCGCCTCGATCGACGAGGCCCGCGCCGCCTATGATGCCTCGGTGGCGTCGTACCGTCAGACGGTGCTGACCGCGTTCGAGACGACCGAGGACGATCTCTCGGGCTTGCGCATCCTGGCCGAGCAGGCGCGGTCGGAAGCCCTCGCCGTGTCGCTGTCGGAGCAAGCCGTCACGGTGGCACTCAACCAGTATCGTGCCGGCACGGTCGACTACACCACAGTCGTCACCGCGCAGACCACGGCGCTCAGCAACGAACAGACCGCGCTGACGATCCAGCAGAACCGATTGATCGACAGCGTGTCGCTGATCGAGCAGATGGGCGGAGGGTGGCAAGCCGCCGATCTGCCGAGCAAGAATTCATTGCAGACCTATAATCCGCTGATTCCCGCCTTTCTGGAAGGCAAATAGCGCAAGCCACCCACCGTTCCGCTCAAAATATCGCCTTACCGGCCAGGACGCCGAGCACCAGGAAAATCAGGAAGATCACGATGAAGATGAAGAACAGGATCTTGGCAATGCCCGCGGACGCGGCCGACACGCCGCCGAAGCCGAAGATGCCGGCGATGATCGAAATGACCAGAAACAGCAAGGCGAGTTTCAGCATGATGTGATCTCCAGAGTTTCAAGGCAGGCCGGGCGTCAACGTCTCGCGAACAGCGCGCCGATGACAAAGCCGATGCCGGTGGCGGCGACCAGGGCTACGATCGGCTGATCCGCGGTGAGATCGCGCAGCGTGTCGAGCGTCTCTCCATAGGTGCCCTGGGCTTGGCCCATGGCCTGACGCGCCTTGCCTTTCGCCTGGGTGGCGCCATCGCCAAGCAGCCCTCCCATGCCGTCCTGAACCTTGCCGATGGTGTCCTCGGCGGCCCCTTCGATACGGTTGCTGTCGATCATCCCTGCATGCTCCCCGATGCGTTTGCCGCGGGTCAACGCGCAAGCCGGTGCCGAGATGCGCGTGCGGCTCGCCAAATCGTTATGCTTCCGTGGACGGCGGCGTCGGCTTTCGCTGTTGCCTTCAACGACAAATGGCGGGTGGTGGCAGCATCTCGACGAGATCGCCGCCCGGCACTGCGCCGCACACGGCGATTGGGAGATCACCGGTCCGCAGCGCCTCCGCCGCCTCGACCAATCCTCCCATCGCGCGCCGATAGAGCGCCCCGCCAAGGCTGACGCGACGCACGCCCGCTGCGGCGAGCTGAGTAAGGTGCACGCCGGGACCGATCAGCACGTTGACTGGCTTGGGCGCGACCGCGCGCACGACGGCACTGATCGCCTCCATGTCAGGAAGGCCGGGTATCGTCGAGATCCGGACGGCCGTTCAGGAAATTGTCATTGCGGCCGGTCAGGAGAATACGCCCGCGAGCCGCTCTTGCTGCCGCGCGGACGCGAGCGACGGCGTTGTCGAAATCGTGGATCGGACGAGCAGGATCAGCGGTTGTGTCCTCGATGCCGAGCCCCGCAAGTCCGCCGAGGATCGCGGCTTCGACGGTGGCGGCGCAGTCCTCCGGCGTCGGGCCGTAGCCGTCCTCCAGGTCACCGTTCACCGGCAGCCCGGTGGCACGCGCCAACAGAGCGGCGTTGGCAACTGACTCTGCGAGGCTCACCGCATGGGTGCCATCCTGGCGGCCCATCGCCGCGGCGATCGCGAAGGAAGAGCTGCCGAGCGCCTCGAATCCCGACCGCTTGAGCAGCACAGCCGAGGCGCCGTCCCAGGCGTTGGGCATGATAAACGCACCGGGCCGATCATGCAGGGCGCGAAACCGTTCATAGGCGCTGATGGAGCTCACGGCGTTGCCTTACCCTCGAACTGCTCTCCGGACGTCTCCACGGTGATCACGGCCGCACCAGGAGGGCGTGCGGGCTGGAAGCCAGGCGCAGGAAAATGCGATCCTCGCGGCGGATGAAGCGTTCCTGTCGCGCAAACTCGTAATTTTCCCTGCCGGTCGGGTCATTCCGTAGCCGGTCGCGATAGGCTTCGTAGGCGGTGAGATCGGAGACATGGTCGATGCGGACGAGCGGCATGGCCGTGCGGTCTCCTGCTGATCGGATTCTGGGATTGAGGGGATCAGGCTGCTTTGGAGGCTTGTGCTCGTTGCGTTTGGGTCTGGCCGTCCCAGCCCCACGAATCACCGGGCACCTCGTGCACGACGACGTAGGTCACGGGGGTGAGGTCGGCACCGAGCACGGAGCGCAGGAGCCGCATGGCTTCGTCGACGAAGCGCGCCTTTTCCTCGGCCGTATTCGTGCCTTCCGTCACCTTCACCTCGAGGTGGGCGGCGGCCCGCACCTGCTCGCCACCTATGGACCAGGCCGCAGCGGACACCTGCTCCACCAGTACGGCGGTCAGTTCGGCGCTCTTGCGCATGACTCCAGCCATCAACCGCGTCGCCTTCTGCTGCAGGCATCGCACCTGCTCGGGCGCCAGTATCGGACCGGCCACTTTGATGCTCACGAACGGCATCACCTCCTCCTCTTCGCCCCCCGGTTCTGCCCGGCCTTGACGCAGCAGGCTTAGCAGTGCAGGACCTTTCTCGAAAACGGGAGATTCCGAACCCACATTTGGGCAGAGCCGGGCGATGGCCGCACGGGTCAACCTCGACGTGGATGCGCTGCGCAGCTTCGTGCTTGGTCTAGAGCTCGGCAGCTTCTCGCGCGCGGCCGAGCGCGTCGGCCGCTCGTCTTCGGCTGTCAGCGAGCAGATGGCCCGGCTGGAAGCCCAGGCCGGACGTTCGCTGCTCCGCCGGCAGGGCCGGAGCTTGGCGCCCACGGATGCTGGGGAGGCCATGCTGGGCTACGCTCGTCGCTTGCTGGAGCTGAATGATCAGGCGGTGGCTGCAGTGCGCGGCGCCGAGCTGGAGGGCTGGGCGCGGCTCGGACTGCCTCAGGACTTCGCGGAGCAATGGCTGCCGGAAGTGCTGGGCCGGTTCGCGCGCCAGCATCCGCGCGTGCGGGTCGAAGCGCGTGCGGAGCGCAACAGCGAACTGGTTGAACGCGTAGGGATGGGCAAGCTCGACCTTGCCCTGGTCTGGGGCGGTCCGGAAGGGCCGCACGCGGAGCGCCTGGCAGAGCTGCCGGTCCGTTGGATCGGGCCGGCAAGGCGCGAGCTGCTCTGGCACCCCGGCGAGCCACTGCCGCTGGTCCTTTTCGAGCCGCCCTGCCAGTTCCGGACCCTCGGCATCGCGGCGCTCGATGCGGCCGGCATCTCGTGGCGGCTTGCCTTTACCAGCCCGAGCTTGGCCGGGCTCTGGGCCGCGGTCGCAGCCGGTCTAGGCGTCAGCTTGCGCACTCCGGCCGGACTGCCGGGCAGCGTTCGCCTCCTGGATCAGGGCGAGGTCGGGCTGCCCGCCTTACCGCGAATCGCGCTGTCGCTGCATGTGGCTGAGGCAGACCCGCCACCGGCCGTGGCCCGGCTCACCACCATATTGCGTGAAACCTTGTCCGAGACGCTGGCACCGTTCGAGTAGGACCCCCTAATTGTAGCGGCGCACAATGATGGATGCCCAGACGCGCAATAGAGCCCTCGATCCGACGCAAATTAGCTGAGACGGAAGCAAGCTTCCGACGCACATTAGCTGAGACTCAACGCATACTCGGTGAGACGGACGCGCAATAGATTTCCAGCGGGGCATGATGACCGGCTACGGCCAAATTCTGTCTCAAGCGGCCCTTCGTGCGACGTCATATCACCCGGGCTGTCCCGGAAACACGGATGCTCGCGCCGTGCTCGGACGTGATTTCGGCATGTAGCCGAGACGGCATTCCCATGTCCTCGCCTTGGATGATCTCGATAGCTTCGCCATGCGGCCAGCCGAGGTCACGCAGGTAGCCCGCCAGGGCCGCAGCCGCTGCTCCCGTCGCGGGGTCCTCGTAGACACCGCCGGCTGCGAAGGGATTGCGTGCGTGGAAGAGACTTTCGGTTTCGGCATGAACGAGGCTGATGGTGACAATTCCGGCGGCTGTCATGAGGCTACGACCGGCTCCGAGATCGTAGTGCATCGTGGACAGCTTCTCCCGGCTGTCTAGAGCCATGACGAGATGCCGAGCGCCAGCTTCCGCGATTGCGGGGGGAAGGCGCGGATCTAGATCAGCAGCAGCATAGGAGAACAGTCTTAGGACGTCGTCGACCAGTTTTTGATCAGCGGGGGCGCTGCGGGTGGCTGGAGACTGTAGCGCCGCTGACAGACTGAGGTCCGTTCGTCGCCCTTCGACGGTGATCCTCGTCTCGTTGAGCTGGAGCGCGAAGACCCCATCGCCATGTGCCAGGGCGAGCGCCGCTGCGAGCGCAATGGTAGCGTGGCCGCAGAACGGCACTTCGATCTCGGGTGCAAAGTAGCGCACCCGCCAGTCGTTCCCGAGCGGTGCGGCGAAAGCCGTCTCGGAATAGCCAACTTCCGCCGCAATGGCCTGCATGCTTTCCGGAGCGGGTAGGACATCGCAGAGTACGACGCCGGCCGGGTTTCCCCCATTCGGTCCATTGGAGAAGGCTGCGATCCGCTGTACGTGCATGTTTATTCCCGAGCAAAGGTCCTGTGTGGCCAGCTTATCCCCATCGGCCCAATACCCGCATCCCACCAAAAGTGGGCACTGCCTCATTGAGGCTTACCCCAGCCGGACGACAGCATGCGACACTTTTCCTGCCTTAATAGGGTCGATTCCTGCTTCCGAGACGACAATTCTGCCAGGGTCTAAACGCTAATGAGACATTGCGCCTCGCTTGGATTATTGCGCGTCCGTCTCACCGAGCGTGCGTTGAGTCTCATGTAATGTGCGCCGGACGGCGCCATATGTCTCAGCTAATTTGCGTCGAAACAGACCATCTACTGTGCGTCTGGCCGTACATCATTGTGCGTCGCTACACCTAATCGCTGTCTCAATCTCGGTGTTTGCTCATGAACAGGAAGTTGCCACGAGTTTCAAAACGCGGAGGCGTCGCCAGGAGCCATGCGGCAGTTCTCCCTCTTGGGTCGCGGCCCCAGTGCTCTCTCCAGCTCTTTCCCGTCGCCTTCTACATGTGCTGTGTGCGTGTCAGGCGACACGGCAAACTGAGCCCCTGACGACATGAGGAACTGACCCCTCTTTTGGCTTCGGTCGCGGACCGCTTCCGCAGCACGACGCCGAACAGGGCAAGAGCCTCGCGCGACAGCGCGCCGAGCAAGGTGCCGACGCTCTGACACGCAAGCGGCGCGCGAGCCACACCCGTGATCAGGCGGGCTGCCGAACGGCAGAGCGGAGGGCGCGTTGCACTGCCACCGGATCGCCGGCTATAGCCCGAAGATAGGCGCGCGCCGCCTGGTCGGGTTGCTTGGCACCCTGCTCCCAATCCCGCAGCGTCCCGAGCGGGATCTGATACCGAGCCGCAAATTCTTCCTGCGTCAGGCCAAGCGCTCTGCGGATGATCTTCAGACGCGGCGTCGGCTTCATGCGATCCATATCGGCATCGGTCAGCGGCTGCGCGTCGGGATCGGCGAGTGCCGCGGCATGGCGTTGTTCCTCGGCCATTGCATCGACCCGGCTCCAGTCATGCTTGGTTTTCATTGTGATGCCTCCGTCGTTCACGAGGCTCGGCCTCGCGTGCCGAGATGATGCGAATTCGTTCACCTCGCAGGGTGTAAGAGACGAACAGCAGACGGTTCTCAACCATGCCAATCATCACGAAGCGTTCCTCGGCGTCTCCGTACCCGTCGTCCGTCCATTCGATGGCGAACGCATCCCTGAAAACATCACACGCCGCTTCAAAGCGAATGCCGTGATCCAGCCAATTGCGGGCAGCTTTGCTGTCGTCCCATTCGAAGGCATCGTCCTTCATGCTATACTGCTTAGCAGTATTGCTCACCGGTCGATAGCCCGGTTTCCATGATGGAGGGCAGCGCTGTTCGTCCGGTTCAAAGAGCAAGAGCCACCCGGCTATTGCCGTGACGTGTGCGTGAACCACAAATCGCCTAAGGGGTTCAGTTCTTCCTGACGCACAGGGGTGAATTCCGGATGTCGCTGGACAGTGCGCCATATAGCGGTGGAAGAACCCCGCCAAGTATCGTTGAAAGCCACAGCTTTCACAGCTCACGGGGTTCCTACGCACCTCATCCAGGACGTCAGGATGAAGCTGTTCAACTGCCAGCACTGCCAGGCCCTGCTGTTCTTTGAGAACCGCCTTTGCGGCACGTGCGGCTCGCCGCTGGGCTATCTGCCTGACGAGGCGTTGCTGAGCGTGATGCGGCCGGACGGCGCCGGCTTCACCGCGACCGCCGCAGACGGCCGCCCGGTGCGGCTTTGCGCCAATGCCGCCCACGATGCCTGCAACTGGCTGGTGGACGCGCTGCCGATGACGTTCGCGCTGAACAACCTCAATCGCTCGATCGGGCTGTCGAACCTTTATCCGTTCATCATCTCGACGGCGGTGCGCGAGAAGCTGGGCTTCATCCACACCATGCTGCACGAGCATCGGCAGGGGTGAGCGCCCGAGAGCTTCAGGCGCGCGCGAGCCGGATCAGTTCGGAACGCACGCCGCCGGCGTCAGTGACCGGCGCCGACCAGGCGATGCGCAGCACGGCCTCGTCGCGCGCCAGGTCGCAGCCATCCACGTCGACCGCCGCCATGCGCCAGCCGGAACTGCCCGCCATCATCGCGATGGAGTCCGCGTGGTCGGCGTTCATGTGCTCGATGATCTGCGCTTCGGCGGCGGCAATGGCCATGATCGCGGCCGGCTTGGGCGTGAGGTCGGCCTGGCTCAGCCGGTGCGCGCTTGCGAAACCGCCGATGAAGTGGCCGCTCTCCGGGCGCAGCCGGAAAATTCTGAAGTCGCCCAATCCCGCGTAGAAGGCGGCATAAGGATGTCGCGCGACCCAGCGGGCGCGAAGCTCCGGGTCAGGGTCGGGTGTCGCCCGTCCCATCACGCTCAGGCGGGGCGCCGTCTGCGGATTGGCGTCCGCGGCCTCGCCTGCCACCATGAGGGCACAGCGCGAATCGGCAAGAAGCTGGCCGGTATGCTCGGACAGGGACGACAGCAGCATCAGCACCGACAGGTCAGGCGCGGCGGCCGGAGTAATCAGCGCCGCAAACGGCTGACCCTCCCGCGCCGTCGCGAGCGTGGCGGCGCGCGCCGAGCGGAGCAACGTACGCGCCTGCCAGACAAAGCCGCCCGCCATGTTCATCCGTCCTTGATCACGCTACACGCCGCTTTCATCAACACCGGCCGCGGCATCCGGTTCGGATGGGCTTGGAGACGGCATGCACGATCATCGGACTTCACAGCGAAGCATCGCCGCGGGGGGCCTCGCGGCATTGGGGATCGTCTTCGGCGATCTCGGCACCAGCCCGCTCTACACGCTGCAGACCGTCGTCGACGGCGCCGGCGGCAAGCCGAACCATGAGGTGCTGCTTGGCAGCCTGTCGCTGCTGATCTGGACCCTGATGATCGTGGTCACGCTGAAATACGCGGCCCTGGTGATGCGCGCCGACAGCCATGGCGAGGGCGGCATCCTGGCGCTGCTGGCCCTGATCGGCCCGCGTTTCGGCCGGACGCTGCTCTCGCGCGCGACGCTGCTGACCTGCGCCGGCCTGTTCGGAGCCGCCCTGCTCTATGGCGACGGGGTCATCACACCGGCCATTTCCGTGCTCAGCGCGCTGGAGGGCACCGAGACCATCACTGGCGCGGTCAAGCCCTACGTCCTGCCCGGCGCTGTGCTGATCCTCCTGGCCCTGTTTGCCGCGCAGCCGTTCGGGGTGGCGTCGATCGGCCGCGTGTTCGGGCCGGTCATGCTGCTCTGGTTCGCGGTCATCGGCATCCTGGGCGCGATCAACATAGCGGCGCATCCGGCCGCGCTCGCGGCGGTCAACCCGCTGTTGGGGCTTGATTTTCTCATCCGGCACGGATGGGCCAGCTTCATCGTGCTCGGCGGCGTCTTCCTGTGCGTGACCGGCGCCGAGGCGCTCTACGCCGACATGGGCAGCGTCGGACGCGCGTCGGTCCGAGGCGCCTGGCTGGTCGTCGTGTTCCCGGCCTTGCTGCTGAGCTACGCCGGCCAGGTGGCGTTCATGGACGCGCACGCGGGCCTGAAAGGCAACCCGTTCTTCGCAGCACTGCCGCACGCGCTTGTCATCCCCATCGTCATTCTCGCGACCGTGGCCACGATCATCGCCAGCCAGGCGATCATCACCGGGGTGTTCACCCTGACCCGGCAGGCGATGCAGCTCGGCTGGTTTCCGGGGCTCAACATCCGGCAGACCTCCGACTCGGAGTACGGCCAGATCTACGTGCCCGTGGTGAACTGGATCATGATGACGGCGACGATCGCCATCGCCGTCGGCTTCGGGTCCTCGGAAAAGCTGTCGGGCGCCTATGGCACCGCGGTTGCCACGACCATGCTGATGACCACGGCGCTGATCTACGACGTCATGCGTGAGCGCTGGCGTTGGAGCGTCGCGGCGGCGGCGCCAATCGCCCTGCTGTTCTTCGTCGTCGATGCCGCGTTCTTCGGCGCCAATCTGCTCAAGATCAGGCAGGGCGGCTACGTGCCGCTGGCGATCGGCTTCATATTGTTCGTCCTGATGGTCACCTGGCATCGCGGCGTCGGCCTGATCCGCGACGGCCTGGCGCCGCTCACGCGTCGGGCGGATGACATCCTGGCGCAGTTACGGGGGCAGGAGATTGCGCGCGTCGCCGGATCGATCGTGTTCCTGACGCGGTCTGACTCCGCGGTGCCGCCGATCATGGCGCGGTATATCGCCGACTTCCACTCGCTTCCCGAGCGGGTCGTCGTACTGGGCGTAAGGTTTGTCGAAGAGGCGCGGGTCGCCTCCGCGAACCGGGTCAGCACGCACAAGATACTCGATGGCATCTGGCAGGTGACGGCGTCCTTCGGCTTTGTCGAAATCCCCAACCTGCCGGAAGCCTTGAGGACCGCCAGAGCAAGCGGTTGCGACGTCGATCTCGAGGATGCGCTCTATCTCACCAGCCAGGAGGACATCGTGCCGCGGGAGCCAAGACCGAAGATGCTGCTTTGGCAGCGGCTTCTCTTCGGGTTGATGTACCGCAACGCGGTGCGCGCGTCGGACCGCTTCGCCTTGCCGCGAAACCGGCTGGTCGAAATCGGCCATCAGGTGGAGATTTAGCGGGCGATCGCTTCAGGTTGACTTCAACCTGAAGCGTGAATCGCCCTCGCAAACGACTCCGAAAACTTTTACCGCGCGCGCCGTTTGCACTTTGCAGATAACGGAGACGCGGTGCCATGCGCCTTTACCGCCTGCCCAGACAGACCGGGCTGAATGATCTTACCTTTACCGAGGCGGACGCGCCGAAATGCGGGCGCGGGCAGGTCATGGTGCGTATGCGGGCGGCCTCGCTGAACTTCCGCGATCTGTCGGTTGCAAACGGCACATACATGCTGAGCGCGTTGCCGCCTGATCTGGTGCCGCTGTCGGACGGCGCCGGCGAGGTGGTCGAGGTTGGCGACGGTGTCACCCGCGTGAAGCCCGGCGACCGCGTTGCCGGGATCTTCATGCAAGGCTGGCTTGGCGGCGACATCGAGCCGCAGCATGGGCAGACCGCGTTGGGCGGCGCAATCGACGGCGTGCTCGCCGAGTATGTCGTGTTCGACGAGCAGGGTCTGGTGCATATCCCTGAACACCTTTCCTACCAGCAGGCGGCGACGCTGCCTTGCGCCGCCGTCACCGCCTGGAATGCGCTGTATGGCCTGCATCCGCTGCAGCCTGGACAGACGGTGCTGATTCTCGGCACCGGCGGCGTGTCGATCTTCGCGCTGCAATTCGCCCGGGCGGCGGGGGCACGCGTCATCGCCACCTCGTCGAGCGACGACAAGCTGGAGCGGGTCCGAGCCATGGGCGCGTCGGACGGCATCAACTACAAGGCAAATCCTGAGTGGCAGGACAGGGTGCGCGACCTCACGGATGGGCATGGCGCCGACCAGGTGGTCGAGGTCGGTGGCCCCGGCACGTTGGGCCGGTCGCTGGCCGCGGCCAGAAACGGCGGAGTGGTCACTCTGATCGGCGTGCTGACACGAGGTCAGATCGATCCGCTCGCCATCTTCAAGAGCGGCACCATTGTCCGCCCGATCTATGTCGGATCACGACAGATGTTCGAAGCGATGAACCGTGCCATCAGCCAGCATCGGCTTGAGCCGGTGATCGATCGTGTCTTTCCGCTTGAAGACGCAAAGGGAGCCTATGAGCACCTCAAGGGCGCCACGCATCTTGGCAAAGTCGTGATTGACCTATCGAGCCAGTGAGGCCGGAAGCCTACTCCTCTTCCTCACCTGCCGTCTCCGGACGCGGGCCGCTGTCCAGCCCCTTGGCGGCGATGTCGCGATCGACCAGTTCGATGACCGCCATATCGGCGGCGTCGCCGTGCCGCATGCCGGCGCGGAGCACGCGGGTATAGCCTCCTGCGCGGGCCTTGTAACGATCGGCAATGGTTGAGAACAGCTTGCTGACGATGATGTCGTCGCGGAGTTGTGCGTAGGCCTGACGGCGCGCGTGCAGCCCGCCACGCTTGCCGAGCGTAATCAGCCGTTCGGCGACCGGACGTAGCTCCTTGGCCTTCGGCAAGGTGGTGGTGATCTGCTCATGCTTGATCAGCGCCACCGCCATGTTGCGGAACATGGCGAGCCGATGAGATGATGTGACGCCGAGCTTACGGCCGGCAACTCCGTGACGCATGAGTCTGTTTCCTCTGGGCTCAGAACGGCTCGTCGAGCCTTTTGGCGAGATCTTCGATGTTCTCGGGCGGCCAGGATGGCACGTTCATCCCCAGCGCGAGCCCCATGGAAGTCAGCACCTCCTTGATCTCGTTGAGCGACTTGCGTCCAAAGTTCGGAGTGCGCAGCATCTCCTGCTCGGTCTTCTGCACGAGATCGCCGATATAGACGATGTTGTCGTTCTTGAGGCAGTTGGCCGAGCGCACCGACAGTTCCAGTTCGTCAACCTTGCGCAGCAGGTTGCGGTTGAACGGCAGGTCGTCCTGCGGCTCCTCGGTGCGGACCGGACGCGGCTCATCGAAATTGATGAAAAGCTGAAGCTGGTCCTGGAGAATGCGTGCGGCGAGTGCCACGGCGTCCTCGGGTGTGACCGCGCCGTTGGTCTCGACGGTGAGCAGCAGCTTGTCGTAGTCGGTCACCTGGCCGACGCGTGTCGGCTCGACCTTGTAGGAGACGCGTCGAACCGGCGAGTAGATCGCATCAATGGGGATCAACCCGATCGGCGCGTCCTCGGGACGATTGGCGACGGCCGGCACGTAGCCCTTGCCGAGCCCCACGGTCAGTTCCATGCCAAGCTTGACCCCGTCATCAAGCGTGCAGATGACCATGTCGGGGTTCATGACTTCGATATCGTGGCCGAGCTGAATCTGGCTCGCGCGCACTTCGCCCGGGCCGGTCGCGGTCAGCACCATGCGCTTCGGGCCTTCGCCGTGCATGCGCAGCGCGAGTTGCTTGATATTGAGCACGATGTCGGTCACGTCCTCTCGGACGCCGGCAATCGAGGAGAATTCGTGCAGCACGCCATCGATCTGAATCGCGGTGACCGCTGCTCCCTGCAGCGAGGAAAGCAGGATGCGGCGAATGGCGTTACCGAGGGTCATGCCGAAACCGCGCTCCAGCGGCTCGGCGACGATCGTCGCGGTACGCTGCGGCTCGGCGCCGGACTCGACTTCAAGCTTTTCCGGCTTGATCAGCGACTGCCAGTTTTTCTGCAGGACCAAGATTGTGGCCTTTCTAAAGACGGGATGACCGCTTGTGTCTCGAGAGGTCAGACGCGGCGGCGCTTGCGCGGCCGGCATCCGTTATGCGGAATGGGAGTCATGTCGCGGATCGCGGTGATCGAGAAGCCGACCGCCTGGAGCGCACGCAACGCGCTCTCGCGTCCCGAGCCTGGCCCGGACACCTCAATCTCGAGCGTCTCCATGCCGTGCTCACGCGCCTTGCGTCCGGCATCCTCGGCCGCGACCTGAGCGGCATACGGAGTCGACTTGCGCGAACCCTTGAAACCTTGGCTGCCGGAGGAAGACCAGGCAATCGAATTGCCTTGCGCGTCGGCAATGGTGATCATCGTGTTGTTGAACGTGGACAGCACGTGCGCCACGCCGGAGATGATGTTCTTGCGTTCTTTCTTGCGAACACGTGGTGCGGCGGCCTTGGCCATTACTTCGTCACCTTCTTCTTGCCGGCGATCGCCACCGCCTTGCCCTTGCGCGTACGTGCGTTGGTGTGGGTGCGCTGGCCACGCACCGGCAAGCCGCGTCGGTGACGCAAGCCGCGATAGCAGCCCAGATCCATCAGCCGCTTGATGTTCATGGCAAGCTCGCGACGCAGATCGCCCTCGACGCGGAATTGCCGGTCGATCAACTCGCGTATGCGAAGCACGTCGTCGTCGGACAACTCATTGACCCGACGGGCGTCGGGAATGGCCAGCGATGTGCAGATTTCCTGCGCCTTCGATGGTCCGATGCCGTAAATATAGCGGAGCGCGACCGTCACGCGCTTGTTGGTCGGGATGTTCACGCCGGCAATACGCGCCACGTCACTCACTCCTTGTCTGCCCGGACCAGCCGGGCAAAAGATTTCGTCACCCGCAAATCCGTGCGTGATCCGGCAGCGCGAATGATTGAATACAGCCCGGCCATCCACAGCGAATGTGCGGGGTCGCGCAAGCCGGTTCGAGGGCGCGCACTATACTGTCAGTGCCCTTCGAGTCAATCTTACGGGATCAACTCTTCGCGAGCACGCGATCGATTTCCGCACTGACCTGATCGATGCCGGCCATGCCGTCGATGGTGTGAAGCCGGTTCTGACCCGCATAATACGGCAGGATCGGCGCCGTCTGCTCACGGAACGCGGCCAGCCGGGCGGCGACGGTCTCACGCTTGTCGTCGGCGCGGCGGATGAAGTCATGGCCGCCGCAGATGTCGCATGTGCCGGGCAGTTTCGGCAGCTTGAAGCTGTCATGATAGCCGGCGCCGCATGTGGCGCAGGTAAAGCGTCCGGCAATGCGCTCGGTGAGTTCGGCCTCGTCGACCTCGAGCGCCAGCACGGCGTCGATGGCAAGGCCGCGCTGCCGCATCAAGGCATCCAGCGCGTCCGCCTGGGCCTCGGTGCGGGGAAAACCGTCCAGGATGAAGCCGCGGGCGCAGTCCGGCTGACTGATACGCTGGCCGAGCATGGTGATGATGACCTCGTCGGGCACCAGGGCGCCGGAGTCCATGATGGCGCGCGCCTTGCGGCCGATCTCGCTGCCGGCGGCGACTTCGGCGCGGAGCATGTCGCCGGTCGAAATCTGGGCGATGCCGTGCAAACGCTCCAGGCGCTTTGCCTGGGTGCCCTTGCCGGCGCCAGGCGGGCCGAGAAAGATCAGGTTCATCTGAGGCGCGCTCTGCCGCGCGATTTGCGGATCAGGCCCTCATACTGGTGGGCCAGCAGATGCGACGTGATCTGCGCGCGCGTGTCCATCGCCACCGAGACGATGATGATCAGGCTGGTGCCGCCAAAGTAGAACGGCACGCTGTAGCGGCTGATCAGGATCTCGGGCAGCAGACAGACGATGGTGAGGTAGAGCGCCCCGATCGTCGTCAGCCGGGTCAGGATGCGGTCCAGGAAGGTCGCGGTGTTGGCGCCGGGCCGTATGCCGGGGAGAAAGCCGCCCTGCTTGCGCAGGTTGTCGGCGGTCTCGGTCGGATTGAAGGTCACTGCGGCGTAGAAGAACGAGAAGAAGATGATCATAGCGGCGTAAAGCAGCATGTAGATCGGCTGGCCGTGGCCGAGCAGCAAGCCGATATAGGTCAGCCAGCCATGGCCGCCGCTGCTGGCGGCAAACCCCGCGATGGTGGCCGGGATCAGCAGCACCGAGGACGCGAAGATCGGCGGGATCACGCCGGAAGTGTTGACCTTGAGCGGCATGTGCGTGGAATCCCCGCCGAACATGCGGTTGCCCTGCTGACGCTTGGGATACTGGATGGTCACCCGACGCTGGGCTGATTCCATGAAGGTGATGAAGCCGATGACGACGATGGCGAGCAGCAGGAACAAGGCGACGAAGAACGGCGAGAGGCCGCCGGTATAGCCAAGCTGCAGCATCGTGGCCAAGGCGTGCGGCAGGTTGGCGACGATGCCCGCGAAGATGATCAGGCTGATGCCGTTGCCGACGCCGCGCGCGGTGATCTGCTCGCCGAGCCACATCAGGAACATGGTGCCGCCGACCAGGGTGACGACACAGGAGAAGATGAAGAACGTGCCCGGATCGATCACCGCCGGCGCACCGTGGGTGCCGTGCATAGCCTCCAGCCCCACCGCGAAGCCATAGGCCTGGAACAGGGCGATGAAGACGGTGAGATAGCGGGTGTACTGGTTGAGCTTCTTGCGGCCGGATTCACCCTCCTTCTTGAGCGTCTCGAGCGATGGGATCGCGGACGACATCAACTGGATGATGATGGAGGCGCTGATATAGGGCATGATGTTCAGCGCAAACACGGTGGCGCGGCCGAGCGCACCGCCGGTGAACATGTTGAACATGCCCAGGATGCCGCTCTGGTGCTGGGCCATCAACTGGCCCATGACCGTGGCGTCGATGCCGGGCACCGGGATGTAGGTCCCCAGCCGGTAGATGACGAGGGCGCCCAGCGTGAACCAGATCCGCTTCCACAACTCGGTCGCCTTGCCCAGCGCGCCGAAATTCAGGTTGGCAGCCATCTGCTCGGCGCCTACGGCCATCCGTGCATTCCCCTCATCGTAGAACAGCGCCCCATTCGCGGCGGCGCTGTCTGTTCTAGCTCAGCACAGGCGGGACGCAAGCAATCAGGCGGCGGCAGCCGCCTTGGGCGGCACCGACACGGTGATCGAGCCGCCCGCCTGTTCGATCGCCGCGATCGCCGCCGCTGAGGCTCCGGACACCGAGAAGCGTACCGCCTGCGTCAGTTCGCCGCTCGCGAGGATACGCACGCCCAAGACCTTGCCGCTGCCGACCAGTCCCGCCTTGCGAAGCGCCGACTCGTCGATCTCGCTCGCGCTATCGATCTTGCCGTCGACGATCGCTTTTTGCACCGCGCCAAGGTTGACCGGCGCATAGACCTTGCGGAAGAGGTTGTTGAAGCCGCGCTTCGGCAGGCGACGGTAGATCGGCAACTGACCACCCTCGAAGCCGTTCAGCGACACGCCTTCGCGCGCCTTCTGACCCTTCACGCCTTTGCCCGACGTCTTGCCCTTGCCCGAGCCAATGCCGCGGCCGAGACGCTTCTTGCGGTAGCGCGAGCCTTCGTTGTCGCGCAGTTCATTCAGGTTCATGGCTCAGTCCTCCACACGCACCAGGTGGGAGACCTTGCGTATCATCCCGCGCACTGCGGCGGTGTTCTCGAGTTCGCGTGTCTTGCCGATCCGATCGAGACCAAGGCCGCGCAGCGTGGCCTGCTGGCCCGGCTTCTGACCGTTGCCGGAGCCGGTCTGGGTGATGCGCACGCGCTCGCCCGACAAGCGCGTGAGTGCGGCGAGTGTCTCAGACATTGGCCGTCTCCGGCGTTGCCGCGTCCAGGGCCGGAGCCTCGATCACCGGGCCGCCGTCGCGCTTGCCCAGAATGTCCGACACCTTCTTGCCGCGTCGGCTCGCCACCGAACGCGGGCTGGCGCAACGTTGCAACGCGTCGAACGTGGCCTTGACCATGTTGTGCGAGTTGCGGCTGCCGAGCGACTTGGCCACCACGTCGCCGATGCCAAGGCTCTCGAACACCGCGCGCATCGGACCGCCGGCGATGATCCCGGTGCCGGCTTCGGCCGAACGCAGCACCACGTGGCCGGCGCCGTAATGGCCGGCGGAGTCGTGATGCAGCGTGCGGCCTTCCTTCATCGGCACGCGGATCATGGTGCGCTTGGCCCGCTCGGTCGCCTTGCGTATCGCTTCGGGCACCTCGCGCGCCTTGCCGGCGCCGTAGCCGACGCGCCCCTTCTGGTCTCCCACGACCACAAGAGCGGCGAAGGCGAAACGACGCCCGCCTTTGACCACCTTTGCCACGCGGTTGATGGTGACCAGCTTGTCGACCAGGTCGTCGCCGTCGCGATTATGGTCGCGGTCGCGGCCGCCGCCCCGACCTCCTTCTCTCGGTTCACGTGCCATGCGAGAGAGCTCCTTCAGAAGGCGAGGCCGCCCTCTCGGGCCGCCTCCGCCAGCGCCTTGACGCGCCCATGATAGAGATAGGACCCGCGGTCGAAGACCACGCGGCTGACGCCGGCGGCAACCGCGCGCTCGGCGATGAGCTTGCCGACCGCCGCCGCCGCCTCGGCATTGGCGCCGGTCTTGAGCGCGCCCGACTTGATTTTCTCGCGCAGGCCGGGATCGAGCGATGATGCCGCCGCCACCGTGCGGCCGTTCGCGTCGTCAATCACCTGGGCGTGGATATTCTTGCCGGAACGGAACACCGACAGGCGCGGACGCCCACCGCCTTTGCTGCGGAGCTGAAAGCGCAGGCGCGTGCGCCGGCGCTCCCGCAGATCCTGTTGCGTGCTCATTACTTCTTCTTGCCTTCCTTGCGGCGGATGACCTCGTTGTCGTAGCGCACTCCCTTGCCCTTGTAGGGCTCCGGACCACGGAAGTTGCGTATGTCGAGCGCCACCTGGCCGACGCGCTGCTTGTCGATGCCTTCGACCACAACCGCCGTCGGACGCGGCGCCGTGATCTTGATGCCCGGCGGGATCGCATAGACGATGTCGTGCGAGTAGCCGAGATTCATCACCAGGTTGGAGCCCTGCACAGAGGCGCGGTAGCCGGTGCCGGTGATCTCGAGCGTCTTGCTGTAGCCGGTCGACACGCCTTTGACCATCGAGGCAACCAAAGCGCGCGTGGTGCCCCACATCATCCGGGAGGGCGCCGCCTTGCTGCGCGGCACCACGCTGACCCGGCCGTCGGCGACGGTGGTCTCGACATGCTCCGAGAGCGGCAGCCGCAGCTCGCCGAGCTTGCCGGTCGCGGTCAGAACGCCGGCCGCGATCGCCACCTGCACGCCCTGGGGGATCTCGACAGGGTATTTGCCTACACGTGACATGACGCCCCCCTCAGAACACGCGACACAGGACCTCGCCGCCGACATTGGCGGCGCGAGCCTCTGCATCGCTCAGGACGCCGCGCGGCGTCGACAGAATGGACACACCGAGGCCGGCATAGACCCGCGGCATTTCCCTGATCTTGGAATACACCCTTCGCCCGGGCTTGGAGACGCGATGGATCTCTTTGATCACCGGCTCGCCATCGGTGTATTTCAGCTCGATGCGCAACTGGGCGATGCCAGGGCGCAGCTCCTCGGCCTTGAAGCCGCGGATATAGCCCTCGCGGCGCAGCGCGTCGAGCACGCCGGTGCGCAGCTTCGACGCCGGCGAGACGCACGCGGCATGCCGCGAACGCTGCGCGTTGCGAATGCGGGTGAGCATGTCACCCAGGGGATCGGACATCGACATGGCGTGCTCCCCTTACCAGCTCGACTTGACCATGCCGGGAATCTGGCCGCTGCTGGCCAGATCGCGCAACGCGATGCGGCAGAGCTCGAATTTGCGGTAGTTCGCGTGCGCGCGCCCGGTCAGCTTGCAGCGCAGCTTGACACGGACGCGGGCGCCGTTGCGCGGCAACTGCGCCAGCTTCATCGACGCCTCGAAACGATCCTCGACCGGCAGCGTGCGATCCATGACGATGTTCTTCAGCGACGCACGCTTGCCCTTGTCGCGCGCGGTCATTGCGCGACGCTTGAGGTTGCGATTGACGACGGATGTCTTGGCCATAACTACCCTCCGGAACCTGCGAGGCGCGCACCCCTCGCCGTTTTCCAAAAAAACTTCATTTTAGCTGGCGAGAAACGGCAGGTCGAAGCCCTTCAGCAACGCCTTGGCCTCGCCATCGGTCGCGGCGTTGGTCACGAAGATGATGTCCATGCCGCGCACCTGGTCGACCTTGTCGTAGTTGATCTCGGGGAACACGATCTGCTCCTTCAGGCCCATGGCGAAGTTGCCGCGTCCATCGAAACCCTTGTTGGCAGGCAGCCCGCGAAAATCGCGCACCCGCGGCATCGCGATCGTCACCAGCCGGTCCAGAAACTCGTACATGCGCGCCCGACGTAGCGTCACCTTGCAGCCAATCGGCAGGCCCGCGCGGATTTTGAAGCCGGCGATCGCCTTCTTCGCCACCGTCTTCACCGGCTTCTGACCGGAGATCAGCATCAGGTCGCCGACCGCGGCGTCAAGTTTCTTCTGATCGGCCGCCGCCTCGCCGACGCCCATGTTGATCACGATCTTTTCCAAACGCGGCACCTGCATGACGTTCTTGTAGCCGAACTGCTCACGCAGGCTCGCGCGCAACTCACTTTCATAGCGCTGCTGCATGCGTGGTTTTTGCGGCTCGGGTCTCGCGTTGGTCGTCTCTACCATGACCGGGTCCTCAGCCTTCGATAATCTGTCCGGTCGCCTTCGCGACACGGACCTTGCGGCCGTCATCCAGCACGCGGAAGCCGACCTTGGTCGGCTTGCCGCTTGCGGGATCGACCAGCTTGAGATTGGACAAGTCGATCGACGCTTCGCGCTCGACAATGCCGCCCTGCTCGCCCATGCCCTTCGGCTTGGTATGGCGCTTGGCAATACGAACCCCTCGTACTACGGCGCGTCCTGCGGCCGGCAGCACGCTGAGCACCTCGCCCTGCTTGCCGCGGTCGGTTCCGGTGATCACGACGACCTTGTCGCCCTTCCGAATACGCGCCGCCATCACAGCACCTCCGGCGCAAGCGAAATGATCTTCATGAAGCGGCGCGCACGCAGTTCGCGGACCACCGGGCCGAAGATACGCGTTCCGATCGGCTCGGCCTGCTTGTTGATCAGCACGGCGGCGTTGCGATCGAAGCGGATCGCGCTGCCATCCGACCTGCGCACCGGAAACGAGGTGCGCACGATCACCGCCTGATGCACGTCGCCCTTCTTCACCTTGCCGCGCGGGATCGCCTCCTTGATGGAGACCACGATCACGTCGCCAACCGACGCCGACCGACGCTTCGAGCCGCCCAGCACCTTGATGCATTGCACCCGTCGCGCACCCGAGTTGTCGGCCACATCAAGGTTGCTTTCGACAATGATCATCGCTCAGTTCCCGGTATGCTGGTGCAGCTCATGCGTGGCCGGCACCGGCGCCGCCTCGGTGGCGGCCAACGTCTCGACCACGCCGTCGTCGAGCGTCTCTTCCGCCAGCAATTCACCATTGCGGCTGACCACCGACCAGGTCTTGCGCTTGGAGATCGGCGGGCACTCGATGATCCGCACGGTGTCGCCAACCTTGCAGATATTGTCCTCGTCGTGCGCCGCGTATTTCTTCGAGCGGCGGATGAACTTCTTGTAGAGCGGGTGCATCACGCGGCGATCAACAAGCACCGTCACGGTCTTGTTCATCTTGTCGCTGGTCACCCGTCCCGTCAGGACGCGCCTGGGCATCGCCCTTCTCCTCTCAGGACTTCGATGCGGAGGCAGTGGCGCCCGCATCTTTCTTGGAATGAACGATCGTCTTGATGCGCGCGATCTCCCGGCGCACCTCGCGCACGCGACCAGTGCCTTCGGTCTGTCCGGTGGCGCGCTGGAAACGCAGGTTGAACTGCTCGCGCTTAAGATCGAGCAACTGGGTCAGCAGCTCGTCCGGTGTCTTCAGCCGCAGATCGGCCGGCTTGCTTGCCTTTGCCATCTCAGGCCTCCCCGATCCGGGTGACCACCTTGGTCTTGATCGGCAGCTTTGCCGCCCCCAGGGCCAGCGCGTTACGCGCGATCTCCGGAGAAACTCCGTCGATCTCGAAGACGATACGGCCCGGCTTCACGCGCGCCACCCAGAATTCGGGCGAGCCCTTGCCGGAGCCCATGCGCACCTCGGCCGGCTTGGTCGAAACCGGCACGTCCGGAAAGATCCGTATCCACACACGTCCCGCGCGCTTCATCGCGCGCGTGATCGCACGGCGGGACGCCTCGATCTGGCGCGCGGTGACACGCTCCGGCTCAAGCGCCTTGAGCCCAAAGGCGCCGAAATTCAGCGCCGTTCCACCCTTCGCCAGGCCATGGATACGCCCCTTATGGGCCTTACGGTATTTGGTCCGCTTCGGAGACAACATGCTTGATTATCCTCGGCGGCCGCTCAGCGTTGCGGCGCTTGTTCGGCGGCGCGACGGTCCTGCGCCAGCGGGTCATGCGCCAGGATTTCACCCTTGAAGATCCAGACTTTGACGCCGCACGTGCCATACGTGGTCTTCGCGGTGGCGACCCCGTAATCGATGTCGGCGCGCAGCGTGTGCAGCGGCACGCGACCCTCGCGATACCATTCGACGCGCGCGATCTCAGCGCCGCCAAGACGGCCGCCGCAATTGATGCGGATACCCTGCGCGCCAAGCCGCATCGCCGATTGCACCGCCCGCTTCATCGCACGGCGGAAGGCAACCCGACGTTCGAGCTGCTGGGCGATATTCTCGGCCACAAGCTGCGCCTCAATTTCCGGCTTGCGTATCTCGACGATGTTCAGCGCCACGTCGGATTTGGCCATGCGGCCAAGTTCCTTGCGCAGATTGTCGATGTCCTGGCCCTTCTTGCCGATCACCACGCCCGGACGCGCCGCATAGATCGTCACGCGCGGCTTCTTCGCCGGGCGTTCGATCACCACGCGCGACACGCCGGCGCCAGACAGCCGGCGGCGCAGATGCCGACGCAGCGCGAGATCGTCATGCAACAGCTTCGAGTAATCGTTGCCGGCGAACCAGCGGCTATCCCATGTCCGGTTGACGCCGAGACGAAGCCCGATCGGATTGACCTTGTGACCCATGGTTCAGGCCGCCTTTCGGTTTGCTTGGGAAGCGCGCTCGGCCCCGTTCTTTTCAGCCACGACGATCTTCAGGTGGCTGAAGAACTTCTCGATCTGCGCCGAGCGGCCACGGCCGCGCGCGTGAAACCTGCGCATCACGATCGACTTGCCAACCTCCGCGTGCGTGACCACGAGCTGGTCGACATCGAGCTGATGGTTGTTCTCGGCGTTGGCGATCGCGCTTTCCAGGGTCTTGCGCACCTGCTGCGCAATCCGACGCTTGCTGAAGGTCAGCGTCGCCACCGCCTGCGACGCCGGCTTGTTGCGTATCAGGCCGGCCACCAGGTTCAGCTTGCGCGGGCTGATGCGTATGTTGCGCGCCACCGCCTGGGCCTCGGTCTCTGCCAGCGCGCGCGGATGCTTCGGCTTGCTCATCTCAGCCCCGTCTCGCCTTCTTGTCGGACGAGTGCCCGGTGAAGGTGCGCGTCGGCGAGAACTCGCCGAACTTGTGTCCGACCATGTTCTCGTTGACCTGCACCGGCAGGAACTTGTGTCCATTATAGACACCGAAGGTGAGGCCCACGAAGTTCGGCAGGATGGTTGAGCGGCGCGACCAGATCTTGATCACCTCATTGCGGCCCGACGCGCGCGAGGCGTCTGCCTTGTTGAGAAGATACCCGTCCACAAACGGGCCCTTCCAGACGGAACGTGCCATCGTGCTTGCCCCTTACTTGCCGACTTTGCGTCGACGGATGATCAGGCTGTCGGTGCGCTTGTTCACGCGCGTCTTGTAGCCCTTGGTCGGCTTGCCCCACGGGGTGACCGGATGGCGGCCGCCCGAAGTGCGGCCCTCGCCGCCACCATGCGGATGGTCGACGGGGTTCATCACCACGCCGCGGTTGTGCGGACGCCGTCCAAGCCAGCGCGAGCGGCCGGCCTTGCCGATGCTCTGGTTCATGTTGTCTGGATTGGAAACCGCGCCCACTGTCGCCATGCATTCGGCGCGCACCACGCGCAACTCGCCCGATTGCAGCTTGATCTGCGCATAGCCGGCGTCCTTGCCGACGAGCTGGGCGTAGGTGCCGGCGGAACGCGCCATCTTGCCGCCCGCGCCGGCCTTGAGCTCGACGTTGTGGACGATGGTGCCGACCGGAATCGCCGCCAGCGGCATCGCGTTGCCCGGCTTGATATCGACGCGCGCGCCGGCCACCACCGCGTCTCCGACCCGCAGGCGCTGCGGCGCCAGGATGTACGCCAGCTCGCCGTCCGCGTACTTCACCAGCGCGATGAACGCGGTACGATTGGGGTCATATTCCAGCCGCTCGACCGTTGCCGACACATCGAACTTGCGACGCTTGAAATCGACAAACCGGTAGCTCTGCTTGTGCCCGCCGCCGCGGAAGCGCGACGTCGTGCGGCCGTTATTGTTGCGGCCGCCAGACTTGTTCTTGCCCTCGGTCAGGGTCTTGACCGGCTTGCCCTTATAGAGCTCGCCGCGGTCGATCAGCACCGTACCGCGAAGGCTGGGAGTGACCGGATTGAAATGCCTGAGTGCCATGAGGTTCCGCCCGCGTCAGGAAAGCCGCGCGGACAGGTCGATCGACTGCCCATCCGCAAGCTGCACATATGCCTTCTTGATGTCCGAACGCACGCCGGGGCGACCGCGAAAGCGCTTGGTCTTGCCCTTCTGGACCAGCGTGTTCACGCCCATCACCTTGACGTTGAACAGGCTTTCCACCGCCGCCTTGATCTGCGGCTTCGATGCCGTCAACGCCACCCGGAACACTACCTGGTTGCGCTCGGACAAAGCCGTCGCCTTCTCGGTGATGACCGGCGCGCGAACGATGTCGAACATCGCCTCGCGCGACAGGTTCGCGGCCTTTTTTCGGATTGCCAGGATGTTGGTCATGCCAGGCGCTCCTTCAGGCCGTCCAAACCCGCGCGGGTAATCGCCAGCACCTCATGGTTGAGAATGTCATAGACATTCGCGCCCACGCTCGGCAGCACGTCGATACGCGGCAGGTTGCGGCTTGCACGCAGAAAGCTGTCGTCCACGGCATGATCGACGATCAACGCGGAATGCCAGCCCAACACCTTCAGCTTCTTCATTAGGTCCGCGGTCTTGGCGGTGCCGCCCGCGGTGTCGAGTACCACCAGCCTTCCTTCGCGGCACTTCTGCGACAGCGCCGAGATCAGGCCCAGACGACGCACCTTCTTCGGCAAGTCGTAGCCGTGGTCGCGAACCGCCGGTCCGTGCACGACACCGCCGGTGCGAAACTGCGGCGAACGCAGACTGCCCTGCCGGGCGTTGCCGGTGCCCTTCTGCTTGTACGGCTTCTTCGTGGTGCCGGAGACCTCGCCCATGCCCTTCACCTTGTGGTTGCCGGCACGGCGCTTGGCGAGTTGCCAGTGCACGACGCGCGCCATGATGTCCGCGCGCGGCTCGATGCTGAAAATCTCGTCCGGAAGGCCGACGGTGCCCGCGCTCTCATTGTCGAGGGTCTTGATTTCGACGTCCATTGACCGCTTCCTCAGCCAGCCGCTTGCGTGTCGGTGGCGGCATCGCCGCGCAGACCCGCCGGATAAGGAGCGTCCGCATGACGCTGCTTCTTGATGGCATCGCGCACCAGAACAAAGTCGTTCTTGGCGCCAGGAATGGCGCCTCGGATCATCAGCAAATTTTTCTCCGCGTCGACCGCCGCCACCTCGAGATTGAGCGTCGTCACCCGCTCATGGCCGAGATGCCCGGCCATCTTCTTGTTCTTGAAGGTCTTGCCTGGGTCCTGCCGGTTGCCGGTGGAGCCGAGCGAGCGATGGCTGATGGAAACGCCGTGGCTGGCCTCGAGACCGGCGAAATTCCAGCGCTTCATGCCGCCGGCGAAGCCCTTGCCCTTGCTGGTGCCGGTGACATCGACCTTCTGCCCGGCCACGAAGTGCGAGGCCGCCAACATCGCGCCAATCTCAAGCACCGCGTCCTCGGACACACGGAACTCGACCAGCTTCTTCTTTGGCTCGACCTTGACACGCGCGAAGTGGCCGCGATTGGGCTGGGTCACGTTCTTGACCTTGGCGGCGCCGGTTCCAAGCTGCACCGCGGTGTAGTGGTCCCGCTCCAAGGTGCGCACATCGACGACCTGAACCCCGTTGAGATACAGCACCGTCACCGGCACGTGGCTGCCGTCGTCCCGGAAGATCCGTGACATGCCAAGCTTTCTTGCAATCAATCCGGTTCGCATAGTCATCACCTAGAGCTTGATTTCGACGTCGACGCCGGCGGCGAGATCGAGCTTCATCAGCGCGTCCACGGTCTGCGGCGTCGGCTCGACGATATCAAGCAGACGACGATGCGTGCGGATTTCAAATTGCTCGCGGCTCTTCTTGTCGACATGCGGCGAGCGGTTCACGGTGAACCGCTCGATATGCGTCGGCAACGGGATCGGACCCCGAACCCGCGCACCCGTACGCTTCGCCGTGTTCACGATCTCCTTGGTGCTGTTATCCAGCACGCGATGATCGTACGCCTTGAGGCGAATTCGGATGTTCTGGTTGTCCATCGGTCGGTCCCGTTAGGCTGCGTCAGGCGGTGATCGAGGCCACCACGCCGGCGCCGACGGTGCGGCCACCTTCGCGGATCGCGAAACGCAGACCCTCATCCATCGCGATCGGCGCGATCAACTCGACGTCCATCGAGATGTTGTCGCCAGGCATCACCATTTCGGTGCCTTCCGGCAACTGCACCACTCCCGTCACGTCGGTCGTGCGGAAATAGAACTGCGGGCGGTAATTGGTGAAGAACGGCGTGTGACGGCCACCCTCCTCCTTGGTCAGGATGTAGGCCTCCGCCTTGAACTTGGTGTGCGGGGTGATCGAGCCGGGCTTGGCCAGCACCTGTCCGCGCTCGACATCCTCGCGCTTGGTGCCGCGCAGAAGCGCTCCGATATTGTCGCCGGCCTGGCCGCGATCCAGCAGCTTGCGGAACATCTCGACGCCGGTGACGATGGTCTTCACCGTGTTCTTCAAGCCGACGATTTCGATCTCGTCGCCGACATTGACGATGCCGCGCTCGACACGGCCGGTCACCACGGTGCCGCGGCCGGAAATCGAGAAGACGTCCTCGATCGGCATCAGGAACGGACGGTCGATCGGGCGCTCCGGCTGCGGGATGTAGGTATCGACCGCGTTCATCAACTCCATGACCGCGTTCTCGCCGAGCACCGCGTCGCCGTCTTCCAAGGTCACCAGGGCGGAACCCTTGATCACCGGGATGTCGTCGCCGGGGAACTGGTAGGACGAGAGCAGTTCGCGCACCTCCATCTCGACCAGCTCGAGCAGCTCCGGATCGTCCACCATGTCGACCTTGTTGAGGAACACCACCAACGCCGGCACGCCGACCTGGCGCGCCAGCAGGATGTGCTCGCGCGTCTGCGGCATCGGGCCGTCGGCGGCGGAGACCACCAGAATGGCGCCGTCCATCTGCGCGGCGCCGGTGATCATGTTCTTCACGTAGTCGGCGTGGCCGGGGCAATCGACATGGGCATAGTGGCGGGCGCCGGTCTCATACTCGACGTGAGCGGTCGAGATGGTGATGCCGCGGGCGCGCTCCTCCGGCGCCTTGTCGATCTGGTCATACGCCGTGTAGGTGGCCCCGCCGACCTTTGCCAGGGTCTTGGTGATCGCCGCCGTCAGCGACGTCTTGCCGTGATCCACATGGCCGATCGTGCCGATGTTGCAGTGCGGCTTGTTCCGCTCGAATTTCGCCTTCGCCATCGTCGTCTCTCCGTTACCGCAGCCTGTTCGGGGTTAAGTGGATGCCAGACCTGCCGGCGCTACCAGCGATAATGGCTGAAGGCCTTGTTGGCCTCGGCCATACGATGCGTATCTTCGCGCTTCTTTACCGCGCTGCCGCGATTGTTCACCGCGTCCAACAGTTCGTTGGACAGCCGCTCCTGCATCGTATGCTCGCCGCGCTTGCGCGAGCTGTCGATCAACCAGCGGATCGCCAATGCCTGCCTGCGCTCGGTGCGCACCTCCACCGGAACCTGGTAGGTGGCGCCGCCGACGCGGCGGGAACGCACCTCGACCGCCGGCTTCACGTTGTCCAAGGCCTCATGGAACATGCGCACCGGATCGGCGCTGGCGCCGCCGCGCCTGCGCATCGACTCGAGCGCGCCATAGACGATGCCCTCAGCGGTCGACTTCTTGCCGTCATACATCAGCGCGTTCATGAAACGCGTGACGACCACGTCTCCGAATTTCGGGTCCGGCAGGATTTCGCGCTTGAACGCGCGGCGGCGGCGACTCATCCCTCGTTGTCCTCCTACTTCGGGCGCTTGGCGCCGTAGAGCGAGCGGCGCTGACGACGCTTCGCAATTCCTTGCGTGTCGAGCACGCCGCGCAGGATGTGATAGCGCACGCCCGGCAGATCCTTGACCCGGCCGCCGCGTATCAGCACGACGCTATGCTCCTGAAGGTTATGACCCTCACCCGGGATATAGCTCACCACCTCGTAGCCGTTGGTCAGACGCACCTTGGCGACCTTGCGCAGCGCCGAGTTCGGCTTCTTCGGCGTGGTCGTATAGACGCGCGTGCAGACTCCGCGCTTCTGCGGGCAGCCTTGCAGGGCCGGCACCTTGTTGCGCTTGGCGGCGGGCTCGCGCCCCTTGGCAATCAACTGGTTGATGGTGGGCATACGCCTCTGTCCCGATCCTTTGTCTGGCCCGATGCAAACCCGGCGTCCGCCGCATATCTCCGCCGATCACAGCAAAAAAACCGCTGTCGGAAGGCATTGCCATCCCTACGGCGGTCCTCATCACGGTTGGCCTGAGCCCGGTATCATCTCGGGGCGGCGCCACACGTGCGGTGCTGCAATCGACGGCCGACATGCGATGCGGGATCGCCGAAGTCAGCCGAGGGCGCGGAACCTACGAACGAGGGCAGGTGGAGTCAAGGGTGTTATCCAAAGCTGTTGCAACGCCAAGCTTGATCGCCAGCCGCCCGTCTCATGATCCGCGACGCGTGGTCATCGGCTGGAACGGCCCTGCCGGCGGCGCTCCCGCCTGACACCGCGCGGGATTGAAGCCATGGATCAGCATGCGAATGCGACGGCGCAACACGTCGCGTTCGGCCAGCACGCCGCGGGTTCCCGCCGCCTTCTCACTCATCGGCAGATCCAGGAGCAGAGCGAGCCGCTGCGACGCCATCACGTCCGGCAGCGACGACAGCGCGGCAAAGCTGAGCGGCAGCGTCAGACCCTGGGTTTGCGCGCGCGTGAGCGATGCCGACACTCCGAACGGCGGCCCGCCGGTGATTGCCGGTCCGACGGCGAAGCCGCCATTGGCGGTAAAGCTGCCGGTGAGATCGATGGTGATGTCGTGGGCCAGGATCGGCACTTCCGGATCGGCGCTTGCCGCCTGGCATTGCGCGGTACGAACGGATTTGGCGAACTGCGCCGGGCTCGCGCCATTCGGGTTGATCGCGCCCGCTTCCTGCAGTTGGCTTTGCAGGGCGCTCAGCGCCTGGGCGATGGTGATGGGCTTGACCGCGGTGGCGCAGGCCGAAAGCGGTGCCAGCACGAGCAGCAGCGCCAGACGGGTCATGGCAGAGGCAGCGGCTCCGCGGGCGGTTCAAGCATCGCCGGGTCGCGGTAGCGGGCGCCGAAATGATCCGGTGGCAGGTGCTGCTGCCTTGCTCGCAAGGTCTCGCCGTCCGTGTAGGCAGTGCGGAAGCGGCCGCCTGCGCAGTTCCGGCACCACCAGCTCGATGAAGTCGCGCACCGTCTCGAAGCTCATGTACTGGCGCAGGTTGATGCCGTCGATGCCGTCCTCATCGAGCCACGTCTCGATCGCGTCGGCAAATTCGAGGCCCGCCGGCGAGCCGGAGGCCTGGAACAGCAGCGGCGTCCGCTGCGGCGAAGGCTGGCACAGATGCGGACCGGCGACCTGATAATGCTGGCCCACATGATTGATCGGGCGCACACGCGCCGGGTCCGTGTAGATCCCGCGCGCGCGATCCCGCACCACGGCGTCGTCGTCCCACGAGCCCTCCCAAAGCTTATAAAGCACATCGAGATATTCGTCGGCGACGCGGTAGCGCATATCGTGCGGCACTTCCTGGGTGAGACCAAAATTGCGTGCGGCGGTGTGGCCGACACAGTTCATCTCGAACAGGTTGACGCTGAGCTGCTTGCGCATCGCCGCCTCGCTATTCCATTACGGACACGGATTGGGACAGGGTAGCATCGGCTGCGCAGAAATCAGGGAAAACCACAATGAAGCGCCTTATCCCCGTCGTTCTTGCCGCCGCCCTGTTGTCCGGCTGCGCCGTGTCGGAGGTCACCATGCAGACCGACCTGGCCAAGGCAAAGGCGGCACTCAGCCAGGCGATCCAGGCCTACGGCATCGCCAAGGGCATTGCCGACGTGGCGATCGCCGCGGATCCCGCGCTGGCCATCCCGGTCGCCGCCATCGAGGCAGTGATCGATCCTTTGATCCCGCTCGCCGAGACCCTGCTCGCCGACGCCAACGCCAAGACCACCCAGATCACGCAACTGCTCCAGGAGATACAGACCCAGGTCATTGCCGTCGAGACCACGACGGCCGGGCAGATCAAGGTCATCTCCAACAAGTAGCATCGCGGCGCACAGGCGGATCAGTCGAGCAGATCCTCCACCAGGATCGGAGTCTTGCGGACGCGTATGCCGGTCGCGTGATAGATGGCGTTGCCGATGGCGGCCGGCATGCCGACGATGCCGATCTCGCCGACCGCCTTGGCGCCGATCGCGTTCACGTGCGTGTCGTCCTCGTCGATGGTCTCGACCACGACCTCGCCGATGTCGGCGTTCGAGGAGAAGTGGTAGCCAGCAAGATCGGTGTTGGCGAACCGCGCGCGCGGCCGGTCGACGCGTGTCTCCTCGAGCAGCGCGAAGCTTGCTCCCCAGACCATGCCGCCGGCGAGATTGCTGCGCGCGGTGCGCGGATTGATGATCCGGCCGCAGGCGAACACCCCCACCATGCGCGAGACCCGGATGGTGCGCAGCAACGGGTCGATGCGCACCTCAGCGAATTGCGCGCCGAAGGAGAATGACGCGTGGGTCGGCGTGACTGGGCCCACCATGGCAGCGCCCCCGGACAGCCCGTAACGCATCATTGCCGCATCCATCGAATCCGGCTTCCATTCGGCGGTCTCCTCGATGACGCCGCTGGTGCAGTTCGACAGCACCTCCCGCACTGTCCTGCCGCTGCCGTCCGGCGCGATCACGTGGCCTCCCGCGAGCGAAAAGACGGAGACGTCGCCGTCGCCGGCAGCGGCGGTCAGCAGCCTCTCACGCACCGCGACCGCCGCCATGTGCACCGCCGAGCCGAAGGAGCCGGTGGTGACCGAGCCGCCGGCGAACGGTCCGGAAGGCAACGTGCTGTCGCCCAGGGTGACGCGAACCATCTCGTCCGGGACGCCAAGCACGTCGGCGGCGACCTGCCCGAGCACGGTGTAGGCGCCGGTGCCGAGGTCGTGCGCGGCGGCGAAGACCTCGCACATGCCGCCCTCGGAAAGCCGGACCCGGGCCGAGGCGGGACACACCGCCGACGGGTAGGTTGCGGTGGCGCAGCCCCAGCCGACCAGCGTTCCATCCGGGTCGCGCATCGCGCCGGCTTGCGGCTGGCGCCGGCTCCAGCCGAACAGCTCGGCGCCGCGACGGTAGCACTGCACCAGCGAGCGGCTGCTCCAGGGCAGGCCTTTGACCGGGTCCGTGGGTGGCTCGTTCTTGATGCGCAGCGCGATCGGGTCCATGCCGAGGGCCACCGCCAGCTCATCCATCGCGCTCTCGAAGCCGACAAAGGCGGGCGCCTCGGCCGGGGCCCGCTGGAAGCCTGGCGTGTTCACGTCGGTGGCGATGGTAGACTCGCGCATGCGGATGTTGGGCGAGGCATACATGCGCGCCGTGATCTCGGTGGCGGGGAAGGCGATGTGATCGATCACCGCGGTCTGTGAGACCTGGTCGTGCATCACCGCCGTCAGCGTGCCGTCGGCGTCGGCCGCCAGCCGGACGCGGCTGCGGGTGGCGGCGCGGAACGAGCCGACGGTGAACATCTCCTCGCGTGTCACCAGCAGCTTCACCGGCCGGCCGAGCCGTCGCGCCGCCATCGCGATCAGCACGGTGTGCGGCATGATGGTGGCCTTGGAGCCGAAGCCGCCGCCGACATACGGACTTTCGACATGCACGTCGGCCATGGGAATGCCGAACACGGCGGCCAGGCCGGCCTGCGTGCCGACAACCCATTGGCTCGGCACGTTGACCAGCAGCTTGCCGTCCCGCCACACCGCGGCGGTGGAATACAGCTCGATCGGGTTGTGGTGCTGCGCCGGCGTGAGATAGGTCGCGTCGATCCTGACCGGCGAGGACGCGAACGCGGCCTCGGCGTCGCCGATATCGATTTCCTTGCCCTGCATTGGCGCTTCGGTGCGGTCCGGGCCGTCGATCGTGGCACAGGCCGGCTGGGCGGCATAGTCGATCGACAGGGCGGCGGCGGCCTCCTCGGCGGCCTCCTGTGTATCGGCGATCACCAGCGAGACGATCTGGCCGGCGTAATGCACCGTGTCCGAAGTCAGCGGCAGGAAGGAGGACTGCATATGGCCGCCCTTCATCATGAACCCCTCGGCGCCGAGGTCCTCGTTCAGGCTGCGATGGGTGAGCACAAGCTGCACGCCCGGCACCGCCTCTGCCGCCGCGGTGTCGATCCGGGTGATGCGGCCGCGCGCGATGGCGCTGCGGGCGAGCGCCGCGTAGGCGACACCCGTGTGCGGGAAATCGGCGGCGTAGAGCGCCGCCCCCGCCGCCTTGCTGGCGGCGTCGCGACGGACCACCGGGCTGCCAATGCTTCCGTCCATGGGGGTCAGCTCCTCTGTCCGGCGATCATGGCCGCGCGCGCGACCACGCGCCGCCCCAGCTCGACCTTGAATGCGTTCTGTCGGCGTGGTTTCGCGCGAGCGAAGGCGGCGTCGCCCGCTTGCAGCGCCACGGTCTCGGTCAGGCGCTGGCCGCGCAACGCCGCTTCCGCTTCCACCGACCGCCACGGCTTCGTGGCGACGCCGCCGAGAGACACCCGTGCCGACGAGATCGTGTCGCCGTCCATCTCAAGCGCCACCGCCGCCGAAGCCAGCGCGAAGGCGTAGCTCTGCCGGTCGCGAACCTTGAGGTAGGTCGAGCGCCGTCCCGCTTGGGTCGCCCGCACAATGATCGCGGTGATGATGTCGCCAGCTTCAAGCACGCTCTCGCGCGCCGGATCCTCGCCGTAGGCGACATGGAAGTCGGCGAACGGCACTTCTCTGACGCCGGACTTGGAGCGCACCTCGACCGACGTATCGAAGGCGGCGAGCGCGATTCCCCAATCGCCCGGATAGGTGGCGATGCACTGATCGGACGTGCCGAACACCGCCATCTCGCGATCCTCGCCGTCGAGGGCGGCGCAGCCGGAGCCCGGCGCCCGCTTGTTGCAGGCGGAGACGCCGTCGCGGAAATAGGCGCAGCGGGTACGTTGCAGCAGGTTGCCGCCCAGGGTCGCGGCATTGCGAAGTTGCTGCGAGGCAGCGAGCTGCAGGCTTTCGGCAAGGGCCGGATAGTCGCGCAGCAGCACCGGATCTTCGGCGGCGTCAGCCATGCGCACGAGCGCGCCGAGGCGCAAGGCGTCGCCGGAGGTCTCGATCGATGTGAGGCCCGGCAGATGCGCGATATCGACCAGGCGGCCTGGCGACATCAGGTTGGCGCGCATCAGATCGACCATCGTGGTGCCGCCGGCGAGCAGGGCGGCGCCCGGCCGCGACGCCTCGTGCATGGCCTCATCGAGCGAGCTGGCGCGGAAATAGCTGAACGGCTGCATCCTATTCGGCTCCCTGGCTTGCGACCTCTCGTATGGCGGATACGATGTTCGGGTAGGCGCCGCAGCGGCAGAGATTTCCCGACATGTACTCGCGTATCTCGTCGTCGCTGCCGGCGTGGCCCTCGGCGACGCAGGCGACTGCCGACATGATCTGCCCGGGCGTGCAATAGCCGCACTGCATGGCGTCATGCTCGACGAACGCCGCCTGCATCGGATGCAGCGCGCCGCCCGCCTCGGCCAGCCCCTCGATGGTGGTCACGGACATTCCGGATGCCGCCACGGCGAGCACCAGGCAGGCGAGCTGACGGCGTCCGTCGACGTGCACGGTGCAGGCGCCGCAGGTGCCATGATTGCAGCCTACCTTGGTGCCGGTAAGGCCGAGATGCTCGCGCAGCCCGTCAAGCAGGGTGGTACGCGGATCGAGTTGCAGCATGTGGCCGCGGCCGTTGACCGTGAGGCTGACCGGAACTGTATGGAGCGGCATGACGGTCCTCCGGATTGCGTCCGAGGCAAGCCTGGACGCGCACGGCGGAAAAGGAAAGAGACAAACTCCGCGGCGGGTTCAAGCTTGCTCAAGCCGCTGTTTACAAGCTTTACAGATACGCTGCCCGCTCTGTCCGATCATTGACAGGTTTACGAGCCGCAACCGTCTTTTCAACTGGTGCCCCGATGTCTTTCCAGGACACGCTGACGTTGTCGGCTCGCTCTCCCATGAGCAACGGCTCCGCAGCAAGGCTTGGAAGGAATTCGCCATCATGGAATACGACAATTTTGATGACGGCCTCGTCCACAATCACGACTGGGCCAGCTTGATCAGACCAGAAGGGGATGCTTCGGCGCCGATCGCCGATGCGAGCGGGGCACGGACGCCGAGCACGGTCTATCACGACGATCACTTCATGCATGGCTGACGCCATCCGGCGTCAGTGAAGGTCAAACCGGCGCCAGGGCGGCATTCTCGTCGCCAGCGTCTTTCATCCTGGCCAGGCATCGGTTCATCAGCCGCGCGAGTTCCTGCACCTGAGGCGCTTCGAGCATTGTGCGATGCGCGCCCTGAAACTCGTGAGCGATCAACTCGCCAGTGACGACTTCCGCCCAGCCGGGCCGCAGGTCGAGCGCCTTCGGACGCCTGGCCTGAAACAGCGCCACCGGTCCCGCATACCGCCGAGGCCTGTAGGCGGCGACCGCCGGCTGCATGATTTCGCCAAGAGTGAATGGTTCGCTCTTCATGACCGGACGCCACTGCGAGCGCGACAGCAGACGACGGTAAGCAGACGCGCCATGCGCGACGACGTAGTCGAGCCGCCGGCCGCCGGCGCGCCACACGCCTTCGACGTGGTGTCGCAACTTCGCGAACTCGACGGCGAGGTTGCCGACACGCTTGAAATGCGTCGGGTTCTGCGCGTCGATGATGCACAGCATGCCGACCGCATGTCCGGCGGCCATCAACTGCGACGCCACCTCGTAGGCCAGCACGCCGCCTGCGCAGTATCCGCCGAGCGCGTAGGGGCCGCTGGGCTGGATCGTGGTGATGGTCCGCAGCAGGTGACGCGCGATCGTCTCAAGGTCGGGCTCGAAGCCCACCTCTCGCAGTTCTTCGGGATTGAGCGTCACCCCGAGGAATGGCTGGTCCATGCCAAGCGCGCCCGCGAGCGGCAGGAACATCGGACCGCCATCAATCCAGAACAGGCTCGGCCGCGTGCCTTTCGGCTGGATCTCCGCCGCCAGCGGCAGCCTGGTCTGGTTCTCCGCCTCTCCGAGAACCGCCGCCATGCTCGCTAGAGTCGGCGCCTGGAACAACGCCGCCATCGTCAACCGACGGCCGAACTCCGCCTCGATGCTCAGCAGCAGTGAAACGGCGAGGATGGAATCCCCACCCAGCTCAAAGAAGTCGCTCCGCGGCCCGATGTCGCGCACATCCAGCAGATTTTGCCAGATGGCGACGAGCTTGCGCTCACGATCCCCAGCCGGAAGATCGTCCTCAGCGTATCCAGCGCGCGGCCCGGGATCTGGCAAGGCGTTGCGATCAACCTTGCCGTTCGGCGTCAGCGGCAGCGCCGCGAGCGCGAGGGTGCGCGACGGGATCATGTAATCCGGCAAGGTGCGACGCAGAAACGCCCGCAAGGCCGCACTCTCTGGCGCACCCTCGCACGCCATGACGAGGTAGGCGGCAAGCATGGGTTGGCCTCGCGTATCGGGCCAGGTCCGGACCGCCGCGCAGGCGATGTCGGGATGGCGTTCAAGGGCAGCCTCGATCTCCTGCACCTCGATCCGAAAGCCGCGTATCTTGACCTGGCTGTCGGCGCGGCCCAGCCATTCGATGGCGCCGTCGTCACGGTAACGCGCGATGTCGCCGGTTCGATAGAGCCGCTCCCCGGGCGAGAACGGGCTCGCGATGAACCGCTCATCGCTCAGCGTGGGATTGCCTCGGTATCCGTTCGCCACGCCGAAGCCGCCGATAGTGAGCTCGCCGGAGGTTCCGACCAGAACCGGGGCGCCGCTTTCATCTTGTATGAAGACGACGGTGTTGGCGATCGGCCGTCCGATCGGCACCGGGCCATCGCCGCCGGGCTGCACGCGATGGATCGTCGACCACACCGTGGTCTCCGTCGGCCCGTACATATTCCAAACTGCGGCGCATCGTGGCAGCAGGGTGTCGGCCAGCTCGCGTGACATGGCTTCGCCGCCGCAGAGCACGCGCAAGCTTTGGTCTCCCTTCCATCCCGCCGCGATCAAGCCGCGCCAGGTGGCGGGGGTCGCTTGCATCACCGTGCATCGCGAACGGCTGATGAGATCCGCAAGCTGCCGCGGATCGGCGGCTTCGGTCCGGCTGGCCAGCACGACACGGCCGCCGCTGACCAACGGCAGGAACAGCTCAAGCATGGCGATGTCGAAGGCGATGGTGGTGACCGCAAGCAGCGCATCATCCGCCGTGAAGCCAGGCTCGTTCCGCATGGAAGCAAGCAGGTTCACGATCGCACGGTGCGGCACCTCGACGCCTTTCGGGCGCCCCGTGGAACCCGACGTGTAGAGGACATAGGCGAGCGATGCCGCGTCCTGGTCGATGCTGACCCGGCTGCGCCGGGCATCGCCATCGTCATCGCCCTCGGCATCGTCATCCTCGCAAAACAGCACGCGGGCGCTTGTCTCAGGAAGCATCGTCCGGAGCGATTGTTGCGTCAGCAGAATGCCGGGCGCCGCGTCCGCGACGATCAAGCTCAATCGCGCGGCGGGAAAGGCGGGATCGAGCGGCAGGTAGGCGGCGCCGGTCTTGAGGATCGCGAGCAGCCCGGCAACCATGTCGAACGACCGTTCAAGGCAGAGTGCCACCAGCGTGCCGCAAGCGGCACCCGCGGCAGCGAGCCGCAGGGCCATCTGATCGGCTCGCTGGCTGAGCTCTCGATACGTGTAGGACCGGCCGTCAGCGTGCACAGCCGGCGCGTCGGGTGTGCGAAACGCCTGGTTTTCGAACCAACCGTGCAGCGTCGGTTCCGACATCGACTGGCAGGTCTTGCCGCACCGCCACTCGATCTGCCGCAGGTCTTCGGTCATCAGCGGCGGCAGGCTGTCCAGCGCCGCATCCGGATCGATCGCCGCTCCTTTCAGCGGAGTCGTCTCCAGAACCCGGTCTTCCGTGTGCAAGAACATCGATAATTCTCAATGCTGGTGACTGGGCTGGTGACTGGGCTGACGACTGGCAATCAGTAACCTGATTTTGTTACTCATGCGTTAGCACAACAGTTTAGGAATATGGTCCTATTGCGCGACACCGACATGGTGGGCAGCGAGCGACTGCAGCTCTGTAGAGCGACTTCCGAGGAGAGGCTGTGATTGCAGGAGGGAATGCGTCTAGGAGGATTATCTTATTACTTGGACGCCCCCAGATCCAGGCGTGCTCACCCGCCTGGACCATTAATAGTTCGTTACTTCTCCATTATAGTGTCATACGGCGCCGCTCTGGCCGGGTCGGTCAGCTCTTGATTGCCTCAAGCAGGGTCGGCCCAAGCACCGCGGGGCTCGGCGCCACCCGCACGCCGGCCGAGCGCAGCGCCTCGATCTTGGCGCCCGCGGTGTCGTTGCCGCCGGTGATGACAGCGCCCGCATGGCCCATGCGGCGACCCGGAGGCGCCGTGGCTCCGGCGATAAAGCCGATCGTCGGCTTCTTGACCGCGTTCTGCTTGAGGAACGTTGCCGCGTCGATCTCCGAGGCGCCGCCGATCTCACCGATCATGACGATCGACTCCGTCTCCGGATCGCCAAGGAACAGCTCCAGCACGTCGATGAAATCCATCCCCTTCACCGGATCGCCGCCAATGCCGACGCACGTGCTCTGGCCAAGCCCCACCGCCGTGGTCTGCGCCACCGCCTCATAGGTCAGCGTGCCGGAGCGCGAGACGATGCCGACCTTGCCGCGCCGATGGATATGGCCGGGCATGATGCCGATCTTGCACGCATCCGGCGTGATGACGCCAGGGCAGTTCGGGCCGACCAGCAGGCTCTTCGAGCCGACCAGCGCCCGGCTCACACGGATCATGTCCAGCACCGGGATGCCCTCGGTGATGCAGACGATCAGCTTCATCTCCGCGTCGATCGCCTCGAGGATGGCGTCGGCGGCGAACGGCGGCGGCACATAGATCACCGACGCATCGGCGCCGGTGGTCTCTCGCGCCTCGAGCACGGTGTCGAACACCGGCAGGCCGAGATGGGTCTGCCCGCCCTTGCCTGGGGTGGTGCCGCCCACCATCCTGGTGCCGTAGGCGAGCGCCTGCTCGGCGTGGAAGGTGCCCTGCGCGCCGGTGAAGCCCTGCGTGATGACGCGCGTCTCCGCGCCAACGAGAATAGCCATTACGCCGACACCCCTTGCTTGCCAGGCTTCTGCTTCACCGCGGCGACGATCTTGCGCGCGGCGTCGGAAAGATCATCCGCATTGATGATTGGAAGTCCGCTCTCGTCGATCAGCTTCTGACCCAGCTCGCCGTTGGTGCCTTCCAGGCGCACCACCAGCGGCACGTGCAGCTTGACCTCGCGCGAGGCCTCGATCACCGCGGTGGCGATGATGTCGCAGCGCATGATGCCGCCGAAGATGTTGACCAGGATGCCTTCGACATTGGCGTCCGACAGCAGGATCTTGAAGGCGGCGACCACCCGCTCCTTGGTGGCGCCGCCGCCGACATCGAGGAAGTTGGCGGGCTCGGCGCCTTCGAGCTTGATGATGTCCATCGTCGCCATCGCCAGGCCCGCGCCGTTGACCATGCAGCCGATGGTGCCGTCGAGCGCGATGTAGCTCAGTCCGTGCCTGGCGGCTTCCAGCTCCTTGGGGTCCTCCTCGGACTCGTCGCGCAGCTCCTCGAGCTCCGGATGGCGGAACAGCGCGTTGTCGTCGAAGCTCACCTTGGCGTCGAGGGCGACTAGATCGCCGGCCCCGGTGACCACCAGCGGGTTGATCTCGATGATCGCGCAATCGAGCTTGGTGAACGCCTCGTAGGCGCTGCCGACCACGCGGGCGAACGCCGCCGCCGACTTCGCCCTGAGGCCCAGCCCGCGCGCGAGCTTGCGTCCGACGTAGCCGGAAAAGCCGATCGCCGGATCGATGCTCTCATGCAGGATTTTCTCCGGACTGTGCTCGGCGACCTCCTCGATCTCCATGCCGCCTTCCTGGCTGGCGACGATGGTGACGCGTCCGGTGGAGCGGTCGACCAGCAAGGAGAGATAAAGCTCGCGCGCGATGTCGCAGCCTGCCTCGATATAGAGCCGGTGCACCACACGTCCGGCGGGGCCGGTCTGCTTGGTGACCAGCGTGCTGTTGAGCATCGCGCGCGCCGCTTCCTCGGCCTCGTCGGGCGATTTGACCAGGCGGACGCCGCCCTTGCCGTTCGGGTCCTCCTTGAAGCGGCCGGCGCCGCGTCCGCCGGCGTGAATCTGCGATTTCACCACGATCACCGGGCCGCGCAGGCTGCGTGCGGCGGTGAGCGCTTCTTCCGGAGAACGCGCGACGCGGCCCTCCAGGACGGGCATGCCAAAACCCTTGAGCAGGGTCTTGGCCTGATATTCATGGATGTTCATGGGTGCTGGGGACTCCTTCCGCGAGGCCGTTGCGGGATAAACGCCTGCACGTTATGCGCCAATGATCGCATCCCGCCCGGCGTAAGTCACCAGGGTCTCTGCCAATCACCGCCTGTGGCCGCGGCGCCACTGTCCTGCCGGCGCGGTCTTGCCAGCAGGCACGATGTGATACTATCGCCCTGCCCGACCAAGAGATCGAACCGGACAGGCGGGAACAGGTCAGACAATGAAGCGTCGGCAATGAAGCATTGGCGGATCGACGAGTTGGCGTGGGACCGGTTCGACCGCACGTTGATCGACCCGGAGGTCCTGCTTCTGGTCAAGGCCGCCTCAGTGGTCGAGCGCAACGGCACCGACTACGCCGCCTACCTCAAGAACGTCTTCGCCAATGATCCGGATTTCGGCGGCGCCGCGGAGAACTGGTCGGTCGAGGAGGTACAGCACGGCGACGCGCTCGGCCGCTGGGCGATGCTGGCCGACCCCGGCTGGGACTACCCTCTGGCCTTCGCGCGCTATCGTTCGTCCTACAAGATCCCGATCGAGGTCGATGCTTCGGTGCGCGGCTCGCGCACGGGCGAGCTGATCGCGCGCTGCATGGTGGAGACCGGCACCTCGTCGTTCTACACGGCGCTGGCGGACGCCACACGGGAGCCGGTGCTCAACGCCATCTGCAAGCAGATCGCCGCCGACGAGTACCGGCACTTCAAGCTGTTTTACGACCACATGCACCGCTACCTGAAGCGCGAGCGCATCGGCGTGCTGCGCCGCACGCGGATCGCCTTGGGACGTGTCACCGAGACCGAGGACGACGAACTCGCCTTTGCCTTCCATTGCACCAACGAGCCAGCGGAGCTGCCCTATGACCATCAGCGCTGCATCGCCGCCTACATGTCGCGCGCCATGGGCTTCTACCGCCAGCCGCATCTCGATCGCGCCTTGGGCATGATCTTCAAAACCATCGGCTTCACGCCGCACGGGCGTATTCGACGCGCAGCCTCGCGGCTGGCGTTCCTGGCGCTGCGTCGCCGGCAGCGCCGCTTTGCCGCTCAAGCCGGGCGGTGGCGTGGTTGAGCGGCGTGCCCGGAACGGCTGGCGCCCTCTGAAGGCCGCTCACGGCGATCGCCGAATGTCAGGCGCCGTATTGCTCTTCCGTCACCTGCTCCATCCATTCCACCGCGGCGCCATCAAGCCGTTCCTGGACGGCGACGTGGCTCATGGCGGTGGTCGCCGCGGCCCCATGCCAGTGCTTCTCTCCGGGCGGGAACCAGACCACGTCGCCAGGCCGGATTTCCTCAACCGGGCCGCCTTGGCGTTGGACCCGGCCGCAGCCCGCCGTGACGATCAAGGTCTGTCCAAGCGGATGGGTGTGCCACGCCGTGCGGGCGCCGGGCTCGAAGGTGACGAGCGCCATGGCGACACGCGCCGGATCGGGCGGGCTGAACAGCGGGTCGATCCGCACCGAGCCGGTAAACCATTCCGCTGGTCCCTTGCCGGACGGCTGGGAGCCGCTTCGCTTGATCTCCACTCTTGCCTCCATGTCGATGAGCTATCCATGTCTTTTCAAGCTGGGTCTGTTCAAGCTTGGTGGTGCCGTCGGTAGAACAGCGTAGAGCGCAGTGTCGCCGGCATGCCACCGCAGGCTGAGACGAGGATTGCGGTAGTGCGCAGGCAGAGCCGCATCAAGCAACCAGAGATAGTCAATCCCTCGCAGCGGCAGTTCCGACACAGCCTGTTGAACGGTTGGGAGCTTCGTGTTGTTGCAGGAGGACGGCCATACGGTTTGCGAAGGATCGTCGTAGAAGCGTGCGGACGGCCGATACCGAATTTCGAGGAGATGGGCGTCGTCGGTATCCCACTCTGAATTCGTCCATGCTCTCCGATAGACGATCGCAAGATCACCCAGATGGCCAAGCCGGCTGGGACGCCAATGTCGCACCGCGCTGCAATAGGAGGTGTTGAGCACGATGATGCGGCTATACGGGGGAACCTGCTGGAGCGCTTCCAGGTCCGTCGAGAACTGCGTGTTGTAGGCAATGAAGCCTGCCGAGGTGATGGCAAGACGAACGAGAAAAAGCGCCAGTCCGGAGACCATGACGGCGCGAGCCAGGCGTAGGTCAACCTTGCTCCAGTCTTGGGTTGCGAAAGCCAGCATGGGAATCAGCGGCAACAGACGCTCGTCGGCGAAGCTCGAACCACTCAGCGTGGTCGGCGTGATCACAAACAGCAGAGTGAGAGCGAGGATGGCCGGGACAACCTCCGGGTGCGGCCGGGCGCCTTTCCACCAGCCAAGCATGAAGATCGCACATGCGGCGATGACGGAGCCCTCATCCAGCGGCAGGTTCTGATCCCGCAACAGCATGATGAGCTCGTTCAGTTTGGCTTTCGGTACGAACTTGTTCTCTCCTGCGAACGAGTGGGCATCCAGCCGCCAGAGCAGGATGATGACAAAGGCCGACAGCAGCGGCCGGACCTGGCGCAGAAAAATCCCAAGCCGCCTGCTGTGTCGCGCCAGGCTGTATTCTCGCGAACACACCAGCAGGACAAACACGCAGCCGGCGACGGCATGGCACAGCATCAGCAGCGGCACGAAAATCCAGGCCATGATCTCGCGCGATCGCGGGCGTTGATCCAGCCGCATCCAGGCGGCAAAGCCGATCAATGCAATGGCGATGCCGAGCATGTAATTCATGAAGCCATACTCGAACGTATAGCTGTAGATGAAGATCAGCGCCCAAGGGAGTGCCGCCGCCCCGCGGGGTCTGAGCGTGCTGGCAATCATGACGATACCGGCAACCAGCAGCGGCGGGATAATCGCCGCGACAAACCAGTATGCACGGGTAATTCCGACCACCCTGCGCAGCCCGGCGACAATGATGTCGGCACCCAAGTTGGGAATCAGCCGCCAGTGAAACTCCATGAGGCGGGTGAAGGTCGGGTCCCCGGCATAGGCGGCCACGGCAGCCGTTCCCATATGGCCGGGAAGGTCTGTCAGAGGCGGGATCGCAACGGTAAGGAAAGGCAGTGTGACAAGCACGCCGATGATGACGGCGAACCAGGTACGGCCGACGAGGCTGCTATCCATCTCGTCACACCTTATCGGCGCCCGGCTTTGCAATCAGCCGAATGTCCCGGAACTGCCAGACGATCATTGAGCTGTCCACGCGGTTCACGCCAGCGGACCAAGGTGGACCGAGGGGTGCATCATGGAAGGAATAAAGGGCGTTCAGACACGAAAAGTGCTAATTTGCGTGCATGCGCTTGCGGGACCTGTCGGCGTGACCGCAGGCGTCATGCGGGCCGCCAAGGGTTGCCTCCACAAGGCTGGAGAAAGATTGATGTTCTACGCCAAGAACAAATCACCACCGCCCATATGCAAGGGTTGCGAAGGGTCGCGCTACACGAGCAAGCATCCCGAACACAGGAGATCAGCGTGAGAATACAAGGCGTCTTTGTGGTGCCGTGGCGGGTGGTCGCGCTCAAGATCGCGGGCCAGATCATCGCCATCTTTGCGGTCGCGCTGGCATATTTTCTGGACGTTGTGGGGTTCCCCTCCGCCTATCTGATCCCGACCGTGCTGGGCATCTGTGTCGGTCTCCTGGCGCTTGCGAGTGTCGGGTATGTCGTGCGAGTGATCATTGTCGAGCGTCGCGATCGCAAGGAACGTAAGGCCAGCCTTGCAGCGTATCGGGCGCAGTTCTTATCCCAAGCGAGGATCCGGTACCCGCGCGCATGAACGAAGCGGTTCGCAAGGACCCCTCACGGCGACGCAGCCGCGAACGTAAAGCGATTATCCCGTTACGGACACATATCTGGTTGCGGGGACAGGATTTGAACCTGTGACCTTCAGGTTATGAGCCTGAC
>CAXTRK010000013.1:0-85845 GCA_964246745.1 uncultured Acetobacteraceae bacterium
CGCCTGCCGCCGGCGCCGGCGCGCTTCGTGGCATTGAAGCTGACGCCGCCGCGCGCGGCGCTGAACGCGGCGGTCGCGGAGCGCTTCGCCGCCATGCTGGAGCAAGGCGCGCTTGCCGAAGTGGCGGCCTTGCTGTCGCTCGGCCTGCCGCCAGAGCTTCCGGCGATGCGGGCGCATGGCGTGCCGGAACTCGCATCCGTGCTCGACGGCGGCACGAGCCTGGCGGACGCGACCGCGCGCGCGATCCAGGCGCAAAGGCGCTACGCCAAGCGCCAGGCCACCTGGTTTGCCCATCACCGGCTCGCCGAGCCGGATCGAACGGACATAATTATCTGCTGCATAGCTGGTATGACGCAACTTCCAGAAAGAAAGGCGCAGGAAATCGTATCGTTTATTCAAACTCGCGTTGACGGCCGACTCCAAGCTCGGCCATAAGGCGCCCTCGCGCCACCAGGAGCAGCCTATGAACGTCACTACCGAGCTGAAGGATCGCGGTCTCGCGACAGCTGGCCGAAGCGACGCCGAACCCGTGCTCAACGGCGCCGAGGTGCTGCTCCGCGTGTTGCAGGAACAGGACGTGGAGGTGGTGTTCGGCTACCCGGGCGGCGCGGTGCTGCCGATCTATGACGCCTTGTTCAAGCAGAATAGCGTCCGTCACATCCTGGTGCGGCACGAGCAGGCGGCGGTGCACGCGGCGGAAGGCTACGCCCGCTCGACCGGCCGCGTCGGCGTGGTGCTGGTCACCAGCGGACCGGGAGCGACCAACGCGGTGACCGGCCTGGTCGATGCGCTCATGGATTCTGTCCCGGTGGTGTGCCTCACCGGCCAGGTGCCGACCCATCTGATCGGCAATGACGCGTTCCAGGAGGCGGACACCACCGGCATCACTCGTCCCGCCACCAAGCACAACTACCTGGTCAAGCGCGCTGGCGATCTCGCCACCACGCTGCACGAGGCGTTCTACGTGGCGCGCAGCGGCAGGCCGGGCCCGGTCGTGGTCGACCTGCCCAAGGACGTCATGGTGGGTCCGGCCGCCTACGTTGCGGCCTCCACAGCGCCGCACCGGTCCTACCGTCCGATCACCGAGCCGAGCCTGGAGAGCATCCGCGCGGCGGTGGCGTTGATCAAGCGGGCCAGGCGGCCGCTGTTCTACACCGGCGGCGGCGTCATCAACTCCGGCCCGGAGGCGGCCGAAGCGCTCCGCCAACTGGTGCGTCTCACCGGCCTCCCCTGCACCTCAACCTTGATGGGGCTCGGCGCCTATCCCACTACCGATCCGCAGTTTCTCGGCATGCTCGGCATGCATGGCACCTACGAGGCCAACCTGGCGACGCACGGCTGCGACGTGCTGGTCAATATCGGCGCCCGTTTCGACGACCGCGTCACCGGACGGCTGGATGCCTTCTCGCCAGGCTCGCGCAAAATCCATGTCGATATCGACCCGTCATCGGTCAACAAGATCGTGCCGGTGGACATTGCCGTGATCGGCGATGCCGGACGCGCCATCCGGATGATGATTGCGGCGTGGCACGATGATCCGGCAGAGCCCGACCGTGCGGCGCTGGACGCATGGTGGCGGCAGATCGAGAGCTGGCGCGGCCTGGACAGTCTGCGCTACCGGCAGGATCCGGAGCCGGGCGCCGTCATCAAGCCGCAGCACGCCGTCCGCCGCCTGCGCGCGCTGGCGCTCGAGACCGGCCGCGACGTGTTTGTCACCACCGAGGTGGGTCAGCATCAGATGTGGGCGGCGCAGCACTTCTCCTTTGATAAGCCGAACCGCTGGATGACCTCTGGCGGCCTCGGCACCATGGGCTACGGTCTGCCCGCCGCGGTCGGCGTGCAGGTCGGCAATCCGGACGGCCTGGTGATCGACATCGCCGGCGAGGCCAGCACGCTGATGAACATCCAGGAACTGGCCACGATCTGCCAGTACCGGCTGCCGGTGAAGCTGTTCATCCTGAACAACCGCTACATGGGCATGGTGCGGCAGTGGCAGGAACTGCTGCATGGCAGCCGCTATTCGCAGAGCTACAGCGAGGCGCTGCCGGATTTCGTCAAGCTGGCAGAAAGCTTTCACGGCACCGGCATGCGCGCGACCTGCCTCGGCGAGCTGGACCCGGTGATCCGCGCGATGCTGGCGCATGACGGCCCGGTGATCGCCGACATCCGCGTCGACGAAGCCGAGAATTGCTTTCCGATGATCCCGTCAGGGGCCGCGCACAACGAGATGATCCTGGGTCCGGATCAGAACGCGCGAGCAAAGTCGATCACCGATGAAGGCATGATGCTGGTCTGACATGGCGGCGTCCATCGAGCCCGAGATCACCGCGGTCATCTCCGCCCTCGTCGAGAACGAGAGCGGCGTGCTGGCGCGGGTGATCGGACTGTTCTCCGGCCGCGGCTACAATATCGAGAGCCTGACGGTCGCCCCGGTCGAGGCCGGAGGCGCTCGCTCGCGCATCAATATAGTCACTTCCGGCACGCCGATGATCATTGAGCAGATCAAGGCGCTGCTGGATCGGCTGGTGCCGGTGCATCGGGTTGCCGACCTGACCAAGGACGGCCCGCACGTCGCCCGTGAGATGGCTTTGATCAAGGTCGTGGCCTCCGGCGAGCAGCGCTCGGAGGGGCTGCGCATTGCCGAAGCGTTTCGTGCGCGGCCGGTCGATTCCAGCGTTGGCAGCTTCATCTTCGAATTGACCGGGGCCACTGAAAAGCTCAACGCCTTCATCGAGCTGCTGCGCCCGCTGGGGCTGGTCGAGGTCTCCCGCACCGGCATCGCCGCGATCGCGCGCGGCACGCGCACCCTCTGACCGCACTCAAAGCCAGGAGAATCCCGACCATGCGCGTCTATTATGACAGCGATGCCGACGTGAACCTGATCAAGTCGAAGAAGCTCGCCATCATCGGCTATGGCAGCCAGGGGCATGCCCATGCCGGCAATCTCAAGGATAGCGGCGTACGGGAGCTTGCGGTGGCATTGCGTCCGGGTTCCGCAGGCGCCGCCAAGGCGCACGCGGCCGGCCTTGAGGTGATGGCGCCGGCCGCCGCCGCCGCCTGGGCGGACGTGGTGATGGTGCTCACTCCCGACGAAGGTCAGGGCGACCTCTACGCCGAACAGCTTGCCGGCAACCTCAAGCAGGGTGCGGCCATCGCGTTTGCGCATGGCTTGTCGGTGCATTTCCGCGTCATCGAGCCGCGGCCCGACCTTGACGTGTTCATGATCGCGCCCAAGGGTCCCGGCCATACCGTCCGCTCGGAGTATGAGCGTGGCGGCGGCGTCCCCTGCCTGGTCGCGGTGGCGCAGGACCCGTCCGGAAACGCGCTCGACATTGCGCTGTCCTATGCCAGCGCCATTGGCGGCGGACGCGCCGGCATTATCGAGACCAATTTCCGCGAGGAGTGCGAGACCGACCTGTTCGGCGAGCAGACGGTGCTGTGCGGCGGCCTGGTCGAGCTGATCAGGGCGGGCTTCGAGACGCTGGTCGAGGCGGGCTATGCGCCGGAGATGGCCTATTTCGAATGCCTGCACGAGGTCAAGCTGATCGTCGACCTGATCTATGAGGGCGGCATCGCCAACATGAACTATTCGATCAGCAACACCGCGGAATACGGTGAATATGTCACCGGCCCACGCATCATCACGGCGGACACCAAGGCGGAGATGAAGCGGGTGCTCGCCGACATCCAGAACGGCACCTTCACGCGCAACTGGCTGCTGGAGAACAAGGTGGGAGGAGTCGGCTTCAAGGCGACACGCGCGCGTGTCAACAACCACCAGATCGAACAGGTCGGCGAAAAGCTGCGGGCGATGATGCCGTGGATCGGCAAGAACCGTCTGGTCGACAGGACCAGGAACTGAGCTCTGGCCGGCCGCGGGAGCCGTGGGGCGCTACGCGGCCGAGCTGACCTCAGGCTCCGCGAGACGCCAACTTGGCTCGACGTCGGCTTTCCGTGCCGCCTCGGCCTCGCGGACGATGGTGAATCCCGCACGGCGAAGCGACCGGATGGCGAGAAGATCGAGCGCCGGAACCGCGTCGCGGATCGTGACCAGATCATCGCCGCTCAATGTATTGGAGATGTCGGTTGCCATAACGGTTCCGCTCCCGCCGACTTTTGCGGCCTTTGATGTCACAGACTTGACCGGACCGAGTCCTCCTCTAGAAAATCAATCCAGTGTGGAAGCGATTCAAGTTTTTTCACCGGCTTGTCATCAGGCGATTCCATAATTTTAGATCGCTCGTGGCGTGATATCCGCCCGCCTCGCCGTCGAATAATACAGGATCAATCACTTACATTCGTTTCTGCTTATCTTGATTGAAGATCACAAGCTTGAGAACGGGGGCGACAAGGCCGCCAGCAGCCTCGCCCAGCACGCCTCGCTGCCCGGCAGGCCGACTCGCAGCAGGTCAGGACGGTCCGCAAAGCGGCGCGTCAGGATCCCCTGTCGTGCAAGCTGATCGTGCATGGCCTGGGCATGGCCGTCGCGGAACAGGCGGAACAGCCTGGTGCCGCCATGTTGGGCGAAGCCCGCTTGCGCAAAGCCGGCATCCAGCCTATCGCAATCGCTACGCAACTTGCGCGCGGTCCGCTCCCGCCAGGCGGCATCGTCGAGCGCAGCACTGCCGATGGCAAGCGCCGGTCCTGAGACCGCCCAAGGACCAAGTGCTGCGCGGAGTCGAGTGGCCGTGTCTGGTTCGGCGATCAGGAACCCGAGCCGCAGCCCGGCTAGACCGTAGCTCTTGCCGAACGAACGCAGGATCAGCAGCCCGGGAGCGGGAAGCGACGCGGCCAGACCGGGATCCGGATGTTCGAGGTCGGCAAAGGCCTCGTCGACGATCAGCACGCCGCCTTGGCGCGCCATCATCCCGCGCAACGTGAGCAGCGCCCCCCTTGGGTGGACGCGCCCGTCCGGATTGTTCGGATTGCACAGGATCGCGGCGCCGCCGGCGCTGGCGGCCTGCGCCGCGAACGCCTCGAAGCCGGAAGCGATCCGCACCTCGGCGCCGGCCGCCGTCCAGGTAGCCTGATATTCGCCGTAGGTCGGGCCGAGAATGGTGGCCGCGGGCAATCTCAGCAGATACGGCAGCAGGCTGATCAGGATCTGCGTGCCAGGGGCCGCCACCACCATCTCGGGATCGGATGCGCCATAGGCGCGCGCCGCCGCCGCCTGCAGGCGCCATAGCTGCTCCGATTCCGGCAGGCGGGTGAAAGCGCTCTCCAACAGACGGGGGAGCGGATAGGCATAGGGATTGATCCCGGTGGAGAGATCGAGGAACGGCGCGGGCGCGTCGGGATACAGATGCCGCGCCTCGATCAGACGGCCGCCATGTGTGATGCCGACAGGAATGCTTTCCACCATGCTCTCAATGGCCGCGGCCGCCTTGATGCTGGAATTCATGCTTGGCTATCCGGCCTGGCTGTTCCGGCTGCTCAAGCATCCGGTGGTCTGGATCGGCGGCCTGATCGCGGTGCTCGATCGCCGCCTCAACCTTGAGACACTGCCGCAGCGCAGGCGGCGCCTCAACGGCGTTCTGGCGCTCGCGCTCATCGTCGCCGTGCCGACGCTGCCAGCCTGGCTGATACAGCGCGCGTCGCGGCGCTGGCTGCCGGCGCCGCTCCGCCTCGCGGTTCTGGCCTGCGCCGCCAGCACGCTGCTGGCGCAACGGAGCCTGCATGACCACGTCGCCGGTGTCGCGGAGGCCTTGCGGGACGGGGGCGTGCCGAGCGGACGCGCCGCGGTCTCGCACATCGTGGGGCGTGATACCGACAGGCTGGACGCAAGCGGGATCGTTCGCGCCGCAATCGAGAGCCTGGCCGAAAACTTTTCCGACGGCGTCGCCGCGCCGCTGTTCTGGTGCGCGTTGCTCGGCCTTCCCGGCATCGTCGCCTACAAGGCTGTCAACACCGCCGACAGCATGATCGGCCATCAGACGCCCAGGCACGCCGCCTTTGGCTGGGCGTCGGCGCGGCTCGACGATTGGGTCAACCTGCCAGCCTCGCGACTCGCCTCGTTGTGGATCGTGCTCGCCCGCCCGGGGCGCCTGGGTCGGTCGATTGCCATCATCCGACGCGACGCGCGCCGGCATCGCTCTCCGAATGCCGGCTGGCCGGAGGCGGCGATGGCGGGCGCGCTCGGCATACGCCTGGCCGGTCCTCGTGTTTACGGCGCGAGGCGGGTGCAGGACGCCTGGATCGGTGACGGCGAGCATCCGGCCGAACTCTCCGATCTGCGCCGCGCGCTCGCGCTCTACCGTCGTGCCTGCGCGCTCCAGCTCGCCTCGACCTTCGCTCTGCCGCTCATCTGCCGCAGCCTGCGTCATGTGGTCCGCTCGTCACCCGATACAGCGCGGCGAACCCGCGTTGCGCCACGAGCGTCAGCCCGTCGGGCAGACCCATTTCCGGCTGATGATGGTTCAGGATCAGCACGTAATCGTAGCGGTGGCGCCAGTCGGTGAGTTGCGAGGGCCAGCCGTTGCTGCCTCTGATACGGGCGTTGTCCCGCGGCGCCATGCCGAGCTGCTTGGTGAGCGGCAGATAGCCGTCGTCCTGCTGAAGGCCGCTGAACGGCGGGCGCACGTCAAGCGGCTGCTTGCCGGCCTCGGCGAACACCATCGGCCAGTAGGCGCCCCGCTCGATGATCGGCAGCGCCGGAAGGTTGTTGTAGGCGACACCGTTGTAGAAGATGCGCGCCACCGCCGGCTCATCCGCATCGACCTTCCAGGCGTCATCGCCGTCCCGCGTCGCGAGCACCCTGCTGCACGGACTGACGACGCTTAGCACCGATCGTATGTCGCGGAGTCGGGCGTCCTGGCCGCCCCAGACGATCGCCGCGCCCGCGGAGTGCACGACCAGCATGGCCAGCACCGCCGCCGCGGCCACGCCGCCAAAGCGGAACGGGAGCCTTGGCTGCACACCGGCGATGCAGAGCAGCGCGAGCGGCAACGCCAGGCGCTGATACATCATGCCGTTGTCGATCGCGGTGCTGGGCAGGACCAGGAACCCGATCAGCATCGCCGCCGCCGCGATCAGTGGCGCCGGCGCGAAGGCCAGCGAGCGGCGGAGCAGCGCGACCGCGGGAATCGCCGCCAGCAGCGCCGGCGAGAGCGGGTCGACCGGCAGGCCGGGCGAACTCGTCAAGCCGAGCAGCCAGAGCAGACGCATCTTCGGTTGGGTAAGCAGCCCGGTCTGGGTCATCTGCGTCAGGAACAGCCGCATCTGACCGGGGCTGGAGTAGGTGTTCGACGGCCCCAGCAGCCGGTAGGCGACGAAAGGCGGGATTGCCGCCGCCGCGAGCAGGGCGATGCCCCGCCAGGGAGGCGGCCGGCCGGCCCGCCACCAGCGTTCGAGCTCGATCGATCCACAGAGCACGACCAGAAAGGCAAAGGCGAAGATGTGGCAGGCCAGGCAAAACACGCCGGCGAGCATGGCGAAGCCGGCGCGAAGCCAGAGCCGGCGCTCGGCGATCCGTATCCAGATTGAAGCCGCCCAAAGTGCGGCACCAATGCCGAACAGGTAGTTGAGAAGCCCGTTGGTGAGCACGAAGTTGTAGGCGGTGAGCGCCGAGGCATAGGGCCAGAGCGATCGTGACCGGAAGACGGCGCGATGCAGCGCCACCGTCGCGGAGACGAACAGCAGCACGGTCGCCGCCGCGAACACGCCGCCCGCCGCCGGCACCGGCATCAACCGGGCCAATGCCGGGACGATCAGGTCCATCGCCAGGTTCGGATAGAACGCCCAGTGCACGGCATACATGGCGGCGAGCGCCGGGTTGTTGCCATGCGCCACAATGATGGTCATGCGGGCGAGATGGTTTGGATAGTCCAGCAGCGGCAGCACCCGGGTCGCGGCGAAGGGTGCCGCGATCACGAGTCCGAGCAGCATTGCCGCGGCAGCCTGCATGCCCCGAGACAATGACGGCGCTGTCCGCCGGCTCATTGGGCGCTCAGCAGGGCGGGCGCTCAGCAGGGCGGCGCGCTCAGCGTGCAAGTTCAAGCAGTTGGTTGATGTCGATATGCGTTTCGAGATGGGTTGCGAGCGCATCCAGGGCGTTCTCGACGGACTGGGCGTGATCGCGGGGAGGCGAGGCGAATTTGATCCCCCGAAGCAGCGCCCGACGCGCGTCATCCGAATGCAGCAGGCCGTGCACGTAGGTGCCCATGACACGGCCATCATCGGAGATGGCGCCGTCATCTCGGCCGACGGACCCGGCGTCTTGCAGCCGCAGCATCGGCCGCAGCGTCGCGGGACCGGTGGTGACGCCCATATGCATCTCGTAGCCCTCCACTTTTGCACCCCCTTCGGCGAGCATGCCGCCCACCAGCGCCAGGCGCTTGCGCGGAGCCAGCACGGTCTCGATGTCAAGCAGCCCCAATCCCGCCACCTCGCGCGGCGGTCCTTCCAACCCGAGCGGATCGTCAATGCGGCGGCCCAGCATCTGGTAGCCGCCGCAGAGCCCAAGCACGTGGCCGCCGCGGCGGACATGCGCGCGCAGGTCGATATCCCACCCTTCTGAACGCAGGGCGTCGAGGTCCGCGATCGTCGTCTTCGACCCGGGCAGGATCACCATGGCGCATACCGGCATTGCCCGTCCAGACGGAACGATATCGAGACTGATTCCCGGTTCCGAAGAAAACGGATCCAGATCATCGAAATTGGCGATCCCCGGCAGCCTCAGGACCGCGATGTGCAGGACTCCCGCCATCTCGCGCGGTGCGGCGGAGAGATCGGCGGCGTCCTCCGACGGGAGCGCGCGCACGGCGTCAAGGAACGGCACCAGACCGAGCGGCTGCCAGCCGGTATGCCGCGCAATGGTGCGCATGCCTGCCTCGAACAGCGAAGCATCGCCGCGCATCCGGTTCACGATGAAGCCCTTGATCAGGGCCGCGTCCTCAGGCGCGAGCACGGTCTGGGTGCCGACCAGGCTCGCGATCACGCCGCCACGATCGATATCGCCGAGCAGCACCACGCGGGTGCCGGTGGCGCGGGCGAAGCCCATGTTGGCAATGTCGCCCGCGCGGAGATTGGTCTCGGACGCGCTGCCCGCGCCCTCGACCAGGACGATATCGGCCTCGGCGCGCAGCACGCCGAAGCTTTCAAGCACCGGCGCCAGCAGCGAGGGCTTGATCTGCTGGTAGGCGCGGGCGTGATAGGTGCCGCGTACGGCGCCGTGCACGACGAGTTGCGCGCCGACCTCGCTCTGCGGCTTGAGCAGCACCGGGTTCATATGCAGGCTGGGCGCCACGCCGCAGGCGCGCGCCTGCAGCGCCTGCGCCCGCCCGATTTCGCCGCCTTCCCGGGTGACCGCGGCATTGTTCGACATGTTCTGCGGCTTGAACGGACGCACCCGGAGGCCGCGCCGCGTGAGCGCGCGCGCGAGCCCGGCCACGATCACCGACTTGCCGACAGACGAGCCGGTGCCCTGTATCATCAAGGCGCGTGCCGGCCGCATCAGAACTCGATGCCTTCCTGCGCCCTGACTCCGGCGGCGAAATGATGCTTGACCGCGCCCATTTCGGTGACCAGGTCGGCGGCCTCGATCAGCTCCGGCTTGGCGTTGCGCCCGGTGGCCACGACATGCATCAAGGGCGGCCGCGCGGCGAGCGCCTCCAGCACCTCGCCTGTGCTCAGATAGCCATAGCGCAGCGCGATGTTCAGCTCATCGAGCACCAGCAGCGCGAGATCGGGCCGCGTCAGCAGCCGGCGCGCGGTCTCCCAGGCGCGCGCGCAAGCGGCGACGTCGCGGGCGCGATCCTGCGTCTCCCAGGTGAAGCCCTCGCCCATGGTGTGCCATTCGACCTGCGGCCCGAAACCCTCCAGCACGGCCCGCTCGCCGGTCTGCCAGGCGCCTTTGACGAACTGCACCATGGCGGTGTTGCGGCCGCGCCCGATCATGCGCAGCATGAGCCCCAGAGCCGCCGTCGACTTGCCCTTTCCGGGACCGGTATGGACGATCAGCAGGCCCTTTTCGATGGTCTTGCCCGCAACCTCCCGATCCTGCACGGATTTGCGCTTTTGCATGCGCGCGCGGTGGCGTTCGGCGTCGCTCAGAGCCGCGGGTCCTGCTTGAGGATCAGCGGCAGCCCGGCCGCGACCAGCACGACATGATCGGCGCGCGCGGCGAGGCGCTGATGCAGCGATCCGGCCTCATCGCGGAACCGGCGTGCGAGCGCATTCTCCGGCACGATGCCGAGGCCGACTTCGTTCGAGACCAGCACGCTTGCTGCCGGCCTGCGGTCCAGCGCCTGTTCCAGCGAGCGCACAGCGTCGTCGATGGCATGGCCGCCCAGGAGCAGGTTGCTGAGCCACAGCGTCAGGCAGTCGACCAGCACCGGCGCCGCGCCCGCGTCATCAAGCGCGCCCGACAAGTCGATCGGCGCTTCGAGGGTGCGCCAGTGGCCGTCGCGCCGCGCCCGATGCTCTGCGATGCGGGCGCGCATCTCGTCGTCGTGCGCAGCCGCGGTCGCGACGTAGCACCATGGCGGCGTGTGGGCCGCGATCAGCGCCTCGGCGTGACGGCTCTTGCCGGAGCGCGCTCCGCCAAAGACGACGGCAAGCCACGGGCAGGGTGCTTTGACGCTCATCGCGGTCAGGGCATAGTCTGCGTTGCCGTTCAAATCCATCCCCGATGCTGATGAGCACGATGACCGCTTCAGGCGCCCTGTTGCATGTCTGCACCACCTGCCGCGCCGGCCAGGAGCCAGCCTCCCAGGAGCCCGCGTCGGGGTGTGCTGTGCCGGGCGCCGCGCTGCACGCCCGGCTTGCGGCGTTGCTGGCTCTGCGTCCGAACGCGCTCGTCACGCTGCGCGAGGCGAAGTGCCTGTCGAACTGCGATCGCGGCTGCTCCGCGGCCATCGCCAGTCCCGGCAAGTGGAGCTATCTCCTTGGCGGCCTTGGCGCCGACCAGGCCGAGGACCTGCTGGAGTACGCGGCGATCTACGCGGCCTCCAGCAACGGCGTGGTGATGCCGTCCCGGCGTCCGATGTCTCTGCGCGACGTCGTGCATGGCCGGATACCGCCGTCCGCTTTAGGATGATCCATATGCGTCGAGTCCCTGCCACCATCATCACCGGCTTTCTCGGCGCCGGGAAGACCACGCTGTTGCGCCATGTGCTGGAGCGGGCCGGCGGCCGACGGATCGCGGTCATCGTCAACGAGTTCGGAGCACTCGGAATCGACGGCGAGACGCTGCGCGGCTGCGGCATCGAATCCTGCTCCGACGACGACATCATCGAGCTCGCCAATGGCTGCCTGTGCTGCACCGTGGCGGACGAGTTCCTGCCCACCATGGAAAAGCTGCTCGACCGCGCGCAGCCGCCCGAGCATGTGGTGATCGAGACCTCCGGGCTGGCCTTGCCCAAGCCGCTGCTGCGCGCCTTCAACTGGCCCACCATACGCACGCGGATGACGGTGGACGGGGTGGTGACGGTGGTCGACACGCCGGCGGTCGCGGCCGGACGCTTCGCCGACGACCCGGAGGCGGTGGCCGCGGCGCGCGCCGCCGACCCGTCGCTCGATCACGACAATCCGCTCGCCGAGGTGTTCGAGGACCAGTTGCTTTGCGCCGACCTCGTGGTGCTGAACAAGACTGACCTGCTGGCGGAGTCCGCCTGCGGCGAGGTCGAGCGCGATCTCGCCGCCCGCCTGCCGCGCGCGGTGAAAATCCTGCGCGCCGCCGAAGGCCGTGTAGCCCCTGGCGTGCTGCTCGGACTGGCGAGCGCCTCCGAGGACGATCTCGATTCGCGTCCGTCGCATCACGACGGCGACGCCGATCACGAGCACGATGATTTCGAGAGCTTTGTTATCGAACTCGACGAAGTCGCCTTTCCTGAGACGCTGCTCGAAGCACTCGCCACGGTTGCCGCGGAGCACGACATCCTGCGCATCAAGGGGTTTGCCGCGGTCGCGGGCCGGCCGATGCGGCTCGCCGTGCAGGGCGTGGGCACGCGCCTGCGCCAGCAGTTCGACCGAGCGTGGGGCGACGCCGAGCCGCGTCGCGGCCAGCTCGTGGTCATCGGCCGGCGTGGACTCGACCGCGCCGCCATTGCGCAAGCCGTCGCCCGCCTCAGCCTGCAGCCGGCCTGAACCGCGCGTGCATCTGCTGGTCCGCGAGACACGGACGCTCGATGAGGCAAGCTCCGCCGTCGACCCCGGCCTGTCGCCCGCGGACCTTGTGTTCCTGTCTTTCTCCGACAGCGACCTCGGCGCCTGGGCGGCCGCATGGCAAGCCGCCGACATGCCCACCTTGCGCCTGGCCAACCTCGCCGGCCTGCGTCACCCGTTATCGGTCGATCTGCTGGTCGAGCAGGTGATTGCCGCCGCACGCTGCGTGGTGATCCGGCTCCTGGGCGGTCTTGAGTACTGGCGCTATGGGGTGGAGGAGACCGCCGCACTCTGCCGAAGCCGCGGCATCGCCCTTGTCGTGGTGCCGGGGGATGGCCCCGACGATCCGCGGCTTGCCGGGTTCTCGACCGTGGCGCCCACGCTGCGCGCCCGGCTCGCCGGCTTGCTTCGCGAAGGCGGCACCGGCAACGCCGCGCGCGGACTCCGCCTGGCCGCTCACCTGGCGGGACTCGGCGGCGACGACGGCGCCGAGCCCGAGCCGCTCGCCGCGGCCGGCGAGTGCGTGCTTCCCGGCCTGGAACACGCGAGCGGTCCTCTCGCCGTGATCGTGTTCTACCGCTCGCATCTGCTTTGCGGCGACACCGAGCCGATCACGGCGCTCGCCGCGGCCCTTCGCGCGCGCGGCATGAGGGTGCGCGCGATCTACGCCAGCAGCCTCAAGCAGCCGGAGGCGGCGGCCTATGTCGAAGCACGCCTGCGCGCGTGGGATGCGGCCGTCGTGCTGTCGGCCACCGGTTTTTCCGCCCGCCGCGACGATGCCGGCGGCTCGCCCTTGGATCGGGCAGGGGTGCCGGTGCTGCAACTGGTGCTGGCGGTTGGCGGCAAAGCGGCGTGGGCGGAAAGCACGCGCGGCCTGTCGCAGACCGATCTTGCCATGCAGGTGGTGCTGCCGGAGCTTGACGGCAGGCTGCTTGCCACCGCAGTTTCCTTCAAGGCGGCCGAGCAGCCGGTGGGCGCGCTGGAGTTCGCCCGCACCCTGAACCGTGCCGATGCCGCGCTGATCGCCCTTGCCGCGGACCGCGCCGCCGGCTGGGCGCGTCTGGCTGGCGCGGCACCGGCGGACCGGCGTGTGGGCGTCATCCTGTCCGATTATCCAGGGTTGGGAGGACAGGTCGCGCACGCGGTCGGGCTGGACGGTTTCGCCAGTCTGCGCGCGATCCTCTCCCGGCTTCGCGATGCTGGCTACGCGGCGCCCCCGCCGCCCGACGCACTGGACCGCGCGCTCTGTCACGACCCGCCCGCGCCATTCCTCTCGCTCGCGCGGTATGCGGCGCTGCGCTCGACGTTGCCTGACGCTCTCAACCGGGCGCTTCGCGCGGCGTGGGGCGATCCCGCCAGCGATCCAGCGGTGCAAGACGGCGCTTTTCGGCTGCGCTATCTGCGTCTCGGCACCGTCGTCGTTGCCGTGCAGCCGGATCGCGGCAGCCGCTCCGACCGCAGAGGCGGCTACCACGATGCCGACACGCCGCCGCGTCATCTGTTCGTCGCCTTTTATCTCTGGCTGCGTCTCGAAGCGGCGCTCGACGCGGTCGTCCATCTCGGCACGCACGGTTCGCTGGAATGGCTGCCGGGCAAGGCGGCCGCGGTCTCGCCGGAATGCTGGCCGGCGGCGCTGCTGCGCGGCATGCCGGTGATCTACCCGTTCATCGTCAACAATCCCGGTGAGGCGGCGGTGGCCAAACGCAGGCTCGGCGCGGTCGCCATCGGCCATCTCACGCCGCCGATGCGCGCGGCGGGCGGCGTGGCCGGCGACCTCGACCGCCTGATCGACGACTACGCCGCGGCCGACGGACTTGACCGCCGGCGTGGCGCGATGCTGCGTCAGGACATTCTCGCGAAAGCCGCGGATCTCGGTCTGCTCGCCGAGAGCGGCGCCGACGTCGCGGCGAACGAGGACGAAGCACTAGCCCGGCTTGATGCCTGGTTGTGCGACGTGAAAGATCTGCAGATACGCGACGGGCTGCATGTGTTCGGCGAGCCGCCGGGCGCGGGCTGCGATCTCGCCGACGCCATCCTCAAATCGTCGCCCGATGCCGACCCCGCGTCGCTGCGCGTGGCGCTCGATCGCTGCGGCGAGGCGGAGGCGGAGGCATTGCTCGCGGCACTCGACGGCCGTTTCGTGGCGCCGGGACCTGCGGGGGCGCCCACGCGCGGACGTGTGGACGTGCTGCCGACCGGCCGCAATCTGTTCGCGATCGACCCGCGCGCGGTGCCGACCCAGGGCGCGATGGCGCTGGCCGGCCGCATGGCCGAGCGGCTGCTCGACCAGCATCGACAGGAGAGCGGCGACTGGCCGAGACGGTTGGTGATTGATCTATGGGGCAGCACCACCTTGCGCACCGGCGGCGAGGACTTGGCACTTGCCCTGATCCTGATTGGCGCGGCGCCGCTCTGGGACGAGGCCTCGGGCCGTGTGCGCGGCGTCGAGATCGTGCCGACGGCGCTGCTCGACCGGCCGCGCGTGGACGTGACGCTGCGTGTCTCCGGGCTGTTCCGCGATTCGTTCCCCGACCAGATGCGGCTGTTCGACGAGGCGGTCCGCGCGATCGCCGCACGCGAGGAAAGTGCAACGCTCAATCCGTTGTCGAACCTGACGGAGCCATCGCCTTGCCGGATCTATGGCCCTCGCCCGGGCGGCTATGGCGCGGGAGAGCTGCCGATCGGCGCAGACCGCGATGCGCTGGGTCGCGCCTATCTCGCCGCCTCCTCGTATGCCTATGCCGGTGGCCGTGACGGGGAAGCCGATGCGGCCGGCTTTGCCGCGTGCGTGGCGGCAAGCGAGGCGTTCGTGCACCAGCAGGACCATGCCGAGACCGACCTGCTCGACAGCTCCGAGCATGCCGCGCACGAAGCCGGCTTTGCCGCCGCCGCCGCCATGCTGGGTGCGGCACCGGCGCTCTATCACGCGGACAGCACTCGGCCAGGCGATCCGAGGCTGCGCCACCTACGGGCCGAGGTCGCGCGGATCGTGCGCGGCAGGCTCGCGAACCCGGCCTGGATCGCTGGCGTGAAGCGGCACGGCTACGCTGGTGCCGGCGAAGTCGCCCGCGGCGTGGGCGCGCTGCACGGATTTGCCAGCAGGCTCGGAGATCGCTTCGACACGCAATACGAGTTGGTGTTCTCCTCGTTCGTCGCCGATCCTGACAATGCGCGCTTTTTGCGCGAGGCCAATCCCGAGGCTTGGCACGCGATTGGCGCGCTGTTGCGGGACGCGCTCGACCGCGGCCTCTGGCGGCCGCGCGCCAACAGTGTGCGCATGGCGCTCGCCGACATGGCGACCTGACCGGTCGATCAGCCGTTCGCCAACTGCAGGCCGGTCAGAAGCAGGGCGCCAAGCAGGATGACGCAGGCGATCGCGGTTCCGACGGCGAGCGCCAGCATGCGCAGCAGCGTGCCGAAGGGCCGGGTGCCATAGACGCCGCGCATATGGACAAAGAGATGGACCGGCAGCAACAGGAGCAGCAGCGGCGCGACGTCACCGAGCAACGGCACCGGCAGCGCGGTCAGGGCAAGCGCCGCCAGGCAGAACGACAGCGAATGCAGCGAGAAGATCACGTGATCGAACATCGCCACACGCCTGTCGGCGACGAAGATCAGGCCGAGCAGAAGCGTCGAGACCGGCAGCAGCATGAAGGCGAAACGCTCCGACCACGCCTTGAGTATGGCCAGGAACCCGGACGGGTCGGCGGCGACGCGCATGATCCGGCCTTGCAGCCAGTCGCTGAGACGGCCGGTGATATGCGCCGAGCGCAGCGCCCGCTCCACACCGGAGGGATTGAGATGCACCACGCCCGCGTCCGGTGCCGACATGCTGAACACCGCGTTGGTGCTGAAGAACACCAGCAGCATGATCAGGAACAGGCGCAGCGGCGGAATCTGGCTGGCGCGCCGTCCGGCAAGGTAGTCGAGCGTCAGGCGCGCCGGATGCAGGGCGAGCCCGCGGAGCGTACGCCACAGGCGGCTGTCGGCGTGGGTGAGAAGCTCGACCGTCTCGATGCCGACATGCCGCAGCGACCGGCCATGCGCCTCAACGCGTTGTCCGCATTGATAGCACCAGTTGCCAGCCAGTACGGTCCCGCAATTGAGACAGCACTCCGGGCGTTGGCCGTCCATCATGGCGCCTTCCTATCGCATCAGCAGTTCGCCTCGCGCCTGAAGCGCTGTCCTGACGGCCTCGAGCGAAGCGCGTAGGTCATGCGCGCGTTCAATCATCCACGCGCCAGAGGCGCTCGCCAGCAGCTCGCGCAGGAACTCGGCATGTCCCGCCATCGCTTCGTCCGCCTCCGCGAGACGGCGCAAGGTGGCGGCCTCGCTGCGGAAACGTTGCGTCATACGGTCGCCCTCGGGCGCGGGCAGGCTGCGTATCTGTCCCTCCAGCCCGCCCAGCTCGCGTCCGATCGCCTCAAGCGTCTGCGCGCCACGCAGAGCGGCGGCATCAGGACGCGGATGCTCGCGCGAGGGCGGCGGCAGGCGTTCCAGGCGCCAGAGCGCTTCAGCCGCCTCGACGCTGGCGCGCGCGGCGGCGAGAATGTCCGAGACGCGGGCGCGTACCAGCAGGTCGTCGGCGCGGAGCTGGTTCTCCAGACGATAGAAATTGTAGCCCCAGCCATGAAACAAGGTGATCGCCAGTTGCGACAGCCTGCCGGTCTCGTAGAAGGGCGTTCCCGGCATCAGGGCTTGTCCTTGATGCCGGCGATTGCGGCGGCCGTGGTGGCGAGCGCGCCGCCGATCTGGAAGGCTTCGCCGGTGGCGGCGTTGGGCGCTGAGACCAGGCCCTTCTCGGCCATGCGCAGAGCCAGATAGTAGCGGATCGCCTCGATCGGTGAGAGGCCGAGCGCCTGGAGCGAAATCAGCTCGCGCATCCGCTCGTCGCGCGGCAGGATCAGGATTTTGAGGTCGTTCAGCAGAATGCCGTAAACCTTGAGAAAGTCGGTGAGATGCGCCTTCACTCCTTCGCGCAACTCGTTGATATGCTCGTTGATGTTCTCGAGCCTGGTGACCTGGACCACCTGGTTGATCGCCTGCTCGATGGCGGGGCCGGCATAGTCGGCGATCTCGGCGGTGTCGATGACGCGTCCGGTGAAGGGCAGGTGGGTGATCAGGTCGAGTGCCGCCTGCTTGCTGTCGACATGGATGTAGTAATCGGCCTGATAGGAGACCTCCGCCATCTCGGCGCTGGTGGCGATGCCGGCGCTGCGCACCAGCAGCTTGGCGCGGTTGATGTAGATGACCTCATACACCCAGGGCGAGGCGCCGCCGAAGAAGCCTTGCACGATCGAACCGACCAGCGGCTTGTCCGGCGTGGTCAGGGCATACTGGCCGGTCTCATAGACCTGCAGCACCGCGCCGCGTGACTTCAGGATGCAGAAATGGTTGGACTCGACGGTCAGCAGGGAGCCGGAGACGATGCTCTCATCGACGATCTTGATGGCGACATTGCGTGTGCCGAGCATGTCGGTGCCGTCGCGGTTGAGCGCGGTGATGACCTGACGCGTAAGGGCCACGGGAAGATCTCCGTTCTGACCCGGCAATGCTTCGTCGAGCGGCGCCGCGGCGTCAATCCGTGCAAGGGGGGCGTATCAGGCGGAGATTAGCCCGGTTGCAGGGCTGTTACCGTCGGCGCCGACGTTGTCGTCTCCGAGAGGCGCAGATGCGCGATGCGCACCGGCACCGGCGGGTGCGAATAATGGTAGAGCGCGTAGAGCGGATCCGGCGTGAGGGTGCTGGCATTGTCGCGGGACAGACGCAGCAGGGCGGAGATCATCGGGGCGGCGCCGGTATGGCTGCGCGCGAAGTCGTCCGCCTGGAATTCGTGGCGGCGCGAGATCACGTTGCCGAGCAGCGATGCGAACGGTCCGACCAGCGACCAGCAGAGCACGCAGGCGACCAGCGACAGGGCGTGGTCGTTGTGCCGGATGCCGAACGCGGGCAGCAGCCAGGGCTGCCGCGCCAGCCAGCCGAAGCCGGCGAGAACGATCAGCAGGACCGCCGACGAGCGGATCATTCCTTGCAGCACGTGGCCATGCCGGAAGTGGCCGAGCTCATGCGCGACGATGGCACGCACTTCCTCCAGCGGGCTGCCCTCGATCAGCGTATCGAACAGCACGATGCGCTTGCTGCGTCCGAAGCCGATGAAAAACGCATTGCCGTGCGCGGAGCGCCGCGAGGCGTCCATCGTGAACAAAGCCGAGGCACGGAAGCCGCATCGATCCAGCAGGGCTACAATGCTGCGCCTCAGCTCGCCCTCCGCAAGCGGCGTGAACCGGTTGAAGCGGGGTGCGACCAGCCGGACATACACCGACGGCGCCGCCAGCATCAGCACGACGAGGCCGGCCCAGGCATAGAGCCACCACAGGCCCGTGGCATTGGCCATCAGCCAGAAGCAGCCGAGCAGCAACGGCGCCGCGAGCACCAGGGCGATGCTCCAGCTCTTCAGCCGATCGCGCGCATAGAGGGAGGGCGTAGTGCGATTGAAACCGAATTTCTGCTCGATGACGAAAGTGCTGAACAGCGAAAACGGCAACGACAGCAGCGTCTCCACGGCGCCGAAAGCCAGCACGAAGCCGGCGCTCAGAAACAGCGAGTGCGGCCTGGCGCCGGCCAACAGCCCGTAGAGCAGGTCGAAGCCCGCAAGCAGCCAGGCGGCGCCGATCAGCCATTGCCACACCGAACGCGCCATCGCCAGGCGCTCTCGCGCCGTCGTGTAGTCGGCGGCGCGGCGATGGTCCTCGGCGCTGACGCTGTGGACGAAATCGGCCGGCACCTGTGCGCGATGCGCCCGAACATGCGCGATCTGCCTGCGGGACAACCAAAGAGAGAGCGCCATCTCGGCGAATGAGCCGACCAGGAGCGCTGCAAGCAACGGCGGAATGTGCATGGTTGGCAGGTGGCCGCATCCGCGTCTGTTGGCAAGTCCGGATTGGCGATGGCGGAGAATGCTTCCCTTTATCGGTGCGTTCGCATCATTATGCCATAACGATTCGTTTGGGGAAGGGGCGCACGCGGATCGAAAGGATGGTCGGATGAAGGTAGAGCGCAAAGCCGGATTGAAGCGCCGGGGGTGCGTGCCGCGACGGCAATATGCAGCCTTGCCTGTGCGTTATGACGAGAGCGGCCAGGCTCAGGTGCTTCTGCTCACCTCGCGCGGCACCGGACGCTGGATCATTCCGAAAGGCTGGCCGATGCCGAAGCTGTCGCCGGCGGCGGCCGCGGCGCGCGAGGCCTACGAGGAGGCGGGAGTCGCGGGCACGATCAAGACTGAGACGCCGATTGGCAGCTACCGCTATGACAAATGGCGCGAGCGGGGTTTGAGGACCGAGGTCGAGGTTGACGTGTTCCTCCTTGTCGTCACCCGTCAGTTCGACTCGTGGCCGGAGCAGTCGGAACGCCGCACGCGCTGGTGCGACCCGCAGGAAGCGGCCGGCCTGGTTGACGAGCCGGAATTGGCTGCCCTGTTGCTCGGCGCGCACGCCACCGCCGCGGCGACGCCGCCGTGACGCGCTCTTGAATACAGCGGAAGCTGGTCTCTAATCGAGCGCTTCGCATGGAGGCCCGCATGATCGATCTGCACTACTGGACGACGCCGAACGGCCACAAAGTCACGATGCTGCTCGAGGAGGCCGGGCTGCCATACCGGATCATCCCAATCAACATCGGCAAGGGCGCGCAGTTCACGCCGGAGTTTCTCAGCATCGCTCCGAATAACCGCATCCCGGCGATCGTCGATCATTCGCCGAGCGATGGCTCGGCGCCGATATCGCTTTTTGAATCAGGCGCCATCCTGCTCTACCTCGCTGAGAAGACCGGGGCGTTCATTCCTTCGGCGCTGCGCGGACGCGCGGAAACGCTCCAATGGCTGTTCTGGCAGATGGGAGGGCTTGGACCGATGGCGGGACAGAACCACCATTTTCGTAACTACGCGCCGGAGCCGATCCCTTACGCCATTGACCGCTACGTGAACGAGACCAATCGCTTGTACGGCGTGCTGGACCGCAGGCTCGCCGACCGCGCCTATGTTGCTGGTGACGACTACACCATTGCCGACATGGCAAGTTTTCCATGGATTCTGCCCGCGTCGCAGGGCCAGAACCTGGACGATTTTCCGCATCTCGCGCGTTGGCATGCAGCGATCAAGTCGCGTCCAGCGACAGAGAGAGCCTATGGGCTTGTGCAGCAGGTCAATCCTGGCGCCGGCGGCGTACGCACCGAGGAGGAGCGAAAGATCCTGTTCGGGCAGACCGCCGCGACAAGGGGGTAGTGCTCTTTCCTAGCGCGGTGTGCCGCGCCAGTTCGGCATGCGCTCGCTCTCGTCGGTGCTGTTATCGTGGAGGGCGCTTGGGTCACTTGCTGCATCGTCGAGGCGTGGCGGTGCATCTTGCGCGAGGCGCGCGCGTGCCCGTCTGATCGTGGTGGAGATGCCCCAGACGAGCCAGGCGAGCAGGGCCAGCAGCAGCGCCGCTGTCCAGAGCATGCCAACCGCCTCGAGCAGGACGAGAACCCAACGGGCGGCACTATGCAACCATCGGACGACTTCCATCGGATCACTGTGCCCAGCCGATCATGGCAAATTCCAGACGCGAGTGCGGCGAAGATAAGGGAGCGTTGATGAGTGAGCGCTGATTCCGGGGGCTGCGTATGGCATTGCCTGGTTTCAAACGTCCGGCGTCTTCAGAACCGCCGGTGTGAGTGCGTCCGCCACCGCCGCTGTCTGACGCCGTGGCAGCAGCTTCATCACCAGAATGAAGGTGGACAGGCCAAGGCAGATGATGTTTTGCACGATGATCGGCCACTGGCGCACCAGGATCCCGTAACCGAGCCAGGCGATGAAGCCGGCTTCTGTAATGATGTACATTTTCAGCGATACGCTCCTGGTGGAGCGTTCCCGGATGATCGTCCAGGCTTGCGGCAGGTAGCTGACCATCGACAGACACGCGGCGAAGAGACTGACAATCGACACCGTGGTCATGATGTTCTCTCCTGACTTCACGTGAGCCGACCGGGTCACGACCGTAGCAGCGGTCATCACGCGCGTGACCGGATGACATCAATGGAGGATGACTGACCGGGGCAGCGAAGGGGCGGCGCTGCCGTGACCTTCATGGATCCGCCGCTTCAAGCGATGGCTCGCCGAGCACCATCTCCCGTAACGACAATCGGTCGAGATGGCTCAGGCTGTGCATCTGGTCCAGTTCGCCGAGCAGCATCCGCCGCGATCCTGCGGCGCAGGCGTCGCGCAACGCCTCGCACCCGCCGCCGCGCCATGTCAGGGCATCCAGCGTCTGCTCACGGACCATGCTTTGCGGATGCGCGAGCATCGCGCGGAGAACGTCCGCACGATCTGGGTCAGGCAGGCAGAGCAGAACCTGTGGAGTGAGCAGGGCAGGCAGACCGGGAAGCACCAGAGCCGCATCCAGGGGCAGGCGTCCGGCTGCCTCGAAAATCCTTGCCGCACGCGGCAGGAATGCGGCGCATCGCTGGAGCAGGTCGGTCCAGGCTTGTGCCAACAATTCCTCGACGAGCTGAATCACCAGGTGGGCAATTCTAGCGCGCTCCGCGTCGTCAAAGCTAGGCATCAGCACGGCCAGACGTGGGCGCAGCCATGCCAGACGAGAGTCACCCGCCTGGTCGGGAGCGCTCAAGGGCTCGGCTCTTCGGTGGAGACCAGCCAGCGGCCGCCGCCGGCTTGCTTACTCATCCGCATGGCGCCGGAGGCGCGATAGAGCAGGCTGTCGACGCTTTCGAAGGAGCGGCTCGCGCGCATTGCAATGCCGATCGAAAGCGTGATCCGGGCTTCCTGATTGTCGATCAAGATGCCGGTGCGGACCAGATGGTCGGCACGCTCCGCCGCGGTGTACTGGTCGGCATTGTCCAGCCACAATCCGAACAGGTCTCCGCTCATGCGTGCAACCAGGTCGGTGGGCCGCACGCCGTTGCGAAGCAAGCCGGCGGCCTGTTCAAGCGCCCTGTCGCCGCTCTCCAGACCCAAGGCGGTATTGAGTGGCGCCAACTTATCAAGGCCGGCCACCATCAGCGCTGCGGGGTGTCCCTCGCGGTCAAGCCGCTCAAGGCGACGGGACAGTTCGGCGACGAAACCCTGCCGGTTGAACAGGCCGGTCAGGAAATCCGTGCGCGAGAGCCGAGCGGTCTCCCGCTGGATCTGCTCATGCTCAAGGATTGGCTGGATCCCCTGGAGCAAGATTTCCGCGACCGCGGCTTCGGCTTCGCTCCAGGGCGGCCCTGTTCGCCAGACGGCGAGCACGGCACGATCGACAAAATGATTGGTGCCGGTGCAGAGCAGCAGGGACTGCCCGCAGGTCACGCTTTTTCGACTGGTTTCGACAAGCCAGGTCGGCGGCTGTCCACAGGCGGCGAGGACTTCGTCGTGCAGCGCCTGCGGCACGCCAGGCCAGGATTGACCGGCGGCGGCGGCGATGCGCAATGCCCGGTCAGGCTCGTGCAGCAGGACGCGGGCGCCGTCGCCGTGGACGAGCCGGATCAGCTCCTCCAGCCCAGCCGCGAGGCTCGCAAAAGGCAGCGCCGCATGACGCATGCGAAGCGCCAGCGCGTGCGCGGCCTCGTGTCGCGCGAGTGAGGCGGCCCGTGCGGCGTCCTCGTGCTCCCGCTCGGTGACGTCGATCCCCAGACCTCGCACCGCGCCGGCTCTGCCGGCGATGGGTGCCGCGCAGACCAGCATGCAGACCGGCATGCCGCCCGCGTCCCGCAGCCAGACACGCCGCCCGCGCACCGCCTGCTTCGTCGCGAAGGGGTTGGAGAGCGCGCCCGCCGACGCTTCATCAGCGCGGAACAAAAGCGACGCGGCAGGCTTGCCGATCAGCCGTGCCGCCGGCCAACCGAGCGCCAGCTCCGGCGCCACCAATACCAGGTGGCCGGTATCGTCCGTCTCAAAGACGAAGTCGGCGCTCTGATCCACCAGCATCCGCCAGCGCTCGCGGCTCTCGGCAAGCGTCTGCACGAGCGCCTCGCTGACGCTGTCTGCGGTGCCGGGAACAAGGAGGCTGGACGTCATGGAGGGGCGATCCTGGATGATCGCGGCATTCTCAATGATGATGGTGAACATTGCGTAAAGCCTGGGTGCCAAAGCGGGGCACCAAAGGAGGGTAATTGACAGTTGCGGCGCGCTCCGAGCATGGTCCGGCCGCCTTGGGCAGAGGGATCAGATGGAACCGCTTGCAGACAGCGACGCCTTGCTCGCGGCCCGGATCGATCGTCTCTGGGAGCGGCGCGAGACGCTGTCTTCCGCCCACGGCCAGGCTCGTGACGATGTCGAAGCGGCTCTGCTGGGACTGGACCAAGGCAGGCTGCGCGTGGCCGAGCCAACGGCGAGCGGTTGGGTGGTGCATGCGTGGTTGAAGAAGGCGGTGCTGCTCTCCTTCAGGCTGAACGACAGCGTGACGATGCCGGGTGCGGGCGGGGCGCCGGTGTTCGACAAGGTGCCGATCAAGTTCGAGGGTTGGGATGCGGGGCGTTTCAGGGAGGCGGGCTTTCGCGCCGTGCCGGGGGCGGTGGTGCGCCGGTCTGCCTATATCGCGCCGGGCGCGGTGCTGATGCCGTGTTTCATCAATGCCGGCGCCCGTGTCGGCGAGGGCAGCATGATCGATACCTGGTCCACCGTCGGGAGCTGCGCGCAGATCGGCAGAGGCTGCCATGTCAGCGGCGGAGTCGGCATCGGCGGCGTGCTGGAGCCGTTGCAGGCGGCACCTGTGATCATCGAGGACGACTGCTTCATTGGCGCCCGTTCGGAGGTGGCCGAGGGCGTGCTGATCGAGCGCGGCAGCGTGCTTGCGATGGGTGTGTTTCTCGGCGCCTCCACGAAGATCGTCGATCGAGCCAGCGGCGAGGTGTTGTTCGGCCGCGTGCCGGCCTATTCGGTGGTCGTGCCGGGAAGCCTGCCGGCGGGTCCGAGCGACCGAAACCTGCCGTCGCTGGCCTGCGCGGTGATCGTGAAGCGGGTCGATGCGCGCACGCGTGCCAAGACCGCGATCAACGATCTGCTGCGCGATTGAGCATGCCCGCTCCTGAGGCGCTGCCTCTGGCCAGGGCGCTGATACGCGCGCAATCGGTCACGCCGGACGATGGCGGCGCCCAGCGGGTGCTGTCGGAGGCGCTGACCGCGCTCGGCTTTTCGGTGACGCATCTGCGCTTCGGCGCGACGCCTAACCTGTTTGCGCGCCGCGGCGCGGGGCGGCCGCATTTCTGCTTTGCCGGCCACACCGATGTCGTGCCGCCGGGAGACGCCGGATGGAGCGTGCCGCCGTTTGCCGCCGAGGTGCGCGACGGCGTCCTGTTCGGCCGCGGCGCCTGCGACATGAAAGGAGCGATCGCCTGCTTCGTGTCGGCGCTCGCCTCGTGCGGCAGGGCTCCAGGCTCGGTCAGCCTGCTGATCACCGGCGACGAGGAAGGGGCCGCCACCCACGGCACGGCGCGCGTGCTGGAATGGATGGAGGCAAACCGGGCAATACCGGATTTCTGCCTGGTCGGTGAGCCGACCAACCCGGACGCGCTGGGTGAGGTCATCAAGGTCGGCCGGCGCGGCAGCCTGAACGCGCATATCGTCGTGGACGGCGTCCAGGGTCACGTCGCCTATCCCGGGCGCGCCGACAATCCGGTGCACCGACTGTTGCGCAGCCTTTCCGAACTGACCCAGGCCCGCCTCGACGAGGGCAGCGAATGGTTCGAGCCCTCCAGTCTGCAGGTGACCAGCATCGATGTCGGCAATCCGGCGGCCAACGTGATCCCCCCGCGGGCCGAAGCGCTGCTGAATATCCGCTTCAACGATCGGCATCGCGGCGAGACGCTGCGCCGCTGGCTGGAACGGGTCTGCGCGGCGCATGCGCCCGGAGCACGGATCGAGGTTCGGATCAGCGGCGAGGCCTTCCTGACCGCGCCCGACCGCGACGCGGCGCCGTTCATCGCGGCGCTGCGCCGGGCGGTCCAGAGTGAGACCGGACGCACGCCGCGGCTCGATACCGGCGGCGGCACCTCGGACGCACGGTTCATTTCGCGCTATTGTCCGGTTGCGGAGTTCGGCCTGGTGGGCGCAACCATGCACAAGGCCGATGAGTGCGTGTCGCTGCCCGACCTTGAGCGTCTGACCGCCATCTATCGCGTCTTTCTCGAGGAGCTGTCGGCATGAAGCTACCATTGCAGCGGCGTGGGCCCGGACGGAATGCAACTGGGGTCATCCAAGGGCTGCTGCTGATCGCGCGCGGGCGCCGGGAGGGGCTCGACTGCTTCGACGCCACTCCGGACGCCTTTCTGGCCGCATTGTCGCCCTGGATTGCTTTCCTGCTCGTCGGCGCGCTGCTCATGATCCTGCGCGCCCCCAGCATCGTTGGCGCAAGCCTTGCCTTGCTGTCCTTCTGCGCGCTGCTGCTGCCGCCGGTGCTGTCGCATCTGCTGGCCGGCATCTGGAAGCGGAGCACGTTCTGGCTGCGCTACGCGACCGCGACCATCTGGTGCGAATGGCTGGTGATCGTGGCCTACGCGGTGGCGCTGCTGGTGGTCGCCGTGCTGCTGAAGGCCGGTGTGCCGACGGGTCTCGCCGGCATCGCCTTTGTCGGTCTGATCGCCGCCTACTGGCTCTGGCTGCACTGGTTCCTGGCCTGGCGCGGCCTGTCGGTCGGCTGGGCGCGAGCGGCCATGCTGGTGGCGCTCGTGGTGGTGCTGACCGGGGTGCTCTGCGGGCTTGCCCAGGTGCTGCCGCCGCATGTCGGCGTGTTTCCCTTCCCGCACGCACGCTGATCGAAGCCGCTTTGCGTCATCGGCGGAACGGGTCGACCGGATAGCCTATCTCGATCAGGCAAAGACCTGCTGACGGCGCGGTCGGACCTGCGCTCGCACGAGTGCGCGCGCGCAATACATCGACGACACGCGCCCGGCTCCAGGTGCCGTCGCCGACCAGTTTCAGGGTGCCGGTCATGTTGCGCACCTGATGATGCAGGAACGAGCGCGCTTCGGCGGTGATGGTGATGATCTCATCCGTGCGCTCCACGTCGAGCCGGTCCAAGGTCCTGAGCGGACTGTTCGCCTGACAGGCGCTGGCGCGGAACGAGGTGAAATCATGTCTGCCGATCAGCGCTTGCGCCGCCTCGTGCATCGCCTCCGCATCGAGCCCGCGTCTGACGTGCCAGACGCGTCCCGACTCCAGCGCCGGGCGCGACGGCCGGTTGAGGATGCGGTAGCGATACCTGCGCCGAACGGCGGAGAAGCGCGCGTTCCAGTCCGCTTCCGCCCGCGCCGCCAGGATCACCGCCACAGGGTGCGGTTTCATATGGAAATTGAGCGCGTTGCGCAGGCTCTCGTTGGACAGTCGCTGGGAGAGCGCCCAGGGCAGATCAAGCTGGGCGACCTGCGCCTCGGCATGCACGCCCGCATCGGTGCGGCCGGCGGCGACGCTGGCCACCTCGCCGCCCCCGGTGAGCGCCGCCGCCGCTTGTTCAAGCACGGCCTGGATGGAGAGTCCGTTCGCCTGTCGCTGCCAACCCACGAACGGGCCGCCGTCATATTCAAGGCGGACCGCCCATCTCTGGGTGGACAGCTCAGGCAAGCCGGGTGCCGGGCGGCAGCGGGTGGCCACGCAGGAAATCGTCCGCGTCGAGCACGGCGCGGCCAGGCAGTTGCAGTCGGGTGATGCGCAGCGCGCCGTCGCCGGCCGCGACCAGCAGGCGCGCGTCAAGCAGCGTGCCCGGAGAGGCCCCGCGCGGGTCGGCCAGCGGCTCCGGCGACGCCGAGATGATCTTCAATGGCTCGCCATCAAGCAGGGTCACGGCGCCAGGCCAGGGATGCATCGCGCGGATGCGCCGGTCGAGCGCGCGTGCCGGCTCCGACCACGCGAGCCGGCCATCAGCGCGTGAGAGCTTCGCAGCCAGGGTGACACCCGCTTCGGGCTGCGGCCGGGCGCCGGGGGTATGTTCCAGCGCATCAAGGATCAGCCGCGCGCCGAGCGGCGCCAGCGCATCGTGCAGGGTCTGCCCGTCGGTGGCGGCGGTGACCGGCACCGTCTCCGCAAGCAGCATCGGCCCGGTATCGAGGCCGGTGTCCATACGCATGATGGTGACGCCTGACTGGGTGTCGCCGGCCAGGATCGCCGCCTGGATCGGGCTTGCGCCACGCCAACGCGGCAGCAAACTGGCATGGATATTCAGGCAGCCCATCCGAGGTGCGGCAAGCATGCAAGCGGGAAGCATCAGCCCGTAGGCCGCGACCACCGCCACGTCCAGGCCAAGGGCCGCGAACTCCGCCTGCGCCTCGGCATTGCCGCGCAGCCGCGCCGGCGCGCGGACCGGCAGGCCAAGCCGTAGCGCCTCCGCCTCGACCGCGGAAACACGGACCGCGTGCCCGCGTCCGGCGGCGCGCGCGGGCTGGGTATAGACGGCCGCGATGTCGTGTCCCGCGTCATGCAGCGCGCGCAACGCCGGCACAGCGAACATGGGGGTGCCCATGAAGGCCAGCCGCCGGCGCGTCATGCACCTTGGTTCTTCTGTTCCTTGGCCAGCCTGCGCATCAGCATGTTGCGCCTCAGAGCGGAGAGATGGTCGACGAACAGCACGCCTTCGAGATGGTCGATCTCATGCTGCAGGCAGGTGGCCAGCAACCCGTCCGCCTCGATCTCATGATGCTTGCCGTCAAGATCCTGGAAGCGGACGCGGACAGTCTCGGGGCGTGTCACCTCGGCATATTGGTTGGGCAGCGACAGGCAGCCTTCCTCGCGTGAGACCAGCGTGTCGCTTGCGGCGGCGACTTCCGGATTGACCAGAGTCAACGGCGCACGCACATCGTCGCGCGCCAGATCGACGATGGCTAGACGCAGCCCCACGCCGATCTGCGGCGCCGCGAGCCCGATCCCCGGCGCCTGATACATCGCGGCAAACATGCGTGGCAGCAACGCGCGCAAGCCCGGGATGTCCTCTGGCCGCACCAGACGCGTCTTCTGGCGCAGGAGGGCGTGCGGCGCGATCAGGATAGGCAGCGGCTCGGGTCCAGCATCCTTTGGGATGATCTCTTCCATAGTCCGCGATGTAGCGGCGCGCACCCTGTTCGCCAAGCGCTGTCGCGCTTGCGTGGGCGGACCCTGAAACCATATCCTGTCTCACTGGAAGGCCGATGTGGCTTCCGGATTCGTCTCGCTCCAAGGAGGAGGCTTAATGTCAGGCCGTTTGTTCGCGTCCCCGTTGTTTCTGGGGTTTGATCACCTCGAGCAGATGCTCGAACGCGCGTCGAAGACGTCCTCGGACGGGTATCCGCCCTATAATATCGAACAGATCAGCACCACCGGGCTGCGTATCACGCTCGCGGTGGCCGGCTTCGAGATGGACGACCTCCAGATCACGCAGGAGGACAACCAGCTCGTCATACGCGGGCGCCAGAGTGACGACGTGCACGGCCGCGTGTTCCTGCATCGCGGGATTGCCGCGCGGCAGTTCCAGCGCGCGTTCGTGCTTGCCGAGGGCATCGATGTCAGCGGCGCCTGGCTCGAACGCGGGCTGCTGCATATTGATCTTGCGCGTCCGCAACCGGAAGTGCGCGTCAAACGGATCGAGATCTCGCAAGGCGGTCTGCCGGGTCCGTCCGTGGATGCGGAGCCTCAGCGCGGCGCCAGTGCCAAGCCGGCGGCAAGCGGCGATTCTCGCGGGGGTGCTGCACGCCTGCCTCGCGTTGTCCGCTCGGTGGCCATCGAAGACTGACTTCACCGGGCCAGGCGGTTGCCAGTCGGGATCGCCGGGCCTTTACAAAGGAACAGGACCATGAGTTCAACTCAGGATGACCAGGGCGACAACAAGCTGGTTGATATCCGTCACCTTTCCGTCCAGCAGCTTCAGGCGCTTGGCGTGACCCAGATCGCCTACGTCAAGCCGGTGCTGGTGGATGGCGCGGCGGCGTTCGCCATCCATGCGGCCGATGGCACGCCGATGGCCGTTGCTGGGGATTGTGATATCGCGTTCGCCGCCATACGCCAGCACGAGATGATGCCGGCGCTGGTGCATTGAGGGCGCGCGGCGGGAATCGTTCAGCCAAGAACAATCGTTCAGCCAAGTCCGGGGTCAAGCCAGCCGATGTTACCGTCTCCGCGTCGATAGACGACGTTGATTTCGCCGCTGGTGCTATTGCGAAACATCAGCAGGGTCTGATCAGCAAGATCGAGCCGCATCACCGCCTCTCCCACCGTCAGATGGGAGATGTCGGTGGCCTGCTCGGCAATGATCGTCGCATAGGCGCCGGTGGGCGCGGCGAGTTCGTTGGAAGCGGCACGTGACGCCTCCGCGTCGTCCTGCCTTAGAACATACTGACGGCCGATTTCCGGACGGCGTCGTTGCGACACATCGCGTGCGTGCTCGTTGACACGCCGCCTGTAGCGGCGCAGGCGCTTGGCAATGTGCTCGGCCGCGTCGTCGAAGGCGACGTGCGCGTCCGCACCCTCGCCTTCGCCGCGGAGCAACAGGCCGCGTCCGGCGCGTACGTTGATGTCGCAGGTAAAGAAGCTGCGTGCGCGGCCGAAGGTCACATTCGCATCGAGCGCATTGTCGAAATATTTGTCCGCAATGACGTCCAGGTGGGTGGTCACACGGACCCGCAAGGCCTCTGAGAGGTCAACCTGTTTGCCGGCGACGTTGATCTGCACGTGAGCCCACTCCCTGCGGTGAAGGGGTCAGGACCGCTTTCCAGCCATCAAGCCTAATTATCAAGCGGACAGCGTCTTCTCCCGCTTGCGCTGCATGGAACTTGGAATATGCAGCGCCTCGCGGTATTTGGCCACGGTTCGGCGCGCGATGTCTATGCCTTCACGACGAAGTGCGGCGACGATGGCGTCGTCCGACAGGATGACCTTCGCATCCTCCCCCGCGATCATGCCGCGGATGCGGTGACGCACCGCCTCGGCGCTATGGCTCTCGCCGCCAACTCCGGCGATGGCCGTGGTGAAGAAGTATTTCAGCTCGAACAGCCCACGCGGCGTCGCGATGTATTTGTTCGCGGTCACGCGGCTCACCGTGCTCTCGTGCATCGATACCGCCTCGGCGATGTCGCGCAGGATCAAGGGACGCAGATGGCCGACGCCGCGCGCCAGGAAGCCTTCCTGGCGGCGCATGACCTCGCTTGCCACACGCAGAATGGTGCGCGCGCGCTGCTGCAACGATTTCACCAGCCAGTTGGCGCTGGCCAGGCTTTCGGTGAGGAAGACCCGCTCTTCGCGGCAAAGCCGCAGGGACACGCGGGCATGCAACGTCTCACTCACCAGCAGCCGCGGCAGCGTGTCCGGGTTCAGCTCCAGGATCCAGTCGCCGCCCAGGCCCGGGTGCATCAGCACGTCGGCCAGGATCGGCTGCGGCGGCCCGGTGTCGTAGCTGGCCGCCGGCTTCGGATCGAGGGCGCGTATTTCGGCGATCATCTCCGCGAGATCCTCGGCATCGACGCCGCACATCATCTCCAACCGTTTGAGCTCGCGCCGCGCCAGCATGTCGAGGTTATCGAGCAGCGCCAGCATGGCGGGATCGAGCCGGTTGCGTTCCGCCAGTTGCGCCGCCAGGCACTCACGCAGGTTTCGTGCGAACAAGCCGGGCGGATCAAACCGAAGCATCAGCGCGCGCACCGCGGCCACGCGTTCGGTGCTGGCGCCGAGCGCCGCGGCCAGCACGGCATCCTCGGTGGCGACGCGTCCGGCCGGGCAGAGCAGGGCGATCAGGTGGGCCGCGATCAGCCGGTCGACCGGATCGGTGAAGCTGAGCCGCAGTTGTTCGCCGAGATGGTCGCGCAGGCTGCGCGGCTGTTCCGCCAGGTTGTCGATGACGCCGTCCCCGGCGCCGCGGCCAAGGCCATCCAGAACGCCGGAACGGCTGGCTCCCGGATCGTAAGAGCCGCCATCGTGAAAGCTGATATCGAATTGTTCCGTGTCGCTGGTGTCGAGCGGCGCCGCTTCCTGGGGCGGCAACGTTTCGGCGCCGATGATACGGTCGGTGCTGATCGGCGCCTCGTCGGCTTGCTGGAGCGGACGCTGGTCCAGGGCCGGCCGCTCGAGCGGGACCTCCGGGCGTTCGTCGCGTTCCAATAACGGATTGCGCTCCAGTTCCTCCTCGATGAAGGCCGCGACTTCCAGGTTGGTGAACGCCAGCAGCTTGATGGCCTGACGCAGTTGCGGCGTCATGACCAGGGATTGGGTGTGTCTGAGCTCCAGCCGCGGGCCAAGTGTCATGGAACGGGAGGCTACAACGAAAAACGTTCTCCGAGATACACGCGACGCACGTCTTCGTGGGCCACAACTTCCTCAGGCGCACCCTGCATCAGCACCTGGCCGCTATGCATGATGTAGGCGCGGTCGATGATCTCGAGAGTTTCGCGGACATTATGATCGGTGATCAGAACGCCGATGCCGCGATGCTTGAGGTGCGAAACCAGGTCGCGGATTTCGCCCACGGCGATTGGATCAATGCCGGCCAGCGGCTCGTCAAGCAGGATGTAGCTCGGCTGGCTGGCCAGCGCGCGCGCAATTTCGAGCCGCCGCCGTTCGCCGCCGGACAGCGCCAGCGACGGCGATCTGCGCAGTCTGGCGATGCCGAACTCGCGGAGCAGTTCGTCGAGGATCATCTCGCGGCGCCCGATATCGGGCTCGACCACTTCGAGCGCCGCCATGATGTTCTGCTCGACGTTCAAGCCGCGGAAGATGCTGGCCTCCTGCGGCAGATAGCCGATGCCCAGACGAGCCCGACGGTACATCGGCAACTGGGTGATGTCGGCGCCGTCGAGCGTGATGCTGCCCTGGTCGGGCTGGACCAGGCCCACGATCATGTAGAAGGTGGTGGTCTTGCCGGCGCCGTTTGGGCCGAGCAATCCGACCGCCTCGCCACGCTGCACGCTGATCGACACGTCCTGGACGACCGGGCGCTTGCGGTAGGTCTTGCCCACGGCATGGGCGCTGAGGCCGGCCGGCTGCTTGGCATCCGGACGCGAGGAACTCTCCTCGCTTGCGTCAAGCCTGCGGGCTGGGATCTCGTTCATCGCGAGGCGCGCCGCGCCTGCTCGGGCTGCGCCCCGCTGTTCGGCACGATCAGGCCGCGCACCTGTGCTCCCGGAGCTTCGGTCATGGTGGCAATCCCCGTGTGCATGTCGATGATCGCGGCCGCTCCATTAAGCTGGTTCTGCCCACGCGTGATGTGGACGTTGCCGACAATCCGCGCAATGCCGGTCGCAGGAACATAGACGCCGCGGTCGCCGGTGACGGTCTCGGTCTGCGTGCGCACCACGACATGGCCGAAGGCATTCACCTTCTTGAGCTTTCCAGAGCTCTCGATCGGGTCCCCGGCGCCGCCCTTGCCGCGCGGCGGCTTGCCCTGATCCGAGGCCTGATCCGGCGGCGCGCTGTAGCCAACCAGCACATCGGCGCGGATGCGTCTGCCGTCGTTGGTTGTCACCGTGGCATTGCCGCGCCCGACCGACATGCGCAGCTTCGACCAATAGACCATGCTGTCGCGTGCGGTGAGCACGTCAGTGGGGGTGGTCAGCCGCAGCGCGTGACCGGTCAGCACCAGCACCGCCTGGTCGATATCATAGATGGCGTGATCGCCCCAGGCCTGGTCGGTGGCGGTGAATATGTGCACGTGGCCGAACGCCTCCAGCCGGTAGATCTCGTTGGCGCCGGTATCATCGATCGGCGTGCCGCCGGCATTTGGCTTTGCGGCGGGAGGCGTCTTCGCACTGCCGGGCTTCTTGCGATAGAAGGCGACCAATCGGTCGGCGGTGACGGTGACGTCGCCGCGCACCGCGCGCGCGTCGTTGAAGGCGGTGACCGTCTGCGCCTTTTGGTTCCAGTCGAAGCCACCGCGCGCGGTGACGTTGATCTGTCCGCCATGCGACAGATCGATGCCCTGCGCGTGCGCAAGGACGGCGGGGAGCCAGCAGACCGGCGGCCCCAGCAGCACGCAGAACACGAGCGCGCGGAACCGGCCGTTCATTTCGCGCTGCCCTGGACGCTACCCGCCGGATGGTCGTCGTTGATGATCAGGCGCGCCGGTCCTCGGAACTGGGCCACGCCGTCATGGTGCGACATGAAATCGCCCTGCGCGTCCAGCACCCCGAACGGGCCCTCCGCATGCACCCAGTCGTTCGACGCGAGCACACCCCGCTTCACGTCGAGATCCGCGGTCGGGCCGGCCATCAGTGTGCCGTCATTGCGGTAGAAGGTGACGCCGCCGGAAAGGTCCAGGATCTGCTCGTGCGGCGCGTAGATACCCGCGGGTGCGCGCACCAGCATCCAGGTTCCGGTGCGGGTCAGCGTGTCGGCGACCGGCCGGATCAGGTTGATCTGATCGGGGTTGACCTGACGCGCCTTGGCCGCGGTGATCGTGTAGGGATTGCCGCGCCCATCAACCCCGTGATAGCGAACGCCCAGCATCTGCCCGGTATCGGCCTGAACCGACGCTGCCTGGTGGTAGGCGGCCCGGCCGGCCTTCATCGCCCGATCGAACTCCGGCCAGGCGGCAATCGAGCCGAGCAGCGCCAGCGCCGCGAACGGCATCAGCCATTTGCTCCAGAGCAGGAGCAGCCTGCGCCGGGCCTGCTCGCGTTCGCTCGGCGGCCGTCGGAACCGGGTCTGGCTCGGCACGCCGATCTCGCGATGACGCGCCGGCCGGTCCGGGGCAGGCAGCGGCTCGAAGTTGGGCTTTGCTCTTTCCACGGTCTCAGGCCCCGGTCTCAGGCGATGCCGGCGCGCAGCAGGTCGTGCACGTGCAGGATGCCGACCGGACGCAGCGCCCCATCCACGACGAACAGGCTGGTGATCGGCCTGGGACCGGCATTCATCAGGTGCAGCGCTTCCGCCGCCAGCGTGTCGGGTGCGATCGTGCGGGGTGCGGCGTTCATCACTCCGCCGGTGCGCAGGTTGCGCAGGTCGCGATCGATCGCGCGGCGCAGATCGCCGTCGGTGATGATCCCGATCAGGCGGCCTGCCGGGTCGATGATGCCGAGACAGCCGAACGCCTTGCTGGTCATCAGCATGACCGCCTGGAGCATCGGCAGGTCGGGGCCCGCAAGCGGAATCATGTCGCCGACGTGCATCAGCTCTGAGACGCGGCGCAATCGTGCGCCCAGGCGGCCACCCGGATGGAACAGGCCGAAATCGCTGGCGGTGAAGCCGCGGCGCTGCAACAGGGCGACGGCAAGCGCATCGCCGAGAGCGAGCTGCATGGTCGTGCTGGTGGTGGGAGCCAGGCCCATGGGGCAGGCTTCGGCCGCGTCCGGCAGGGGCAGCACGATGTCGGCGCCGCGCGCCAGGCTTGACTCCGGCCGCGACGTCATCGCGATCAAAGGTATGCCGAAACGCTTGCAATGGCCGATCACGTCGGCGAGCTCCGTGGTTTCTCCGGAGTTTGACAGCATGAGCACAGCATCGTCTGGCTGGATCATGCCGAGGTCGCCGTGCGAGGCTTCGGCCGGATGGACGAACAAGGAGGGCGTTCCGGTCGAGGCAAGAGTGGCCTGGATTTTGCGGCCGACGTGACCCGACTTGCCGATGCCGCAGACGACGACGCGTCCGGGCAGGGCCGCGATCACGTCGAGCGTCCGCGTCAGGCCTGTGGCCAGCGGCTCACCGGGCGAGATGGCGCGTTCAAGGCTGGCGAGACCGTGCGCTTCGGTGCGTAGAACCTCGGCCGCGATCCGCAGATCGGCGGTCAAGCCCGCGCTCCGTTCCGCCCTTGGGTTCGGCAGGGTGTCCATCATGAAAGTCTGCCTGGCGCGCTCCGTCCGCATCGACTGCCGTGTTCTCAATCGGCTGGTATGCTGGGCTTGCGCGCTGCGGTCAAATGGTAGGCCGTTACGAGATGTCTCAATGCGAGAAGATGTCCGGGGTGTCATATCCAAGCAGATCGAGCCGAGCCCGCGCCGGCAGGAACGCGAAGGCGGCCAGCGCCAGCTCCAGCCGGTCCTCGCGTATGAGCAACCCCTCGAGCCGCTCCCACAGCGCATGCAGATGAAGCACGTCGGAGGCGGCATAGGCGAGTTGCTCGGCGGACAGTTCGGGGGCGCCCCAGTCGGAACTCTGCTGCTGCTTGTTCAGCTCGACTCCGAGCAGGTCCCGGCAGAGCTCGCGCAGCCCCTGACGGTCGGTGTACGTGCGTACCAGCTTGGCGGCGATCTTGGTGCAGCGCACTGGCGCGACCGTGATGCCGAGCGCGTGTTGCAGGATGCCCACATCGAAACGCGCAAAATGCATCAGCTTGATGACGGACGTGTCGGCAAGCAGACGTTTCAAGTTCGGGCATGCGGCGCCTTGGCCGCCGAGCGCTTGCGGGATGATCTGCACGAGATGCGCCTCGGAGCCGCCCGATCCGTGAATGCCGCCGCAGAGCTGCACCAGGCAGAGACGGTCGCGATGGGGATTGAGGCCCATGGTCTCAGTGTCGACGGCAACGACCGGCTCGAAGCGAACATCGTCAGGGAGATCATGTTTATGCAGATGGATGGTGGCGTTCGGCATGAACTGCGTGACGCTCATCATCCGACCTTTTGGCAACCTTCTGGCGATACGTCCTTGGTGCCCAGGAGAAGACTCGAACTTCCACGTCCTTTCGGACACAGGTACCTGAAACCTGCGCGTCTACCAATTCCGCCACCTGGGCAAAGGATGGGGCTGCCCTCTAGCCCTGACCCGCGATCGCGTCAACCACAAGCACGAGAGCGGAGGCACTCCATTGAGGCGGCAATCCGGTTCCGATAGGGATGCACGCTCGGTGGCCGGATCATGGCGCCGTGACGGACGAGGACAGGGCTGAGATGCGCAGCGTGGCGACGGTGTTTGGCGGGTCGGGCTTCCTTGGACGATACATCGTCAAAAGGCTGGCGGCGGCGGGTTATGTGGTGCGGGTCGCCGTGCGCAATCCGGCCTATGCCAACGTGCTCCGGCCCATGGGACGCGTTGGCCAGATCGGCCCGTTCTTCGCATCGCTCACGGACGAGGACTCGGTGGCGCGCGCGGTGGAGGGCGCCGCAACCGTGATCAATCTGGTCGGCATCCTGGCGGAGAAGAGCCGTGGCGAGTTCAACCGCATCCATGTCGAGGGCGCCGGCCGGGTCGCCCGGCTTGCCGCGGCGGGAGGGGCTGCGCAGATGCTGCAGATGTCCGCGATCGGAGCGAGCGCCGACAGTCCGAGCCAATACGGCAGGAGCAAGTTCGCCGGCGAGGAAGCGGTGCGGGCGGCGTTCGGCAAGGCCATCGTGCTGCGCCCATCGATCGTCTTCGGACCGGAGGACGCGTTTTTCAATCGTTTTGCCGCGATGAGCCGGATTGCGCCGGTGATGCCGGTGTTCTGCGGCGACACGCGATTTCAGCCGGTCTATGTCGGCGATGTCGCCGACGCCGCAATCACTGCCCTCGGCCGCGCCGACATGGAAGGACACACGTTTGAGCTGGGCGGCCCCAAGGTCTGGCGTTTCCGCGAGCTGCTGGCATGGATGCTGCAGGAACTGCGGCGCAAGCGCGTCATGGTCGATGTGCCGATGGGCCTCGCGCGCTTGCAGGCCGGCCTGCTTGAGCATGTTCCGGGAAAACCGTTGACCCGCGACCAGTTGGCGATGCTGGGGCGTGACAACGTCGTGGCCGATGGCGCCGAAGGATTTGGCTCGCTCGGCATCCTGCCAACGCCGTTGGAGCTGGTGGTGCCGAGCTATATCGGGCGTTTCCGTGCCGGCGGCGGCAAGCGCGATGTGCCGGAATAGGTCCGAAGCGGTCCTTATTCATCGCCCCTTCGGCGCATGACGACCAAATAAACCTGGCAATCCTTGAAAGCGCGTCAGTAAACCTGCCTTTTATCTGGGCGCAGGCTGCCTTAATCTCGCCACACCGTCTTGAAGCCCCCAACTCGGAAGGCTACGGCCAGGTCGCGAGAACCGCCAATGTCCGACGCCATGTTGCACTTCACGCACCGGCCTCAGCATCAGCCTGACACGCGCAGCGTCGATGCACGACGCGCCGACTTCAACGAGATCTATCATTCGTTCGAGCCGGAGGGCGCCTCCGAGCAGGCCGGGCGCTGCTCGCAATGCGGGGTGCCATTCTGCTCGGTGCATTGTCCGCTCTCCAACAACATTCCTGATTGGCTGAAGCTGACCGCGGAGGGACGTCTCGAGGAAGCCTATGAGGTGAGTTCGGCGACCAACAATTTCCCGGAGATTTGCGGCCGCATCTGTCCGCAGGATCGTCTCTGCGAAGGCAATTGCGTCATCGAGAAGGGCTTCGAGAGCGTGACCATCGGCGCGGTCGAGCGCTTCATCACCGACACCGCCTTCGAACGCGGCTGGGTGCGGGCGATTACCCCGCGACGGGAGCGCGCGCAGTCGGTCGGCATCATCGGCGCCGGTCCAGGCGGTCTCGCATGCGCCGAGCAGCTTCGCAGGCAGGGCTATCAGGTGGATGTCTATGATCGCCACGACCGCATCGGCGGCCTGATGATCTACGGCATTCCCGCCTTCAAGCTGGAGAAGCAGATCATCGCGCGCCGCCATGCGCTGTTGGAGGCGGGCGGCATCCGTTTCCATCTCGGGCGAGGGATCGGCGCCGAGGACAGCGACGAGACCATCGCCTTTGCCACGCTGCGCGCCCGCCATGACGCGGTGCTGATCGCAACCGGGGTGTACAAGTCGCGCGAACTTGGTGGACCCGGATCCGGCCTTCCTGGAATGGTCCGGGCAATCGACTATCTGACCGCTTCGAACCGGCAGGGACTGGGCGACGCGGTGCCCGAGTTCGAGAGCGGCCTGCTTGATGCCGCTGGCAAGAACGTTGTCGTCATCGGCGGCGGCGACACCGCGATGGACTGCGTCCGTACCGCGGTCAGGCAGGGCGCCGCCTCGGTGAAGTGCCTGTATCGTCGTGACCGCGACAACATGCCCGGCTCACTCCGCGAAGTGAAGAACGCCGAGGATGAGGGTGTCGAGTTCGTCTGGCTGGCGGCTCCCGAGGCCTTCCTTGGGGACGCGCGCATCACCGGGGTGCGTGCGACGCGCATGAAGCTCGGGTTGGCGGATGCTTCGGGCCGACAGACGGTCGGGCCCGAGAAGGATGGCGGCTTCACCTTGCCTGCGGACCTGGTGGTCAAGGCGCTCGGCTTTGATCCTGAGGATCTGCCGACGCTCTGGGGCGAGAGCGCGCTTGAGGTGTCGCGTTGGGGCACGCTCAAGGTCGGGCGCACGTCATTCATGACCAGCCTGCCTGGCGTCTTCGCCGCCGGCGACATCGTGCGCGGCGCCAGCCTGGTGGTCTGGGCGATACGCGACGGCCGCGATGCCGCCGCCAGCCTGCACCGCTATCTGTCTGAAAGCGAGCAGGTCAATCAGCAGACCGTATCGCAGATCGCCGCGGAGTGACGCTCATGGCACATGAGACACATGAAAGCGGGCCTGATTTCGTGGCCGCCTGGCAGCGCAACGCGCACGCGCTGCGTGACAGCTACGATGCGTCGCAGGAGCATGATGCCTGCGGCGTCGGCCTGGTCGCGGCGATGGACGGCAAGCGCCGTCGCGACGTGGTCGAGGCCGGCATCGCGGCGCTGAAGGCGGTCTGGCACAGGGGCGCGGTCGATGCCGACGGCAAGACCGGAGACGGCGCCGGCATCCATGTCGAGATCCCGCAGGACTTCTTCGCCGACGCCATTGCCCGCACCGGCAGCCGTCCCGACGGCAGCCTGATCGGCATCGGCATGGTGTTCCTGCCGAAGACCGACCTTGCCGCGCAGGAACGCTGCCGCGTCATTGTCGAGAGCCAGATCCTGGCCTTCGGCTACGGCATCCATGGCTGGCGTCAGGTGCCGATCGACACCGACTGCATCGGCGAAAAGGCCAACGCCACCCGGCCGGAGATCGAGCAGATCATGATACGCAACCTGCGCGGCGTGGCGGAGGCGGCGTTCGAACGCGACCTCTACGTCATCCGCAGGCGGATCGAGCGGCAGGCGATCGCCGATCAGGTGAGCGAGCTCTATATCTGTTCGCTGTCCTGCCGCTCGGTGATCTACAAGGGGATGTTTCTCGCCGAGCATCTCACCGAGTTCTATCCCGACCTGCTCGACCCGCGCTTCGTCAGCCGCTTTGCGATCTATCATCAGCGCTATTCGACCAACACCTTCCCGACCTGGCGGCTGGCGCAGCCGTTCCGCAAGCTTGCGCATAACGGCGAGATCAACACCATCTCGGGCAACACCAACTGGATGAAGAGCCACGAGACGCGGCTCTCCGCGGCCGAGCTCGACGCGCATATCGACGACATCAAGCCGGTGATCCAGGCCGGCGGCTCGGATACCGCGGCACTGGACAACGTCTTCGAGCTGCTCACCTTCACCGGCCGCGCCGCGCCGATGGCCAAGGCGCTGATGATCCCGGCGGCGATCGTGAACGGTCCGGCGATGACCCGCGCGCACCGCGACATGTTCCTCTACTGCAACGCGGTGATGGAGCCGTGGGACGGTCCGGCCGCGATCTGCGGCACCGACGGGCGCTGGGTCATCGCCGGCCTGGACCGCAGCGGCCTGCGTCCGCTGCGCTACAGCATCGCCAACAACATGCTCATCGTCGGGTCCGAGACCGGCATGGTCAAGGTGCCGGAGGGCGATATCGTGAGCCGGGGAAGGCTTGGCCCCGGGCAGACCATAGCACTCGACCTCGAGAGCTGCCGCTTTTACGACGACAACGCCATGCTCGACATGCTGTCCTCGCGTCAGGACTTCACCGGCTGGTCCAAACGCATCCATCGCATTGACGAGGTGGTACGCGCCGACGCGATGGAACCGGTGCTGTATTCGGGCGAAGAGCTGCGTCGGCGGCAACTCGCCGTCGGCACCACGCTCGAGGAACTGGAGATGATCCTGCATCCCATGGGCGCCGTGGGGCTTGAAGCGGTCGGCAGCATGGGCGACGACACGCCGCTCGCGGTGATCTCCGAGACCTATCGCGGGCTCGCGCATTATTTCCGTCAGGCGTTCAGCCAGGTCACCAACCCGCCGATCGACAGCCTGCGCGAGGCGCGGGTGATGTCGCTGACCACGCGGCTCGGCAATCTCGGCAACGTGCTGGAGGAGCATGAGGGTCAGTGCGACCTGCTGCAGCTTGACACGCCGATGCTGACCTCTGGCGAGCACGCGGCCCTGCGCGAGTTCCTTGGGCAGACCGCCTGCACGATCGACTGCACCTTTCCGGCACGTGACGGCGAGGCGGGGTTGCGAGCGGCGCTCGATCGCATCCGCGGCGAGGCGGAAGAGGGAGTGCGCGCCGGCTGCATGCATGTGTTCCTGACCGACGAGCACCAGAGCGGCGAGCGTGCCTACATCCCGATGATCCTGGCCACGGGCGCCGTGCACACGCACCTGGTGCGTACCTCGCTGCGCACCTTCACCAGCCTCAACGTGCGCACCGCTGAATGCCTCGACGTGCATGCGATGGCGGTGATCATCGGTGTCGGCGCCACCACGGTGAACCCCTATCTTGCCCAGGAGAGCATCGCCGATCGGCATCGACGTGGCCTGTTTGGCGACGTCCCGCTCGCAACCGCGGTGGGCAGGTATCGTCACGCCATCGACAAGGGCCTGCTGAAGACCATGTCGAAGATGGGCATCTCGGTGATCGCCTCCTATCGTGGCGGCTACAATTTCGAGGCCATCGGTCTGTCGCGCGCGCTGGTCGCGGAATTCTTCCCCGGCATGCAGTCGCGCATCTCCGGTATCGGCCTGTCCGGTCTGGCTGCCAACGTGCTCACCTTGCACGAGGCCGCCTGGAGCGAGGACGCGGTCACGTTGCCGGTCGGCGGTCTCTACAAGATGCGCGCGCGCGGCGAGGTGCACGCCTTCGACGGCGGCCTGATCCACACGCTGCAGAGCGCGGTCGCCTCTGACAGCTTCACCACCTACAAGCGCTATGCCGACGCGGTGCGACGGGCCAAGCCGGTCGCGTTGCGCGACCTGCTCGATTTCCGCGAAGGGCGTACGCCGATCGCCGTCGAGGAGGTCGAGAGCATCACCGAGATCAGGAAGCGGCTGCTGGCGCCCGGCATCTCGCTCGGCGCACTCGGCCCGGAGGCGCACGAGACGCTGTCGATCGCGATGAACCGCATTGGCGCGCGCTCGGATAGCGGCGAGGGCGGCGAGGACCCGGCGCGCGCGCGCCCGCGCGCCAATGGCGACAACGCCTCGTCGGCGATCAAGCAGATCGCCTCGGGCCGCTTCGGCGTCACCGCGCAATACCTGAACGACTGCCGCGAGATCGAAATCAAGATGGCGCAGGGCGCCAAGCCCGGCGAGGGCGGCCAGCTTCCGGGCTTCAAGGTCACCGGCCTGATCGCGCGGCTGCGCCATGCCACTCCCGGCGTGACGCTGATCTCGCCGCCGCCGCACCACGACATCTATTCGATCGAGGATCTGGCGCAGCTTATCTACGACCTCAAGCAGATCAACCCGGAGGCCACCGTCACCGTCAAGCTGGTCGCCCGCACCGGCATCGGCACCATCGCCGCCGGTGTCGCCAAGGCCAAGGCGGACGCGATCCTGATCTCCGGTCATTCGGGCGGCACCGGCGCCAGTCCGCAGACCTCGGTGAAATATGCCGGCCTGCCCTGGGAGATGGGGCTGGCAGAGGCGCACCAGGTGCTGATGCTGAACCGCCTGCGCCACCGGGTGAAGCTGCGCACCGACGGCGGGCTGAAGACCGGCCGCGACGTGGTGATCGCCGCCATGCTGGGGGCGGAGGAGTTCGGCATCGGCACCGCGAGCCTGGTGGCGATGGGCTGCATCATGGTGCGGCAGTGCCATTCAAACACCTGTCCGGTGGGCGTCTGCACCCAGGACGAGGCGCTGCGGGCCAAGTTCGAGGGAACCCCGGAGAAGGTCATCAACCTGTTCTCCTTCATTGCCGAGGATGTCCGCAACATCCTGGCGTCGCTCGGCTTCTCCTCGCTCACCCAGATCATCGGCCGCACCGACCTGCTCGCCCAGGTCAGCCGCGGCGCCGACTACCTCGACGATCTCGACCTCAATCCGCTGCTGGCGCAGGCCGATCCTGGTCCGCACGCGCGCTATTGCACGCGCGAGGGCCGCAACGAGGTGCCGGAGACCCTGGATGCGCAGATGATCGCCGACAGCAAGCCGCTGTTCGAGCATGGCGAGAAGATGCAGTTGCATTACAACGTGCAGAACACGCATCGCGCTATCGGCACCAAGATCTCGAGCAAGATCGTCCGCCGTTTCGGCATGAGCACGCTGGTGCCCGGCCACCTCACGGTGCGTCTGCGCGGCTCTGCCGGCCAGTCGCTGGGAGCGTTCGCGGTGCAGGGGCTCAAGCTCGAAGTGCTCGGCGACGCCAACGACTATGTCGGCAAGGGTCTGTCCGGAGGGACGATCGTGCTGCGGCAGGCGCCGTCGTCGCAGCTTGTCAGCAACGAGAACGCGATCATCGGCAACACCGTGCTCTATGGCGCGACCGCGGGCGAACTCTATGCGGCGGGGCAGGCAGGCGAACGCTTCGCGGTGCGCAACTCCGGCGCCGTCGCGGTGGTCGAAGGCTGCGGCTCGAACGGCTGCGAGTACATGACCGGCGGCACCGTCGTCGTGCTGGGTCCGGTGGGCGACAATTTCGGCGCCGGCTTCACCGGCGGCACCGCCTTTGTCTATGACAAGCGCGGCGATTTCGAGCTGCGCGTCAATGGTGACACGCTCGGCTGGAACCGGGTGGTCGATCCAGCCGTCGAAGCCGAGTTGCGCCGTCTGATCGAGATCCACGCGCACGAGACCAGCAGCCGCTTCGCCGCGCTGTTGCTGCATGAGTGGAGCGCCACCCTGCCGGACTTCTGGCACGTGGTGCCGAAGGAATATGCCCGTATCCTGAACCAGGCCGAGCCGGAGAGAATGATGCTGCGCGCCTGAATGGAGGCGCGCTCGCTCGACAGGACCCGGTGCGGCCTGTAGGTGACGGGGCCTCCATGTGTTGCCGCGTGCTGATCCAGGAGCCTTGAATGCGTCCGTTCCTCTCCCGCCGCCTGCTGCTTGGCGGGCTCGCAGGCGCCGCACTCTCGTCTAGCCGCATGAGCTGGGCGGACGCGGCCGAGCATATGATTGCTGTCGGCACCTGGGGAGGCGCCTACGCACGGGCGTTGCATGAGCTGGTCGGCATGCCGCTGCTGCGAAACGATCATCTCGGCGTCCGGCAGGTGATCGCGGACGAGCAGGCACGTGTGGCACACATCATGACGCCCACGGCCAACCCGCATCTCGATGTGGCGCTGCTCTCCGACACCGACGCCTATCGATTGTCGCTTCGGCAGATTTTTACGCCGGTGACCACGGACGGGGTGCGCAGTCTGCCGCGCATCGCCTCAGGCAAACGCGCGCCCTACGGGGTTCCGCAAAGTCAGACGGCGCTGTGCATTGCCTATAACGAAAGCAAGCTCTCCCGCCCGCCGCGCAGCTTCGAGGATCTGTTCGAGGCGGCAAAGCAGGGCCATGTCGGCTTTTCCGACGAACTTGCGATCCACAATCTCGCCGCCGCCGCGATCGCCCAGCGTCGTGCCGCCGCCAGCATGGAAACCGCCAGATCGACCTTCCTGGCGCTGAAGCGGTCCGGCAAGCTGCGCCTCTATCCGACCAACGAGGCTCTGGGCACCGCCTTGGACAGCGGCGAGATCATCATGGCGCCGATGTGGCGCTCGCGGGCCTACCAGTGGCGCGAGGCTGGCCGCGACGTAGGCAACGTGGTGCCGTTCGAGGGCGCCATCCCGTTCACCATCTACGCGTGCGTTCCCAAAGGCGGTCATCAGACGCAATCCGCCATGCTCTATCTGGAGCAGTTGCTGCACTCGGACGTCCAAGTGTCCATGGCCAAGCGCCTGGGCCTGCTGCCAACGGTCATCGATGCCCGGATCGATGAGTCGCTGTTGCGCAGGATCGGCTTTACCGCGCAGGAACGCGCGCAATTCCGCCCGCTTTCGCTTTCGTCGGTCGCTCAGCATGGCTTGGCACTCCGGCAATTCTGGGATCAGGCGTTGGCCTGAGTGCGTTGCGAGTTCTGTTCATCACATCGACCCGGCTTGGAGATGCGGTGCTTTCAACCGGAATGCTCGATTATCTGCGCCGGCACCATCCGGAGGCGCGCTTCACCATCGCCTGCGGCCCTGTCGCCGCCGGGTTGTTCGACCGGCTGCCGGGGCGTGAACGCACCCTGATCATCGAGAAGCGGCGTGGCGATCTGCACTGGTGGCGGCTGTGGCGGCAATGCGTCGGCACGCGATGGGATCTGGCCGTCGATCTGCGCGGTTCGGCGGTCACCTGGCTGTTGCCGGCGAGGCGGCGCGCGGTGATGCGCGGCGGCCGCAGGCCGGGACATCGCACCACGCATCTCGCGCGCGTGCTCGGGCTTGATCCGGCGCCCAGTCCGGTGGTCTGGACCGCGGCGGCTGATCGTGCCGCGGCCGCCTCGCTGCTGGGGTCCGGCCGGGTGCTGATCGGTCTGGGGCCGACGGCGAACTGGTCCGGGAAGGTGTGGCCGGCGAGTCGTTTCGCCACGCTGTTCGGTCGCCTGGCGGAGGCGGTTCCGGGCGCAGTGCCGGTGATCTTCGCGGGGCCAGGTGCTGCGGAGCGCGCGATGGCGGCCCCTTTGCTCGCCGCTCTGCCGCAGGCCGTCGATCTCTGCGGCAGGCTGTCGCTGCCCGAAGCGGCGGCGTGCCTTGCCCGCTGCGACCTGTTCATCGGCAATGATTCCGGGCTGATGCATCTCGCCGCCGCGACTGGCGCGCCAACGCTCGGACTGTTCGGCCCCAGCCGCGCCGACGAGTATGCGCCGGTCGGGCGGCGCACCCGCGCCGTCATCGCTCCGGGCGCTCCGGGCGTAGCGCCGATCACCGGTCTGCGAGTGGAGAGCGTGCTCGCAGCCGCTCTGCCGCTGTTGGCGTCAACGTTGAGCCCCGCGCCGTGCTGAGGGCCGCGTGCTGAGGATCGCCCATGTCATGGCCGGCAGCCAAGCCGGCGGCGCCGAGCTGTTCTACGAGCGCCTTGCGGTGGCGCAGCATCAGGCCGGCGATCCGGTGCTGGCGCTGATCCGCGGCGATGCGCGGCGGGCCGCGCGCCTGCGGCAGGGCGGCCTGGAGCCTCATCAATTCCGCTTCGGCGGCGGCCTTGATCTGCTCACTCGCCCACGGCTTGGTCGTGCCTTGCGCGCGTTTGCGCCGCGCGTGACCGTCGCCTGGATGCGCCGTGCGGCGCGCATGACTCCGCGTGGCGACTGGGTGCTGGCCGGCAGGCTGGGCGGCTTTTACGATCTGTCGAGCTATCGTCGGTGCGACCACCTGATCGGCAACACGCGCGGCATAACCGACTGGATCGAATCGCAGGGCTGGCCCGCGGCGCGCGTGCACCACCTGCCGAACTTCGCCGACGATCATGGCGCGCTGCGCAAGGTGCGCCCGGATTGGCTGCCGCCGGCAACCCGGCTCGTGCTGGCGCTGGGACGGCTGCATCGCAACAAGGCGTTCGACGTGCTGATCCGCGCGGTGGCCAGGCTGCCGGAAGCGATGCTGCTGATCGCGGGAGAGGGGCCGGAGCGCGCGTCCCTGGAAGCGCTGGCGCGTCGCGAGGGAGTGGGCAGCCGACTCAGCATGCCGGGCTGGCGCGATGATGCCGCCGCTCTGCTCGCCGCCGCCGATATGCTGGTCTGTCCGTCGCGCCATGAGCCGCTCGGCAACGTCATCATCGAAGCGTTCGCCGCGCGCGTGCCCGTGGTCGCAGCCGCGTCGCAGGGACCGCTCGAGCTGATCACCAGCGGCGTCGACGGCCTGCTGGCGCCGATTGACGATCCGGTGGCACTCGCCGCCGCCATCTCCACCGTGTTGGACGATCCGGCGCTTGCGGCGCGGCTTGCCGCTGCCGGGCGGGCGCGGTTCGAGGCGGAGTTCGCGCTTGCACCGGTATTGTCGCGCTGGCGCGATTTCCTGAGCGGCGCGGAGAAAGCCTGATGTGCGGCATCGCCGGCTTCGCCTTTGCGCCGCACGCCCGCCCTGACGCCGGGCTGCTGCCGGCGCTGCTCGCGGCCCTCGCGCATCGCGGCCCGGACGGCGTCGGGCATATGATGGTGGGCCGCATGGCGCTGGCGCATACGCGGCTTGCGATCATCGATCTCGCCGGCGGCGACCAGCCGCTGTTCGCGGGCGCCGCCGCCCTGATCGCCAACGGCGAAATCTACAACGACCTGGCCCTGCGCGCCGCCCTGCCGCAGGTACGTTTCGCCACCGGCAGCGACTGCGAGCCGCCGCTGCATCTCTGGCTGCGCGACGGCGCGGACTATGCCCGGCACCTGCGTGGCATGTATGCCGTCGCCATTCACGAGCGCGGCACCCACAATCTGACATTGTCGCGCGACCGTTTCGGCATCAAGCCGCTGTACACCGCCGAGCTTGAGCACGGCCTTGCCTTCGCCTCCGAACCGCAGGCGCTGCTGGCAGCCGGGCTGGTGCGCCGCGCGGTCCGCGGCCAGGCACGCGCTGAGCTGCTGCAGCTCCAGTTCACCACCGGGCGCGAGACGATCTTCCCCGGCATCTGCCGTGTGCTGCCCGGCGAGACCGTGCGCATCGCTGGCGGCCGCGTGCTTGATCGTCAATGCGTCGCCGCCTTGCCGGAGGGTCCGATCGAGCGGATCGGCGAGACGGCGGCACTCGAACGCCTTGATGCGGCACTTGAGGAGAGCGTGGCGCTGCATTGCCGCAGCGACGTGCCGTATGGGCTGTTTCTCTCGGGCGGCATCGACAGCGCCAGCGTGCTGCACATGATGCGTCGTGTCGCGGCAGGCCCGATCAACGCCTTCACCGCCGCCTTCGACGGAAACGGCGCGGCCGACGAGAGCCAGCAGGCAAGCACGCTGGCGGCGTCCGTCGGAGCACGCCATGAGGTGCTGCGTATCGACGCGCCGATGGTCTGGCGCCATCTCCCGGAGATCGTCGCCTGTCTTGATGATCCGGTGGCGGATTACGCGGTGATCCCGACATGGCTGCTCGCCCGCCGGGCCGGCCGCGACGTGAAGGTGATCCTGAGCGGCGAGGGCGGCGACGAGCTGTTCGCCGGCTATGGCCGCTACCGTCATGCCATGCGGCCCTGGTGGCGCGGGGGACGCGCGATGCGCAGCCGGGGCACGTTCGACGGGCTTGGCGTGCTGCGCGCCGCGCCGCGCGACTGGAGGCGGGGCATCGCCGCCACCGAATTGACCATACAGATGAACACGGCGTCGCCGTCGCGTCTGCTGGCGGCGCAGCACGCCGACATCTGCGAGTGGCTGCCGAACGACCTGCTGATCAAGCTGGACCGCTGCCTGATGGCGCACGGGGTCGAAGGACGCACGCCGCTGCTTGATCCGGCAGTGGCCGCGGCGTCGTTCTTGCTGCCCGACGCGCTCAAGGTGCGCGGCCGCATGGGAAAATGGCTGCTGCGGCGCTGGCTGGAGACGCGCATGCCCGAGGTGCGGCCATTCGCGCCGAAGCAGGGCTTCACGGTGCCGATTGGCGCCTGGATCGCCGCCGAAGGCTCCCGCTTGGCGCCGCTGGTGGCGCGACAGGAGGCGATCGCCGAGATCGCGCCGGCGGAGGCGGTGGCCCGGTTGTTCCGCAATGCCGCGGGCCGGCGGGAGCAGCACGCCGCCTGGACCTTGCTGTTCTATGCGCTCTGGCATCGCATCCATGTGCGGGGACTATCGCCGCAGGGAGACGTATTTGAAACCTTGGCCGCGTAGGAACGCCGATGCATTACGACCTGATCATGACTGGCGGGACCTGCATGCTGCCATGGGGAGAGCAGGCGGCGTCGATCGGTGTGCAGAATGGCCGCATCGCCAGCCTGGAGATCGCGGCCGGCGACGAGGCGGATGAGGTGATCGACGCTCGGGGCCTGCATGTGCTGCCGGGTTTGATCGACCCGCACGTGCATCTGCGCGATCCCGGGGATGCCGCCGTCGAGAGCATTCCCACTGGCACCAGGGCGGCGCTGCTCGGCGGCATTGCCACCGTGTTCGACATGCCGAACACCACGCCCCCGATCACCGATGCGCACAGCATCGCCTGGAAACAGGATTACGCGTCGCGGCGGAGCTGGACCGATTTCGCGCTCTATGTCGGCGCCACCCGCGCCAACACGGACTCTCTTGGCGACTACGAACGACTGGCCGGCGTGTGCGCGGTCAAGCTGTTCGCCGGTTCCTCGACCGGCGATCTGATGATCGAGGACGATGCCGGCATTGAACGCGTGATGCGGCATGGCAGGCGGCGCATCGCCTTTCACAGCGAGGACGAATACCGGCTGCAAGCGCGCCGCGCCTTGTTCGAGCGCGGTTCGGCGCACGATAATCACCGCTTCTGGCGCGACGAGGAATGCGCCTTTCTCGGCACCCGACGGATCATGGCGTTGGCGCGGGCCACCGGCAGGCCCGCGCATATCCTGCACGTCTCGACCGCGGAGGAACTGGATTACCTGGCGGGCTTCCGCGACATCGCCACCCTCGAAGTGCTGGTCAATCACCTGACCCAGATCGCGCCCGAGTGCTATGAGCGGCTCGGCGGCCTTGCGGTGATGAACCCGCCGATACGCGACCGCAGGCACTACGAGGCGAGCTGGCAGGCGGTGCGCGACGGCCGCGTCGACACCATCGGCTCGGATCACGCGCCGCACTCCTTGGCAGCCAAGTCGCGGCCCTGGCCCGACTGCCCGGCCGGATTGCCTGGCGTGCAGACGCTGCTGCCGATCATGCTCGACCACGTCAATGCCGGCCGGCTGTCGCTCGGCCGCCTGGTTGACCTGATGGCAGCCGGTCCGGCGCGCGTCTATGGGCTGCTCGGCAAGGGCAGGATCGCGGTCGGCTACGATGCCGACTTCACGCTGGTCGACATGCAGGCGACACGCCGCATCACCGACGACTGGATCACGACTCCGGCCGGCTGGACCCCGTTCGACGGGATGCGGGTAACCGGCTGGCCGGTCGCGGTAGTGCTGCGCGGAGCCCCGGTGATGCGAGATGAGACGGTGCTAGATCCGCCACGCGGCAGCCTAGCCCGCTTTCACTGAATCGGGATCCAAGGGCCTGCGGCCCTTGGCAGGTCGAGGACAGCGTCCTCGCCTTCTATGTGGCGATCAGGTCGCGCCCCTTGAGCAACGCCAAGGTGCGTGGCGCGCGGCCGCGAAAGGCGATATAGAGCTGCATCGGATCGCGTGTATCGCCCGCCGCAAGGATGTCGCGCAGGCGCGTGGCGGTCGCTGGGTCGAACGGATCGCCGGCTTCCTTGAACGCGTCGAAACCGTCGGCGTCCAGCACTTCGGACCAGAGATAGGAGTAGTAGCCGGCCGCGTAGCCGCCGCCTGCGAACAGATGCTGGAAATGCACCGGCCGATGGCGGATGCCGATCTCCGGCGGCATGCCGATCCCTGTCAGGAATTCGGTTTCGAATGCCTCGATATCAATGGATTGCGGCTGCGGATGCGCGTGCAGCGCCAGGTCGATCAGGGCGGAGGCGGTGTATTCGACCGTGGCGAAGCCCTGGTTGAAGCCGCGGGCGGCGAGCAGACGGGTGATCAGCGCGTCCGAGATCGGCTCGCCGGTTTGGTGATGGAGCGCATAGCCGTGCAGCGTCTCGGGCAGCTCGAACCAGTGTTCATAGACCTGGGAGGGAAACTCGACGAAATCCTGCCTGACCGAGGTGCCCGATTGCGAGGGATAGCGCACCTGGCTCAGCAATCCGTGCAGCGCGTGGCCGAACTCGTGGAACAGCGTGCGTGCGTCGTCAAAGCTGAGCAGGGTCGGCTCCGAACGGGCGAAATTGTTGTTGTTGACAATGATCGGCGAGACCGGCGCGTCGAGATTTTCCTGGTCGCGATAGCTGCTCATCCAGGCGCCGGAGCGCTTGCCGGCGCGCGCATAGTGGTCGGCGAGGAACACTCCGACATGGCCGTGCGCGTCCTGAACCTCGAAGGCGCGCACGCCGGGGTCATAGACAGGCGCCTCGGGACGCGGGACGAAGCGCACGCTGAACAGCCTCGTTGCGGTATCGAAAGCGGCTTGCTGGATGTTTTCGAGTTGGAAGAAGGGCTTGATCTCCGCCTCGTCGAGGGCGTAGTCGGCCAGTCGGACGCGTTCGGCGTAGTAGCGCCAATCCCAGGCGGCGAGCGTGTCGTTGAAGCCTTCCGCTCGCGCCGCGGCCAGCAGACGGTCCCGCTCGGCCGCCGCCTTGCGCTTGGCGGGTTCCCAGACCTCGTCGAGCAGCCCCGCGGCGGCTTGGGGGGTTGCGGCCATGGTGTCGGCCAGGCGGAATTGTGCGAAGTCCTCGTAGCCGAGCAGCCGGGCACGCTCGGCACGAAGCGCCAGGATTTCGGGGATCAACGGGCGGTTGTCGTGCGCTCCGGGATGGCTGCCGCGCCGGGTCCAGGCTTCGTAGGCGATCTGGCGCAAATCGCGCCGGCTGGAGAAGGTGAGAAAGGGCTCGATCAACGAGCGCGACAGGGTAATGGCGTAGCCGCTGATCCCGCGTTGGGTTGCCGCCTGTTTTGCTCCGGCGCGGAGGAAGTCCGGCAGCCCGTCGAGGTCGCCTTCCGCAAGCGTCAGGTGCCATGCGTTTTCGTCATGCACCACATTCTGGCCGAACTGCGTGTGCAACACGGCGAGGCGCTCGGAGATGTCGGTCATCCGCGCCTTTTCCGCGGGTCCGAGGGCGCTGCCGCTGCGGATGAAATTGAGGTGGATGCGGTCGAGCAGACGCGCCTGGTCTTCCGACAGAGCGAGGGTTTCACGCTGCTCATGCAAAGCGGCCACGCGTCCGAAGAGCGCGGGATCAAGCGCGATGCGCATGCCGTGTTGCGCAAGCTTGGGCGACATCTCGCGATCGACGGCTTCGAGCGCGTCGCCGCCGAGGCTGACCACCAGGTTGGAGAAGACGGCGCGAATGCGGGCCAGGGTGCGGCCGCTGCGCTGCATGGCCTCGATGGTGTTGGCGAAGTCGGGCGTCGCCGGGTCCGCGCCGATGGCGGCGATCTCGCCCAGATTCTCGCGCATGGCAAGCTCGAAGGCGGGAGCGAAATGCTCCGGCCGAATCCGGTCGAAGGGCGGCATTCCGAACGGCGTGGTCCAGGAAGCAAGCAGGGGATTGCTGTCGGTCATCGGTGCAGTCGGCGCAGAAGCGTGGGCCACGGTCAAGCGCCCCAATGCTGGGACAGCAGGTGCTTGATCAGGGCAGCGCCATGGGTCACCAGCCGCTCGGTGAGCCAGGCTCCGGTCTCGGCCGAACAGAGGGTTGCGTCGCCACAGACGCCGCCGGGTATGAACTCGAGCGGCAGGTCGACTTCGATGCCATCGAACGTGCCCAGCCCGAACTGGTCGGCTTCGATGCCGAAGACCGAGCGGGTGGCGGCCTGGTGGCCAGGGATTACGTCACGGCGCACCAGATCGGCGAACAGATGCATGGCGACGCTGCACAGCGGGTCGGCGCCGTGGCCGATCGAGCGCGCCGCCGCTTCGCCGAGCCGTTCCGGCAGCAGTGCCGCGGCGATACGCCAGATCGGCACGCTCGGCACGAGCAGGTCGCGGGACAACAGGATTTCCTGTGTTACATCATGGATCGCCTGAGCGTTGCCGCCATGTCCGTTGACGACGACCAAGCGGCGGCAGCCATGTCGCAGCAGGCAGCCGGTGATGTCGCGCAGCACCGCGCGCACCGTTTCCTGGCCGAGGGCGATCGCGCCTGGGACCGCGCCGAAATGATCGCGTCCGCCGAACGGCAGCACGGGGGTTGTCACCGTGTCGTAGCCTTGAGCGCAGGCGCGTTCGGCGATCAGCACGGCAATGCGCTCGGCGCAGAGATGGTCGCCCATCGGCGCATGCGGTCCCTGGTCCTCCTGGCTGCCAAGCGGCAGCAGCACGACACATCCGGCTTTGAGGCGGGCGGCGGCCTGGGCGCTGGTGAGTTCGGCGAGGCGGAGTGGGCTGGTCTCGGTCGGCATGGATGCTCCGGCTTTGCTTGACGCAAGCGTGCCGCTCGGTTCGGATGCGTCGCCTTGTCGAGGATAGACTCCGTCGTGATCAAATTCGCCAATCTTGCTTCAGTGGTTTGTCTTGTTGGGGGCGCGTTCGTGCCACTGCCCGGCGCGTTTGCCGCTTCCGCCTGGAGTCCGAGCGGTTGCGGCCACGAGCCTTTCCCGCCGGCGATCGAGGGAGGCACGGTGCAGCGCTACAATTCCAGCATCGATCGGGCCGGCGCCTATGAGAAGGCCGCCCGCGCCTATAGTTCCTGCGTCACGCGTGAGGCGCTGGCCCAGCAGAATGCGATCAGCAGCGCGGCGCGCGCGCGCATGGATGCGATCAACGCGGTCGCGGTATCCGTGCAGAAGCGCATTTCGGGCAATTTCGGCGCGCTGTCCGCGCAGCTCAAATCGGCTGGCCGCACCCTCGCGGCCAAACAATGAGGCGGCTCATTGCAGCGCCGCCGGCCAGCGTGCGAGACGCAGCCGGTTCTGCTCAGGCGTGAGCTGCTGCGGACCCTGGGCTACCGACGGCCCTAAATTCATGACCTGCTCCGGATTTGTCCAGCAATCGACGGTGCCAAGGCTGCGGGTGCAGTAGGGCTGCGGCGGCACCGGCGGTTCAACCGGGCGGCAGTAGCTCTCGTTGCGGTCCAGCCGCACCATCGAGCAGTCGCGGCCGGTGATGCCGGAATAGACCAGATCAGGCAGCGTGCGGTGAAACACCGGCACGCAGCCGCATAACGGCAGGGCGCAGATCAGCACAGGGAACGCTGCCTTCAGGACCGGTCGCTTGGTGGCGCGCGCTGAGTTGTTCATGGTGTGTCCGAGCTGATCACGGCTTGGTAAACAAAGTGTTGATCGCCGGTTTGCCGGGGAGAGGCGGCGTCGCTATGGTCCGGCCCGCTTCACCGCCGGCTGCGGCCAGCGGCATGTGACGGAAAGCTTTGGGAGCTGAGGGCGGACGTGGCCGACGACATCTTCAAGGAGATCGACGAGGACCTGCGCGCGGAACGGACGCGTGCGATGGCGCGCCGCTTCGGCGCACTCGCCGTGGTCGTGGTCCTGCTGGCGCTTGTCGGTGTCGGCGTCTGGCAATTCGAAGCCTCCCGCGCACGGCAGCGCGCCATGGCGACGGCGGCAACCTATTTCGCCGCGACCGATCTCGCCGACAGCGGCCAGCCAGGCCTCGGACCGAACGCTTCCGGCGGCAAGGCGGCCATGATGTTTGAGCAGGTGGTACGTCGCGGTCCGGAGGGCTTCCGCACGCTTGCGCGCCTCCGCCTGGCGCAACTCGCCTGGCAGGCCGGCCACCACACGCAGGCGCTCGGCTTTTGGGAGGCGATCCATGACGATGCCTCGGCTGATGCGACACTGCGCGGGCTGGCAAGTCTGCTCTGGGTGCAGCATCAGATCGGCGCCGGCGATCCGGCTTTGTTGGCATCGCGTCTCGGCGAGCTGAGCCGGCCTGGCGCCCCCTGGCGGCCGATGGCGCAGGAACTCGACGCGGAGCTTGACCTGCGCACCGGTCACACCACGGAAGCGAAACGCAAGCTTGCCGGGCTGAGCGAGGACGGGCAGGCGCCCGAGGCGCTGCGTGAACGGGCGCGCGGGCTCAACCAGATCATCGAGGCGCCCAGGCAAACCTCTGCCGCGGGCGGAGCGGCAAAGCACGGCGGATGACAAAAAACTTGCGAAAACACGAGGATACGCTGAGCTTTTCCCGGCGCGCGGCGCTTCGCGGGCTCGGCGCGGCGTGCGCGCTAGGGTCGCTCTCGGGCTGTGGCCTGTTCGACGAGGAGAAGAAGCCGATCATCGTCGGCAAGCGCGAGGATGTGCTCAGCACTGGCGCCGGTCTTACCGTCGATCCGGACGACACGACGCCGATCGAGCTGCCGTCGCCGATTGCGGTCCCAGAGTGGCCGCAGCCCGGCCGCGTGCCGAGCCATATTGCCGTGAACGCCATGCAGTCCGGCATGAAACCGCGCTGGGCGGCGGAGATCGGCGCGGGCCAGGGCGTTGGCGTGCTCTCGGCGCAGCCGATGGTGTCAGCGGGGCAGGTCTTCAGCATGGACGGCGTTGGCGTGATCAGCGCCTTCTCGCTTGAGACCGGCGAGCGGATCTGGCGCACGCCGACCAAGCCCAAGAAGATGCGCTCGTCCAACCTTGGCGGCGGTCTTTCGGTGGCGGACGGCACCGTGTTCGTGGTCGACGGCGTTGCGGAATCCCTCGCGCTCGATGCCCATGACGGCGCGATCAAGTGGCGTGTCGATGTCGGCAGCCCCGGCCGCTCGGCGCCGGCGGTCGTAGACGGTCGCATGGTGTTCGGCACCATCGACGAGCGGCTGGTGGCGCTCGATAGCGCCAGTGGCCGTCAGCTCTGGAGCTTCGCCGCGGCACCTGCCGACACGGTGGTGTTCGGCCAGCCGGCGCCCGCGGTCGCCGACAACGTCGTGCTCGCTGGTTTTGGCTCGGGCGAGCTTGCCGCCCTGCGCTCGGAGACTGGCGAGTCGGTGTGGACCGACACGCTGGGAGCGTCCGGCGGACGCAACGCGATCCTGGATTTCTCCTCGATCCACGGCATGCCGGTGGTCGCGGACGGCACCGCCTATGCGATCAGCGTGGGACAGGTGTTGACGGCGATCGACATGCGTTCCGGCCGCCGGCTATGGGAGCGCGCGGTCAGCGGCAAGGATGATCTCGTGCTGGTCGGCACCTGGCTGTTCGTGCTGTCGACGGATCAGCAACTTGCCTGTCTCGACAAGACCGATGGTCATGTGCGCTGGGTGACCGTGCTGCCGCGCTTCAAGAAGCCGGACACGCAGAAGGGCGCCATCGTCTGGACGGGGCCGGTGCTTGCGGACGGCAGGCTGATCTGCGTCAGCGACGATCCCAAGCAGGCGATCGTCGAGGTCGATGCGGTCACCGGCAGGATCGGGCCGACACGTAAGCTGAAAAGCGCGTCGCACGTGACGCCAGTGGTGGCCGAGGGCCTGCTGCTGCTGGTGACGGATGACGGAAAGCTCACGGCATATGGGTGAGGCGGCCGGCCTTCCGGTGGTTGTCATCGTCGGGCGGCCGAATGTCGGCAAGTCCACTTTGTTCAACCGTTTGGCCGGTCGTCGTCACGCGCTGGTCGCCGACACTCCCGGTGTGACGCGCGACAGCAAGGACGCGCAGGCGATGCTGCGCGGCCGGCTGGTGCGCCTGATCGACACCGCGGGACTCGAGGAAGCCGCGGTGGAAAGCCTCTACGGCAGGATGCGCGTCTCCTCGGAGCGCGCGATCGCACAGGCCGACCTGGTGCTGTTCTGCATCGACGTCCGCAGCGGCATCACGCCTGCGGATCAGCACTTCGCGGCGTGGCTGCGTCGTCAGGGCCGGCCGGTGCTGCTGATCGCCAACAAGGCCGAAGGACGCACCGGCGCCAATGCCGCGCTCGAGGCGTACAGCCTGGGCCTCGGCAGTCCGCTCGCGGTCTCCGCCGAGCATGGCGAGGGGATCGCCGACCTCATGGGCGAGATCGCCGACCGTGTGCCTGCCGAGGCGCTCCACGACGCGGCGCCGGAGCCGACGATTGCGCCCGAGGAGGAGGATGCCTCGACGCAGCCCCCGCGAGGTCCGCTGCGTCTGGCGATCGTGGGGCGGCCGAACGCAGGCAAGTCAACGCTGCTGAACCGGCTGCTTGGCGAGGAGCGCATGATCACCGGCCCGGAGCCGGGACTGACGCGCGACGCGATCGCGGTGACCTTCGCCGATGCCGAAGGGCCGATCGAACTCGTCGACACCGCCGGCCTCAGGCGGAAGGCGCGTATCGAGGCGCCGCTCGAGAAGATGTCGACGTCGGCCTCGATCGAGGCGCTGAAGATGGCGGAGATCGTGGTGCTGACGCTGGATGCGACCCTCGGTGTGCATGAGCAGGATTTGCAGATCGCCCGCCTGATCGAGCGCGAGGGACGCGGCTGCGTGCTGGCGCTGAACAAATGGGACGCGGTCGAGGACCGCAACGCGACGCGCCGTGCGATCTCCGACCGTATCGAGTTCTCGCTCGCACAGATGAAGGGCATTCCGGTGGTGTCGTTTTCCGCGCTGACCGGCGCCGGCGTGGGCAGGCTGCTGCCCACGGTGCGCGCGGCGCACGCCGTGTGGAACAAGCGGGTGTCGACGGGGGAGCTCAATCGCTGGTTCGAGGGAGCGTTGGCGCGTCATCAGCCGCCGCTGGTCGAAGGGCGCAGGCTCAAGCTGCGCTACATGACCCAAGCCAAGGCGCGGCCGCCGACTTTCATCCTGTTCGGCACGCGTGCGGAGCTGCTGCCGGAGGATTATCAGCGCTACCTGGTAGGCGGGCTGCGTACGGCATTCGACATGCCGGGCACGCCGATCCGGCTGCAGATGCGCGGCACCAAGAACCCATACGCAGACAACTGACAGGATCTCCGCTCCGGCGCGCGCGCGTCGCGGTCGCACTGGTGTTTCTGGTGCATGGCGGCCTGCTGGGGACGTGGGCCACGCAAATCCCCCTGGTCAAGCAGCGGCTTGGCGTCGGCACGGCGGTGTTGGGGCTGGCGCTGCTCTGCTCCGCCCTGGGCGGGCTCGGCGTGATGCCGCTTGCGTCATGGCTGATGCGATGGGTCGGGGAGCGTCCTGTGCTGTCCGCCACTGCCCTGCTCGCCTGTCTGGCGCTGCCGCTTGCCACGATCTGCCCGACGATCTGGACGTTGGGCGCCGCACTGCTGCTGTTCGGCGCCGGCTTTGGCCTGGTCGACCTGGTGATGAATGCCCAGGCGGTGCAGGTCGAGCGGGAGACGGCGCGTCCGATCATGTCCGGCCTGCACGGCATGTGGAGCCTGGGCGCGCTGTGCGGCTCCGGGCTCGGCTCCCTGCTGCTGGCGCTGCTGCCGGCGATCTGGCAGGTGAGCCTGCTCAGCTTCGCGGGCGGCATGGTGGTGCTGGGCGCGTCTGGCGCGATGCTGCCGATGCGGCCATTGGGCGAGACGGCGGCGCCTCAGCGCATTCCGGGCCTCGCCCGCAGGCCGGCGCTCGTGCTGATTGGCGCGATGATGGCGGTGGCATTCGCGGTTGAAGGGGCGCTGCTGGACTGGAGTGCGATCTTCCTTCGCGAAACCCGGCACCTGCCGGACTCCGAGGCGGGTCTTGGCTATGCCGGTTTTGCCGCCTGCATGCTGCTCGGCCGGCTCGCCGGAGACCGCATACGGGCACAGTGGGGCGATCGTCGAGTGCTGCAGGGCACACTCCCGGGCGGCGTCGTTCTCGCTTGCGCGGTGCTTGCGCCAAGTCCCTGGATCGCAATCGGGGGCTTTGCCGCGACCGGGTTCGCGCTGTGCAATGTGGTGCCGATCCTGTTCAACGCGGCAGGCACGCTGGGCGAGACGGCGGGACCGGGCGGCTCGGTTCAGGCGGTGGCATCGTCGGTCGGCTTCGGCTACGCTGGCGTCATGGCGGCGCCTCCGATGTTCGGCCTTATAGCACGGCAAAGCTCGCTTTCGGCGGCGCTGTGCCTGGCTGCCGCCTGCTGCCTGCTGCTCGGATTGAGCGCGGGCCCGATTACCCGCGGCCGCCAGTCTCGGCCCGGATAGGTTCCGCCTGCCGCGTGGCCGCCACGTGCAGCACGGCGAAGCAGCCTGCGCCGATTGCCAGGCTTGCGATCATGAACAGGAACCCGCCGGTGAAGCTGCCGGTGAGTTGGACGATGCCGCCCACCACGATCGGTGCCGCGAAGCCGCCGATCTGGCCGCCGCAATTGATAAATCCCGAAAAGGCGCCGCGCGCGTCGGGTGGCGTCTGATCGAGCACGATTGCCCAGAACGGTCCGAAACCGCCATAGAGAAAGCAGGCCGCGGCTGACAGGCCGGCCACGCTGCCGGCCGGCGTGGCCGCGGTGAAGGTGGCGGTGAGTGCCGCCGCCGCCAGCACATAGAGGCCTGCGACCAGCAGCGCACGGTGCGAATGCAGCCGGCTGCCGAGGCCGCCTGCCACCAGCAGGCCGAGAAAGCCGAACCAGTACGGCACCGAGGCGGTGATGCCGAGCTGCTTGAGGTCGATATGACGGCTGATGGCAAGATAGCTCGGCATCCAGCCGACAAAGCCCCAGAATGCGACGTTGAACGCCATATAGGCGGCGAACAGCATCCAGCTCCGAGGCCGTGCAATGACCGAGCCAAGCCCCTGGTCCGCGGGCGCGCTCGCTCGCGGCGTTGTCGCCGGCAGCAGCAGCCACATGAGGACTGCCATTGCCAGGCCCGGCAGGCTGAACCAGAAGAACATCCCGCGCCAGCCGACCTGCCCGAGCATCCAAACCGCGACGGGTGCGACGCAGGCCGGCCCGAGCGCAAGCGCGGTCAGATAGAGTCCGTTCGCCTTCGAGCGCTCCGCGGGCGCGAACCAGTCTCCCACCAGCTTGAAGCTGGCGCCGTTGGAAGCGCCTTCGGCCACTCCAAACAGGGCGCGCATGCCGATCAGCATGGCGGCCGAGGTCGCCAACCCGGTGAGCCCGGTCATGATCGACCAGGCCAGCGGAGAGGCTGCCAGCAGGGCGCGCGCGCCGAGGCGGTCGGCGAGCCAGCCGCCCGGGATCTGCATGACGGCATATCCGAAGGTGAAGGCGGCCAGGACCAGACCGAAACGATCGGCGGTCATGTGGAGCGAGCGCATCATCACCGGGCCGGCCACGGAGATGTTGATCCGGTCCAGGGTGTTCACGAATTGCAGCAGCCAGATCAGGAACAGGACCCGCCATTTCATCGCAGCATCCTGCCTCCGCCATCCCGGCGCGGGATTATTCCGCTTGATCCTGCCGCCACCGGCTTGTCAATCTAAGATCCGCTTGGGGGATGGGTGCGCGGCCATTCGTATCAACGCTGTACTGTATCAGTGCGCGAGGGTACGCGTGCTCGCCACCGCCCCTTCCGCCGCTATGTGCTGGCGGACAGCGATGATCCGTAGGCGATTTCTTCCAGGATAAGGCCTTCCCGCTGATCCTGCCTCTCGCCGATAGCCCGGCCGCCGCGACGCTCATAGAAGCGTCGCGCGGTGTCGTTGTCGCGGAGCACCCAAAGACTATAGCTGTGATAACCGCGACGGGTCATCTCGGCTGCCATGGCGCGCATGAGCGCGGTTCCGACTCCGGACATCTGTGCCGCCTCACGAACGTAGAGCGCTGCGATCTCGCCCTCGAAGTCAGCGCGGAAAGCTTCGACCCGCTGCCGCACACACGCGCCAAAACCCGCCACCGCCGCGCCTTTGCCCGCGACGAAGACGCGCTGATCTGAAAAACTGGCTGGATCGCTCAGCATGCGTGTCCATCCGGCGGTCCGATCGCTGACCGAGTGGGAAGCGATCAGTCCGCGCGGCATCATGCCCGGGTATGTCTCGTGCCAGCAGGCAACGTGGACGCGGGCGATGGCTGACGCGTCCGCGGGCGTGGCGATCCGCGGCCGGCTGGTCATGCGAGCAGGGAGATGATCCGGTCGTAAACTCCCTTCGCTCCCGACAGAGGTAGGCTTTTTGGAGCTGAGGAGAGTTCAGTCACGTCGGGCTCGACTAATCGGCCGAAGGCAGAGAAGATAGAAGATCAGCAGAACAGCTAATCCGACTGTCATCAGGAACGTATGAGAAAGGTTTGGCGTGATCGCAAAGTTAATAATATTAGCTACATTTATAACAAGTATCCCGATCAAAATAACAATGACGTACTTCATGAGAATGCCAAAGCTGGGTGACTCAGCGACTGGATATCATGCAGTGGAGTTCCTGTGACTGTGCTGATGGAAATTGCGGCTGTTCCGTTATATGCGGCCAGGGCAGAGCTAGTTCCGGACGTTGCTCCAATGCCATCGCTGGCGCCGCCGCCGCCGAAGATCGTGCCGTACGCCACTAGAGATCGCGCCGCGGAAGAAGTCATATCGTTTAGGGCGGCGTGTTCATCTATCATCAGACCGCCGCTGAGTTGTGACAAGCAACCGGTTATGTTCGAGATACCCTCGCCGGGGATATAGAGACCTGTGCCTGCAAGGCCAAGCAAGCCTACCGATGCCGCCAAGCTCCGGGCGAAGCGTCGTCATGTCAGCTTAGGCGGCTGCCAGCTCGGCCCGATCCGGCTCGACCTCGCACCAAAGAGCGGTCCCGTCGCGTTCCAGCAATCCGAGCTTCACCAGTTCGGCAACGTCGGCGTGAACGGCGGCGTAATCGCGGCCAAGCGCCAATGCAAGGGCACGCGTGCTCGCCACCGACTCTCTCGCGGCGATGTGCTCAAGGATGCAGATGCGGTTTGCCGTCATGCTGCGAAAGAACGTCGTCCAGTTCTCAAAGCTGACTGTGCGTCTCGCCTCGTAGTCCTCGCCACGTTCGACCGCCGCCAGCGCCGTCTCGCTGATCTCGCGGTCGATCTCGTCCAAGCTCACGCCAACCCGGAACAACAGTTTCCTTGCCATGGTCACTCTTCCTGTTCTGCCCGGACCAGCGGCCGGAAGTCGGCCAACAGCTTTGTGATACTCTCAAACACGTACGGCGTCTCCACGCCGTGCAGGTGCCGGTGGTCGCCCTTGCCGCGCTCGTTGTCGAAAACGCAAGACATAGTCAGCTTATCAAGTGCCGCCGGCCAGGCTGTGCGTGGCGGTCCGCGGCCGGCAGGTCATGCAACCAGGGCGCTGGCCCGGTTCTGCTGGCGCAGCCAGGCGCGTCTTGCGTCCTCGTCGAACAGCTCGGACAGCTTCTTCATCATGATGCCGCCGAGTTCTTCGGCGTCGGTGATGGTCACCGCGCGGCGGTAATAGCGGGTCACGTCATGACCGATGCCGATCGCGATCAGCTCGATCACGTCGCGGCTCTCGATGTCGTGGATCACCTCGCGCAGGTGCCGCTCCAGATAGGAGCCGGCGTTCACCGACAACGTGCTGTCGTCAACCGGGGCGCCGTCGCTGATCACCATCAGGATGCGCCGGCTTTCGCGCCGCGCCAGCAGACGGCGATAGGCCCAGAGCAGCGCCTCGCCGTCGATGTTCTCCTTGAGCAAGCCCTCGCGCAGCATCAGTCCGAGATTGCGTCGGGCGCGGCGCCAGGGCTGATCCGCGGCCTTGTAGATGATGTGGCGCAGGTCGTTCAGCCGGCCGGGCTCGCGCGGCTTGCCCTCGGCGACCCAGCGCTCGCGACTCTGCCCACCCTTCCAGGCGCGCGTGGTGAAGCCGAGCACCTCGACCTTGACCGCGCAGCGCTCAAGCGTGCGGGCCAGGATATCGCCGCACATCGCCGCCACGGTGATCGGGCGGCCGCGCATCGATCCGGAATTGTCGATCAACAACGTGACCACGGTGTCGCGGAAGTCGGTGTCGCGCTCGGTCTTGTAGGACAGCGACAAGGTCGGATTGACGACGACGCGGGCGAGGCGGCCGGCGTCGAGAATGCCTTCCTCCAGATCAAATTCCCAGGCGCGGGTCTGCTGCGCCATCAGCTTGCGCTGCAGCCGGTTGGCGAGCTTGCTGACCACGCTCTGCATGTTGAGCAACTGCTGGTCGAGCTGTTGACGCAGGCGGGAGAGTTCGTCTGGATCGCACAGCTCATCCGCCGCGACCTCCTCGTCGAACTGCCGGATGAATGCCTTATAAAGAGGTGCGGCGGGGATCTCGTGGCGTTCGCGCGAGCCCTGCGGGCCGCCGGGACGGTCCTCGCCCTCGGCTGCGCCCTCTTCGTCGGACGGGTCCTCGTCCTCCTCCGCGGCGCCTGATTGCGACAATTCCGGCATGGTGCTCGGCTGCTGCTCGCCGGCTTCCTCGCCCTGATTCTGATCCTGCTCCGGCGGCTGCTCACCCGCCTGGTTTTCGGCTGCCTCGTCCTGCTCGGCGGATTCGTCTTCCTCGCTCTCGACCTCGGCCTCGGCGAGGTCATAGGCCGCAAGCAGACGACGGGCGGCGCGTGTGAAGGCGCCCTGGTCATCCTTCGCTTCGGCCATCTCGTCGAGGGCGGCGCGGGCGCTGCCGCCCATCGCTTCGCGCCATTGCGACAGCACGGCGAGCGCGCTTTGCGGCGCCGGTTCGCCGGACATGCGCTCGCGTGCCAACAGTCCGAGCGCGACCGAGATCGGAAGCTGGTCCTTTCGCGTCATCCGACCATAGCCGGATTGTTCGCACTCCTGCGCCAGCCGCTCGCCCAGGTTGGCCGCGACGCCCTCCATGAAGCGCGCGCCGACCACCTCGATGCGCGCCTGCTCCAGCGCGTCATAGACTTCGCGCGCATCGCGGGTGCCGGGCGTGCGGGCCGCATGCACCGCCTGGTCGTGATGGCGCAAGCGCAGAGCGGCCGCGTCGGCGGCGCCGCGCAGGCGGGTGACCTCGGGCGCGGACAGGCTGCGGGCCGGCTGCGGCAGGCGCACGCGGTTGCCGATGACCGCGCCGGCCTGGCCGGTGCCCGCCTGAAACGTCACCTGCACATCGGGCTTTCCTCCGATCGCCCGCAAGGCGCCCGCGGTGGCGCGCTTGAAGGCCTCGGCGCGGCCGGCAGGATCATTGCGGCCGCTCATCTAGCGGCGGTGCGCGACGGCAGGTGCGGCCGAGTTGGCAAGGTCGGCGTTGAAGCAACGTTGGTAGTATTCGGCGACCGTCGGCCGCTCCGCCTCGTCGCACTTGTTGAGGAAGGTGAGCCGGAAGGCGAAGGCGAGGTCATGGAAGATCTCGGCGTTTTCCGCCCAGGTCAGCACCGTGCGCGGCGACATCACTGTCGAGATGTCGCCGTTGATGAAGCCGGCGCGTGTGAGGTCGGCGAGGGCCACCATGCTCTCGACGCGTCGGCGCACCGCCACGTCCTTGCCGCTCCAGCCCATCTTGGCAAGGATGATCGCGGTCTCCTCGGCATGCGGCAGATAGTTCAGCGTGGTCACGATATTCCAGCGGTCCATCTGGCCCTGGTTGATCTGCTGGGTGCCATGATAGAGCCCGGTGGTGTCGCCAAGGCCGACCGTATTGGCGGTGGCGAACAGCCGGAAGGCGGGGTGCGGACGGATCACCCGGTTCTGATCAAGCAAGGTGAGCCGTCCCTCGACCTCCAGCACGCGCTGGATCACGAACATCACGTCGGGGCGCCCGGCGTCGTACTCGTCAAAGACCAGCGCACACGCATGCTGCAACGCCCAGGGCAACAGGCCCTCGCGGAATTCGGTGACCTGCTGGCCATCCTTGAGCACGATGGCGTCCTTGCCGATCAGATCGATGCGGCTGATGTGGCTGTCGAGATTGATGCGTATGCAGGGCCAGTTCAGCCGCGCCGCGACCTGCTCGACGTGACTCGACTTGCCGGTGCCGTGATAGCCCTGGATCATCACACGCCGGTTGAAGGCGAAGCCGGCGAGGATGGCGAGCGTGGTCTCGCGGTCGAACTGATAGGCGGTATCGAGCTCAGGCACGTGTTCGGTGCGCATCCCGAAGGCCGGCACCTGGATGTCGCTGTCGATGCCGAAGACCTCTCGGGCGGAGAGTTGCCGGTCGGGCAGCGTGAGTGCCGATGTCACGGCGAGGTCGGGTGCGGCCAGGCCGCCGGGGCGTGCCTCGTTTCCTGTTCCTGCCAGAGTGGCGATCTCATCCATGAACTGTTCCTGCTCGGTGACCGGCTCGCGTCCGGCGGGCGCCTGTTCAACCCGTCTCCGCGAGACCGGTTTGCCGTGACCCCATAAGATGCGCTCGCAACGCGGTATAGGCGACATTGATGGTCTTAAGCCGTTCCTCGGCGTCGCGGTCGCCGCCGTTGGCGTCCGGGTGATGACGCCTGGCCAGCGTCTTATAGCGGCTCTTCAGCTCGTCCATCGAGACCGGCCAGGACAATCCCAACGCCTCGAGCGGCTGGCGCAACGCCTCCGGGCGTGGATCGACGGCCCTCTCGCGGCGCTTGCGCGCGCGGGTGGCGCCATGCAGCAGACCGAGCGGGTCAAGGATGCGGTCGTCCTCGAAGGCTTTCGCCGCCTGGCCGCCGCCAAGATGGCCGAGCCGCCAGGATGGCCGGTTCCAGGATGTATCGGCGCGCAGATGCGCTTCGATCTGTCCCGGCGTCATGCCTTTGTAGAAATCCCAATGCGCATTGTACTCGCGCACGTGGGCAAGGCAGAACCAGCGATATTCCAGCAGGTTGTCACGAGAGCGTGGCGCGCGGTAACCCGCCTGCTCCTCGCAGCCGGGCATGTCGCAGAGGCAGCCCGGTGCCTCCGGGTCGGGATCAAACGCCCGGTGTCGCGTGTTCCTTCGCATCATCAAGCCGTTTATGTGCGCGCGCCCCCATGGCATGCAAGGCCTCGGCGGACGATGCTGAGACCAAGGAGAGCGGGCATGGCGGGACGACTGGAAAGGCTGCGGGCGGCGATGCAACAGCGCTTCGCGCCGCAACGCCTCGAGATCGAGGATGAGAGCGCACGGCACGCCGGGCACGCGGGTGTGCGGGAGGCGGCCACGGGGGAGGGAGCAGGCGGCGAGACCCATTATGCCATGCTGGTGGTGGCGGACGCGTTTGCGGGAGCAAGCCGGGTGCAGCGTTCCCGCCTGGTGCACGAGGCGCTCGACGCCGAATTCAAGGGTGGGCTGCACGCCTTGTCGCTGACGCTGCGCAGCCCGGATGAGGCGGCTCGGTCAGAGTAAAACACGCCGCTGGCTGGGGGACCTGGATTCGAACCAGGGCTGACCGGGTCAGAGCCGGTAGTTCTACCGCTAAACTATCCCCCAAGCGGGGCTAGCCGTTAGCATCGCCCGGATGGCGAGGCAACAGATGCGGAGAAGAGACTTGCCCTGGGCTGCGGCTAGCCCACAATGTTGTCCTGGTATGCGCATGGGAGGGCGTGATTGTGAGTGAGCACGCCTCGGGTCCCGTCGGGGCAACGCGCGCGGCCTTCGCGGCGCTCGATCTCGGCAGCAATAATTGCCGCATGATGGTAGCGATCCCGGCGGGACGCGGTTTCCGTGTGATCGACAGCTACAGCCGGCTGGTCCGGCTCGGCGAGGGGCTGGCCCATTCGGGCGCGCTCAGCGATGCGGCGATGGACCGCACCATCGGCGCGCTGCATGCCTGCGCCTCCCGGCTCAGCCGACGCAACTTGCGTGGTGTCCGCGCGGTGGCGACGGAGGCATGCAGGCGGGCGGCGAACGGCCGGGCCTTCCTGGAGCGGGTGCGCGACGAGACCGGGCTTGCCATCAACGTCATCTCCGCTCGCGAGGAGGCCGAGCTGGCGCTGGAGAGCTGCGCCGCCCTGCTGCACACGCGCGTCGCCGGCGAGGCACGGCCGCCGACGCGCGGACTGCTGTTCGATATCGGCGGCGGCTCGACGGAAATCGCCTGGGTCCGGCTGGCGGGTCCGGACCCGCGGCACGGCCGCGCGGCCCAGGAGCTGATCGGCTACGAGAGCCTAGCCATGGGCGTGATCACCATGGCCGAACTGTTCGGGGCGCGAATGTTCGAGCCGGGCGGCTACGAGGCCATGGTCGAGCATGTCGAAGCCAGGCTGATCGGTTTCGATCAGGTGCATTGCATCGGCCGCGAGATACGGCAGGGCGGCGTTCGGCTGGTCGGCACCAGCGGCACCATCACCACGGTGGCGAGCGTCGCGATGAAGCTCAAGCATTACCGACGGGCGTTGGTGGACGGTGTCAGCCTGAGCCGGGAGGAAGCCAGCGAGGCGATCATGGCGTTGCGGCGTGCCGGCCGACGCGGGCTCAGCCTGCATGGCTGCGTCGGGCCGGAGCGCGCGGGCTATGTGCTGCCGGGCTGCGCGATCTTCGAGGCGATCCACCGCCTGTGGCCGACGCCGTCGGTGAGCGTCGCCGACCGCGGGCTGCGCGACGGCATGCTGCTGCGGATGATGCGCGGCGGCAGGCACGGCGCGGAACACGGGCCGGCCGGCCGCGGGCCTTGAGCCGGAACAACGACGGCGATGCCGACGGAGGTGCGAGGCCGCGCACGACACGGCTGCAGTCGGTGTCGCTCCGCACCGCGCGCGGACGTACCGCGGCGCAACAGCGCTGGCTGTCGCGTCAGTTGAACGACCCCTATGTGCTGGCCGCGCGCGAGCAGGGCTGGCGCTCGCGCGCCGCCTTCAAGCTGATCGAGCTGGACCAGCGGTTTTCGCTCCTGCGTCCGGGCATCCGCGTCGTCGATCTGGGTGCGGCACCCGGCGGCTGGACGCAGGTCGCGGTGCGCGGCGGCGCCTCGGTCGTGGTGGGAGTGGACCTGCTGCCAGTCGAGCCGGTGCCGGGTGCGACCATCATCCAGGGCGACTTCAACGATCCGGAGCTGCCCGCGCGTCTGCGCGCGATGATTGCGGGACCTGTCGATCTGGTGCTGTCGGACATGGCGCCGAATGCCACCGGCCATGCGTCGACCGACCATCTGCGCATTGTCGCACTCGCCGAATTGGCTTTCGATTTCGCGTTGCGCGTCCTGGCTGAGGACGGGCGCTTCGTCACCAAGGTGTTTCAGGGCGGTGCCGAGAAGCAGATGCTGGCGCCGATGAAACAGGCCTTCGAGACCGTGCGGCACGCCAAGCCGCCGGCGAGCCGCAAGGAATCCAGCGAGCTCTACGTGGTCGCGAGCGGCTTTCGCGCCGCACGGGCGGCCGCCTTGCTCGACGCGCGCGGCAGGTGAGCGGGAGCCGGCCGATGGGCTTCCGTCCGCACGACGCCGAGCGGCGCCGGCTCGACGAGGTGCGCCATGGCATGCGCAGGCATCCACGGCGAAGACGTGAAGGAGCTGTACTGGCCCCTCGACGCGCTGCCGTCGCACGCCTATCTGCGGATGCTCTACAAATATCCGCAAAGCCCGTTTTCCTACGAGCGGCTGGTCGAGGAAAGCTGGCGGCGCAATCGCGGCGAAAGCGAGTTCGAGCTCCTCGATACCGGGGTGTTCGCGGATGGCGGCGGTGCGGCGCGAGGGGCCGGCGACGAAGTGCGCGGCCTGGCACCAGCACAGGCTGGGGCCGGCGGAGTCATGGACCATTCGGGTCCGGCTGGTGCGCGGCGAGCCGATCGTGCCGCCTTTCGCCGGTTTCGACGCTTCCGTCGAGACCCGACGCGCCGAGGCGGACCGCTTCTTTGCCGCGCTGCAGAAAGACATCGCGTCCCCGGACGGCCGCCTGGTGCAGCGTCAGGCGCTCGCCGGGATGGTCTGGAACAAGCAGTTCTACAGCATGGATGTCTATCGCTGGCTGCGCGGCGATCCGACTCAGCCGCCGCCCCCGGAGGCGCGCCGGTGCGGACGCAACAATGATTGGCGCCATCTCAGCGCCGAAGACATCATCTCGATGCCGGACGAGTGGGAATATCCCTGGTTCGCCGCCTGGGATCTCGCCTTCCATTGCATCACCTTCGCCCTGATCGACGCCGATCTCGCCAAGGAGCAGATGCTGCCGCGGCGCCGGGTTGTGGAACGATGCCGACCAGTTCTTCCACGATGTGCTCAAGCTGCCGGACGGACGCACGCACGAACTCAAGCTGCGCTCGATGGTGGGGCTCACGCCGCTGTTCGCCGTGGAGACGCTGGAGCCGAAACTGCTCAAGCGTCTGCCGCGCTTCACCCGACGCCTGCATCTGTTCCTCAGCCGCAGGCCTGACCTCGCGGCACTCGTGTCACGATGGGAGGAGCCCGGCATCGGCGAACGCCGGCTGCTGTCGTTGCTGCGCGGCCACCGGATGAAACGCCTGCTGTTCCGAATGCTCGACGCGGACGAGTTTCTTTCGGAGTATGGCGTCCGCTCGATGTCGCGTTTTCATGGCGACAATCCGTACGTCTTCGAAAATGACGGCGCGCGCATACGGGTCGGCTACAAGCCGGGGGAGAGCCGCACGGAGATGTTCGGCGGCAATCCGAACTGGCGCGGGCCAATCTGGTTTCCGATGAATTTTCTTATCGTCGAGGCGCTTGACCGGTTCTTTACCTATTACGGGCGCGATTTCGTGGTGGAGTGCCCGACCGGCTGTCACGGCTGTTCCTCAGGGATGCGCAGGGCCGTCGGTCGTCGCTCGGCGGAGACGAGACGCTGCAGACCGATCCCGCCTTCGCGGGCCTCGTGCAGTTCCACGAATATTCAATGGCGATACCGGCTGCGGTCTTGGCGCCTCGCATCAGACCGGGTGGACCGGGTTGGTCGCAAACCTTCTGGACCGGAACAGGCCGCGCAGCTTGCATGCCGCACCGCCGGACAGTAAGTGAGGCCGCCTGTGACGTTGCATCAGGGCGAGTGTCCAAGGCCAGGAATGCCGGTTCATCTGGCAGGTCGCCCTTGTCAGGAGAGCGCCCGCCATGCCCGTCTCACCCGATGATCGGATACGCGAGGCGCTGGCCTTCGACGATGTGCTCGTGCTGCCCGGCTATTCGGAGGTGCTGCCAGCCGAGACCGATACGCGCACGCGTCTGACACGGCGCATTGCGCTCAACATCCCGCTGGTCTCTTCAGCCATGGACACGGTGACCGAGGATGGCATGGCGATCGCCATGGCCCAGCAAGGCGGCCTCGGCGTCATTCACAAGAATCTCGAGATCAGCGAGCAGGCGGCGCAGGTGCGCCTGGTCAAGCGCTTCGAGTCGGGAATGGTGGTGAACCCGGTCACCGTGCACCCGGACCAGACGCTGGCCGAGGTGCACGCGATCATGAAGCGGCACCGGATCAGCGGGCTGCCGGTGATCGAGCGATCGGACAGCAAGCTGGTCGGCATCCTGACCAACCGCGACGTGCGCTTCGAGACGGATCCGGAGCGGCGTGTCTATGAGCTGATGACGCGCGACAATCTGGTGACCGTGACCGACGGCGCGGCACCCGAGCAGGCGCGCCAGATGCTGCACAAGCACCGGATTGAAAAGCTGCTGGTGGTTGACCGGCAAGGCCGCTGCACCGGCATCATCACGGTGAAGGACATGGACAAGGCGGTCGCCTATCCGCTCGCCAACAAGGATGAACTCGGACGGCTGCGCTGCGGGGCGGCGACCGGCGTCGGCGAGGACGGTTTCCTCAGGACACGCGCGCTGATCGAGTCGGGCGTCGACGTGCTGGTGGTTGATACCGCGCATGGCCATTCGCGCGCCGTGCTGTCCGCGGTCGAGCGGATCAAGGCGATGTCGAACGACGTGCAGGTGGTCGCGGGCAACGTGGCGACCCCTGAGGGGGCGCGGGCGCTGATCGCGTCCGGGGCGGATTGCGTCAAGATCGGCATCGGGCCAGGTTCGATCTGCACCACACGCGTCGTGGCCGGCGTCGGCGTGCCGCAATTCAGCGCCGTGCTGGAGACCGCCCAGGCCTGTCATGCCGAAGATATCCCGGCGATCGCCGATGGCGGCATTCGCACCTCTGGCGATCTGGTCAAGGCCATCGCCGCGGGCGCCGACGTGGTCATGGTGGGCAGCCTGCTCGCCGGCACCGATGAAGCGCCGGGCGAGGTGTTCCTCTACCAGGGACGCAGCTACAAATCCTATCGCGGCATGGGCAGCCTGGGGGCGATGGCGCGCGGCTCCGCCGACCGCTACTTCCAGCAGGAGATCACCGACACGCTGAAGCTTGTCCCGGAGGGTATCGAGGGCCGCGTCGCGTTCAAGGGCGGGATGGCGACGGTGGTGCACCAGCTCGTCGGCGGCCTGCGTGCGGGCATGGGTTATACCGGAAGCCGCGATCTGGCGGCACTGCAGAGCGGGGCAAAGTTCCGACGCGTCACCGGCGCCGGTTTGCGTGAGAGCCATGTGCATGATGTGGCGATCACCCGCGAGGCGCCGAACTACCGCCAGGATTGAGCCTCCTTCATGACTCCAGCGGCGCGCCTTGCGGCGTGCATCGACCTGCTCGGCGCCATTGAGGCGGCGCCGCGACGGCCGGCCGACGCGGTGGCGCAGAATTTCTTCCGCGACCGACGCTATATCGGCGCTGGCGACCGTCGCGCGGTCTCGGATCAGGTCTGGTTCGTGCTGCGTCACTGGCACCGGCTGGGCTGGTGGCTGCTCCGTGCCGGCGGCGCGGCGACGCCGCGTCTGCTCGCTGCCGCAGCCTTGGCGCTGATGGGCCGATCTGCCGAAAGCGTGGAGCGCGACTTCGAGGGCGGCCGCTACGCGCCGAGTACGTTGGAGCCTGACGAGCGGTGCGTTTTGCGGGCGTTGGCCGGGCATACGCTTGACCATCCCGAGATGCCTGAGGCGGTCCGTCTTGAAGTGCCGGACTGGCTGCTGCCGAGGCTGCGCGCGCGTTTCGGCGGTGAGCTGGAGGCGGAGCTTACGGCACTGACCGGCGCGGCACCGCTCGACCTGCGCGTGAACCTGCTGCGCGGCACACGCGAGCAGGCGATCGCCAGCCTTGCCGAAGCGGGCATCGAGGTGGTGGCGACGCCGCTTTCGGCGTGGGGGCTGCGTGCGCGCGGCAGGCAGAACGTGACCGCGACACACGCCTTCAAGAGCGGCCTGATCGAAATTCAGGACGAGGGCAGCCAGCTTGTCGTGGCCGCAGTCGGCGCGTCGCCGCAGATGCGGGTGGTGGATTACTGCGCTGGCGCCGGCGGCAAGACGCTCGGGCTGGCGATGACGATGCGCAACAGCGGCCATATCGTCGCCTGCGACGTTTCCGAAGCGAGACTGGAGGGGGCGGTGCGGCGCCTGCGCCGGGCCGGGGTGCACAACGTCGAGCGGCACCTGATCGTGGCGGGGGACAAGTGGGCGAAACGGCGGGCGGGCAGCTTCGATCGGGTGCTGGTGGATGCGCCCTGCACCGGCACAGGCACGTGGCGGCGCAACCCAGACGCGCGGCTGCGACTCACCGAGCGCGACCTCGCGGAGCTGATCGAGAAACAGGCGATGATCCTGGCGCAGGCGGCCAAGCTGCTGCGGCCTGGCGGCCGGCTGGTCTATGCGACCTGCTCGGTGCTGCCTGAGGAGAATGAGGCGCAAATCGAGCGCTTTCTCCATCACCAAGAGGGCTTCGAACTGGCCCGGTTTTCCGAGGAGAGCACCTTCCTCAGCTTGACGCCGCGGCGGGATGGAACCGATGGGTTTTTCGCGGCGATGCTCAGCAAGTCCTGAGCAACACGATTTCGTTACGTCAGGATGTGCACGTCCCCGGCTGCGTCGTTACGAACTCCGGTATAGAACTGCGTCTGGCCTCGGAGGGGCGTTGATGTCGATCTGGATTCCGCGCCTGCTGTTGGAGGGGGATGCTTCGGAGCTTCCGCCGCTCCGCTTCGACGGGCGTTCTGTCGACGTGGCGCTGATCGATCTGCGTGGCGAGGTGCGGCCGTTGCTGGCGCTGATCCATCGCTTTAGGACAAAGGCTGATCCTGGCCTGGTGCTGGTGGGCCTGATGCCTGCCGAAATGGATCCGGTGGCTCGGCTCTATCTCTCTGCCGTGCTGGATGTGGTCGTGGATGCCATGACCTGCCCGGGGCGGCTTAAAGAGGCGATCCTCGCCGCGATCGAAGACGATTTCACGCAGCCTGCTTGCATGCCGGCCGCGCTTCCTCCCACCTGTCACTAGCACGGGATATCGAGAGCTGTCAGGCCGGTCTGGAGCGCCCAGATGAGGTCGTCGCGGTGCAGGGCGACGCAGCCCGCAGTCGGCTTTTCGTCCGCGCTTGCGACGTGCAGGAAGATCGCCGAGCCGCGGCCGCGCTGCACCGGATTGTCGTTGTAGCCGAGCACAGCCAGCAGGTCGTAGAGATGGTCCTGGCGCCATAGACGCTCGTGTCTGGCGTCATGCGGCAGACGTATGGCGCGGTTGTAGTCGGTATGGGTTGGATCGTCGCACCAGCCATCATCGGACGCGATCGGTCCGCGCGGCAGCCTGCCGCACTTGGGCGGGGCGATGCGGTCGGCGCGGTATAGAACCTGGCGCAGCGCCAGCACACCACACGGCGTCGTGCGGTCGCCTTCCTGCTTGGCCGCACTGATGCCGGCCTCGCCGAGCACGCAGCGGAGATCTCGATCAGCCAGACGCAACAAACCAGTGCTGCGTCCCGTGAGGTTCATCACGGCATGAGTCATCCTTGGTACGGAATGCCGAGATCAAGGCTGAAGGCAAGCGAACCCATACCCGTTTTGACTGTCCTGAGCCATCTTCACGAAATTGTGTGTGATAACCGACGTTCTCCGCGCCGCGCGACTCGATGTCACTGCGTTGTGAGGATGGCCGCTTGTGCCAAAATGTTTTTTGAGGCGGCGCACCGCCGGGGCGACTCTCTGCCCGAGATGAAACAAGGGGCGCGCGCTGACTTTTTGAAAGAGGTTTCGATGGCTGGTGAACGGCCCATCCTGGTAATCGACGACGACGACGCCTTGCGCGGCGCGCTGGCCGAACAATTGCAGATCGAGAGCGAGTTTTCCGTCGAGCAAGCCGCCTCGATCGAGGAGGCCGGCCACAAGATCGATGGCAATGGCGCGCGTTTCGACGCGCTGATTCTCGATGTGACGCTGCCAGACGGCGACGGACGCGATCTGTGCGCCGACCTGCGACGTCAGGGACGTCGGATGCCGATCATCATGCTGACCGGTTCGGACGATGAGGTCGATGTGGTGCGTGGCCTGGATGCCGGCGCCAACGACTATGTGGCCAAACCATTTCGCATTGCCGAGCTGCTGGCCCGTCTGCGAGCGCAGATGCGCATCTTTGAGAACAGCGAGGATGCGGTCTTCACGATCGGGCCGTACACGTTCCGGCCATCGGCGAAACTGCTCCAGGAAGCGGTGCGCAACCGGCGCATTCGTCTCACCGAGAAGGAGGCGGCAATCCTGAAATTCCTCTACCGGGCTGGTACGCGTCCGGTGCCGAGGCAGGTGCTGCTGAACGAGGTCTGGGGGTATAACGCGGCGGTCACCACGCACACTCTGGAGACCCATATCTACCGTCTGCGTCAGAAGATCGAGCCGGATCCGGCGAACGCGTGCCTGCTGGTGACGGAAGGCGGCGGCTACCGGCTTGATCCAGAGGGCAGGGCTGTCGCCTCATAGGATTGCGATCTCAGCCGGTGCGTGCGGCCGCGACAGCGTCGCGCAGATCTCCGAGGTTCACCGCTCCCGGTATGATCCTGCCGCCTAGCACGAAGCTTGGCGTTCCGGTGATCCCGAGTGCGCGGGCGAGAGCAATGTTCGCCTGAAGTTCGGCGTCGATCGCGGGATCGGCCATGTCCTGGCTGAGGCGTGACACATCAAGTCCGGCCTTAGCGGCGATGGCGCGGATTTGCGCCGCGTCGGGCCTTCCAGGGTCGCCCATGAGAGCATGTTGCAGCACCGCGTATTTGCCCTGACGGCCGGCGGCTTCAATCGCGCGCGCCTCCAGCACGCTATCGGGTCCAAGAATCGGGATCAGCTTCTCGACCAGTCGCAGCTTGGCATCCGAGGCGATCAGCGCATCTAGCTCGGGCACCGACCGGCGGCAGTACGGGCAGCGCGGATCGTAGAACTCGACGAGCGTCGGATTGCCGTTCCGGCTGCCGGTGATGAAATCGCCCGGCATGCCCGCCAGCGCGCCCTGGTTGCGCGCGATCGCCGCTTCGCTGTCGCTGGCCTGAGCCTGTTCCTCCTCGGCGCGCAATGACAGGATGGCGTCCCTCAGGATCGAGGGATCGTTTTTCAGAGCCTGGCGCACGATTCCTATGATCTCGCCGCGTTGGGCCGGTGTGAAGCCGTCCGCGCGCGCGGCCGCGCCCGACAGGATCAGGACCGCAAGCGAAAGGAACGCGCGGGAAAGAGCTTTGCTCGGATGCGTCATCCACATGCTCTAGCACGCTGCCTTCGTCCGGACAGCCCGTCATGCGCCAGGTTGCCGCACCGTGCGAAGCCGTCTAATGCCCGGTGGCTGCACACTGCGGAGAGCGGATCCTTGCTGGAAACGAGGCGACAGGCTGGGATGCGAGGCTGGGGAGAGGGCGCGGCCTCACGTGTTGCGCGTTGCCTGCCGGCGGCGGCGGGGCTGTGCCTGCTTGCCGGTTGTTCCGGCGTCCAGCAGGTCAAGGCGTTGGTGACTGGTCCGGCGTCTCCCTACCTTGCCGGCTATATTGGCGAAGTGGTGGCCGACGAGCCGCGCGCGGCCCTGGCGGCGCGCGACATCCTGGCGCGTGGCGGCAATGCCGCCGATGCGGCGGCGGCGCTCGGCTTGACTCTGGCCGTCACGTTGCCGTCCCGCGCCTCCCTTGGCGCTGGCGGCGCGTGTCTCGCGTTCGATGCCGCATCGGCCGCGCCGCCTGACGCGGTGCTGTTCACGCCGGTCGCCGGGCCGGCAGGCGACGTCGGCAGTGCGGACCGACCGGCCTCGGTGCCGATGCTGGCGCGCGGCTTGTTCCTGCTGCAGGTGCGGCACGGCAGCGTCGGCTTTAACGATCTGGTGCGTCCGGCGGCCGGTCTCGCCCGCAATGGCATCATTGTCTCTCGGGCGCTGGCCGACGACCTGGCCCAGGTGCGCGAACCGCTGCTCGCCGATCCGTCTGCTCGGGCTATCTTCGCCGGCGGCGGCGACCAGGTTCCGACGGTGGGCGACACCCTGGTGCAGCCGCAGCTCGCCGACACGCTTGACCGCATCGCCCAGTTTGGAGTGGGCGACCTGTATATCGGTGCGCTCGCCAGCGACTTCGTGGCCGGCGCCGAAGCCGCCGGCGGCGGTCTCGACCTGGCGGTGATGCGCGCGGCGCTGCCGACCACCGGCAAGCCGATCGTGGTCGATGACGGGAGCGGCCAGGTCGCCTTCCTGCCGCCCCCAGCGCGTGGCGGCCTGGCGATGGCGGCGACGTTCAAGGCGCTGCGGAATGGCGGCGACGCCGCCGGAGCGGCTGATCTTGGACAACTTCCTGCTTCGACCAGCTTCGTCGTGCTCGACCGCTCCGGCGACGCGGTGTCTTGCGCGATCAGCATGGACAATTTGTTCGGGACCGGGCGGGTCGCCGGCAACACCGGCATCGTGCTGGGCGCCTCGCCCAGGCGTGTTGCCGCACCTCTGCTTGCCGCGGCCATCGCCTGGACCAGGGGGCATGATTTTCGTGCCGCGGTCAGCGGCTCCGGACAGAACGCCGCCGCCGCGGCGGCTGCAAGCGCATTGAGCCGCGCGTTGAACCGCGCCAGACCGATCATCCAGAAGCTGACGCAAACCGGACGCGCCAACGTCATCTCCTGTCCGGGCGGGCTGCCGGGAGACGGGGCGAGCTGCGTGGGGGCGACCGATCCGCGCGGCGCGGGTCTCGCCATCGGCAGCGAATAGCCGCGACGAGCAGGAGCGGTGCTGAAGCAGGGACAAGCGGGGTTGGTGCAGCCGTTCCTGGTGATGGACGTGATCGCCCGCGCCAATGCAAAGCAGGCGGCGGCGCGCGCGGGCGAGCCGGGCGTGATCCGTATGGAGGTGGGCCAGCCGGGCACCGGCACGCCCCGCCTTGCCGCCCGCGCCGCCGCGCACGCGCTGCGCAGGGGCTCGGCGCTCGGCTATACCGAGGCGCTTGGCCTGAGCAGCCTGCGCGCCCGCATCGCTGCCCACTACGAAGAATTTTATGGCAACGCGATTGCGGCCGGACGGATCGCGGTCACCACCGGCGCGTCCGGCGGCATCCTGCTCGCTTTTCTTGCCGCCTTCGATGCGGGCGACCGGGTGGCGCTGGCCTCGCCATATTACCCGCCCTACATGAACATCCTGCTGGCGCTCGGAATCCGGCCGGTGCTGTTGCCGACCGGGCCGGAGAGCGGTTTCCAGCCGACCGTCGCCATGCTGGAAGCGATGGCGGAGCCGCCGGACGGGTTGATTGTTGCCTCGCCGTGCAATCCGGTCGGGAGCACGCTCACACGCCAGGAGCTGGAAGCGCTTGCGGGATGGTGCCACGCGCGAGGTGTCCGCCTGGTTTCGGACGAGATCTATCACGGGCTGAACTGGGAGGAGCCGCCCGCAACCGCGGCCGGGTTCAGCGATAGCGCGATCGTGGTCAACAGCTTCTCGAAATATTGGAGCATGACCGGATGGCGGGTGGGCTGGCTGGTGCTGCCTGCCGATCTGCTGCGGCCGGTCGAGCGTCTGCTCCAGAACCTGTTCATCAGCGCGCCGCATATCGCCCAGGTGGCGGCGGAAGCGGCGTTCGACTGTCATGACGAAATCGAGGCCAATCTGGCGCGCTACCGTCGCGTGCGCGCGCATCTGCTGCGCGCATTGCCCGCGGCTGGCCTCGACGCTCTCTCCCCGGCGCAGGGCGCCTTCTATCTCTATGCGGATATCTCCGGACGCAGCCTCGACAGCGTCGATTTCGCAGCCCGGCTGCTTGAGGAGGCGCGTGTCGCGGTGACGCCCGGAGTGGATTTCGACGCCGGGCGGGGACACCGCTTCATCCGACTGTCCTATTGCGGCCCGGAGCGGGACATGATGGAGGCGCCGGAGCGGATCGCGCGCTTCAATGAGAGTGTGAACCGATGACACTGAAAGGTAAGGTCGCGCTGGTCACCGGCTCGACCAGCGGCATCGGGTGGGGGATCGCCCACGCGCTCGCGGGGCAGGGCGCCGATATTGCGCTGAACGGATTCGGTGACGCTGATGCCATCGAGCGGCTGCGCTGCGATATCGCGCGCGAGCATCATGTGAGCGTGATGCACATAGAGGCCGATGTCGCCGAGCCGGTTCAGGTGCGGGCGATGGTTGCCGAAGCGCAGGCGGCACTTGGATCGCTCGATATCCTGGTCAACAATGCGGGCGTGCAGTTCACCGCCGCTGTGCACGACTTTCCGGACGAGCAATGGGACCGGATCATTGCGATCAATCTGTCCGGCGCCTTTCACGCCAGCAAGGCGGCGATTCCGGGCATGAGGCAGCGGGGCTGGGGGCGGATCATCAACATTGCCTCCGCGCATGGGCTGGTCGGCTCCGCGGAGAAGGCCGCCTATGTGGCGGCAAAGCACGGCATCATCGGTCTGACCAAGGTGGCGGCGATCGAACTGGCGAGTGACGGCGTCACCGTCAATGCGATCTGTCCGGGCTGGGTGCTGACGCCTCTGGTGCAGTCGCAGCTCGATCGCCGCGCGGCGGAGGAGCGACGCGATGTCGCCGACGTGTCGGAAGCGTTGCTGGCCGAAAAGCAGCCGATGCGGCGCTTCACCACGCCCGCGCAGATCGGCGCGATGGCGGCGTTTCTGTGCTCGGCGGCGGCAGAGACGATCACCGGCGCGTCGCTGGCGGTCGACGGAGGTTGGACCGCAAGGTAGGTCTCACAGAGTGCGGGAGTGAGGATGACCATGCGGGCACAGCGCTTTGACGAGATGGTGTTTGAGACGCCCAGCCGGGAAAGTCTTGCCGCGCGCACCGCCGCAATCGCAACCATGCTTGATCGAGGCGAGCGGACAGAGGCGTTGGCCGCCTGGGACAAGGCGCGGCGTGAGCATGCGTCCTGGGCAATGATGGCGATGATCCGCTTTCAACAGGACACGGAGAGCGTTGCGGCCAAGGCCGGGCGCGAATTGGCGGACGCGCTGGCTCCGGTGGCGCAAGGTCACGACACGGCGGTCAAGCGGCGTCTGCTCGCGGATCCGGACCGCGCGGCGCTGGAGCTGGAGGCTGGCGCTTATGCCGTGCGGCTCTGGCAGGCGGATGTCACCACCTTTGATCCAGCGATCGCGGACCGGCTGGAGCAGGAGAGCAACCTCGCCGCCCGCTATACCGAACTCACGTCCTCGGCGCGTCTCGAAGTCGAGGGTGCGGTCGTGAACCTGTCCGGGCTGGCGCCCTATGCTGAAGACCTGGACCGCGATGTCCGGTATCGGGCGGCGCAAGCCAAGTGGGCATTCTTTGCCGCGAACGGGGAGGCGCTTGACGACATCTACGACAAGCTGGTGAAGCTGCGGCACGGCATGGCCCGCGACCTGGGCTATGAGAACTTCATTGCTCTTGGCTACGCGCGCATGCGCCGAGTGGATTACGGACCGGCGGAGGTGGCGCTCTATCGCGATCAGATCGTGGAACACGCCGTGCCGCTGATGGCTCGGTTGCTGGAACAGCGGCGGCGTGAACACGGTTGGGCTGCGCTCTACGCCTGGGACGAGCCGCTGATCGATTCGAAAGGCAATCCGAAGCCGCTGGGCGAACATGACGAGCTGGTGGATGCCGGGCAGATCATGTTCGAGCGTATGGATGACCGTCTCGCCGGCCTCTACAGCGCGATGCGCGCGGATGGACTGCTCGACCTGAAGACCCGGCCAAGCAAGGCGCCCGGCGGCTTCTGCGACGCGTTTCCCACCAACGGAATGCCGTTCATCTTCGCCAACTTCAATGGCACGGCCGGGGATATCCACGTACTGACCCACGAGATGGGCCATGCCGCACAGATGTACGAGAGCCGCAATCAGCCGAACTTCGATTATCTGCAACCGACCGCGGAAGCGGCCGAGATCAACTCGATGGCCCTGGAGCTATTGACCCTCCCGCATGCGGGGCTGCTGGTGGGCGAGGCGGCGGCGGACCGTTTCCGCAGGCTTCAACTAATCTCCATGGTCGCAGCACTCGTGATGTGTGCGCACGGCGACCATTTCCAACACGAGGTCTATGCAAACCCGGGGGCCTCGTCCGCGGAGCGGCACGCGATCTGGCGCGGGTTGGAGCGCCGCTACATGCCTTGGCGCGATTGGGGGGATCTGGCCTATCCCGGCATGGGCGGCGGATGGCAGCCGACGCCGCATTTCTACGAAAATCCCTTCTACTACATAGACTACGCTCTGGCGGATTGCTGCGCGCTGCAGTTCTGGGTGCGGTCGGGGCACGACATGCGCGAGGCGCTCGATCGTTACATGGCTTTGTGCGCTCGCGGAGGCTCCGCGCCGTTTGGAAAGCTCGTTCAATCCGCCGGTCTCATGTCCCCATTCCAACCAGATGCCTTGGCGGCGTCGATGCGGGCGGTAGAGAACGAATTGGGGCCTGGGGCCTGAAGCCCCTGGCTGCCTTCGTGATCATTGGCGCCGGGCCGGCTGGGCTTGCCGCCGCGGAGCGTCTCTCGGAGGAGGATTGTGGCGGCTCGATCACGCTGATTGAGCGGAAGCGGACCCCTGGCCGCAAGCTGCTGATCGCGGGCCGCGGCGGGTTGAACCTGACGCATTCCGAACCGCGCGCGGCCTTTCTCTCGCGCTATGGGGAGAGCGGCGCGTGGCTGGCACCGGCGATCAATGCGTTTGGGCCAGAGCGCTTGCGGGCGTGGGTGGAAGGGCTTGGCCAGGAGGTATTCGTTGACAGCAGCGGCAGGGTGTTCCCGCGGGCGATGAAAGCGTCCGGGCTGCTTCGCGCGTGGCTGGTCCGGTTGCGGTCGCGCGGGGTTGTTCTGCGTACGGATTGTCTATGGCAGGGTTGGGACAAGAACGGCGCCTGGCGCTTTTCCGACGGATTTACAATCCAGGAAGCGACGGTGCTGCTGGCTGCGGGAGGCGCCAGTTGGGCCAGGCTTGGCTCGGATGGGAGCTGGGCTGCCCATCTTGACGCGCGTGGAGTGGCATTGACGCCGTTCCGGCCGTCGAACTGCGGCATGCGGGTCGACTGGTCGGAGCCGTTCCGGCGGCGCTTCGCAGGCCGGCCGTTGAAGAACGTCGCCGTGCGCCATGGCGGCAGGTTCTCTCGCGGCGACCTGATGCTCACCGACGCCGGCCTTGAAGGCGGAGCGCTCTACCCGCTTTCCGCCGGCCTACGTGATGCGATCGCCATGGACGGGGCGGCGACGCTCCGCGTTGATCTGCGTCCGGATCAGGACCATGCGGCACTGGTTGGCCGACTCTCTCGGGTTCGGAGCAGGGAAAGCCTGTCGAACGGACTGCGCAAGGCCTTGTCGCTGCCGCCGGAGGCGGTTCACCTGCTTCGCGAGAGTGCCGCTTCGCAGGTGCCGCGAGAGCCTTCGGCGATTGCGGCGCTGGTCAAGGACGTAGCACTCCGCGTTGTGGATACGGATATCCTGGACCGGGCGATCTCGACGACTGGCGGCATCCGGCGTGAAGCGCTCGACGACCGTTTCATGCTGCGCGCGCTGCCTGGAGTGTTCGCCGCCGGAGAGATGCTCGACTGGGAGGCGCCGACCGGCGGCTATCTGTTGCAGGCCAGCGTCGCCACCGGGCGGGCGGCGGCGGCCGGCATGCTGGAGTGGCGCCGCCGGCGGCCTCTTTTGAGCGCATGAATTGCTACACGGGCAGTCAGCGCTTCCACCAGCCGGTACGGCGCGCTGGCGGCGCTTCCAGCGTGTCGATCAGGATCGGCTGCACCACTACCCGCGCGGGCGGCTCTGCCTGGGTTTCGGCGACTGGGCTTTCGGCAAGCGGCTCCGCAGCCGGCGACTGCACTTCGGAGGCGTCGGGTTCGGCTGTCTTCCTGGCCCGGCTCTTGCGCACCGGCTTTGGCTTGGCTTGCGGGTCGACTGCCGCGGCGCGCGGGGCCGCGCGTTTGCGCTTGGGCTTGAGCGGTGCCTCGGTCAACGGCTCGACCAGCGCGAGCACCGGCTCCTCCGGCGACGGAGTCTCGGGCGCGGGTTGCGCGAGTGGCGGCTCAGGGGCGGGAGGCTGCTCGACTGAAGGCGCGGTTGTCGTTGCCAGGACCGCGGGCAGCTCCGGCTCCTGATCTAGCATATCGAAGATATCGTAGCTGGCGCCGAACGGATCGGCCGGCGTTGGCCTCCCGGCGGGTTCGGGCTCGCGGACAGAGTCGGCTTCGGGCGGGGCGGCGGCCTGGGCGATCGCCGCGCCGTCCTCCCGGCGTCCGCCACGGCGGCGGCGGCGGCGGCGCTTTTTCTTGTCCTCGCCGCTCTCCGCGGTTCCCTCGGCCACGGATTGCGCCGGCAACGAGGCTGCCATGGTCTCTCGCACCTCCTCACTGTCGGCAGGCTCGACCTCGAAGAGCTCGTCCTCTGCATGCGAGATGACGGCGTTGGCGGGAAGCTGGCGTGTTGCCGCCACGTCCGCGGTTGCCATTGGCGCGGTTGCCATTGGCGCGGTTGCCACGGGCGCGATCTGCGGACGCAGCTTCTCGATGCGCAGTTGCGGCGGGATCAGGCTGTCGTCCGTGGCGAACTGCACGCCCATACGGTGGCGCTGCTCGATCTCGGCAAGCCACGCCCGTTTGTGATTGAGCACATAGATCGCAACCGAGCCCGCGACAGTGACCCCGATTTCGGCGGCGCGCTGCTTGGCGCCCTCTTCCTCGATGGCGCGCAGCACGTGCAATGCGGCACTTTCGGTGCCGCGCACGAAGCCGGTGCCGGCGCAATGCGGGCAGGCGACGAACGCGCTTTCCGCAATCGACGGGCGGAGCCGCTGGCGCGACATTTCCATCAGTCCGAAGGCGCTGATCTCGCCAACCTGGATACGGGCGCGGTCGTTTCTGAGCGCGTCCTTGAGCCTGCGCTCGACCATGGCGTTATGTCGGCGCGCCTCCATGTCGATGAAGTCGATGACGATCAGACCGGCGAGATCGCGCAGCCGAAGCTGCCGCGCCACCTCGTCGGCAGCCTCGAGATTGGTGCGCAGCGCCGTCTCCTCGATGCCGCGTTCGCGCGTGGAGCGGCCGGAATTCACATCGATGGCGACCAGCGCCTCGGTCTGGTTGATCACCAGATAGCCGCCCGAGCGGAGCTGCACGGTGGGTTGCAGCATGGCGTCCAGGTGGTGCTCGACCTGGTAGAAGGAGAATAGCGGCTGGCCGTGGTCGCGCCACAGATTGACCTTCGAGGCGTTGGCCGGCATCAGGTTGCGCATGAACTCGCGCGCCGCCTTCCAGCCGGTCTCGCCGTCGACGACGATCTCCTCGATGTCACGCGTATAGACATCGCGTATGGCGCGCTTGATGAGGTTGGCTTCCTCGTAGATCAGCGAAGGCGCAATCGCGCGCAATGTATGCTCGCGGATGTCGTCCCAGAGGTGGAGCAGGTATTCGCAGTCGCGCATGATTTCGGGACGCGGCCTTTGCGCGCCGGCGGTGCGGATGATCATGGCCATGCCGGCGGGAATGTCGAGTCCGGCGGTGATCTCCTTGAGGCGCCTGCGGTCGGCCGCCGAGGTGATCTTGCGGGAGACGCCGCCGCCGCGCGGCGAATTGGGCATCAGCACGCTGAAGCGGCCAGCGAGAGAGATGTAGGTGGTCAGCGCAGCACCCTTGTTGCCGCGCTCCTCCTTCTCGATCTGGACCAGCAGGATCTGACGGCGGCGGATGACCTCCTGGATTTTGTATTGGCGCAGGAAGCGGGCACTCTGCGCCGGCGTTCGGGCCTCCTCGGTCGGGTCCGCCTCGCCGCCAAGGCTTTCCGGAGCCGCGGCCGCTGCGGTGGGCTCGTCTGGCTGATCGTCTTCAGAGTCCTGGCTGGCGTCTGGTTCGGCCGGCCCAGTCTCGGTGGCGTCGTTCTCGTCGGCGGCGTCGTTTTCGTCGGCGGCCTCGCGTGCTTCCTCGGCGCGTGCCTCTTCCGCCTGCATCGCAACCAGGCGTTCGCGGTCGGCGACGGGAATTTGGTAGTAGTCGGGATGGATCTCGCTGAAGGCGAGGAAGCCGTGGCGATTGCCGCCATACTCGACGAAGGCGGCCTGCAGGCTGGGTTCGACCCGTATTACCTTGGCAAGATAGATGTTGCCCTTGAGCTGCTTTTTCGCGGATGTCTCGACATCGTAATCTTCGAGGCGGCTACCGTCCAGTACGACGACGCGGGTTTCCTCCGCGTGGGTCGTGTCGATCAGCATGCGTTTGTTCATTAAGGATAAAGCTCCGGTGTACCGCCGGGATGCCGTTGGCGAACCGCTGGGGGTTGGCGAGGCTGTGCCACGCGACGGGATATTCGTGGGGGTGGCTCAGGTGACCGATCGCCCTGTCTCCCGTTCGCGCGTGTCGTGCTGACATTCGGGCGCGCATGACTGCGGTTCCAAAGCGGCTCGGCGGTACGCGTGTCTGCCGGGGAGGGAGTAAGGCCATTCTTTCCTGGGTGATTTCAACTTCAAGGCGCCACGCGACCAGCCAAGCCTCTCGCACGGAGGCTTCTCGGGGAAGCGATGGAGGCACCGTGTACCTGCGAAAGAACGTGTTCGATCGAAGGCGACATAGTGACGCTTCAGTGTGACGCAACCGACGATGCTTCGCAAGTGGCGAACGAAAGCGTGGAACTGCGACGGACCGCGCGGTAGGCTCCACTGAGACCTGGTGGATCGGACCTGAGGATTGGACAAGCCGGCGAGTGCCATGTGCCGTCGGGGATTTGCCGCCTGCGCGCTGTCGCTTGCGGCGAATGCCGTGCTGCCGTCGTCGTCGGCGCTCGGGCGCATCCGGCATCGCAGCTCCCATGGGGCGCCGCACGTGCTTCGCCGCGCGCGTCCGTTGGCGCCATTGGTACTGCTCGATCCCGGTCATGGCGGCAAGGATCCGGGGGCGATCGGCATCTCCGGCACCTATGAAAAACATATCGCGATCGCCGCCGCCGCGGAGTTGCGCCGCCAGTTGCTGGCGGCTGGCACCTGCCGTGTCCGGCTGTCACGCGACAGCGACGTGTTCATCCCGCTTGAGGACCGCGTCGCCATCGCACAGGAGCGCGGCGCGGCGTTGTTTGTCTCGATGCATGCCGACGCGTTGCATGATCCGGCGGTGCGCGGCGCCAGCGTCTATACCTTGTCGGCGACCGCGTCGGACGCGCAGACCGCATCGCTCGCGCGCACGGAGAATGACGCCGACCGCTATGGCGGGCCACGGATCGGCTCGGTTTCTCCCGAGGTGCAGCGCATCCTGGCGAGCCTGGTGCGGCAGGAGACGCGGGAAGGCTCGGCACGTATGGCGCGCAGCGTGGTCAGCGCCTTCCGGCCGAAGGTGGAGCTGCTCGACAATCCCGATCGGCATGCCGCGTTCGTGGTGCTGAAGGCGGCGGACATCCCGAGCGTGCTTGTCGAGATGGGGTTCATGTCGAACCGGCGCGACGAGGCGGCGCTGCGCCGTGCCGATCACCGCGCCATGGTGGCGCGGGCGATGACACGGGCGATCGGCATGTATTTTGATGATGCGAGGTCTGGTTCCGGCTTCACCCGCCTCGCGGGATGACATCGCGGCTTGCGGGCATTTGCAGTTCGTGGGGTCGGTGTTAAACACGCGTGATGCCTTTGGACGCGCACCGCTTGGAGAGGCGACTTATGCACCCCTGAGTGTCTGACGGGCGCCGTGTGCGCCGGTCACACCCAGGGGTTTGCCAGCCGTCATCTTCAAACGTCACCGAGCGCGGAAGGACATTCCAATGCCTGTGGACCATCCCAGTTTCGGCCGCATCGAGCCGGACCGGATCATCCTGTTCGACACCACGCTACGAGACGGCGAACAATCGCCCGGTTTCTCGATGAACCTGAGCGAGAAGTTGCGCATGGCCGAGGCGCTGGCGGAACTTGGCGTCGATGTGATCGAGGCCGGCTTTCCGGTGGCGTCCGATGGCGATTTCGAGAGCGTGCACGAGATCGCCAAGCTGGTCACCGGCCCGGTGATCTGCGGGCTCGCCCGTACCGGCGGACGCGACGACATCGCCCGTGCCGGCGAGGCGATACGGCCGGCGGAGCGCAGGCGCGTGCACAACTTCATCTCCACCTCGCCGCTGCACATGAAGTACAAGCTGCGCATGGAGCCGGAGACGGTGCTCGAACTGATCACCAAGGGCAACGAGCTGTCCCGCGACTATACCGACGATGTCGAATGGTCGGCCGAGGATGGCAGCCGCACGGAGCCGGACTTCCTGTGCCGCTGCGTCGAGGCGGCGATCAAGGCCGGAGCCACCACGATCAACATCCCCGATACCGTCGGCTACGCCACGCCCGAGGATATGGCGGCCATCTTCACCATGCTGCGCGAGCGTGTGCCGGGAGCCGACAGCGTGATCCTTTCGGCGCACAACCATAACGATCTTGGGCTTGCGGTCGCCAATACCATCGCCTCGCTGCGTGCGGGCGCCCGACAGATCGAATGCACCATCAACGGCATCGGCGAGCGCGCCGGCAATGCCGCGATGGAGGAGATCGTCATGGCGCTGCGCACGCGACAGGATGTGCTGCCGTTCCGCACCTCGGTCGTCACTCCCAACCTGCTGCGCGTGTCGCGCATGTTGTCCACGATCACCGGCTTCGACGTGCAGCCGAACAAGGCGATCGTCGGACGCAATGCCTTTGCCCATGAAAGCGGCATCCACCAGGATGGTGTGTTGAAGCACGCTGCCACCTACGAGATCATGACCCCGGAGAGCGTCGGCTGGACCAAGTCGTCCCTGGTCCTCGGCAAGCATTCCGGCCGTGCCGCGTTCCGCGACAAGCTGCGTTCGCTTGGCTACGGCGAACTCGGCGACAATCAGGTCAACGACGCATTCGTCCGCTTCAAGGCGCTCGCCGACAGCAAGAAAAGCGTGTTTGACGAGGATATTGCGGCACTTGTCGATGACGAAGTCCGCGACCATGCGCATCTTCGCTTCGTCTCGCTGGATTTGCGAAGTGGATCGAAGCGGCCAGCGGAAGCTGACCTCGAGCTTGAGATTGAAGGCAGGCGGGTGGCGGCGAGCACCTCAGGCAACGGTCCGGTGGACGCGGCCTTCAATGCGATCCGTGCGCTGTTTCCGCACGAAGCGTTGCTGACCCTCTACTCCGTAGGAGCCATAACCGAGGGCTCGGACGCACAGGCGCGCACGACGGTTCGTCTCGAGGAAGCGGGCAAGATGGTCGATGGGCAGGGTGCAGATGCTGATACGGTGGTGTCCGCGACCCGTGCCTATCTCCATGCCTTGAACAAGCTGTTGGTCAA